>CALKNV010000041.1 GCA_938091935.1 uncultured Pseudomonadales bacterium
GCCAATTTTTCAGGTAGCTGACTATGGCTTGGTAGCGGATCTGTTTCAGGCTTTGCCGGAACTTGCAGCTGTCCTTTAAGTAATGAAAGCCAGAACAAAAAAGCCCGGCGATTGCCGGGCTTTTTTTTTGTGTCAATTCAAGCTATTCGCTAGCTGCACCCTGCTGTTGTTCAGCTAATTGTCGCTTGCGAATTTCCCTTGGGTCGTTTGGTGCACGACCACCAGGACGTGGCGTAGCGACTTTGGTTACAGGCTCTGTTGCTGGAGCAGGCTTGGGTTCAAGCTTGGCTTCTGGGGTATTCTGAGGCTTAGGCTCAGAACGAGACTCAGACTGGGTCTCTGTATTGTCTGGTGCTGCGGCACCGACGTTAGATTCCGGGCTTGATTTGGGCTCAGTGCTGGCTTCACTTGCAGTCGCTGGTCTTTTTCTGTGTCTTGAAGGCTTTCGGCCTTGCGTCTCAGTAACCTGATCGGATCCACCCTCCTGGCCAGTTTCGGTCGCTTCCAGCTTTTCAGCAACAGCATTTGCATTACTGGTAGTTGTGGACTCCTGCTGCGGCGCCGACTCAGTTTTGGGTGCAACAGGTTCAGCTCTGTTCTCAATCGACTGGTTTTGCGCGGGGGCTGATTCAACCGTGTTAACTGCTGGCGATTCAGTCGGCTTCTCAGTTTCTTGTACTGTAGCTTCGGAGACTACTGGCGCCTTGGCGGCAACATGGGGTGCACGCTGTTGCTCGCTAACTGCCGCCTCAGTGGCAGCTGTGTTCCCATTAGCGTCTTCAAGCTTCTGGCTAGCGTCATTTTCTGGGCGCGGGCCACGTCTGCGCTGGGTGTTGTTGCGTGGTCTGCGTTCTCCGGAACGACGCTTACCACCCGAGCCTTCACCGCCTTTGCCGTGTTCCTGCCGTGCATCGCCTTGCGCTGCTTTGTTGTCGCGGCCATCTCTGTTAGATCTGGCTTCTTTGTTATCTCTATTATCTCTATTATCTCTGCCGTCACGATTGTCACGATCTGGGCGACCTTCGCGGTTGTCGCGTCGTTGACGTGAATCACGTTCGTTCTGCTTATCGCCGCCTTCGCCTCTGGGACTTCTTTCGGATCTTTCAGCGTTCCTTTCTGGTCGATTTTCTGTGCGGCCGTCTAATTTACCCTGCGGCCTGCGGCGTTTCTGATCCTGCGGCTTTCGGCCACCGTCAGCCTGGCGCGACTGATTGTCTTTACGTTCCCCGCGGGACTGTTGGCCGCGCTGATTGCGTGATCGATTATTGCGTCCACCGCGGCGATTTTGACCTCGATCTCGTGCTGCTGGTTTCTTCTCTTCCTCATTACTTGAAAACAATCCAGTTATGCTGGCAAGAAGCGAGGCGATAATCCCTTTCTTTGGAGGAGGCGTGCGCTCGACAGGCTTGTTACTTACTGTAGGTTTCTGTACCGCAGCTTCCTGAGGCGCATCAGGTTTAACTTTCGGTGCCTGCTCGGGTTCTGAAGTTGCGTCTACCTCATAAGTTTCTGCATGTTTGTTGACCCCAGTAATCTCATAATGTGGAGTCTGCAGCTCAGGATTAGGAACAACAATCACCTTGGTCTTGCTTTGCTCCTCGATTTCGGTGACGGCAGCCCGTTTTTCATTCAGCAGGTAGGAGGATACGATGATCGGTACAGTAACTTTAACCTCCATACTCTTCTGCTTGTTAGCTTCCTCTTGAATGATACGCAATATAGAAAGCGCAAGAGATTCCACATCCCGAATAGAGCCTTGACCACTGCAGCGTGGGCATACAATGGCATGGGTTTCTCCGAGAGAGGGGCGCAAGCGCTGGCGCGACATTTCCAGCAGGCCAAACCGGGAAATACGTCCTACCTGAACACGCGCGCGATCGGACTCAAGTGCAGCGCGCATACGATTCTCTACTTCGCGCTGATTGCGATTCGATGTCATATCAATGAAATCGATGACAACAAGGCCGCCCATATCCCTTAGGCGCAGTTGCCTGGCGATCTCGTCTGCGGCTTCAAGGTTGGTATTTAGCGCTGTCTCTTCGATATCGGCGCCACGGGTAGCGCGAGAAGAGTTGATGTCGATGGAAATCAGGGCCTCAGTAGGGTCGATGACCACTGAACCACCGGATGGCAGTGTCACTTCACGCTCAAAGGCGCTCTCAATCTGGGCTTCAATTTGATAGCGATTGAACAGCGGCAGCTTGTCATCATACAGCTTGATACGGTTCTCATACTGGGGCATCACCTGCTTGATGAAGCTCAATGCCTCGGCGTGGGCCTCTTCGGTATCCAGCAAGACCTCTCCAATTTCCTTACGCAGATAGTCTCGAATAGTGCGAATAATGACATTGCTTTCCGCATAAACCAGGAAGGGGGCTGCCTTTTGGGCGCCTGCTTCCTGGATTGCATCCCAAAGCGCTAGCAGGTAATCGAGGTCCCACTGCAGTTCTTCATGTTCTTTGCCGACACCAGCTGTGCGCACAATCAGGCCCATACCATCAGGTATCTCAAGAGCTCTCAGTGCTTCGCGGATTTCGGAGCGGTCATCCCCCTCAATACGACGGGATATACCCCCCGCTTTGGGGTTGTTTGGCATTAGAACCAGATATCGGCCGGCCAGGCTGACATAGGTTGTGAGTGCAGCACCTTTATTGCCGCGCTCTTCCTTTTCCACCTGAACGATGACTTCGGTGCCTTCAGAAACTAGATCTTTAATGGTGGACTTGTCACCACTGCGAGACGAATCAGATTTGTAATACTGTCGCGCAATTTCCTTAAGTGGCAGGAAACCGTGGCGTTCTGCGCCGAAATCTACGAAAGCGGCTTCGAGACTAGGTTCAACCCGCGTCACTTTACCCTTGTAAATATTGGCTTTCTTTTGAATGCGTGTGCGATTTTCGATGTCCAAATCGTACAAACGTTGGCCATCTACCAGCGCTACGCGGAGTTCCTCTTCCTGCGTAGCATTTATCAACATGCGTTTCATGTGAGTTACTTTCCTTATTAGCGGACAGCAAGCTCAGGAAGAGTCATCGAAAGGAGGAGGCGCAGTGATGCGCCTAAAAAGCCGTGATCACGGCCCGTGCAGCAAAGTAGGCGGAAAGCAAAAGTTAAAGCGAGATTATTGTGCTACGGACAGTAGCCCGCAGTACCATCGTACTACCTGGGGGTACTTCTACATACCCAATTTAACTTGTTGTTTTGAATGAAAAAACCTACCTAAATCTTGCTACGCTACCCAGCGCTTGGTCCTGTTATGACCATTCGCGCGGGTCTTCTCGAAAACTATTTCTAAATTGCTATCTCTTTAAATGGCCGGGCATTTAGCGCTGCGGCCTTAAATAAAATTCAGTCTAAGCGAGACAGAAGCGGCTACTTGGCCGCGTGCCAACTAATTCGGCTAACTGCTCTTCTATGAACTGTCGAAGTTCTACGCACTACGCCAACTGTCAATTCGAACCTGGTTGCGCCAGGGAAACAGGGCTAGCGATGAGATTAATCGATGGCAACTGGCCATCACATGCTGTGCCGAGCGTGTTTCTGCGTATCTATTCTTGCTTCTACCACTATGAGATCGGCCAGTTTGCGCGCCAATCCAGCCTGAGCATCACCTGGCTAATCTGTAACCGGGGCCCAAGGGTAGAATTGTTCTCGAATATATCAGCAATGCGTATTCGACTCAATAAGTCCAAGCATTCAGGAACAAGAAATATTGCGGCAAAACAAAGGCATGCGCTGATTATTGCAACAAACTGGGAAGCAGCCCCCTAATTCCGAAGCGAGAATGAACAACGGGGCCCTTTGCAGTCTGGGATTCCTTGATTCGAAAAATTTGCTGTGGTTAAAATAGCTTACGACGTGGCTTTGTCAATACACAGACACATAACACACGCGATTGGTGCTGATTTCAGCGCCAGTAATCATCAGAAATCGGCAAAGCCTGTCAATTGAATATAAATTAGCCTGAGGCTGATCCCGAACCGCGGAGGCTATGCTTGTCCCCGTACATGGGACTTGTGGCCAGCTTCAGGTCTTAGCAATCTATCAGGGGTGGGATTGATCGATGACCATATATTCCTATTGCCGCACTTCCGAGTTGGAAGATGCGATGGAAAAAGACGAACTGGACGGAATTCTCGAGCCAGAGCTTTTGTCTATGCAGACTTATTGCCTCGGCCGCAGTTGGTACATGACGGAAAGCATCCGCGACAGTTACTGCAACTGGAACCAGGAATTCGTGAAGCGCGAAAATGGCAAGCAGCTGTTTCAGGCGCTCCAAGCTGGGGATATTGTGCTTTGCAGCAAGCTGGAACGCATCGTCAGTTCCAGCCAGGAAGCCGTAAAACTTATCCGGCAACTTAGGGACAGGCAGGTTCAGCTGCACATCGTGGAGCTCAATGGCGATGTCACTGACCAGGACCTGACGGTAAGCTTTACCCGGGTCGCAGCGCTATTTTCTGCTCTCGAAAAACGCAAGTCCGCGGAACGCATCAAGGGCGTCAAGCAGCGACAGCGCAAACAGGGCCGCTATCTCGGCGGCAGTCGCCCGTTCGGATATATGATCCATGAAAATGGGCGTCTGATCGAAAACCCAATGGAGCAGCGTGTGCTCAAGAAGATCATGGAACTCAAGAGGCAGGGCAAGTCATTGCGCGCGATTTCCAGTGAAGTCTCCACTCCTGTGATGCCGATTAGTTTCAAAACTGTGCAGCGGCTGCTGCAACGATACTCAGACCAATTGCAGGCCTAAACTTTCGGGCTAGGTCTGGTTCCAACCCGGCTGCTGCTGTGTATGATAAAGGTTTGCCTTAATCATGCCTGCAGCATTGATCCGGGCTTATGAGCACTCGCAGCATGCTTAAACCTTTTTCACTGTTTGTTGGGCTACGCTACTCGCTGGCGCGCAAACACAATCTGCTGCTCTCTTTCGTTTCGCTTATTTCGATGCTTGGGGTAAGTCTTGGTGTGCTCATACTCATTGTCGCCATGTCGGTCATCAATGGTTCAATCACCACGCTGAGGGACGAAGCACTGAAGTCTGTTCCCCATGTAACGGTATCGGGCAGCGATCTGAATCAGAGCTGGACAGATGCCAGAAGCCTGGCCCTCAATTCAGCGTCAATACTGGCCGCAGCCCCTTTTATAGAGGGCGAGGCAACGATTACGCATCAGGGCGAGACCGGGTTTATCCGGGTGAGGGGAATTGACCCTAAGCTTGAGCTTTCGGTTAATGAGTCTGCCCGCAGTGTATTTCGGGAACTTATCACCCAGCTGAGCGAAACCGAGAATGGCATAATTCTGGGTGCCCAGTTGGCTGGTCAGCTGGGCATATACAGCAATACCGATGTCACCGTCCTTGGCCTTCGCAGTCTCCTGGGGAGGCAGCTGGACGATAGTCAGGGCTTCGATGTGTTGGGTTTTGCTGATTTCGGACTCTATGGAAATAACAACATTGCCCTGGTTAATCTGGAAACAGCCCAAGAGCTTTTCGAAAATGATCCTGGGGTCAACTTACAGCTTCGCCTCCGGGTCGATGACGTCGACAATGCTGGGCAAATAGCTGGCCAGGCACTGGCAGATGCCCCGCAACTTGAAGTCGCGCCCTGGAATGAAGTGCAGGCCAGTTTATTTAACGCACTCAATATGGAAAAGTTCCTCACCACATTTATGCTGTTGATGATAGTGGTCATTGGCGCTGTGAATATTATCTCCACTCTGGTGATGGTGGTTTCCGACAAAAGTGCCGACATCGCTATTCTTCGAACAATGGGCGCGAGCCGTCAGACCATAATGAAAATTTTCATTCTGCAGGGGCTGGTGGCAGGAACGATTGGCACTGGCATTGGCGCCGTCCTTGGAATAGGGCTCGCAAATAACATTACCAACATCAGCCTGGGTCTCGAACGCTTTGTTAATTCAACATTCGAAGGGGCGAACATCTATTTGCTCTCTCACCTGGAGACTGAAGTTAACTTTGTGGAAGTCTACATAATATGCGCACTCGCGCTTCTGGTGTGCTTTCTTGCAACGCTCTATCCAGCTTATCGAGCCAGCTGTGTCCAACCAGCAGAAGTGCTGCGATACGAATAGGGGAAAATGGATAGCGGCTATGACTACAGTCATCGAATGCAGGAATATAAAGAAGATTTACACCGAAGGTCCGCAGGACGTAGAAGTGTTAAAAGGTGTTTCGCTGCAGATTGAAGCAGGGGAACAAGTGGCAATCGTCGGCAGCTCTGGTTCCGGCAAAACTACCTTGCTCAATATGCTGGGAGGATTAGACCTGCCCAGTAGTGGGCAAGTACTGGTGGCGGGCAAAGACCTCGCTACTGTGAACGAGACCGAGCGCGGTCAGTTGCGCAATAAATATCTTGGATTCGTTTATCAGTTCCACCATTTACTCAACGAGTTCACGGCCGCCGAAAATGTCGCTATGCCGTTGTTGATTGCGGGTCTCGCCACTCCGGAAGTTGAGAGGCGCAGCCAAAGCATATTGGCGAGAGTGGGTCTGGCTGACAGGGCCAGCCATAAGCCAGCGGAGCTTTCCGGCGGTGAGCGCCAGCGGGTTGCGATTGCGCGCGCCCTGGTAACTGAGCCGGCCTGTGTATTATTGGATGAACCTACCGGCAACCTCGATCGCGGCACCGCTCTGGAAATTCAAGCACTGATGGCCGATCTGAATGAGAAGCTCAGAATCAGTTTCGTTATCGTGACACATGACGAGGCATTCGCTGCATCACTTGGTCGCAAGCTGGAACTGAGGGGCGGAGTCCTGCATGAGTAGAGTAGGTGTTCCGCTTTCCCGATTTATTGCGCTTCGCTATGTAAGCGTTGGGAAGCGCAGTCAACTGGTTTCCTTTATGTCTTCCATTGCAGTGCTAGGACTCGCACTCGGTGTGGCAATTCTGATAACCGTTCTTTCGGTAATGAACGGTTTCGATCGTGAAATGCGCGAGACCATTCTAGGGATCGTGCCTCACCTCACTATATCTTCGGAAGAAAATCTGGGTACTGAGAGATGGACGGACATTGACACCTTGATTGACAGCAATCCAAACGTGTCTTCCATCTCTCCCGTTATACAGGTTACCGGCATAGCTGCAACGGATTCTGGTAATCGAGGCATCCTGATTAACGGTATTGATGCAGCAATCGAAGCTGAAAGCTCTGCCATAGCTCGCTTTTTTATCGGAGGCAGTCTTGCGGCACTGGATAGTACGCGATGGGGAGTCGTCATTGGTCAAGCGCTTGCTCAGCAGCTCGAGGTTGGAGTAGGGGACCAGGTCACGCTGTATTCATCTTCCATCTCTATAAACCCCCTGACACCGCTGGCAATTTTCCGTGGTTTTGAGGTTGTTGGAATTTTCAGAGTGGGCACCCAGGATCTGGATTCCTCTTTTGCCATGATCAATCAATCCGCTGCGCGAGCGCTGTTCCGTCTGCGAACACCCTACAACGCTTTGCGGTTGCGGATTGATAATGTGCTGGCGGCAGATTCAATTGCTATGGATCTTGACCGTAGCCTGCCACGCTCAGTTACTATAGAGAGCTGGACCCGCCAACTCGGCGCGATTTACGATAACATCAGATTTTCCCGCAACATTATCAGCTTCATGCTTTGGCTGCTGGTTTCAGTAGCGGCCTTCAATCTGGTCGTGAGTCTGGTCATGATTGTTCGTGATAAACGTGCAGATATTGCGATACTGCGAACGCTAGGAGCCAGTCCCGGCATGATCACCAGGATTTTTATGTGGCAAGGCAGTTTTATTGGCATGATGGGTATAGCGCTGGGAGTCGCATTAGGAATAATCGGCGCCCTCAATATCACAGGCCTTGCCCGCTGGATTGAAATACAGTTTGGCTTGCAGTTGCTCAATGCCGATGTCTATCCCATTGATTTCCTGCCTTCTCAGATCAGCGCTAGAGATATTCTCGGGGTGGTAGTCGGGGTATTCATTCTTGCCTTTGCTGCCACTATCTATCCTGCTCGCCGCGCAGCCGCCGTGCAGCCAGCAGCAGCCCTTCGCCACGATTAATAGTCTGCATTGAGCGGGGCATGTCTCCCTTTGACTAATTCCGCCGGAAATTCGCTAATTCGCTGGCTCGCTTCTACAGTGTAGAGTTTGTACAGGAGCAAACTGGCTTGAGAGACTTTTTGGTCGCAAGCATATTGGGGCTCACACTGCCTGCACTGCTACCGAACTTGCCTGGCATTACCTTCACTCTAGCTCTATTGGGAGCTGTCACCCTCATACTGTTGCTTTGGGCAAAGCCCCGTTTGCGGATAATCCTTGTTGGTCTGACTCTTGGGGTCAGTTGGCATTTAATCTGGGCGCACAGTCAGCTCGACAAACGAATGCCTGTTGAGCTCGAGGGAGAGCTAATTGTCGTTGAAGGTGTAATTACCGGTTTACCCTTAAGGCGTGATCGCGGCCAGAGCGTTACTTTTGCTATTACCCTGAGCGACGAGCTGGCAGCAGGCAGTAAGCTATGGCTGAATCATTATGGCAACTTGAGTTTCGCGCCCGGTGAACGCTGGCGGGTCAGGGTAAAGCTCAAACAGCTACACGGTTATAGCAATCCTGGCGTCCCGGATCGCGAAGCCATTGGACTGCGGCAGGGCATTGCAGCCACCGGCTATATCCCCGACTGGAGCGGTAATACGCTCCTTGGAACACAGCGACTTAGCCTATCAGCCCTGCGTCATAGTATCGCTACCAGACTTGCAGATTCCTTAGTTGGTAGTCCTGTAAGCGGCTTAATCAGGGCGCTCACCGTTGGGGATTCCTCTGGGATAAGTCAATCCCAGCGTACCGTCATAAGCAGTCTGGGCCTAAATCATCTGTTTGTCATCTCTGGCCTGCATGTAGGATTAATCACTGTCCTGGTATTTAAAACTGTGTTTTTACTGGCGCGGATTGGAATCAGGAGTGAGCGACTTTCCACGCCAGTTTGCGCAGCGACCTCAGCCATTCTGACGGCTGGAGGCTACAGTGCTTTGGCTGGTTGGAGCATATCGACACAGCGAGCCTTTATAATGGCGCTGACCTTGCTTCTGCCTTATTTGCTGCAGCGGCAATACAGTGCTTCATTGCGCTTCTTGCTTGCCCTGCTCATAGTGCTGATGCTGGACCCTCTAGCAACCACTGATAAGGGATTCTGGCTGTCATTTTCGGCAGTAGCCATCCTGCTGTTCTTTAGTTCCAGTTACAAAAATATTGACTCACGGCAAGGGTTCTCATTCGCACTGTTATGGCGTCCACAACTGCACGTCTTTCTGGGACTACTGACACCTTCATTGATACTTGTGCAATCAGCCTCTTTGGTAGCTCCAGCGGTCAACCTAATTGCTATCCCGGTGGTGGGCTTCATCATAACCCCATTTGCACTGCTGGGAATGCTGGCGATGATAGTGGAGCCTGCCATAGCACAACCCATTTTGGGTGTTGCGGCCTCCATGTTGTCACTGATGCTAAATCTGTTTTCGTTAGTGAGCACAGCACTGGGTCAATCCTCTCAGTGGACGCCAGCTATTCACCAGACGGGGGTACTGAGTTTTCTCTTGCTGGTTTCGTTAATCTTGCTGCTGCCGCCACAACTTAGGCTCTATTACTTGATTGTGCCGCTGTCATTGCCTGTGCTGGTCGGAATTCGTGGCCAGCAGGGTCAAACTGCGCTCAGACTCGACGTTTTTGATGTCGGACAGGGATTGGCCATCCTCCTGCGCACAGCCAATCACAGCCTTCTTTACGATACGGGGCCAGCCTATGGAGAAGACTTCAACCTGGGGCAGGCCGTGATTGTTCCCGCGGTAAGATCTCTGGGTGTAAGCAGTCTTGATCACATTATGGTTTCCCATTTCGATAGCGACCATAGCGGCGGCCTGCAGTCGATAGTGACGGCCTATCCGGATGCCAAAGTGAGCGCAGGCAAGGGTGCCGGAGCTGACATAGAGGCTTGTGTAGCTGGTCAACACTGGCGCTGGGATGAAGTTGAGTTCACAGTGTTGCATGGGGTCAGCGAGGAGCCTGATTCACATACACAGGCAGT
Source organism: uncultured Pseudomonadales bacterium (assembly GCA_938091935.1). Lineage (GTDB taxonomy): Bacteria > Pseudomonadota > Gammaproteobacteria > Pseudomonadales > Pseudohongiellaceae > UBA9145. The sequence continues at coordinate 10,051 of CALKNV010000041.1, forward strand.
GTCGCTGAATGATGGCTCTTGTGTTCTGTTGGTAAATGTCGGCCTCCAATCAGTTCTGTTGCCTGGTGATATTAGCCGCAAAGTAGAGCGCAAACTGGCGGCTACTTACGGCGGCCATCTCGAGGCAAATGTGCTAATCGCCGCTCACCATGGCAGTGATACTTCTTCCGGTTATCCGCTGTTAAAAACCACATTGCCGCAATATGGCATATTCAGCGCAGGCTATAGCAATGGATTTGGGCACCCCCATCAGCGCGTCCTGAGTCGATTCAGCAGCCTGGACATCCCTACCTTGGCGAGTTTTGAGGCCGGTATGATTTCCTTTGAGCTGACCGGGTCCGGTATAGTCAGTCCCCCTGAGGCGTATCGCTGCAGCAATCGTCGTTACTGGTCCTGGTCAGGCAATCACGAGCTGTGCCGATACCTGTAGGGATGGGTTCCAAAAACTGCAGATTGGAGCCCTGTGGTAAGCTTTTCGCCTGTTGTAGGGAGATCTGGCGTGGTAGAAATTGTCCGAGCGGGTGGTTGGCTGATGATGCCGATTATCTTGTGCTCAATCGTCGCAATCGCGATTATTATCGAACGTTTTTGGACCTTGAGCGCGGCCCGGATTTCACCGAAATACGTGCTGGCACAGGTATGGACCTGGTTAAAAAACAACCAGCTTGATTCCGCAAAGCTGCGCGAACTGCGCCTGTCTTCGCCCCTGGGGCAGATATTGGCTGCGGGGTTACTTAACTCCAAATATGGCCGCCACGCCATGATAGACAGCATCGAACAGGCTTCTTCCCAGGTAATCCATGATATGGAGCGCTATCTTAATACTCTGGGAACCATCGCCGCGATCACGCCGCTGCTAGGCCTTCTCGGCACAGTGGTGGGTATGATTCGCGTATTTAGTGAGATCATGCTGCAGGGTACCGGAAACGCCAATGCCTTGGCTGGCGGGATATCAGAAGCCCTTATCACCACGGCTGCGGGGCTTACTGTAGCCATTCCTACCTATATGTTTCACCGCTTTTTTTTGCGGAAAGTGGATTCTCTGGTTTTGAATCTGGAACAGGAAACCATCAAACTGGTGGATGCGCTGCACAGCGACCGCCGTGTTGAAGTCAAACAATAGGGGTTAATCCATCGCCTCACGTGCTTGCGCCGAGGGCAGACCAACAGTCATGAAATTTAAACGCAGCAGACGGGATGACCCAACAATCAACCTGACGCCTTTGATTGACGTGGTGTTTTTGCTGCTTATTTTTTTCATGGTGACGACTACCTTTAACCGCGAAACCCGTCTTCTGGTGAATTTGCCTGAGGCCAATGCCGAAACGGCAGAGAATCAACCACAGCAAATCGAGATTATCGTGGCCCGGGATGGCATGTATTCACTTAATGGACGCAATCTGGTCAATAGCCGCGTTGAGACCCTCATGCGCGGCCTTGAGCTTGAGTCCGGAGGTGATCGCAGTCTGCCAATCATGCTGGTTGCCGATGCTGAGGCGACTCATCAGTCGGTAGTGACCGCAATGGATGCGATTGGTCAGGCGGGTTTCACGCGCCTGAACATCGCGACTCAGCGCACCGAGGAGGGCACCGCAGCACCTGCGGTAAATTGATGGCCATCAAGAACGCGCCAGAGTCGGCCAATCCGGGCTGGACACTTTATAAACGCCTGTTGAGCTATGTCATCCAGCATAAACTGGTTATGGCCGTCGGCCTGACCGGCTTTGTGATCTTTGCGGCGTCCGGACCTGCTGCCACACAATGGTTGGGCTGGACGCTTGATTCCATCAACTCCGAGAACTATGAAGAGGCTCGCATCCTGAGCCCGCTGCTCTGTATTGCCATCGCTTTTGGCCGCGGGCTGGGCTCGTTCATGGGTGGGTATTCCATGGCCAACCTGGCGCAGCGAGTCATGCACAGACTGCGCTTTGAACTCAATGCTAAATTGATGAAGCTGCCTGCGACTTTCTTCGATCAACATACCAGTGGACGGCTGGTGTCAAAAGTAACTTACGACGTGCAGCAGATTGCCGGTGCCGCCAGTGAGGCCATTACGGTTGTATTTCGCGAGGGGCTGACAGTTGTTTTCTATCTCACTCAACTCTTTCTGATTGACTGGCAACTCACCCTGACATTTCTGGTAATCGCGCCAGTGGTCGGCTCTATTGTTTCACTCGCGTCTAAGCGTTTTCGCCGTTATAGCTCGCAGATGCAAGATTCCATGGGGGAAGTAACCCAGATCACCAATGAGACTATCAAAGGGCAAAGGGTGATTAGGACCTTCAATGCCGAGGACTATGTCAATGACAGACTTTTTGCTGCCAGCGAGCGCAATCGTCGTCAAAATATGAAGATGGAGTTGACCCGGAATGTCAGCACACCGCTAGTACAGATGATTGTAGCAATGGCGCTGGCCTTCTTGGTCTGGTTGGCTATGTCGCCAGATTTTTTCGCTGGTCGAACGCCCGGGGAGTTTGTCATCTTTTTAAGTGCGGCCGGCCTGTTGGCCAAACCGATTCGTCAGCTCACCCAGGTTAATTCGGTCATTCAGCGGGGCATCGCAGCATCAGCCAGCATTTTCACGCTTCTGGATGAAGCGCCGGAAACAGATCAGGGAACTCACGCAAAACGGCGAGTAGATGGCAAACTTGAATTTCGCCATGTGAATTTCTCCTACAGGGCGGATACCCCGGCTTTGAAAGATGTTTGTCTCATTGCAGAACCCGGGCAGACAATCGCCCTCGTAGGCAAGTCAGGCAGCGGCAAATCCACTTTAGTGAATTTGATTCCCCGCTTTTATTTATACAATGAGGGCCAGATTCTGCTCGATGATGTGGAGTTGAGTAATTTTAAGCTCGACAACCTGCGGCAGCAGATCTCTCTGGTGACGCAGCAGGTTGTCTTGTTCAACGGCACTGTGGCTGAAAATATTGCCTACGGCGACAGCAGTATTCCCCGTGAAGCGATTGAGGAAGCTGCCGAGGCTGCCCATGCAATGGAGTTTATTGATCAGCTTGAAGCGGGACTCGACACGCAGGTTGGTGATGATGCCAGCCTGCTGTCCGGAGGTCAGCGTCAGCGTATTGCCATCGCCCGGGCACTGCTAAAGAATGCTCCAATTTTAATCCTCGATGAAGCAACATCCGCGCTGGACTCCGAATCAGAGCAGCACATACAAGCCGCTCTGCAGAAACTGATTCAGGGCCGCACAACCTTTATCATTGCGCATCGGCTCTCAACCATTGAAAATGCTGACCTAATCGTGGTGATGGAGCAGGGCAAGCTCATCGAGACTGGTACTCATACTGAGCTCATGGCTCTGGGCGGGCATTACTGTCGCCTGCACCGACTGCAGTTCTCAGAAACCGAAACCTGATTCGTTCTATGAAATTTCTTATCAAGGCCTGGTACGACAAGTCGCCCTGGCTGTGGCTGCTGTGGCCATTTAGTCTGCTGGTGCAACTATTGGCCAGTTTGCGTAAGGGGTCATTAAAAAAGGGCGGGGACATAAAGCTTGCATGTCCTGTCATAGTAATTGGCAATATCACCGCCGGCGGCACCGGTAAGACTCCATTACTCATTACACTGGCCTCCCATTTACAGGCGCAGGGATTCAAACCGGGTATTATTAGTCGCGGCTACAAGGGCGCATCAACTGTTTATCCCCTGATGGTGACGGAACAGACCCCGGTTAGTAGTGCCGGCGACGAGCCCGGGCTAATCGCACGGAAAACACAATGCCCAGTAGTAATCGATCCTAACCGCCTCAATGCCCTCAATTACCTGATCGAGCACGCTGAGGTTGATGTTGTATTAAGTGATGACGGGCTGCAGCATTATCCCTTACCGCGCAGTTTCGAGATTTGTGTGGTGGATGGTGAGCGCCTGTTTGGCAATGGTCTCTGCTTACCAGCTGGACCTTTGCGAGAATCTGTTTCACGGATTCGAGAAGTAGACGCAGTAGTGCTGAATGGCGCGCCATCTGAGTCACACGCAGCACTCGAGGGGGCTCAGATCATGTCGTTGCAGCCCAAATTTCTGGTGCATATGCAAAGCGGTGACAAAAAACCGTTTGCTGGTGCGCCATTCAAAATGGGGACAAAGATCCAGGCAGTTGCAGGTATTGGCAACCCCAGGCGGTTCTTCGCTCTGCTGGACGCCTTGCCATATCCTGTGACGGCGTTCCCATTCCCCGACCACTACCAATATCGGCGCGCGGATTTTAGCTCACCTCCCTTTGACGCTAATCAGCCCATCGTCATGACAGAAAAAGATGGGATAAAATGCGAGTCTTTTACAGACGATCGACTTTGGACCCTGGACATTGCGGTTAAGGTTCCTGAAGATTTACTGGAGACTGTAAGCAGCCATGTCCGGGATTTTGGTCGCGACTGACACGGCATCCCCGTGATTGGCGAAATCGTCATACCATTCGATAAACTGAGCTACTGTCCATGTTAGATAAGAAACTTTTGGAAATTCTTGCCTGCCCCATTTGCAAAGGCGATCTGCGGTATGAAAAAGACAAGCAGGAACTGATTTGTCTGCCAGACAAGCTGGCATTTCCCGTGCGGGACGGGGTGCCCGTGATGCTGGCAGCGGATGCGCGCCATATTGGCCTCGATGAAGAGGAAGGCTATCGTTGAGCTTCAAGATCGTTATCCCCGCACGCTACGCTGCGCAGCGACTTCCCGGTAAACCATTGCTGGATATTCAGGGCAAACCCATGCTGCAGCACACCTGGGAACGTGCCTGCGAGAGTGCCGCGAATGAAGTCGTAATTGCTACAGATGACCCACGCATTCTGGATGCTGCTGTGAGCTTCGGCGCTGCTGCGCAGATGACCTCTGATGCGCATCGCTCCGGTACTGATCGAATTCAGGAAGTGGCTGCAGCCAAGCAATGGAGTGCCGACACCATTGTGGTCAATGTGCAAGGAGACGAACCGCTCATTCCACCCCATGCCATCAACCAGGTCGCAAACAATCTTTCCCGGCACCACCAAGCGGGAATCGCCACGCTTTGCGAAACTATCAAAGAGCAGTCTGAAATAAGCAATCCCAATGCGGTCAAGGTGGTATTCGACAAGCAGGGTTATGCCTTATATTTCAGCCGCGCAGCGATTCCTCATGCCAGTCTTGATGCTGACGAATACTCGAATGACCTTTATCACCGTCATGTAGGGATTTACGCGTATCGGGTTCAGGTTCTCAATGACTTTGTGAACTGGCCTCCGGCGGCCATGGAAATAGCCGAAAAGCTTGAGCAACTGCGAGCCCTTGCGGAGGGCGTAAAGATACATGTTGCAGTGAGTGCTGATTCCATGCCGGCCGGAATCGATACCGCAGCAGATCTTGAAGCCGTGCGCCAACACCTGGCGGTCGATTCATGAGTGCAACTGGGACTACCAGAAGCAAGTCTCAAAACCTGTCTCCAACCCAGCCTGTGGTGCGTTTACTCATGGTCTGCCTAGGCAATATTTGCCGCTCGCCGACAGCGCATGGTGTTATGGAAAAGCTGATTACTGCCAGAGGCTTACAGGATCTCATTGAGGTCGATTCTGCTGGTACCGGCAATTACCATATTGGCGAGTCTCCAGATTCCCGTGCCGCAGCAGCGGCCCAGAACCGCGGCTACGACCTTAGCTCTAAGCAAGCACGACAGGTAACTGCTGAGGATTTCATCGCTTTCGACCATATCATCGCCATGGACAACAGTAACCTGGACATTCTGCGTGGTGGCTGTCCGGCAGAGCACCAGCATAAGCTCAAGCTACTGCTGGAATTCTCCAATGCAGGCTGCAGAGAGGTCCCGGACCCGTACTGGAGCGGACAAGATGGCTTCGAGCTGGTGCTTAATTTGGTCGAGGATGCCTGCGGTGCCTTGCTGGACTCTGTCGCTGCTGATATCCGGGGGCGCTAAGCAGCATCACCATGGTCATCGAAGAGAATGCCAGCCTGAAGTACCACAATAGTTTTGGTATCAATGCCACTGCCGCTTACCTGTCAGCAGCTACTTCCCAGCGAGAGCTGATTGATGCCCTGGATTTTGCCGACTCCAGGCAAATCCCTGTTTGCATATTGGGCGAAGGGACCAATGTGCTGTTTACGCGCGATTACCCCGGTCTAGTTGTGCGAATGGCCATGGCAGGCATCGAGCTGGATCATGACAGTGCCACGGTCAAGGCCGCTGCAGGTGAGAACTGGCATCGTTTGGTTGAAACTTGTATGAGCAATAAGCTCTATGGGATTGAAAACCTTGCCTTAATTCCAGGTACAGCCGGTGCTGCTCCAGTGCAGAACATCGGCGCCTATGGCATTGAACTGGCGGCGTATGTAGATCGGGTTGAAGTTCTCAATGCGGCCACAGGTAGGCAACAGGTTATAGACGCAGCAGATTGTGAGTTCGCTTACCGGGATAGTCTCTTCAAACAAGCCAATGGCTCGAGTCTGCTGATCACTGCGGTCCATCTCCAACTCAGTCGAGACTGGCAGCCAAACACCAGCTACGGTGCGCTCAGCAATGCGCTGAAAGGAAGGGAGCCTAGACCTCAGGAGCTGTACGATGCTGTGTGCAGCATTCGCCAGAGCAAGCTGCCAGATCCCAAGCAAGTTGGAAACGCTGGCAGCTTTTTCAAGAATCCGATGGTGTCAGAATGGAAGGTGGAGCAATTACGCGCCAGCTACCCCGATATCGTCAGTTTTGATGCCGGTGAGCCGGGATTCCGTAAACTGCCGGCGGCATGGTTGCTTGACCAGCTTGGCTGGAAAGGTCGCCACCGCGGCACTGCAGCGGTCTCAGGGGAGCACGCTCTGGTGCTGATCAATCCGGGCCAGGCCACCGGTGAGGATGTTTACTTGCTGGCACAAGAGATGAGCAGCAATGTGCTGGACGAATTTGGAATTGCGCTGCAACCTGAGGTCAGAATTATCTAGACCGGGCGAAAGTTCTTAATTCCACCATTGCATCAATTATTGATCGCAACTGCGTCTAATATAAAACATTCACATATTCAGCCCGAATATTCCCGCCGTGCGCCTTCACAAAAAGTGTGAACCAGTTCCCGTTTTGTCGATTAACAATTGTGAGGTGGTGGCTAGCGTGCTACTACTTAAGTTGACGGGATCACATTGAAAAGAAGGCAAAGCCAGATCTACCAGAGAGTGCGCTAACCGCAAGTTGGCCTTTGTTTCGTTGGCCTGCGACCGTGCTGCAATCGGGTCACAAGAAACCGAAAGGGCAGACTTGATTTCAGCTGCGACACTGGATTGCAGTCTATTGTGCAATAAATATAACAACTCACCAACGAGGCCCACATCGTGCTTAAACCAACGCTACCAGCACTCAACATTATTTCAGTTCTCCTCGTTGATGATCAATCTCTGGTGCGTGCAGGCGTAGCCAGGATGCTGGCTGATGAAACCGACATGGAGGTAATAGGTGAGTTGAGCTCTGGGGAACAAGCCATTGATTTTGCTAATAGTGTGGAGCGCCTTCCTGATGTGGTCCTGATGGACGCCCGCATGCCCGGCATGGGAGGAGTCGAAGCGACCCGCGCTCTGCGGGAAACTTACCCGGACATTAAAGTAATTGCCATGTCCTCCGTGATATCAGGCATTATACCTTCCCAGATGCTGCGCGCTGGCGCTCAAGCATTTATCAGTAAAAACATAGAGGTAGATGATATGCTTAAGGCCGTTCGTATGGTTTATGCCGGGCAGCATTACGTCTCTCAGGACGCGTCAACTCACTTGCCCCTGGACCCATTCAACAAAGAGGAACAGGCCCTCTTCGAAAAGCTTAGCCGCCGTGAAATGCAGATAGCCCAGATGCTCACCGACGGTAAAAAGGTCAGCCAGATATCCAGCTATCTGCAGCTGAGCCCAAAGACGATCTACAGCTATCGCTACCGCATCTTCGAGAAGCTAGGAATCTCCAGCGATGTGGAGCTTACCATCCTTGCGGTCAAGCACGGGCTGACCGAGGATACCCAAGAGCTCAAACACCTCAAACACCTCAAACACCTACCGCAAGTCAACGCAGCCGGTTGAGACGCTGTACACCTTACTTTAATCTCCACTCCCAGACTAAATCCAATTCTCGGCCCCGAGTCCCGGCCAAATATCTGGTCACATTGGCTTGGTATCGGGTTGTCGCTTATTGTTAGCGATTCCTGATTCGGAGCGGCACCCTGTGGCAATTCGAGTTAACTATAAAGAAACCTATCCAGATATCTGATTCATGTCGGCAAAGCCTGAGACTACATTTGACCACAAGCATTTCCTGAGAAGCCTGACGAGTCGCCCTGGTGTCTATCAGATGCTGGGGAAGAATGGCGAGGTGATTTATGTGGGAAAGGCCCGTAATTTGAAGAATCGGGTTGGAAGCTATTTCCGTGGCTCGGGGCTTACCAGCAAGACTCTGGCGATGGTCAACAAGATTCATGATATCGACATCACCGTAACCCGCGGCGAAACAGAGGCGTTGCTGCTGGAGCAAAACCTTATCAAGGCTCACAGGCCGCCTTACAATATCCAACTCCGCGATGATAAATCCTATCCCTATATCCTGCTTACAGATAAGGACCAGTATCCCAGGCTGGGCTTCTACCGGGGTAGCAGACGGCGGGGTGGCCGGTTTTTTGGGCCTTATCCCAGCGCCCATGCTACCCGTGAGACGCTACAGATTTTGCAGAAAGTATTTCGTGTAAGGCAATGTAATGACACATATTTTAAGAATAGATCAAGGCCTTGCCTGCAATACCAGATAGACCGTTGTACTGGTCCTTGCGTGGATCTAATTAGTCCGGAGGACTATGCTCGAGATGTCCAGTATTCCGCTATGTTTCTGCAAGGCAAGAGTGACGCCCTCACCAGAGAGCTCACGCTGAACATGGAGATCGCTGCTGAAGCGCAGGAGTTTGAAAGGGCAGCCCAAATTCGCGACCAGATCATGGATTTGCGGCGAATTCAGGAGCAGCAATTTGTGGCCAATCAGGGTGGCGATGCAGATATCCTGGCCGCCGCGATGAAGAGCACCACAATCTGTGTACATGCGATCTATGTGCGCAATGGCAGGATAATTGGTAGCAAGAGCTATTTCCCTCGCTTGCGCCTGGCCAGCACGCCTGAGGAGGTTCTCGAGGCTTTTATCGCACAGGTCTACCTTGGCGATGACAAGGCTGCCAATATTCCCGCCGAAATCATAGTGCCGCACCCACTGTCCGAGGCTGCAGAGCTAGAGGCAGCACTTGGCTATGTGGCTGCTCGGAAGATCAAGCTGAGCCAGCGGGTGCGTGGTCACCGTGCCAAATGGGTAGAGCTGGCTGTTACAAATGCAGTCGAATCTCTGCAAGGCCGGTTACGCAGTAAACAAACCATATTGAACAGGTTCATAGAGTTACAAGAAATACTTAAACTAGACTCTATGCCAGAGCGAATTGAATGTTTTGATATCAGTCACACGGGCGGCGAGGGCACCGTGGGTTCATGCGTGGTGTTTGACCAGAATGGGGCTCTGAAGGCGGATTATCGACGGTTCAATATCAAGGGCATTACCGGTGGGGATGACTATGCTGCGATGGAGCAGGTATTAGACCGGCGTTTTACCCGCCTCAGCAAAGGTGAAGGCAAAGTGCCTGACATTCTTCTTATCGACGGTGGCAAGGGGCAGTTGACCCAGGCCAAGGAGATTCTGGAGAAATTTCAGTTACCCGAGATTCTGCTGCTGGGTATAGCTAAAGGCATCAGCCGCCGGGCAGGGCAGGAGACCCTATTTCTCTCCACTGAGTCCGGTTATCGGGAGATCGCCATGGCCACAGAGGCGGCTGCACTGCATCTACTCCAACAGATACGCGACGAGGCGCATCGTTTCGCGATTACTGGGCACCGCCAGCGGCGCAGCAAAGCCCGCAAGGAGTCCAGCCTTGAGCAGATACCAGGACTTGGCCCAAAGCGGCGGCGCGAGTTGCTAAGACATTTTGGTGGCCAGCAGGGGATATACAAAGCCACCCAGGAAGAAATTGGCCGTGTGACTGGCATAAGTCGTAAATTGGCCGAAAACATATATGCTCACTTACATAATATTTAATAAACAATAATATTGAATGGTTCACAGTTTTAAATTTCCCGTCAAATGGGCGACATTAGCGTGCGTTTACGTTCACATTTTGAATATAAGACACTGTTTTCTGGCTCTATTATTTTCTGAGTTTCGCCATGAACTGGGCTAATCTGATCACTTATTTCCGCATGCTGCTAATCCCGGTGGTAGTGCTGAGCTATTACTCTGAGTTGCAGTACGCGAATATGCTGGCAGCGATGCTATTTACCCTGGCCAGCCTGTCGGACTGGCTGGATGGCTATCTGGCGCGTCGCCTCAACCAGAATTCCGAGTTTGGTGCTTTTCTCGACCCAGTCGCAGACAAGCTGCTGGTTGTCACAATGCTGATTATGCTGGTGGGAGAGCTCAATCCGCTGCTGGCTCCAACCATTGTAATCATTGCCAGGGAAGTGCTGATCTCAGCACTCCGGGAATGGATGGCGACCCGGGGACACCGGGAAGCGGTGGCCGTGGCCTTCTCTGGCAAGCTGAAAACAACGTTCCAGATGATCGCTATCGTAGCCCTGATTCTGGTGACAGAGAGCTCTCCGGACTGGCTGTTGATGGCGGGCTACGTGATGATCTACATCGCCGCGCTACTGAGTCTCTATTCGGCATTGCATTACTTCAAGGCTGCACGGCCATACCTGACCCCCTAGTTGTGTAAATATTGCCCTAAGACCTTAATTTTGCTTGATTTAGGCAATCCAAACGAGATATTCCCTTGACTCCAAAGGCGATGGCATTAGAATAGGCGCCTCGCTCGGCCGGGCCTCTTCAGCAGGCTTCGCATCCATTGCGAAATACCGGCAAATTGCGATTATCAGTACCTCTTAAAGCGGGAATAGCTCAGTTGGTAGAGCACGACCTTGCCAAGGTCGGGGTCGCGAGTTCGAGTCTCGTTTCCCGCTCCAAAACACGCCTCACCTGTTTATATTTCGTACCGCCGGTTCAGGCAAGAGATTGCGCTCGTTTGATGATCGATACCACCGGTGGAAACATACGACGCCGAGCGCAGTATATGCCAACGCACGGCGTTTGACAGGGACGCTGCCGGATCAGGCCTCCAGAGACTTCAGGGCCGCTTCCAGCGCGGCCTGTCTGGTCTCTTCACCCATATTAAGTCCCTCTGCCAGAACCACACGCAC
>CALKNV010000042.1 GCA_938091935.1 uncultured Pseudomonadales bacterium
CATTAGCCCCTGCGATTAGAAACCGGCGCCTCTGTTAACATCATTTGGCGCCCATACAGACATAAAAAAAGCTGCCCTAAGGCAGCTTTTTTTTGTTTACAGATGCAATGATCAGCTTACGAACTTGATCATCACACCGGCTGCAATCGCAGAACCGATTACACCGGCTACGTTCGGGCCCATCGCATGCATCAACAGGAAGTTCTGAGAGTTATACTCCAGACCAATCTTGTTGGATACACGTGCTGCCATTGGTACTGCGGATACACCCGCAGAGCCAATCAGAGGATTGATGGCATTGCCACCCATCATCTTGTTCATCAGCTTCGCCATCAGGACACCTGCCGCTGTACCGATACAGAATGCAACGATACCCAGCGCCATGATACCCAGAGTCTGAAGATCCAGGAACTTGTCAGCAGACAGTTTGGAACCAACAGACAGACCCAGGAAGATGGTTACGATGTTGATCAGTGCATTCTGAGCAGTATCGCTCAGACGATCTACCACACCACACTCACGCATCAGGTTACCGAAACAGAACATACCCAGCAGTGGCGCAGCATCCGGCAGCAACAGAGCAACCAGAATCAGCAACACGATCGGGAACAGGATCTTTTCCAGTTTAGATACGTGACGCAGCTGGCTCATCTGAATCTTACGCTCAGCTTCAGTCGTCAGCGCACGCATGATTGGTGGCTGAATCAGTGGAACCAGAGCCATGTAAGAGTATGCAGCTACAGCAATTGCGCCCAACAGGTGAGGAGCCAGCAAGCTGGTTACGTAGATAGCCGTTGGACCATCAGCACCACCGATGATACCGATAGCTGCCGCTTCCTGGATGTTGAAGTCCATGATGCCCATAGCGGACATGCCGACTGCACCCAGTACGGTTGCAAAGATACCAAACTGAGCCGCTGCACCCAGGAACAGGGTACGCGGGTTCGCCAGCAGCGGACCGAAGTCGGTCATCGCACCTACGCCCATGAAGATCAGCAGAGGCGCAACGGTGGAACCAATCGCAACAGAGTAGAAGTTATACAACATACCGTTTGCATAACCACCGTCCAGAGCGACGTTCTTCGCAGCCTGTGCTTCAACAGCAGAAGCATTGTTGTAAGCAGTCAGAAGCTCATAAGGATCCGTGGTGGCCACATTCAGGGCAGCCGCCATCGCATTCATTACTTCAGGAACGGCGAAGTGCACAGCATTTTCTACTGCGTTGTACGCCAGACCTGCTTCCGGGATGTTCGCCAAAATGCCACCGAAACCAATCGGCACCAACAGCAGCGGTTCGAAATTCTTTTTGATGGCCAGAAACAGAAGTAACAGACCAACAGCAATCATTACGACCTGACCGCCAGTGATGTTATAAGCACCAGAGGCAAGAAACAGTTCGATTAGTTTTTCCATTGAGGAATACCTTACGCCAGAGTCAGCAGGCTATCGCCAACCTGTACGGCATCGCCTTCTTTAACGTCAACAGAAGCTACGGTACCTGCACGAGCGGCACGTACTTCAGTTTCCATCTTCATCGCTTCCAGAATGACCAGAACGTCACCTTCCTGAACTGCCTGACCAGCAGCGACTTCGACTTTCCAGATGTTACCTGCCAGCGGTGCAGGTACTTCTTCAGCATTGCCCGCTGGTGCAGCAGCAGGAGCCGCGGCAGCAGGCGCAGCAGCCGGTGCAACAGCAGTGATATCACCACCTTCTGCTACCTGTACTACATAGTTCTGACCGTTAACAGTGATAGTGTAAACTTCTGGGCCGGATTTCTTAGGTGCAGCCATTGCTTGTGCGTCCTCTAGTGTCGGTGCAGGTTCAAATGCGTCAGGATTACCGCGGTTTTCAAGGAATTTCAGACCAACCTGCGGGAACAAAGCGTAAGTCAGAACGTCATCAATTTCGTTCTCACCAGCAGTCAGGCTAATACCCTTCTCGGACGCCAGACCTTTCAGTTCACCTACCAGTTTGTCCAGTTCTGATTCCAGCAGATCTGCAGGACGACAAGTGATCGCTTCACCGCCATCCAGTACACGTGCCTGCAGCTCAGCATTGTAAGGTGCAGGAGCAGAACCGTATTCGCCTTTCAGAATACCCTGAACTTCTTTAGAGATTGTTTTGTAGCGCTCGCCCATCAGGACGTTGATTACCGCTTGGGTACCCACGATCTGAGACGTTGGCGTTACAAGTGGAATCATACCCAGATCTTCACGTACGCGTGGAATCTCAGCCAGTACATCATCGAACTTATCGGATGCATTCTGTTCACGCAGCTGGTTTTCCATGTTGGTCAACATGCCGCCCGGTACCTGAGCAACCAGGATACGGGAGTCTGTACCACGCAGAGAACCTTCGAAACCAGCGTATTTCTTACGCACCTCACGGAAGTAAGCAGCGATCTCTTCCAACTGAAGCAGATCCAGACCGGTATCGCGATCGGTACCAGCCAGCGCTGCCACAACAGATTCGGTAGCCGTGTGACCGTATGTCATAGACATAGAAGAAATAGCAGTATCTACACGGTCAATGCCCGCTTCGACAGCTTTCAGAATGGTCATATCGGACAAACCGGACGTTGCGTGCGCGTGCAGCTGCACTTCCAGATCGGTCTGCGCTTTCAGGCGGGATACCAGATCAAAGCCATCATAAGGCGTCAGGATGCCTGACATATCCTTGATTACGATGGAGTCAGCACCCATGTCTTCCAGGGTTTTAGCGTACGCGACCCAG
>CALKNV010000043.1 GCA_938091935.1 uncultured Pseudomonadales bacterium
CTTCTTCTTGGCTACCTTCTTTTTGGCCGCCTTTTTCTTTGCTGGCGCTTTGCGCTTGGCTACTTTGCGCTTTGCCGCTTTCTTGGCAGCCGCTTTGCGCTTGACCTTTTTCTTGGCCGCTTTCTTCTTCGCCTTTTTAGCCACTTTCTTCTTGGCTACCTTCTTCTTGGCCTTCTTAGCCACCTTCTTTTTGGCTACTTTCTTCTTGGCCACCTTCTTTTTAGCTACTTTCTTCTTGGCCTTCTTGGCGGCCTTTTTCTTGGCTACCTTCTTCTTGGCCTTCTTAGCCACTTTTTTCTTGGCTACTTTCTTTTTCGCCTTTTTCACTACTTTTTTCTTCACTACTTTTTTCTTCGCTACTTTTTTCTTCGCTACTTTCTTCTTGGCTACCTTCTTTTTAGCCACGACTTTTTTCTTTGCAGCTACTTTTTTCTTCACTGCGACCTTTTTCTTGGCTGCCTTTTTCTTTGCAACCTTCTTTTTCGCTTTCGCTACTTTTTTAGCCATTTTCGACCTCGCTACCTTTGTCAAAGTTACTTGTTAAAAGTACTACCTTGCTTTACATCCTAACGGTGTTAACCAGATTTGCTGGATTTCCCTTTCCGAACTGATGATTTCCGTTTGGTTGTAACCTTTTTAGCCGGCTTCTTTTTGCCCAGCTTTTTTACTGCCTTTTTCCTGGTCGCCTTCTTTCCTGCTTTCTTAGCGGCCTTTATGGCTGCTTGTTCAGCAGCCTTTTTTGATGCTTTGCGTGCTGCCGCTTTGGCTTTAGCCGCGACTTCCAATGCGTCGAGCTTTTCCTTCTTAGCAGCTTTGCGAGCAGCGAACCTGGCTTTCAAGGCATCTTTACGCGCTTTACGCGCAGCTTTTGCGGCTTCAGCCTTGTCTCGTTTCCTGTTCCATTGATCAGTGAATGTGGCAACAGCTTTCTCCAGATCAGCCTTTCTCTTGGCTTCCTCTGCTATTTTCCTGGCCTTCTCTATTGTGGCGAGCTCTATGGCTCTAGCCTTGGCCTTTGCTGTTCTAATCTTGGCATTAGCTGCGGCTAATTTTACGGCAGCTTTCTTGGCAGTGTTCTGTGCGCTTTTAGCGGCTCGCTTCGCGGTATTTGCCTTTACTTTACTTGCCTTCTTGGCAGCCTTCTTTGCAACTACTGCGCGCTTCTTTGCTGTTATTGAAGTCTTTGCTGCGGCCTTTGCTTCTTTTTCAAGTTTCGCAACTGTCGCGTTAGCTTTAACCAGCGCCGCACTACTAACCTTCATACGACTCAACTTCTTCTTTTCAGCTTTACCCTGACCTTTTTTCTTTAGATTCGGTGAGCCTGCTTTAAGCTTTTTGCTTTTCGCTGCTTTACCTTTAACCATAGGTCAGTTTCGATTTTCTCGCGCGTTAACTCTTCATAACGAAAAGAATTGCACCCGCTACTCCGCGGCAACATAACACAATTATTCTTTAGCAAACAACAAATCTACGTCTCAAAACATTTAAATTTAAACGTTAATTTTGATTTGTTCACATAAATGTTCCACGCAACCGTGGTTTCTTTGTTCTATTTCGCTAGTTCAATAAAAAACTTTAAGAAAACTAAGCGAAATTGCGCAAAGAAATGATTAAAAACTGATCAAAGAAAATAATTGTTACGCAAGACTGCTGCAGGTTTGTTTTTACTAAACACGTTTGGTCGCGCCTCATGGTGGATTTATGCAAATAAATACCAAGAAGGCTTACTCGTTGGAATTTCACGAATTTGTGAATGAGCGTACGAGAATTCTATGAGCAAAAAAAAGCCCGAGTATTACCCGGGCTCTGACGCATGTGGATAAACTAGCCTAGCGCTGTGGATATGTCTGCTCGAATATTATCCACAGACGCGACGCCATTAACCTTTATCACTTTAACAGCTGTGCCTTTCGACTCCAGATTCTCATAGAAACTAACCAGCGGCTTGGTTTGCTCATGATAGACGTCCAGACGCTTACGGACTGTTGCTTCCTTATCATCCTCGCGTTGAATCAATTCTTCACCTGTTACATCATCAAGCCCTTCCTGCGTGGGCGGGTTGTGCTCTATGTGATACACACGACCTGAATCCAGATGTACTCTTCTACCGCTCAAGCGAGAGACTATCTCGTCATCTGGCACATCAATTTCGAGTACGATATCAATCGGAACACCAGCCGAAACCATCGCTTCCGCTTGCGGGATAGTCCGTGGAAATCCATCAAACAGAAAGCCATTAGCACAATCGTCGTGCGCGATTCGATCTTTGACTAGCGCAATAATGATTTCGTCAGTTACCAGTCCGCCCGATGCCATAACTTGCTCTACCTGCATTCCCAGCTCAGATTTCTCTTTAACTGCTGAGCGCAACATATCGCCGGTTGAAATTTGCGGGATATTGTAGTGCTTGGTTATGTACTGAGCCTGCGTTCCCTTCCCTGCACCAGGCGCGCCTAATAGTATGATTCTCATGCTTGTCTCCTATCTTGGGTATTCGTTCGACTACAGGCCGTTTGCTTTTGCCTGGTTCCAAAGGGTGTCTAGCTCTTCAAGACTGCAATCTTCCAGAGCCCTGGCCTCATCTTTCAGTTTAGATTCTATCCATTTAAATCTGGCTTCGAATTTAAGATTTGCCTGCCTGAGCGCAACTTCTGGCTCAGTTTTATGATGCCTTGCGAGGTTAACGGCTGAAAAAAATACATCACCCAGTTCACTTTCCGCCTTCGTGCGATCTCCCTGAACCAGTGCCTGTTCAAATTCATCCAGTTCCTCTCGCATTTTGGCGATCACTGGTGCCATCTCATGCCAATCGAATCCTACGCGCGCTGCGCGCTTCTGAAGCTTTCTGGCCCGCTCCAATGCAGGGAGTGCGCGCGGAATATCATCAAGCACACTGCCAGCACCCGTTTCTTCAGATGACTGGCCCGCGGCGATTTGGCGCGCACGATTGCCCTCTCTTTCTTGCTGCTTAATGGCCTCCCAATTGCTGACAACTTGCTCAGAGGAGAGGTCGGCCAATTTACCAAAGGAGTCAGTGGTACCATCACTGAAAACATGAGGATGGCGACGCAGAAGCTTGTTAGTCACAGTGTGCGCGACATCTGCGAAGCCAAACCCCCCATCTTCGCGTGTGAGCTGAGTATAAAACACGATCTGAAACAGCAAATCACCCAACTCATCTTCAAAATCTACCATGTCATTACGCTCAATCGCGTCAACGACCTCATAAACTTCTTCAATGGTGAATGGCACCAGGCTGTTTATTGATTGTTCCAAGTCCCAGGGACACCCATGCTCCGGGTGACGCAGCATAGCCATGACCTGCAGCAGCTTATCGATTGCTGCGGCGGCGGTTAAGTTGTTGCTTGGAGAGTCTTGCATCTGGTGCTAACTGGCCTGCTGATCAAAAACCGCCATGGATTCCACGTGATTGGTGTGTGGGAACATATCCATTACACCCGCGGATTTCAATCTATATCCCTGGGCGAGGAGTTCAGCACTGTCGCGTGCCAGAGTGGCTGGATTGCAGGAAACATAAACTATCTGTTCCGGCGCCAACTTTTGTATTTGCTGCACTACCTCCAGGGCACCAGAGCGAGGCGGATCCAGCAAAAGTTTGTGATATTGAGTTTGAGCCCATGCCTCATCCGCAAAAGGTTTGGACAAGTCTGCACAATAGAACTCCATATTCGAGAGTTCATTCAACGCGCTATTCTCATAGCCGCGCTTTACCATTGCCTCGCTGCCCTCTACACCTGTTACTTGGCAACCCTGCCGCGCCAGAGGTAGTGTGAAATTACCTAAGCCACAGAACAGATCCAACACCTTTTGACCAGGCTGAACTGCCATCAAATCTATTACCCTGCTCACTATTTGCCGATTAATCGGACCGTTGACCTGGGTAAAATCCAAGGGGTGAAATTGCAGCCGCAAATCAAATGCAGGTAAAAAATATTCAAGTCTGTCTTCGCCTTGCTGCGGGTATATGCGGTGGACAGAATCTGGGCCGGCGGGCTGCAGATAACAATGCAGTTGATGCTGGGCAGCAAACGCCAGCAAAGCATCAAGGTCCGCTGGCTCGAGTGGCGTTAGATGCCTAAACACTAGCGCGACCTTTAAAGGCGCAGACTCCACCACCTCAGTCTCGCCTGCGGCCACTTCGATTTGCGGAATGTCAGCAGCAGAACTCAAATTGGAAATGAGTTCTTTCAGCGCAGGTATCAACCTAGCCACCTCTGCCACCAATACCTGGCAGTCATCCATTACGGTAATAAAGCTGGAATGCTTTTCGCGAAATCCAACCAGGGCGCCGCCTTTCTTCTGCACGTAGCGAACCGCCAACCTGGCTTTACGCCGATAATGTGAAGTGTCCGCTGTCAGCATGGGCAATAATTCAAATGCATCAGTCTTCAGACCGGCGCTATGCTGCAGGTGTTCCAACAGCATTGATTGCTTCATCAACAACTGCTGTTCCGGGTGCAGGTGTCGCAGCGAGCAGCCGCCGCACACACCAGAGACGATGCAATCAGATGTAACCCGATCCTTCGAGGCCACCAACACTTCTTCTGTCGCAAGCACATCAAATTGGCCGCGCTTTTGAATATATCGAGCTCGAACAGTTTCACCCGCCAGCGCACCCTCCACAAAAGCTACTTTGCCATCAATTCTGGTGACACCACGCCCTTCATGGCTAAGAGATTCGATATTTAATTCGACAGGTTCTACCGGCAGTTTGCGCCGGCGCGATCTACGTGGACTCATGATTGGAAAACACACCGGTTGAAAGATAACGATCTCCGCGATCGCAAATTATGGCCACGATTGTGGCCTCGTTAACTGAAGCGGCGACTTGCAGGGCACCAAAGAGTGAACCGCCCGAAGAAACGCCACAGAATACCCCTTCCTCTCGCGCCAAGGCGCGCATGGTTGTTTCAGCATCATGTTGATTAACATCTATCACGTGATCGACACGCTCACGCTCATAGATAGATGGAAGATAGGCTTGTGGCCAGCGCCGGATTCCAGGAATGCGTGCACCATCAGTAGGCTGCAGCCCAATAATTTGAACTTGCGGGTTTTGCTCTTTCAAATAGCGGGATACTCCCATTATGGTTCCCGTTGTCCCCATGGAACTGACGAAATGAGTCACCTCACCCTGGGTATCGCGCCAGATCTCTGGACCTGTGTGCAAGTAGTGCGCGTTCGGGTTGTCGGGATTAGCAAATTGATCCAGTACCTTACCCTGCCCCTGTTGCTGCAGGCGCAACGCCATGTCCCTGGCCCCCTCCATACCCTCAGCGTCTGTAACCTGGATCAACTCTGCGCCATAGGCCTGCATGGATGCCTTGCGCTCATCGCTTAGGTTATCGGGCATGATGAGCGTCATCTGGTAGCCCTTGACGGCCGCTACCATCGCAAGCGCGATGCCGGTGTTACCGCTGGTGGCTTCGATGAGACGATCTCCGGGCTTAATATCGCCTCGCATCTCGGCCTGCAGGATCATATTGAGTGCGGGACGATCTTTAACGGACCCCGCCGGGTTATTGCCCTCCAACTTGAGCAAGATAGTATTCCCATTGGGCACTGGCATTCGCTGCAAACGTACCAGCGGCGTGTTGCCAATTTGCTCTTCAATGGTGGAGTAAGTCATAGAGATCGCTGCAGCGTTCTGTAGGGAGCGCTAGATTGTACACGTTATGAAATTGCGGTCCAAAGAACGCTTATTGCGAGGCAGCAAACAGTGTTCGACTGTGTAATGGCTTGTCGCCGAGATGAGCTGCCAGCGCGAGTCGCAATAAGCGTTTAGCCGCCTGGGCAGGGCTGCTGGATTCGATATCAAGGTCGCGAATGGCAATTAAGTCCGAACCCATAAATTCGCTGCTCCCCAGCGTCGCCGGGCCGGAAATGGATCGGGTCTGAAAGCCGACGTCAGGAATGAATCGATAAATGCAGTCTGGATCGATGGGCAAATTGGACTCACAATCCTCAGTGAGGTTGATCGCGTAGCCCAGTTCCGCTAGCAGCTTGAGTTCGAAACGCCTCAGAATCGGTTCGATGCCCTGCTCGCCCTGCAGGGCAACCAGAGTCTCCTGATAGTTACCATAAAGCGCAGTGTGCTCTTCCTGGTTTTGCAGCAGCCGGCTGAGCAGTTCGTTGATGTAGAGGCCGCTGAACAGGCGCTCTCCCCTCAGGTTTATCGCCGATACGTTACTTTCAACTGCTGTAAGTGTCTTAACCTCGCCCTTGCCAGTCACAGATAACAAAAGGGGCTGAAACAGCTGCAGTAAAGCGCGATAGCGAGACTTCTCGCGCCTTGCCCCCTTGGCAACTGCGCGAACCAGGCCGTAGTCGTAGGTAAAGAAGTCTACCAAGAGACTGGTATTCTGAAATGGTCTGCGGTGTAAAACGTAGGCCGGCTGCAGAGCGATTCTTGTATCCATAACGCCAGTGCTTAGTGATCAACGTATCCGAGGCTCTGCAAGGCGCGTTCGTCATCTGCCCAACCGGATTTTACCTTGACCCATAGATTAAGCATGACTTTGCCCCCGAATGCAGTCTCCATATCCTCACGCGCTGATGAGCCGATGCTCTTGAGGCGCTCACCATCACGTCCAACCAGAATTTTTTTCTGGCCGGACTTGTCGACCAGAATAAGACCGTGAATATGGGTAACACCTCCTTCGACCTTGAATCGTTCGATCTCTACTGTCACTTCGTAGGGAAGTTCATCACCCAACTGGCGCGTGACTTTCTCTCGGATCAATTCGGCGGCCAGGAATCTCGAGCTGCGATCTGTTACTTGTTCTGCTGGATACAGAAACGGCCCAACCGGCAACATCTCTTTTACCAGCGACTCCAGCCTATCAAGATTGTGCCCACTCAATGCTGAAACCGGCACGACTTCCGCGAATTCATACTGTTTTGTTAATTCCTGAATATGTGGAAGCAGTCGCTGCTTATCTTTGATCTGGTCAACTTTGTTGATCACTAGAATTACGGGCACTTTACTCTTCATCAGATGCTGCAGGACCATCTGGTCCGCCTCACCGAAGGTCAGGCGCTCTACCACGAACAGAATAATATCCACATCGCGCAAGGTACTGATGACAGTATCATTCATCACCCGGTTCAAGGCTTTTCGATGCTGGCTGTGCAAACCTGGCGTGTCTACAAAAACACATTGCGCGTCAGCTTCCGTAAGAATGCCCATTATCCGATGCCGGGTAGTCTGCGGTTTACGCGAAGTAATGCTGATTTTTTGCTGCAGCAGGTGATTAAGCAGCGTCGACTTGCCAACGTTTGGCCTACCCACCAGCGCCACATAGCCGCAGCGCGTCTGTGGGCCGTCATTAAAGTCTGTTGACTCGGTCATTGCTTCACCCTGATCTGATAAGTTTGCTGCCAAGCAGCGCCTAGTGTTGTCCCAGTATGGTCAGGACTTTTTCAGCTGCTTGTTGCTCAGCTGCCCGCTTACTGCGACCACTCCCCGTCTGCGGCTCCTGCAGCCCGGTCACCGCACACTGCACTTCGAAGGTTTGCGCATGGGCATCACCTGAAGTCGAAACGACTTCGTATCTTGGTAACGCCGCTCCCTGTGCCTGCATTAATTCCTGCAGACGAGTCTTGGCGTCCTTAACACTTTGCTTTTCTGGTTGCTGCACCAATTCGAGCGTCCATGCTGCCACCAAACTGGTGCAGGGCTCTATGCCTCCATCCAGATACACGGCAGCCACCAGAGCCTCGACGGTGTCAGCAAGGATAGAGTCACGCGCCTGGCCACCACTCTTTAATTCGCCGCTTCCTAACGCCATATAGTCCCCCAGATTCAGGGACCTGCCTATTTCAGCCAGGGCTTGCTTATTCACTATGGCGGATCGCATGCGACTAAGGTCCCCCTCTTTGGCATCCGGATGCGACTGGAACAGAGATTCTCCAACCAGCAAATCGAGCAGGGCATCGCCGAGGAATTCCAGGCGCTCATTATTGTTTGCACCGGCGCTACGATGAGTTAGCGCCAGCTTGATGAGATGGGGGTCTTTAAACTGGTAGGCGAGCTTGTGCTGAAGTGTATCGAGGTCCTTCGGCATCTACTCGAGGGTACTATCAAAAACGGCTACGATGTCGAGATTGGCGATCAGTGGCACGCGCTTTTCATACGCGACGGTGATTATGGCCTCATCACTTTCTTTTCGCATACGGATACTGCTGAGGTCGAAGTCAGTGATGTTGTTTATGCGAAGCGTACTTGAAACACGATTGCGTACATCACTCACGGTCATGTTGTTGGCTTCGCCGTTGTCGATTAAGTCCTGACACAGGCCAACAATCAGATTGTGATCCACATAAATAGGCCCAACCTTTAGCCCAAAAGTGAAGAAACAGCCCAGCAGCGCTGCAATTAGCAACAGGCCCATTTTAGACACGCCACGCTGGCTTCTCAGATTAGTTTTCCGCAAGATCTTCATGTCTATTTCTCTCTTGTTACCTGGCGCTTGCCCGGATTTAGCTAAAATCCCGGTCGATCCTTTTTGTTACTTTCGTTTCGGTCGATTCAATCGTTTCGGTCGCTACGACCGGGTTTTCGTTAATATAGCGTGTTCTATAACCATCGCGTTTTTGCGGCGGTGTCTCGCTTTCCGCTAAAGTATGGGATTTTCCACACCTGGACTGCCAATTGATTCACAACTCGTGTCGACTCTCCCTAAACTGGGTGTGATTCTCCTGTTCCTGCCACCAAATCTAATACTAGTTTATTCGCTGATTTCTGCTAAATGTCGGCAGATTCAGGCCTGGATCCTTGTGCATCCAGACGGCAATAGCCTTTCCTACAATGTCTTCTTCCGGCACGGCTCCCCACTCTCGGCTATCTGCACTATTATCCCGGTTGTCCCCCATCATGAAATAATGTCCGTTCGGGATCACCCAGGTCGTGCGAGCGCGGCGTTGCCCAACAGCGTCGATATGCTGGGCAGCATGGGAAACATCACCAAGCGTTTCAGTGTACAGTGTGCCAGACAGCGGCCCGATACCAGTTTCTACCTCTATATCCTCTACATACTCTTTATCGATCAATTCGCCATTTATGTAGAGGTTTTTATCCTCATAACGCACGGTGTCTCCCGGCAATCCAATGACCCGCTTGATGTAATACTTGTCCTCATGGGGTGGAATAAACACCATGACTTCACCGCGCTTGGGGTCTTCTACATCCATGATCTTGGTCCCAATGACCGGCAACCTGACACCATAGGCATACTTGTTCACAAGGATGAAGTCACCGACCTCCAGGGTGGGAATCATGGATCCTGTCGGAATCTGAAAGGGTTCCACCAGAAATGATCGAAGGATTAAAACAATCAGTAATACGGGGAAAAAGGATTTAGCATATTCAATGACCAGAGGTTCCTGTGCCAATTCAGCGACCGCGGCCTGAACCTTGTCTTCGGATTGCCCCTTGGCCCTGGTACGCTGA
The DNA here is from genome assembly GCA_938091935.1 of uncultured Pseudomonadales bacterium. Taxonomy (GTDB): domain Bacteria; phylum Pseudomonadota; class Gammaproteobacteria; order Pseudomonadales; family Pseudohongiellaceae; genus UBA9145. The sequence goes on from CALKNV010000043.1 coordinate 9,473, forward strand.
AATTCTTCAATTGCGGCCAGGCGGGTTTTCTTGATTAACACAGAATCAAGAATCCAAAGAAAGCCACAAAATGCGACCAGGATAAGCAGTACCAGGGAGAAATCTACGTTCATTGCAATTCAATTAACTCTCTACTTTCAATACCGCAAGGAAAGCCTCTTGCGGCACTTCCACGTTGCCAACTTTCTTCATTCGTTTCTTGCCGGCCTTTTGTTTTTCTAGCAGTTTCTTCTTACGTGACACATCGCCACCATAGCATTTAGCCGTGACATTCTTGCGTAAGGCTTTAACCGTAGAGCGAGCGATTATCTGGCCACCAATCGCCGCCTGAATCGCCACATCATATAATTGACGGGGAATCAGTTCTTTCATTTTTTCTACCAACAACCGCCCCTTGGACTGGGCATGGTCTCGATACACAATAAGCGCCAGCGCATCGACCTTGGCGCTATTGATTAATACATCCAGACGCACCAACTGCGACGTTTCAAAGCGGTCAAACTGGTAATCCAGTGAAGCATAGCCCCGGCTTACAGACTTGAGGCGATCAAAGAAATCCATCACTACCTCATTCATCGGTAAATCATAATTCAACGAAACCTGCTTACCAATAAACTGCATATCTTTCTGTACACCGCGTTTCTCAACACAGAGGTTGATAACGTTACCCAGGTATTCCTGTGGTACCAGGATGTTAGCCTTGACAATGGGCTCTCGCATTTCCTGAATGTTATTAACTGGAGGTAGGCGTGAGGGGCTGTCTACCATGACGACCTCGCCGTTCTCCAGCAGCACTTCGTAGACTACCGTCGGCGCTGTGGTAATCAGCGATAGATCATATTCTCGCTCCAGGCGCTCCTGGATGATCTCCATGTGCAGCATACCGAGAAAGCCGCAGCGAAACCCAAAGCCTAAAGCATCTGAGTTTTCCGGCTCATACTGCAAGGAAGCATCGTTCAGAGTGAGTTTTTCCAGCGCATCACGAAACGATTCAAAATCATCAGAGGACACTGGGAAGAGACCCGCAAATACCTGCGGCTGGATCTGACGAAATCCGGCCAGTGCCTCCACATCCGGCGTCTTGGCCAGGGTTAAGGTATCGCCTACCGGGGCACCTTGAATGTCCTTAATGCCAGCCTCAATAAAACCTACTTCACCAGCGCTCAGCACGCCGGTCTGGTGGCGCTTGGGCGTGAACACGCCAATATTGTCGACCACATGGGCTTTGCCAAGTGACTTGGCGATTATCTTGTCGCCTTTCTTCAGCGTGCCGTGCATCACTCGCACCAGCGAGACCACGCCGAGGTAGTTGTCAAACCAGGAATCGATAATCAGCGCCTGAACGTCACTTTCTTTCTCGCCAGAGGGCGGCGGCACTTTCTGGACAATTTGTTCCAATATTTCCTTGATACCCATTCCTGTCTTGGCGCTAGCGCAAACGGCTTCAGAAGCATCAAGGCCGATTATTTCCTCAATCTCCACTCGCACACGGTCGGGCTCAGCCTGTGGCAGATCCATTTTGTTTAGCACTGGCAGGACTTCCAGCCCCTGCTCAATTGCCGTGTAGCAGGTTGCCACTGACTGGGCCTCAACACCCTGCCCGGCATCAACTACGAGCAGCGCACCTTCGCAGGCTGCCAGAGAGCGAGACACCTCATAGGTAAAGTCGACATGCCCTGGTGTATCGATAAAATTTAGCTGGTAGCGCTTACCATCATCAGCATCGTAATAGAGCGTGACGCTCTGGGCCTTGATGGTAATGCCTCGCTCGCGTTCGATATCGAGGGTGTCAAGAATTTGAGCATCCATCTCCCGTTCTTCCAGCCCCCCGCAGTACTGGATGAAACGATCGGCAAGCGTAGACTTACCATGATCGATATGGGCAATGATGGAGAAATTACGGATAAGGCTTAAATCAGACACGAAGAACGATACCGTCGATGGCTTTTGGCATGCAAGTGGCGCGCGGGCGGCAAGTCTACCCCAAAGGGGCGCCCAGTGGCAGGGGAAATGTGGCGCTGTGAAGAGGTATGATGCGCATCGCAGGAATGCTACGGTGCCATCTCTAATGCCATAGTTGTCGCCTGCCCTTCCCGAACGATGCGAATAGGCACAAAACCGTTGGCGGGAAGACTGCTGGCGATTTCCGCAAATTGCTCAGCAGAGTTAACCTCGCGACGATTCAGAGCGACGATAACATCGCCTTCGCGCAAGCCGGCTTCTCGCCCAGGGCCTTCATTGAGCTCAGCAATCCGCACGCCACTCAAACCAGATATCTGTCTGGCTTCCTCACCCAGCTCAGCTACGCGGAATCCCAACGGATTGGCGCGTTCGCGAGGCACCTCCGGCGTCGCACTGGCCACGACATTGGTTGGTGAACTACCCAGGACGACAGTGCGATCGAGTATCTCGCCATCGCGATAGAGCTTGACCGCAGCCCGGGTGTCTGGCCGATATTGGCCAACGTAAAATGGCAAATCGGTGTAGTACTCGATCTCGTGGCCATTGAATTCCACGATGATGTCTTCATTCTGAATGCCGCCCTCCGCGGCCGGACTGCCGGGTTGCACTTCATCCACAAAGGCGCCACGTGGTCTTTCCATCCCGAAAATTTCTGCCAGGGCATTGTCAACTTCGCGCATGCGCACGCCGAGCAATCCCCTTTCAACCCTGCCGGTTTCTTGCAGCTGGTTGATCACGTTAATCGCTACATTGCTCGGAATAGAGAACGAAATACCATTCGATCCGCCCGTGCTGCTGAGAATTTGGGAATTTATTCCAATCACTTCGCCATCCAGATTGAACAGCGGCCCACCGGAGTTGCCCTGGTTGATGGCGACATCAGTCTGAATGAAGGCCATGTAGTTGTAGGAGGATCGACCTGGCACAGATCTGCCCTTGGCACTTACGATGCCAGCAGCCGCGGAAAACTCAAGTCCGAACGGTGAACCAATTGCCAACACCCACTCACCAACACGCAAGGCGTCTGAATTTCCAAAGGCGACATAGGGAAGATTAGTGGCGTCCAGCTTGAGAACGGCCAGATCCGACGGCTCATCAAGACCTATGACTTTTGCATCAAAAACTCTTCTGTCATTCAGAGTTACCTGGATTTCATCGGCCCCAACCACCACGTGATTATTCGTAATGACATAGCCATCCTCGGAAATTATAAATCCTGAGCCCACCGCAGCACGCTGGCGCTGCTCGGGGAGCCCTTCAATCTCGAGGTCCGGGATGTCTTCAGGATTCAGGCGACGCAACAGCTCCTCTATTTCCGAATCGGGACTCGGGGCGCGAGCTGCCACCCGTCGCGTGGTCGAAATTTCGACGATCGAGGGGGCGTTTTTCTCTACCAGGTCAGCGAAATTAGGCAACTCAGCTGCAACAAGAGTGCTTGAGAAGCTTGATAAGGCGCCTGAGAACAGACAGAGACAGGCAAATCCCGCCAGGGTATTAAAGCCTGCAGAGAATATACGATGAAAAATAGAGCGCTTATTAGATGTATGCATAGTACTCCCTACGTCAGCAACAACCAGTTTCGATCAGGGCATTATCTTTCCCCGTCTATCCCCATCCGTGAACTCGCTAAATCCCGGGATGTAACGCCCAGAATTTTAGCATATTGCAGACTTGGGCGCGCACCGAAGAGTTGCCACAAAAGAGAGTTGCTGTACTGGGTTAGGGTCTAATTGGGTGATGCAGGCAGATCGTTTACCAATCTGTATAGCGGGGAATCCTGAATATGCTCCATGCGCACAGGCTCTGCATCATCGAAACTCATGCTTTCGATGTAATCACGCAGCCGCTGCTGTGCTTCAGGGTCGACAGTGACCGGGAGAGTTTCCGCAACCAGGGTTGCCGGCACCGCCGGTGGCGCAGCCTGAGAATTGTCCCGAGCATCCTGCGCGAGTTCAGGAGTAGGCATGCTGCCTGCTGGATCAGGCTGCAGCGTGAGCACCGCAACCACTGCCACGGCAGCGGCTACTGCCAATTTAGTGAATTGTTGCTGCCAAGTGCTGAAGCGCTGTGGTTCGGCGCTGTAAGTGGTTTCGTCTGACAGCGCAGCGGCCACGCCGCTGGCAATAGTTGTCGACACCGGAGTACCCTGCTCATGCATCACCGATTGGGCCAGATGATAACGCGCCCAAGTTTCCATCGTTTCAGGATTTTCGGCAGCGGACTTGAGCAAGCGCCGTAAATCAAGATCGTTTGCTTCGCCATCCATGAGCGCAGAAATAGCCTCAGCGTCACGGTCTGCGGATTGAGTCGGGCGAGCAACTGGGGCAGTTTTAATTTTGTCGGCCATAACTTGTGCTTATATCTATTTACTTAAATCTTTCTACGTAAATCGGGTTGGTGAAGCGCATCTTGAGTTTTGCGCGAGCGGATCTCAAACATCCTTATCTCTTTGATATTACTTACTTCTCGGAGTTTTGGATTCCAATCAGCAGGCTCAGCTCCTAACAACTCACTATCAGTCAGACCCTGCTCACGACAAAAAGTTCTACAGATATTGCAAAAATCCGCAATCAAGCTCACAGCAGTTCCCTGATCTTCTTGTCGATCGCTGCCCGAGCCCGAAATATCCGCGAGCGCACGGTGCCAACCGGGCAGTCCATCACCTCTGTGATGTCCTCATAACTTAGTCCCGAAAACTCCCGCAGTGTAAACGCAGTCCGCAAGTCCTCTGGCAGTTCGTCAATAGCCCTATCGATTGCGGCCTTCAGTTTAGCAGTCGCCAGGCTGCCCTCGGGGTTTTCAATCTCCCTCAGCACCGTGCCAAGTTCAGTGACTTCGGCCTCATCCACCTCCAGGTCCGTGGCTGGCGGGCGCCGGCTTCTGGACACCAGGTGGTTTTTTGCCGTGTTAACTGCAATCCGATACAACCAGGTATAAAAAGCGCTATCCCCTCGAAACAGAGGCAGGGCACGATAAGCCTTTATAAAAGCTTCCTGGGTCACATCCTCCACTTCTTGGGCGTCTTGAACGAATCGGCCGATCAGCGCTGCAACCCTGTGCTGATAGCGCAACACCAAAAAGTTAAAGGCATTTTTATCTCCCGCCAAAACCCGGTCAACGAGCTGTTGATCAGTCGCGTCTTCCATTCGCCTTGTCCATTCTTGCCTCTCTCCCTTAATTTTCGCGTCGGCGACAGTGACTTTGCTCACTCATTGATCACGCTTTCCGAGAGCTATACAGGCGGATCTGACAGTCGCAGCGTGCAAAAGTTCGCGGAAGCGATAAAATTGCCTCATTCTACTAGACCTTCGCAGCTCTGAGGCGGCGCCGTCTATCTAGAAACTGCCTTCAGCCACTCCAATTGAGAGCATGACACCGCGCGCGATGGAGCGACAGCTTTTTTAGTTCCGGGTATTATAAACTGATATATTACAGCGAGTTACAGCTAAATCATGGAAGAAAATAAGGCCACCAAAGGGCACGCAACCGACATTTTGATCATCGGCAGTGGCGCGGCAGGGCTGACCCTGGCGCTGCGTACTGCAGACTTTGCCCGCGTCACGGTATTAAGCAAGGGCAATCTGCAGGAAGGCGCCACGTTCTATGCCCAGGGCGGCATTGCGGCAGTACTGGACGACTCAGACAGTGTCGATTCCCATGTGCAGGACACCCTCAAGGCAGGCGTGGGCCTGTGTCACAAGGACGTGGTCGAACATGTAGTCGCGAACAGCGCCAGGGCCGTGAGCTGGCTGGTTGCCCAGGGTGTTCCGTTTACGACCAAGGATGCCGTCGAGGCTGACCCGTCCCCTGCTACCCGGGTGGCGGACCTGACATCGCTGCATCTCACCCAGGAGGGCGGGCACAGTCATCGCCGCATAATCCACGCGACCGATGCCACTGGCAAGGCTGTATTCAAGGCGCTTCAGCAGCGCGCACAGGAGCATCCCAACATCAGCCTGCTTGAGGGCTGTACTGCTGTAGATTTAGTGACACAGCCCGCTCCAGGGAGCTCTGGGCGCACCTGTGTCGGGGTCTATGTCCTGAACCAAAACAGCAACAAGGTCGAGGTGATCCGATCACGATTTGTCACCCTGGCTACCGGGGGCGCCAGCAAGGCCTACCTCTACACCAGCAACCCCGACGGTGCCAGTGGTGACGGCATCGCCATGGCGTGGCGTGCGGGCTGCAGCGTCGGAAACATGGAATTCAATCAGTTCCACCCCACCTGCCTGTATCACCCGCACGCCAAATCATTCCTGATCACTGAAGCCCTTCGTGGTGAAGGTGCCCTGCTGGAGTTACCCGACGGGTCGCGCTTCATGCCCAAATTTCATGAACTGGCGGAGCTAGCACCCCGGGATATCGTGGCAAGGGCCATCGACCATGAGATGAAACGCTTGGGCTGTGATTGCGTTTACCTGAACATCACCCATAAAACGGCAGATTTTATTAAAGAGCATTTTCCAAATATCTATCAGCGCTGTCTCGGCTTTGGCATCGATATCACCAGCGAACGAATCCCGGTGGTGCCTGCGGCCCATTACACCTGTGGTGGGGTAGTAACCAATGAGCGCGGCGAGACAGATATCGCCAATCTCTACGCTATCGGCGAGACCAGTTTCAGCGGGCTACACGGGGCAAACCGCATGGCGAGTAATTCCCTGCTCGAATGCTTCGTGGTCGCTTTTGGCGCGGCCGAGAGTATCAGGACCAAGCTCGAACAGACCGAGTTGGTTCCACAAATCGCGGCCTGGGATGAGTCCAGGGTCACCGATTCCGATGACGAAGTACTGGTGTCACATGATTGGGATGAGATCAGGCGTTTTATGTGGGACTTCGTGGGCATCGTTCGAACCACCAAGCGACTGGAGCGAGCCCACAGCCGAATTCGGCTGATTCGCGAAGAAGTCCGGGACTACTACATCAAGCATCGCGTGACCAATGACAATCTGGAATTGCGCAATTTGGCGCTGGTTGCGGAGCTGATCATTCGCTGTGCTTTGCAGCGCAAAGAGAGTCGCGGACTGCATTTTACCCTCGACCATCCGGAAATGCTGGCTGAACCCGAGGATACCCTGCTCACGCCCTAGGGCGATGCTTCGGGACACTCAAATCGCAGATAGCGACGGAGTCTGCGCGACGGCGGGCCGCTGATGCTATCTGGGCAAATCAGAAGCACTTGCGGGCACAGCTTACCCGTCTCAGCAGCGTTAATCTCCCGTTTGAAAACCAGGACGATTAACCATTCGCTAACGAAGATTACAGCGGGTGGTTGATACTGCCTCTCTGCCTGCCGGGTTTCCAGAATCCACAGCTGCTGGCCGATTCGAGCGCGCAGGATTCGATTCGGAGCCCCGAATAACTCGGCGCGAACTCTCCTCGCGCCACAGAGACCCAGAGCCAACAGCGATGCCACTAGTACGCTGACGGGCAGTTCAGCCAAACACAGCGCAAGGCCCGCCCAGAGGTGAATAAACAGCAGAAACTGCAGAGCTAACCGGGAAGGCCTGATTTCGAGCTCGAACACATGAACCACTCACAGAGAATTAACTCGATCCAGCTTAGACCTGGCTAGCCTTGTGCGCGAGAATTTGCTCAATCATTGGCTTGAATCTGACTTCAGAGGGTTCCACCCTCTCCAAAAACCAGTTCCATAAATCCTGGTCTTCCTCAGCCAGTAAGTCGCGATATAACAATTGATCTTTAGTGGAAAGGTTTTCGAATACTTCCCTTGAAAATGGCACTAGCAGAAGATCCAACTCAAGCATGCCACGGCGACTATGCCAGAATATTTTTTGCTTGTTCAATTCAGTCATATAATAGCCAGAAATTCAGTACCGATTCGAAGATGGCGCATTATGCGTTAATCACGAACAGTGATCTATCTTCAACGTTGCCTCGCAATATATTGGAGAATCACTAGCCGACCACCCTGCTAACCAGGCCTGCTGGATAAGCTTGACTCGCCGGTTCATTCGTTTACCAGAGGATTATCATGCAGATTTTCAATCTGACGCAGTATGAGTACGTTCGAGTCAGCGGCCCGGATGCCCTTGCGTTTTTGCAGGGTCAGGTCACTTGCGATATGGAAATGCTAAGCGCTGATCGCTGTCTACCTGGCGCCTTATGCAACCTCAAAGGTCGGGTCGTTGCCGATTTCCTCGTCGTGTTGGCCAATGACGAATGCTTCCTGCAAATCACTGCGGGCAATGCGGAGAAAGTGTACGCCACGCTGAAGAAGTATGCGGTTTTTTCAAAGGTGGAACTCAGCCTGGACCCAGGGCCAGCGGCAGTGCTTGGCATAATCGATGTAGGTCGCGAGCAATCCGAAGCGCCGCAGATTGCAAATTGCGCTTTGCCACCCTGGCCACAACAACCTGGTTCTGTGATGACAGCTGACCGGATCTGCTCGATCAGGCTGTCAGGCCCTGACCCGAGATACCAGATCTGGTGCTGGGATGAAAAACAGGCGGCAACCCTTGCTGGCAGCCCTTCCAGCAACCCAGCACAGTGGCTCCGTGCCGAGATACTCGCAGGCGTTGTGCATGTCACTGCTGAGATGAGTGAGCAGTACACGCCTCAGCTGCTTAATTACGACCAGTCAGGCGTGGTTGATTTCAAGAAAGGCTGCTACACCGGGCAGGAAGTAGTCGCGCGAATGCACTACCGTGCCCAAGCCAAGAAGCGGCTCTATTTGTTACAGGCATCAGCAGGCGGAGAACAGCTATCCACAGACAATGAAGTGCTGTTAGGAACAGCAGTTAACGCTGGAAAGGGTGAGATACTGATTCATGCAGATTCTTTAAAAATAGAGCAACCTATTGTTTTTTTGGCGGTTTTACCAACATCGATTGACTCTGAAGAAACTCCAGTCTCGCTTTCTAAGAACCCTGAAAAAAATCTGCAATTACTGAGCTTGCCCTATACTCAGTGAGGAATCTGCTACCAAAACAAGGACAAAAACATGGCCGTTAACGAGGATGCGATCAAGACTCACCTGCTCGCTGCCGTCGCCAGCACCCATCTCGATTACACTCGCGACAACGAGGAAGTCGACTAAGTCTAAATTGTGATTGTCGCGCAGTTGCAGAGTGACGGTTGCAAAATGGGTGGTGTTGAGGATTTAAACTGGCAACAGGTGCCGGCCGTGGGAAAGATGGGCTTGGCGGCAGAGGCATAGCAAGAGGATCTCGAACCAGCAGTCCATCGCCAGGAAATTGATGAAGCGTTTCACATATTCAGATGGGCGCTAAATCAAGATCAAGATGAATTCCAAATTTACTGACACCTGCCTCAGGACAGTTTGCCGCTGCGGGTGAATGAATCCCACAGGCTTTCCATCATGGAAAGGTTGACGTTCTCTAACATCTGGATCAGATCGATGCGATGAGCGATTTCTTCATCGCTCAACTCTTCTAGCTCGAGAATTTTTTTGTTCAGCCAAATTGCATCCTTGACGCCCATCAGATAGAGCAATGCTTCGGGCTCGTCGTTGACTCGGCGAATGTGCAAGGCCTACACGCCATGCTCGGCAATCTTGCTCAGGCATTCCTCTCGGGTACTGAAACCCACGGCGAACTCGATTGGTACCAGACTATCCTGGATCGCATCGAATTTGCCGGAGTCGGCGTCAATCTTGCGATACTCACTGAGATGAACGACCTTACCCATTGCTAGTTCCCTTTCAACTTTTCTGGTCGACTTGCTGGCTACGACTTCGCAAATTTTGACAAAGATAGCTGCATTGGTGAGTCACACGTCCGACTCTGGCCCCATGAAGTTTGTGGCGTCAACTTATTGATTTTAATAAGTAATTTTTCTCAAAA
>CALKNV010000044.1 GCA_938091935.1 uncultured Pseudomonadales bacterium
CTGGCCAGAGGCTTCGACACGATAACCCAGGCGATTGAGCGCGTCCTGAATTGTGGATATCTCCGGCAGGCGCTGCGCGAAGCGCTGTTCATAGTCTGCTTTAATGTCCTCCTCATACCAGGCGCCGATGCCGGCTTCATACAGGCGCTTCCAGGGGAACTCAGGCCCAGGATCGGATTTCCTGAGTATGGCAATGTCGGAATGACCAACCACGTCAATGGGATTAATACTTGGATAACGTGCCAGGATGTCTGAGACCAGTTCAATGACCAGCGCAATTTGTTCCTCATCGTAGCCAGGGAATTCGCAGCTGATGTCTTCAGGTGCTGTTTCATTGATGGGATTACTGGTGCCGCTGCACTTGAATTCGTTCACTATCTCGATGCCGATCGAGCGATCATTCAAGCCGGTCTCTTCTGCCCAATAGCTGACCCCGGCATGCCAGGCTCTTTCCAACTCAGGCACCAGCCGATGCACTCGCAAACTGCTGCGTGTATAGCTTGGATCGCCGGGGGCAGGGACGAGATAATGTGAGCTGACCGGATTGGCGGTGGGTTGGGTCAGCAAGCGCAATGACTCCGCGAAGTCCTCGGAGGTGGCGTGCAGCACCAGGTAGTTAACGCGGCTGCCGTAATTGCTCGAAGGCACTTCAACCATAGTGCTGCATGCAGTCAACCAAAGCGCTGCGAGTAGAAGTATCGCCCGTGCTTTGAGGTGCCGGCGGTGAGTCTGTGGAATGAGTAGTGTAAAAGCCATTTCGATATCAGTTACTAAGTAGTCTTGCAAGCCCAGTTAAGAGGTAGCATTCGGGCACCAGATTGACGTCACCAAAACCCTGGATCAAGGTTACTGTCTGATGCTATTTCATTTCTATAATTATTTGTGAGCTATCGAGTTAAGCGGCCCTGGCAGTTGCGAGTTGTCCGGAGTAATCCTCTTCCTTGATTGGCCAATGCAAAATGGCAGCAGCCATGCCCAGTAAGATGCCGGCATACCAGATGCCGTCGTAATTGCCGTATTGTTCATATATCCAGCCACCTAACCAGACCCCCGAGAAGCTACCGAGCTGGTGACTAAGGAAAACAATGCCATAAAGAAATGACATGTAGCGGGTGCCAAAAAACAAGGCCACTAATCCTGAAGTAGGAGGTACCGTGGCGAGCCACAAAAATCCCATGCCCGCACTGAAGATCATGATACTGGTCAGGGTAACCGGCATCACCAGGAACAGGCTAATGGCAAGCACACGACCCAGATAGATGTAGGTCAGCAGGGCGCGCATGGAGCGCTTGCCGCTCAGGACGCCGGAGTAGTAAGCGCCTATTACGTTGCAAAGGCCAATCAGACTGATACTCCAGGCACCAACCTTTGGGTCGAATCCGAGGTCGACTACATAGCCCGGCATATGCACGGTGATGAAAGCGACATGAAAGCCACACACAAAGAAGCCGAATACCAGCAATTGATAAGACCTGACTGAACACGCACGCCGTGCGATCTCGGTGATGCTGACAGGAGACTGTGCTTTGTCACTCTGAGCCTCACTGGCGCCGCCATATTTAGCGAGGGGGATACAGAATATCGCCATCAGGAACGCAGACAGCCCGAGATACTGCAGGGAACTCATCCAGCCAACACTGTCGACCACGGATTGAATGATTGGCACCACCAGAAATTGGCCAAAGCTGCCAGCTGCTGTGCCAATGCCCATTGCCCAGGCGCGTTTCTCTTCAGGCACTGCGCGCGCAATCGAAGGCAGCACGATGCCAAAAGAGGTGCCAGCAACGCCAGCACCGACCAACAGTCCCGTCGTGCTGATGATGTGTACTTCAGTGGCTGAGATCGACATGCCCATCATGCCGATGGCGTAAAGTACAACGCCGGCCAGCAGTACAAGCAAATTGCCGTACTTGTCCGCCAATGCGCCGGCAAGAATCGCACAGATGCCCCAGGATAGATTTTGAATCGCCAGGGCCATGGCAAACACGTCGCGGCCCCATCCGCGGGCCTCTGTCATAGGTACCATGAAAAGGCCGAAACCAGCGCGGTAGCCGAAAGACAGAATTAACAGCAGGCACGCACTCGCGAGCACAAATTGATAAGACCGGGTGATTGATTCGGCTGAAGACATGCAGACCAGACTCAAGACAGATTGCAGGCTAGGGTACCAGAGAAATTGGCAGAATTAAGCCCCAAAAATTCCGAGCTGGTAACCGAATTTGGCGCAGAACAGGAAAAAGAACAGGATGGGAAGGCAGTCCCTACCGGCAAGCTCGAACACCATGGTTATAATGATTGCCTGCTCGTGGGTTCTCGCCCGGGCACCGACTGAATTGCCCTTGGCGTTATCCAAGTCGTTCCCACCCACAGCATGGCGATTAAAAAACCCAAAGATGCAGGCAAGTGCCAGAACTAGCGAACCGTACTGCGCAAGATTCCCCGGCACCAAAGGTAGTGCTCGATAGAACTCTTGCTCTTAGCGGGCCATAAACATAAGCAGTTGACTACCTGCCTTGCGAGCGGAATGAGCGATATCAGCCAGCAGATCGAGCAGCTTATAGTGGAATATGACGTCAACGGGATTCAGGCCATTTTCTAATTGGAGGAGCTGCGCCTGAATCGCCGATTTATCCGCTTCGCTATGGGCTTCCATCTCCTGGAGCTGGGTAATGAGCTTCTCCACAAAATCCGCTTCGCGACCTTTGAAGCTGGTTTCAAGTAACTCATCCAGTTCGTTAATGGTGGATAGTGCTTTCTGGGAGACTGCTAAGGTCGAACTACAGAAGCCTGCCACAGCGGGTCCAAAATCTCCCGGGAAGTCGGGCTTTCGGAGCAGCAGTAGCTGCGCGACTTGTTCGCAGTTGTAACCGATCTGGTCCTGAATTGAGACGAGCTCTAGTAGATCGGTGCGGGCAACGGGAAGGAAAACACTGCGGGGGAGATGCATGCGGATGTCGCGCTTAATCTCGTCCGCATCCTGCTTGCTGCTGTTAATCTCTTGCGCCAGCGCGCCAGCTGATTGCCAGTCTGAGGCAATACTGGCCTCCACAAGCTTTTGCAGCGTGACGACGCAGGATTGAACCTTACCCATATGTGCCTGTAGTGGGCGGATGGGGGAACGGCCAAATAGTGCTCCGATGGGGTTTGTCACGATCTTGATTGCCTGACTCAATATGCGTCGTATTAAAACATTACGTGCTCGCGAGAACCAGTATTGCAGGCTTGAATATTGGAAATTGTTGGTTGATTTTCCTACGAATTTCTCACATTCCTCCCCGCCTGATCATGGCCCTGAATCGGGTGTGAATCTTACGCTGAAATTAGTGGTTTTTCATGATTGGTATGTAGACTTTTCGCTGCAGCATTTTAACGTATTTAGAGCCCAGCCAGATGGGGCAATTCAGGGATAATTCTTCAAGCCCGTGCTTTTGTTGAGCCCTACAAATTGGTATGGTGGCGCGATCTTACACATGGAGGAAATGGTAGTTTCATGGCAAAAATTCGATTTATAGAACACACAGGTGAGGAGCATGAAGTTGAGGCCCAGGCTGGAGGCTCCGTCATGTTGGCGGCGCTCACCAATGGCGTGCCCGGTATCGACGCGGATTGCGGTGGTGCCTGCTCTTGCGCGACCTGTCACGTCTACGTTCAGGAGGACTGGCTGGACAAGGTTGGAGAAATCAGCCCTACCGAGGAAGCCATGCTTAGCTTGAGCACAGATCGACAGGACAATTCACGCCTATCCTGTCAAATAGAAATCACTGATGAACTCGATGGCCTGGTGGTTACCACGCCGGAGTTTCAGTTTTAGATTGAAGTACACGAAAGTGAGGTTCGAGGGGGAAGGAACCAATGAGTGAAAATTTGACCGAGATGCGGGCTAGCGAGTCTCCAGAGCAAAGCAGGTGGAGTATGGTGGGGAAAGATCCCTGGACCATGCCGATTGAAAAAATAGATTTGTCCCATCCAGGAATTTGGCATACCAATGAGTTTCTGCCGTTCCTGGAAAGGCTACGCAAGGAAGATCCGGTTCACTTCTGTGCCGAGTCTGCTGTTGGCCCTTATTGGTCCGTCACGAAATACAGCGACATCATGGAGGTGGACACCTCCCCGCACATTTATTCATCTGAACCCACTGTGGGGATCATTGATTCCTATGAAGAGTTCACCCTGCCCATGTTCATCGCTATGGATCCGCCAAAGCACGATGATCAGCGTCGGATTGCCCAGCCTGTAGTCGCACCTGCGAACCTGAAGCGCCTGGAAAGCATCATCCGTGAGCGTGTGTGCAACATCCTTGATGGGCTGCCGGTGAATGAAGAATTTGATTGGGTAAAACACGTCTCTGTCGAGCTGACCACACAAATGCTTGCTACGCTGTTCGACTTCCCATTTGAAGACCGCTACAAGCTGACCTTCTGGTCTGACGCTGCGACTGCCATACCCGGCGCCGGGGTAGTGAATTCCAATGAGGAACGCTGGGCCGCCATGGAGGAATGTCTGCAGGTATTCACGGGGCTCTGGAATGAGCGGGTCAACGCCGAGCCTAGCTCTGATCTGGTGTCCATGCTTGCCCATGGGGAAGCAACGCGAAACATGCCTCCGATGGAGTATTTGGGAAATATCATCCTGCTCATCGTTGGTGGTAACGATACGACTCGAAACTCAATCTCGGGCGGTGTGTTGGCACTGAACGAAAATCCGGCTGAATATGACAAGCTGCGGGCCAATCACGGGATTATTCCTAACATGGTGTCCGAAATTATCCGCTGGCAGACGCCTCTTGCCTATATGCGCAGAACCGCGCTGGTGGATGCGGAGCTTGGTGGTAAGCAGATCAAGGCGGGTGACAAGGTCGTCATGTGGTACGCCTCGGGTAATCGCGATGAGGAAGCCATAGATCGTGCCAATGAATTCCTGATCGATCGGGAAAAGGCTCGGCAGCACCTTTCCTTTGGTTTTGGTCTGCACCGATGCATGGGTAACCGACTTGCGGAGATGCAGCTGCGAATTCTCTGGGAAGAGATCATGCAGCGCTTTCACAAGGTTGAAGTTGTTGGCGAGCCGCAGCGGGTCTACTCGAGTTTCGTAAAGGGTTATACCCATCTACCTGTTCGTCTGCATCCATTGAACTGATCTGCTCTAGTGCTGGCGCTAGTCTTTGGGTTAGTCTGACAGCACCAGGTACAGCAGACAGTCCTTGCGGGCGATCTCCGGATTGGTTGTCACCATAAAGAACTTGAGGCGCCGTTTCGGAAACAGAGCGCCTTCTTTCACTTCGAAATAGTCTTCGATAGCCTCTTCTCCGCTTGGGCCATAGACCTTTAGATGCTCGGATAGTACCCCTGAGATGAATCCCAGGCGGTTTCCCGAATCGACGTAGCCAAAATTGTGGTTTTCTATATCCGGCAGCAGGGTGACTCCGCTTTCCATCAGGCTATGATCACCGTAAGCGATATCACTACTCTCAAGCAGTTCAAGCCGGATGGGATTGTGGAAAAACTCAAGTGACATATCCGTGTGCTTATTGGACAACACATGCTCATAGGTCAAATATTTGATCAAGCCGTCTACCGCCATCAGGTTGGACTCGGCATCTTGAGAACCGCCGCATTCGATGGTGACCGTTGGCATCATGGCGTCGCTGATTTCCATTAGGGCGCCGAGACTAATATCCGTGACTATCATGCGATGGGTGAAAAGTGAGACGAGCGCGTCGTGCTTGTCATCCATGAATGTGGTGACGCCAAAACTGGGGCTGGATCCTGAAGTGTTGTGGATGTCGAGCACACATTCCGGCTTGAACTTTTCCAGCTTCTGCATGATGGCCTGTGCAAGTAAGTCTTGCTCAGTGTCGCCATAAGGTAGCTTGAAACAGCGGTTTAGATCCTTGTGGTGGGGCAGCATCCGGTAGATGAAGCCTGGCGCTTGCTTGGCGGCATCGACGCTGGGGATAAGATAGTGCATGTCCACCACAGGCTGGATGCCCCGCCGTAAAGTTTCCCATACCGCGTGCAGCCCGGAAGGCTCGTTGCCATGCAGAAGTGTGGTAGCAGCTCGGCAGCGGCTGCGGTCTTTGCCCTGCAGGTGAATATGGGTTGGGCCTGATAGCGCCTTTAGAAACTCCAGCGGTGTAGATCCAATCGCGTTGGGCTCAGGATTTTCCCAGTAATGGAACGGGTCTGACTTAGCCCCTTCAATCTGCTCGCTCATTGGCTTACTGCCACTGGGATACGGGCTTGTTGGCAGCGCTATTGGCCTGATATTGCAGAACCATTGAAACCAGTGCGTCGCGCTTGTGCATGCTGCTCCGAAGTTCGGCGAGTTTTTTAAGTTGCCACTGTGCGCCTGTCTGCCGTGTTTCCAGCCGTTCGGCGATGACAGCCAGCAAGGGCTGAATCAGGTATCTTTCTCTTGGGTCAAGGGCTAGCTAAGAAGATCCTGTCCAGCGCAAGCAATCGCTACTTATCGCTGGGGAGCGGCGATAGCTCGCCATAAATATTCATGGTTGGTAGATCGGGTTTGAAGTCTATGTGGCAACTTTCGCAGACTTCAACGATCTCATCACCTGCGCGTGCAATGAGTTCCACATCCCTGCTTCGGGCTGCGTTCACTGCTCGTCCAGCAGCTGCAGAGAGTTCTTCCGCATACTCAATCCATTCGGCGCGGCCAGTCCACATGGTATCAACGGGGCCAGTGCCCGGAATCGTGATCAAGGCACCACCAACCTGAAGTTGGCGCGCCAGGTGTTCCAGCTCACGCCAATCCTCATCAGACCGCGGATTTTTCCATGCCGCGACCCAGATGGGGTCTGCCGAATGATTAATCAGCGAGGCCATGGCCTCGTTAATGCTAATGGGAAGTTGAAATTCTTCTTGCTGGGATGCCTGCTGCATGCAGCCTGCCAACAGAAAAAGTAATGCAACGAAGATCAGTACGGGCTTGTACGCTGCTCGGAATAAACTGGTCATTCGACTTCCCTTTGATAATGGATAGATTGACGAGTTCAGTGTGCGACCTATTGTTGCTCTGCACAATCAAAGACCGCCGCACAATTGATGTGGGTCAATTCTTAAATGATGTGAATCAAAGAGTGAAGACTCAGTCGCGGCGTTAACCGAAAATATTGTCCTTGTCGGTGCGTATGAGGCGGGCATTGCCATCGCGTCTGGTAAACCCCCGGCCGTCGAAATATTCAAGGATTTCGATGCAGAGATTCCGGCCAATGCCTGATGCATCTCTAAATTCGATGACTGAAAAAGCCCCATCTTCTTTGCTGGCGGCTAGTGTTTCAGTGAAGCTTGCAAGTTCGGCAACGGTCTTGGGCAAAAAGTGGCGGTTTTGTGCTACCTGCACGAGGCTGCCAGACTTGGTCACTTCTCTCAGAATACGTTCCAGCGCTTTTAATGGGATACCAGTCATCTCTACTAATTCTCGCGTGCGCGGTGGGACGTTACCGGCACTCAGTAACAGCGGGTAGATTTTCTCCATGAACTCTGTTTCTTCTTGGCTTAGCACTGCCTTGTGATCGGGCAGCTTCAGTAAAGTGCCTTCGCGCGAAATCCTGCCGCTGCCGCGTAGATGTTCAACGACCAGACTGAGAATCATATGAATATTGGGTATCTCCAGCAGTCGCGAGAGTTGCGGTTCCGAGATTCCTGCTTCACTGGGCTGGCGTTGATGATATTCTTTAATCAATTCCAGAATGGCGTTTTGTATTGATTCAATCTGCGAAAGACCCAGTGCGCGATGCCCCAGCAGGCTGTTTGGTGGAAAAGCTATCGCCTCAGAGGTGCTGCTCTCAAGCATCGCCAGGACATTGCCCAACGGGATATTGTAATTGCGACTGAACTGTTGCAAATCAACTCCGAGGTTGGCTTCGCGCAATAGATTTGCCAGCGCGGCTACTGGGTTATTGTCTTTGGCTGCAAGCTCCAGCAACCTCGCTTTGCTGCTGCGACCGCGACGGGGTACGTAAGTGTCAATCACATACCCTCCTGCAATAGTCTCCGTTGCGGCTGGATCGCGAATAATAAAGCGATCACCATAGCAGGCATGTAATGGTTCATGGCTGCGAACCTGAAAATACCCTGCCATAGGCTCGAGATTGCGAATACTAACCAGGTAGTGGGAACTGCCATGATAAAGATGATATTGGGCGCCTGGTCGAAACGAATAGGTCTGGTTTAACGGCATGATCCGGCAATCAAAGCGAATCACTGAATGCAGCATGTCGGCCTCAATCAGCCAGCTGCCGCGCTGCACCAGGTCTTGTGGCAGGGTGATGTTCAATGCGGCTCTTTGACTGGGATGAAGCACAGGGATCGGGTCTTTATCCAAACGAATTCCCTTAATGCGTGCTGTTTCTTCATGCTGGGCCAATACAAGCTGATCTCCCTCAGCGAGCTTTCCTGTGCGCAAGCTACCGGTCACCACGGTACCAATCCCTTTTACCGTGAAGCTTCGATCAACTAAAAATCGAGTGCCGCTTTCCCGGGTGTCTGCTGCCTTGTCACCAAGATTCAAAGCACGCATTTCGAGGTGCCGTTGCAACTCAGCTATGCCATCACCGTTGATATTGGATACAGGGAAAAAGTTGACGCGTTCAAATTGGAAAGATTGCAAAAACATCTCAAGTTCCTGCTCGACGGCAGTCACGCGTGTGGTTTCCACCCGATCTATCTTGGAGATCGCAATAGCAAGTTCACTCACGCCAAGCAGCCCTAAAATGGCAAGGTGTTCTCGAGTCTGCGGCATGATGCCGTCGTCGGCTGCCACCACCAGCAGGGCGAAGTCCACACTGCCAACGCCTGCGAGCATATTGTGTATGAAATCTGTGTGCCCCGGCACGTCCACGAACCCGAGTGTGAATGGCCTGGTTTCGCCGTTTATTTCAGATTGGAAATGATGATAGGCATAGCCGAGGTTGATCGTTAGCCCCCGGTCTTTTTCAGCTTGCAACGTGTCGGTTTCGACACCAGTTAGCTCTCTGACCAGCGCTGTCTTGCCGTGATCCACATGGCCTGCGGTCGCGATAATGAGTTGCCTGGGAGCGGATTTGCTTTGTTGAGCGGGGGTATTGTTCATTGACTACTTCGGCCTGGATGCGGATTCAGGACCAATGATCATACCGGATTACTTAAATGGTTTGGCGTCGATTATACTTCACGATGTGATAAATAATCGTCAATACGATGAGGGCGGCCAGCACAAAACCTACATTAAGGACACCGCTGCTCAGGTTAACTATACCGTAACCAATAGAGCCAGAAATGAGCGCGTAGTAGAGGAATGGCAACAGTGTTTTGCGAATCACCGCACCTTCCTTGCCAACTAGTCCAGCGACAGCCGAGGCGGCGACCACATTATGCACACAGATGATGTTGCCCGAGGCGCCGCCAACTGCCTGCAATGCAACAATCCAGATAGGGTCCGCCAGAATGCGTTCCCCGACGCCGAACTGAAACAGAGAAAACATCATATTGCTCACGGTATTGCTGCCAGCGACGAAAGCACCGAGTCCGCCAATGAAGGTTGCAAAGAACGGCCACGCGGAGCCAGCTACGTTAGCAACTCCCTCAGCCAGGGCGATGGGCATCTGCTCGTATCCTGCAGCACCTCCGCTGGAATTGATGAACACCTGTACCATTGGCACGGTAAAAACCAGTGCAGTGGAAGCGGGCAGTAGGGTCTTGAGAGAGCTGGACAATGCCTGGCCGTAGTCTGGAAGGCGCAAGCCATGCAGTCCAATGGTGATCAGACTGACCAGAATGAAAATCGTACCCGGCGACCATAGGATTTGGAATGACGCGGAGATATCACTGCCAAAAATCTGCGGCCAATTCCAGGTGACAAAGTCTGCACGCAAGATCGATTCAAGATCGAGCGCCCGCAAGCGCGTAAGTATCAGTAGGCCAGCAACGAATACGTAGGGTGACCAGGCCCTGATCAACCCCATGGACGCGGGAGCCGGTGTGTCGGCAGAGTGCTTGAGCCTGCCGGTCCATTCCTCATCCCATTTGTCCGGTGAGTCAAAATCCCAGTTTTCGTTTGCTGGCGGCATCAAGAAGCCAGCCTTGGCTGCGCTGACGACGATAGCCAGGCCTATCATGCCGCCAAGCATGGAGGGAAATTCCGGGCCCAGATACGTGGCGACCAGCAGGTAGGGGATGGTCATGGCGAAGGCTGCAAATAGCGCGAATTTCCACACCCGGAAGCCCTCGGCAAATGAGCGATTGGCGCCAAAGAAGCGGGTCATGACTGCCGTCACCAGCAAGGGTATGAATGTGCCGGCCAGGGCATGAATGAGGGCAACCCGGGCTGCGATAAATTCCAGGAACTGATCCCATTCGGCAAATCCGCGCTCAGCTGCATAGGCCGCCATCTCGGGATCCGCGGATAGGCCAGTACTAACCCCTACGAGAATTGGTGTTCCCATCGCGCCGAATGAAACAGGCGTGCTCTGGATGATCATGCCGGCTACCACTGCAGCCATGGCGGGAAAGCCAAGACCAACCATAAGTGGGACGGCGACGGCTGCGGGCGTACCGAACCCAGCTGATCCCTCTATGAAGGAACCAAACAGCCAGGCAATGATTATGACCTGTATGCGCCGATCCGGCGTGATATCGGAAAAACCCTGGCGAATAGTGGCTATCGCGCCGCTTTGCTGCAGTGTATTGAGCAGCAATATTGCCCCGAAAATTATGTATATCAGCGTCCCGGCAACGATCAGGCCATTCATGCTGGCGGCCAGGATTTTAGTGGCGGACACTTCCCACACCAGCAGTGCCAGACCTGCAGCAACAAGATAGGCAATAGGCATCGCGCGACTGGCAGGCCAGCGCAGCAACACCAGGAAAATTGCGACGGATATAATGGGAAGCAGCGACAGAAGGGCTAGAGAACCTGTGCTCATGGCTACGCGATTTCGCTTTGTTGTAATTATTATTCGTGCACCAGCTTAGCAGATAATGGGTGCGTAAAGAAACAGCATTGCAGGTCTGCTGGAGACAGGAAAAACCTGCGGATTAGTGTGATAATCTAGAGGCTTGCCATCTATTCACTCAGCTGACGCTTGCCGTCAGTGCAGGAGGTTAGATCATGGATGTTTCAACAATTATCATTCTTGTTGTCATCGCGGTATTTTTCTTTTATCTGATTGGAATTTATAACCAACTAGTCAGCTTGAAGAATCGCTACCAGAATGCGTTCGCACAGATTGAGGTGCAACTAAAACGGCGTTATGACCTGATTCCCAACCTAGTTGAAACGGCGAAAGGTTACATCACACACGAGCGCGAAACGCTTGAAGCCGTGACTGCTGCGCGCAATGCTGCGGCCGCAGGTTTGGCAGCGGCTGCA
Source organism: uncultured Pseudomonadales bacterium (assembly GCA_938091935.1). Taxonomy (GTDB): domain Bacteria; phylum Pseudomonadota; class Gammaproteobacteria; order Pseudomonadales; family Pseudohongiellaceae; genus UBA9145. The sequence goes on from CALKNV010000044.1 coordinate 11,365, forward strand.
GCAGATCCTGGGAATGCAGCGGCGATCAAAGACTTGGCGGGACAAGAAGGGGCGCTCGCAGGCGCACTGGGGCGCTTGAATGTGGTTATGGAGGCCTATCCTGATTTGAAGGCCAACCAGAACATGATGCAGCTAAGCGAAGAGCTCACTGCGACGGAGAACAAGGTTGCATTTTCGCGTCAGGCATTCAACGACCAGGTGATGGCTTACAACACTTATCGCCAGTCATTTCCGCCGGTGGCAGTGGCCGGTTTCTTCGGCCACAGCAGCGACGCCAGCCTGTTGGAATTTGCTGATAGTGAGCAAATTCAAGAGGCGCCAAAAGTCTCTTTTTGAGTTTCCACTGGAAGTTAGAAACCCCCATGGATTTCTTCGAGTCTCAAGATAGCGCCCGGCGTAATACTGGGCGCTTGATATCACTATTTGGCCTCGCAGTCATCTCTCTGATTCTAGTTACCAATTTTTTGGTAATGCTCATCTTTGGTTTTCTCAGCACGGAAATGACCAGCGTGGGGGTGCTTACACCTTGGCAGTTCAACTGGCAGGTGTTTGTCATGGTTGGCGTGCTGGTCGCTGCGGTGATTATCCTGGGCAGCCTGTACAAAATCGTTAGCCTGTCCGGAGGAGGGGCTCGCGTTGCTGAGATGATGAATGGTCGTCTTCTGGTTGCAGGTACGGGAGACTTGCTTGAGCAGCGCTTGATGAATGTCGTAGAGGAGATGGCAATAGCGTCTGGAACGCCAGTGCCGCCGATTTACGTGTTGGAAGAGGCGGGTATCAATGCGTTTGCAGCGGGTTATTCGCCCAGCGATGCTGTCATCGGTGTCACGCGGGGTGCGATCGAAACACTAAACCGCGAACAGTTACAGGGTGTAATCGCTCATGAGTTCAGTCACATACTGCATGGTGACATGCGCATCAATATTCGTTTGATTGGGATCCTGCACGGCATCATGGTGCTTGGTATCGTCGGCTATTACCTGATGCGTGGCAGTTCATTTCGCAGTCGCTCCAAAGATTCTGGCGGCGTCGTCATGCTGGGCTTGGGGCTATTGGTGATTGGCTATGTAGGTACTTTTTTTGGCAATCTGATTAAGGCAGCGGTGAGTCGCCAGCGTGAATTTCTCGCCGACGCCTCCGCTGTGCAGTTCACCCGTAATCCCCAAGGCATAGCCACAGCATTGATGCGCATCGGTCAACACAGTCAACGCTCCTACATGGCGCATCCCAGTAGCCGGGAAATCAGCCATGCACTCTTCGAAGAAGGCACTCATAGTGCTCTCAGCTGGCTGCATGCGACTCATCCGCCGCTCGAAAAGCGCATCTCCGCTATACTGCCTGATTGGGACGGCAATATGGACCTGCCACCTGAAGTCCAACAAGGCGCTGTGCAGGGGGAGGGTGAAACCCAGTCAGCGGCAGGAGGCCCAGCAGGGCTCAAGAGCCCAGGCGCCCTCACAGGCGTGCTGGTGGCTGATGCCCTGTTAAATCAGATTGGTAATCCTTCCCCAATGCATCTGGCTTATGCAGAGGGTTTGCTGGCTCGCCTGCCGTCAGTCTGGATCGAGGCCGCGCGTGAACCGTCGGGGGCGAGGGCAGTGGTCTATTTGCTCGCTATGGCGCCGGAAGATCCGACCCGACGACGTCAGTTTGCGCTACTACAAGACTCGGCCGACGTCGGTGTGGCGGCAGAAGTTGAGCGCTTGGCAGGAAGTGTCGATGCGATTGCAGCTGAAATGCGTTTGCCGCTGTTGGAGATTTGCCTGGGCAGCCTTCGGCAACTCTCAGGCAAGCAATACAAATTGTTCAAGACCAATTTTTCGCTGCTGATTGAGTTGGACAAGAAAGTAAATCTGCTGGAATGGTCAATGCAGAAGCTTGTTTTTCATCACCTTGACGATGTGTTCGAAGCAAAGCGTCGGCGCAGCCTCGGTAAAGGCACGTTAGAGCAGAATAAGGGAGCCATTGAAATCTTGCTGTCGATCATCGCTCGGGCTACCAGTCAGGAGAATGCGACGCCGGAAGAGGCGTTTCTGGCCGGAGCCGAGGCCCTAAGGTTGGAGGGCGAGCTATTAGACGCCGCCAGTATCAGCTTTGAGCAACTCAATGGCGCATTGGATAATTTGGCGAAGTTGAAGCCGCTGCTCAAACCTCGATTACTTAAGGCCTGCGTAGCGACAATTCAAAACGACCAGGCTATCAAGCCTTTGGAGTGCGAGCTGCTGCGAGCCGTAGCTGCAATTATTGATTGCCCGGTCCCGCCTTTAGTCGCGGACTCTCCGTAACTTTCTGGCGATCCAGCTAGCGATTGCGCAGTTTGGCCTGAGCCGCAGCCAGGCGCGCTATGGGTACTCGCGGAGGTGAGCAACTTACATAGTTCAAGCCCAGACGGTGGCAGAAATCGATAGAAGAGGGGTCTCCTGCGTGCTCGCCGCATATGCCGAGCTTGAGGTCTTTCTTGGAGCTACGGCCACTGTCTACCGCAAACTCCATTAGTTTGCCGACTCCGGATTGGTCGAGGCTGGCGAAAGGGTTCTTGCTGTAGATTTCCTTACGCTGGTATTCGTCATAAAACAGTCCCATATCGTCCCGGGAAAGGCCCAGGGTGGTTTGGGTCAGGTCGTTGGTGCCAAAGCTGAAAAAATCGGCTTCCTTGGCAATTTCATTCGCGGTTATAGCAGCGCGCGGCACTTCAACCATGGTTCCCACGATGTAGTTGATCTTCACCTTGCGGGATTTCATCACTTCCTGCGCAATACGATGCACGGTTCGCAGTTGGTCCGCCAATTCTTCACGGAAGCCTACCAGTGGAATCATGATCTCTGGATTCACTTTAATCTTGCTCTTGCTGCGCATGATCTGGGCGGCCGCTTCAAAGATTGCCCGGGTTTGCATTTCTGTAATTTCAGGGTAAAGAATTCCGAGTCTGCAGCCGCGGCAGCCCAGCATGGGATTCTCTTCATGCAGCGCCTTGATGCGATCAATCACGAAATCAAAGGGAACCCCGAGTTTCTCTGCAAGCTGCCGGCGCACTACATCATCGTGGGGCAGGAATTCGTGTAACGGTGGATCTAGTAAGCGAATGGTTACCGGGCGACCATTCATGGCCTTGAACAAGCCCACAAAATCTTTGCGCTGAAAAGGCAGCAGTTTCTTTAGCGCTGCCCGGCGCTGAACTTCATCCACGGCGAGAATCATCTGCCGCATGTAATCGATGCGATCGCCGTCGAAAAACATGTGCTCGGTGCGGCACAGTCCGATGCCTTCGGCACCAAAGGCGACAGCCTGTTCCGCCATGCTCGGCGTATCCGCGTTGGTGCGGATCTTGAGAGACCGGTGTTTGTCGGCCCACTTCATCACAGTCTGGAATAATTCGTAGGTGTAACTATTCTTGGGGCGCAGAGAACCTTCCAATACCCGCTTCACCTCAGAGTCGGCGCTTTCGATCAAGCCTTTGTAGATCGCGCCAGTGCTGCCATCAATGGATATGTAATCCCCTTCATTGAGGACAACCTTGCCTGCTGTCAGGGTGCGTTTCTCGTAATTGATGCTGATGTCACCGGCTCCACATACGCAGACTTTGCCCAGTTGTCTCGCCACCAGCGCGGCATGAGAGGAGACTCCCCCGCGTGAAGTCAGGATGCCCTGGGAGTGCAGCATGCCCTTTAAATCATCTGGTGAGGTTTCCGTGCGGCACAGCACCACTTTGTTACCCTTGCGGGTTTCAATTTCGGCGGTGGCGGCTGTGAAGGCGATGCGACCGGTTGCGGCACCTGGCCCAGCCGGAAGTCCCTTGGCAATCGCAGTGGCTGCTTTCAGTGCTTTGGGATCGAATACGGGTACCAGCAGGGAATCGATGGATTCAGCTGGGATCTTAAGCAGTGCAGTCTCTTGATTCATCAGTCGCTCACGCTGCATCTCGACCGCGATGCGCACTGCTGCCAGGCCCGTGCGCTTGCCGTGTCGAGTCTGCAGGATGAACAGGCGACCATTTTCAATGGTGAACTCGAAATCCTGCATATCCTTGAAGTGGCGTTCAAGTTTGGAGCGCACCTGCTCGAGGCCTTTAAAGCTCTTGGGCATCGAGGTTGCCATGTGAGAGATAGGTTGAGGAGTGCGTACACCCGCCACTACGTCCTCTCCTTGAGCATTAATCAGGTATTCGCCATAGAAGACTTTCTCACCATTGGCTGGGTCACGGGTAAAAGCAACGCCGGTAGCGCTGGTTTCCCCTGCATTACCAAACACCATGGCCTGGATATTAACTGCGGTGCCCCATTCCGCCGGAATGCCATATTGTTGCCTGTAGAGAATGGCGCGATCGTTTTTCCAAGAGCCAAAAACTGCACCGACAGCTCCCCAGAGTTGTTCCATCACATCCTGTGGAAAAGCGCTGCGGGTGCGTTTGAGAATGAGCGCTTTGTAGCGATTGACGAGCTCGCGCAGGTTACCGGTTGTGAGGTCGGAATCGACTGATACGCCAGCACGTTTTTTGAGTTTTTCCAGGACCACATGGAATGGGTCCTCTTCTTCTTCGTTGCGCGCCTGCACGCCCATAACCACGTCGCCATACATTTGGATAAAGCGGCGGTAGCAATCCCAGGCGAAGCGCGAGTTACCACTGACTTCGGCCAGCCCTTCGACTGTCTCATCATTCAGGCCCAGGTTCAGGATAGTGTCCATCATGCCCGGCATAGAATCTCTAGCGCCGGAGCGGACAGATACAAGTAGTGGGTTACTGCGGGCTCCAAACCCTTTCTTGAGCTGTGATTCAATAGACGCAATGGCTGACCTAACGTCTTTTTCCAGGGATTTCGGGTACTGACGCCCATGTTCATAGAAATAGGTGCAGACCTCGGTGCTAATGGTGAAACCTGGCGGGACGGGCAGACCTATCGAGGCCATTTCCGCTAGGTTAGCGCCTTTACCTCCCAATAGCTCGCGCATGGTGGCATTGCCATCAGTCTTCTTGCCAAAGGCATATACGAATTTGGGGTTGCGATTTGCTGAGGATTTTTTGCTCGTTTTTCTAGATGCTGCCCTGGCCATAGGTCATAACTACTTTTTCAGAAGCTTAAAGAATCAAGGCGCCAAGCAACGCATAAGGACACCTGCGGTGCCCCATTACGAGTCAATTCGAGATCTAGGCTGGCTAAAGGACCCGCCAATTACTGGTGGGCCCTGCTGCCAGGCACCAAACCCATACCCGACGCGGGAGCTGAGAATAATGCACCTAGTTGGCAAAAGCTAGCTGCGCCTATATAGAAAATTGCGAATTACAGATTGGGCTAGAATCTATTCCCACATCCCTTATGCATTTTCAGGCAAGTGCTGTCTAGAATACTGTTCCACTCTCTTCATGCGTCTATAAAATTCAAGCGCATACTTCGGAGTGTTGACGACGATGCTCCACCGAGTTGTTTTGCTAACTTGGATTACCTCATGAGTTTTTTCTCCTGCCATTGGTAGCGGCTCTCCCTCATAGAGTAATTCTGGATTAGCCATGCCGAGGAATTTTTCCATGCTCCTGTTTCTCTTGCTTCGCATCAACAAGACGTATTTTCTTTTGCACAAAAATATATCCTTTATTAGCTTGGCCCAAACACACATTTGTAGATAGGGAGTCTTTAGTGCTGGACTAATCCAAAGTCCATTTACTTCCAGCATGTCAAAACTGTCTTGAGAGAAAAAACTATTTTTATCCTTCACTGCATCAGGAACAAAAAGCATTGATCTGTAACCGGGTGATGTCACTAGCATATAAGTTGCAACCATTTGATCGTGTAAGAATGCTCCTACAACTTTGCTTCTTTTTACATACTCTTCTGGAAGCCTGACACCTGAATGGTGTTCGATTTTAT
>CALKNV010000045.1 GCA_938091935.1 uncultured Pseudomonadales bacterium
AGCGCCTTAATGGCGGTTTCTGTAGAGCCATGGGCGGTAATGACTGCGACCGGAATTTGGTTAAAGTCAGTCTGAATATGTTCAACGAGTTCTATGCCATCGCCATCGGGCAACCTCATATCAGTAAGACAGAGATTAAATGTCTGTGATGCGAGGGCGGCGCGTGCGCTATTGAGATCTTCCGCACAGGTAGTTTCCAGAGACATCCGGGCAAGAGTAATTTCAAGCAACTCCCTGATATCAGGTTCATCATCAACTATGAGCACTCTGGCGGTCATGAAGCGGTGTCTATTGTTCTGATTGTTTGTTGAATGATTGCGTTAACAGAATTAAAGCATGCTGCGTTTTGGGTGGCTGAAATATATGCTGAAGCGACTCTTGCCCTTGTCCGTGCGGCTATACACGAGTTGTGATTGATTAGCTTCGCACAGTTCCTTGGAGATATAAAGGCCAAGCCCGGTACCAGTAGCTTCCGTGGTGTGAAATGGTTCAAACAACAGTGGTTCTGCCTCTTCATCAATGCCTGGTCCGTCATCTACGATATGAAGGAAGGGCTGTATATCGTCGTCCTTGGTGTCCACGCCAGCTATGACTTGCAGCGTTGCTTTTCCTGTTAGCTTTTTGCTGTAGCGTAAGCCGTTATCGAAAAGGTTATTAAGCACTTGTTCCAGTTGCCCTGTGATGGCATTGACTATGACTTCTCCCTCGAGAGAGTAATCAATGTCATCGCATGGTCCATGGGTGGCGCGATAGTTCTCGATGAACCGAGGTAGCCAGTCATTCAGACTGATTTTACTGGGGGACGTGTCGTCATGCCGTGAGGCGTCAAGTACATCTTCAACGATCATATTAATACGATCGCAATGATCGAGAATGATTTCGATCATCCTTTGATCTTCTTCTACCACATTTTCTGATTCTTTCAGTAACTGGCTCGCGTGACTTATTGCGCCGAGCGGGTTGCGCACTTCATGCGCGATGCTTGCGGTCAAGCGACCCAAAGACGCCAATTTCATTTGGCGAACGCGTTGAACGATTTGGCGATTATCCTCAAGAAATATAATGATATTTGAATCTGTGTTTGGGTCGAGAAAGGCGAAATTTAACTGAACCTGTTTGTTAGAGTTTGGCACTACGATTGGTTGAAGCTGACGATTGGGGTTGATTTTCCACAACGATAGCTGCTCCTCCAATGCAGAAGGCAGGGTGGTAGATTGCGTTGCCTGACTATCAATTTCTTTTCCGAGAAAAAGGGGCAACGAAGTTCGAGCCCCGCTGTTCATGGTCATGATCCTGTGCTCAGAGTCCACGACCAAGACACCAGTGCGCATGCGCTGAATGATTTCGTTGTTGAGCTTTTCTAGGTCAACAATGTCGCTGGCCTGCTTTTCTGCAAGTTCCGCTGCCTTATAGATGCGATCCGTAAGGGTCTGAATATAAAGCGAGGTGGTAAACAGGATCATCCCTAGTATACCTGTCTGTATGAACTGGTTAGGTGCATCTTCCAGCGATAGTGCCAGATATAACTCGGAATAAATGATGGCAAGTGTCGCTACCGCCGCGAGAAAAGTGCTAATGCGACCCCTGATCATGATACTGCCTGATGCGATTGTCACAATCACGAACAGGCCTAGCCCGCTGCCTACCCCTGCGCTTGTATAAATCAGCATTGTGACAATGAAAATGTCGCCAATCAGCATGCCGGTAAGGACGTGTTGATTTTGTAGCAGCTTGCGCGAGCCCGGAGTAAAGAACGTAATGATGACGCCGTAGATGGCGTAGGCTGTATTGATTTGAACGAATAGGTTAGGGGCCAGCACGCCAAGCTGGGACGTCTCCCGGCTGCTTATGTAGGTCACCAGCAATACCAACGGTAGCACGATGCGATAGACGTTATAGACTACCGAAACATTCGATATCTGCTCTCTGTATGTTTTCGGGCTGGAGGCCATGTTAGTCCTCAATTGCAGTCGTTCTGACGCAGGTTAGCAAACGCTATGACGGAAACACCGCTGCATTAATCTTCTATCTACAATTTATCGTACAATAGCTCACCTAGGTTAGTGGCGAAAGCCGCGCAGACACTGTGCAGAGGCCCGTGGTGAGGAACCCATGACAACGCGATTTAAAGTCATTATGGCTCAATTGGATTTTCTGGTTGGGGATATAGATGGCAATACTGACAAAATTATCCGGGCTGCGCGAAAAGCTAGCGACGAGTTGGGGGCAGACATGGTTGTCTTTCCAGAACTGGCTGTTACTGGATATCCACCAGAAGATCTCTTACTCAGGCCTAGCCTGGCGCCACGCATCACAAGGGCGCTGGATCGGATTTGTGCGGCAGACATTGATGCCTATCTGGTTGTTGGCTACCCGGAACCAACAGCGGAAGGAGTTTACAACGCATTGGCGGTCTTGAGGGGCAGTGAGGTCATCGCGGGCTATCGCAAGCAGTGCTTGCCGAACTACCAGGTATTTGACGAGCGCCGCTACTTCAATGCGGGCAGTCAGCCATGCGTGATTGAAATTGCAGGCGCACGGGTGGCGTTTACGGTCTGTGAAGACCTGTGGGAACCTGAGCCAGCGCGTCAGGCTAAAGAGGCTGGCGCGCATTTACTGGTTAATATCAACGCCTCACCCTTTCACATGCGCAAGCTCCAGGAGCGGCAGGAATTGGTACAGCAGCGCAGCCGCGAAGGTGGATTTCCTGTTGTCTATGTGAACTTGGTCGGGGGGCAGGATGAGTTGGTGTTCGACGGAGGCTCCATGGCCGCTAGTCAAGGTGAATTGAACTGTCTGGTACCGCAGTTTCAGGAAGGCCTGTTTCCTCTCGATATTGAGATTGCAGAGAACGGCAGCTGTCAGATTCCTCGTCAGGCAATGGCTGAATCCCTCGACCTTGAAGCTCAAGTCTATGAAGCGCTGGTGATGGGTGTCCGCGACTATGTTGAAAAGAATCGATTCAAAGGTGTGGTGCTTGGCTTGTCGGGAGGTATCGACTCAGCCCTTAGCCTGGCTATTGCCGTAGATGCATTAGGCTGTGAGAGGGTGCAGGCCGTTATGATGCCTTTTGCCTACACCTCGCAGTTGAGCCTTGATTGTGCCAGACAGCAGGCGCAGAGCCTTGGTGTGAATTATCAGATGATTGCAATCAATGCGATTTACGACAGCTTCACCGCTGCGCTGAAAGATGAATTTGCGGGTCTTGAGTCGGATGTGACTGAGCAAAATATTCAGGCGCGGGCGCGCGGCGTACTGTTGATGGCGATTTCCAACAAGAAAGGGCTGCTGGTGCTCACAACCGGAAACAAGAGTGAAATCGCCGTAGGCTACTCCACGCTTTATGGTGACATGGCTGGCGGTTTCGATGTATTGAAGGATGTGTCCAAGACGCTGGTCTATAGATTGGCACGATTTCGCAACAACATTGGCGCTGGCAAAACTGTGATTCCTGCGGAAGTCATCGACCGCGCACCTTCGGCGGAGCTGGCACCAGGTCAGGTGGATCAGGACAATTTGCCGGAATACGATACCCTTGATGAAATTCTGGAGCTCTATGTAGAGCAGGACCAAAGCGCAAAAGCGATCCTGGATAAGGGCTATACCGAGGCGGATGTGAAGCGCGTGCTGCGCCTGGTTGACCTTAACGAATACAAGCGACGGCAGAGTCCTGTTGGGGTGCGCTTGACCCAACGTGGATTTGGCCGTGACCGGCGCTATCCAATCACCAATGGCTGGCCGCTTGGAGAGTAAGCGTTAAGCCACTAACCCTTAGTTTGGGTCCGATTGATTCTGTTGCCTTATTTGTCGCACCCTACGCTGGGATTCACGAATCTGCTGGGCTGCCTCTCGCTGAATCCGCCGCTCTTGCTGAATTTGCTGAATCTGTTGATTGTAGCGCTCTCGTAATTCCCTGCGCTGGGTTTCGGGCAAATTCTGAAATCGGCGTTGGGTAGTGCGAAGCCTTCGCTGTTGCCCACCACTTAGGCGATTGAAACGCTGAAATCGTGAGTTAATGACCTGCTGTTGCTGTCGATTCAGGTTTTGAAAACGCTGCTGCTGTGACCGGGCCTGCTGCCGTTCCTGTGGCCGCATACGCTCCCATTGATTCGCTCCGCGTCGCAGACGCTGCTGACGCTCTGCACTCAGGCTATCCCACTGGGATTCGACCTGCTGCAGAATAGTGCGCTCTTCAAGAGAAAGATCGGTCCAGGAAATTTTTTCCTGGGCCAGCACTGGGGTTCCTATCAGCATCAAGAATATTGTCGCTGCTAGAGTGGCTGCGTAGATTGCTACAGTTAGTCGGTTTTTTCTAACCATCACTGATTGCCCTGTTCCTTTTCTTCTGGATTGCTTTCCGTATTGCCCACGGCGTCATCCATTCTGGCGGCAAGATCGAGAAGCTCAACAAACTCATCATTCAGCATCATGCCCGGATCCATGTATTCGCCGTCTTCGGTTTGAAACGAACCCAGAAACTCCAATAGCTCCAGATCCGGGACCAGATTATCTGGCTGGCCATTCGTCTCATTTTCTGCAGCCTGGCTGTTGAGCGTCAGACCTAAAAGCAGCAGGGCCGTCCAGCGTGCCTGGCTTCTGTCAGGCACTGTTTCATCTTGTTCCGGTAAGGCCAAATTAGTCCGGGATACCATTTTCTTCAAGCCAAAGGTAAAAATCGAGGTTCTCATAGAGTTCGAGGTCGTCGGCTGAAGCCACTAACGTCAATTCCGGATCTGCACCAAATGTCTCATTCAGGTTGCTGCTCACATAGAACACTGAAACAACGGTGACCGTTAAGCAGGCTGTTGCAACCATGCTCATGCCAAGGCGGTGCTGCCCTGAAAACAAATCCCCGAGCTGTTCCCAGAATCCTGCTGCTTGCGTGTCACCTGTCCCCCGGGCAATTGCCTGCCTGCGCAAGCGGTCCAGGCGTTGCTGAACTGCACGTGAAGGTTCGGCAAAATCGTCTAGCCGGGTGACGACTCCATCAATAAACAAACTTTTATCGACTGGCGCTGAGGCGCCATCACTGTTCAGCCTCTGTAGCGCTTGTTCACGCAACTGCGCCAGGCGTTCGCTTAGCGCCGAATCCAGAGGCAGCAACTGCTGATCCAGCTTGATGCGAATGTCCTCCAGGAATTGGGCTTCGTCAAAATCTCTCATGTCCAGTGTTCGCCAAGTTCGATTCTCAGTGCATGTACGGCGCGGGAATAATGGGTCTTCACACTGCCCTCGGCGCAGGCCATGGCAGTCGCAGTCTGTTTGACATCCAGTCCCTCCCAGGCACGGAGCAAGAACGCCTGCTGTTGTCTTGGGGGCAAATTCATGAGGGCTTGCTGTAATTTGACCATGCTTTCATCTATTTCAGACTCGTCATCCGGCCCTTTACCAAAGGGATCCGGAGCGGTTTGAATCGGGTCCTCATCGCTGTCTTCATCTTTGCGCAACCAGCTGCGGTGACGATTTCGTACCGTGTTGCGGCGGTGGAAATCGTTAATACGGCTGCTCAAAATGCGATAAAACAGTGGGGTCCATTCCTGTTCGGGGCGGCTGGCATATTTCTCCACCAGTTTGAACATAGCCTCCTGCACCAGGTCCAGCGCGTCCTCCTGGTTGCCCGTCGCTAACTGGGCAATCCTGAAGCCGCGGTTTTGCACGGATTGCAAAAAACTATCCAATTGGGACGAATTATCCAGGGTGGGGCTCCTGATTTCAGTGGTCGATTCTGGTGTTGCCTGGAACATTGCAATCATGATTAATCAATCACTATATCGGCTAGATAGCCCCAAATTTGTGTCTTCCCATAGCCTAAAACGCACATCTGCGCGTCAGGTTTACAGAAAAAGGGAAAATTTGGAGAAGGGACTGGAGAAAGGGCTGGAGAAAGGGCTGGAGGTCAGTCCAGCAGGCCGAATGTGATAATGCTCAGGAAAGAGCGTCTGCCCTGGCTCTGACCAGACTGTGCCTCGATAATTTGTTGGCTGCCCGAGGTGCCAGGGCGCTGAGTAGGTGCCAGGGGTGGATTACCCCGATTGTCTCCCAACAAGCCAAAACTGACGGTATAGAGCAGCGAGGGGTCAGTGATCTCGGTACGTACAGTAAAATCACCGTCCCCGTCGATAGCGGGGTGATCCGGGTAGTTTTCCTTGAGCAAGGCCAAAGAAGTGTCTGCAAGGTCATTCAAACCGAGTCTCAAGTAAGACTCCACCATGATCGCCACACCGTCGGCTACCGCTGGCGTGCCCTGAAAGTTCTCCACCACATATTGACCGCGACGGAGGGCGGCGATGTAGGCGCGGCGATCCAGGTAATAGTTGGCGACGTGAATCTCATAGGCAGCCAGGTTGTTGCGCAGGTAAACCATGCGGGCTCTGGCGTCGGCAGCATAGGCACTGTCGGGGTAGAGGGCCAATAGTTGTGAAAAGTCGTTGAAGGATTCCTGCGCCAGGCCGGGATCTCGCTTGGTGTAGTCCACGGGAACGATGCGGCTGAAGAAGCCAGTCCGGTCATTAAAGGACGCCAATCCCTTCATGTAATAGGCATAGTCAACGTTTTCATTTTCGGGATGCAGTCTGATGAAGCGATCTGCTGCGGCCCGGGCGGCTTCTTCGTCCCCATTACTATAGTAGGCATACACGATCTCAATCTGAGCTTGGGCAGCGAATCGACCGAAAGGGAATCGAGATTCCAGCGCCTGGTAAGTAGAGATAGCTCCGGCGTAGTTGCGGCTCTCGAGCTGCTCCAGCGCGCGCCGGTAGAACTGCTCTTCCGTGGTGAGGCCGGCAAACTCATCGGCGTCATCGCCATCGAAAAGGCCGCAGCTCGCCAGCAGCAGCGCGATAAGCATAAGATTCACGAGTTTGGTGAGAGTCTTGCCTGCCGTCATTGAATTAATTGCCTCAAGCTGTTTTCGCTTGCCGTAAAAAACGCGTATTTAACCATACTGCCAGCGCTAAACCCATAGGCCAGCAGCAGCGACCTGTGGAGCGCTCTGGCTGACGAATGATCCGGCGAATGCCTGCGCAGGCCGCAGGGAATCAAGTATCATGGGGCGATGAGTAAAGCAGAATCACAACTAATTTCGCTCAGCGCTGAAGTTACCCATTCTCTGGCCGGTAACAGATTGGACCAGATTGCGGCCCAATTGTTTCCCGATTATTCGAGAGCGCGTCTGCAGGAATGGATTAAACAGGGAAAACTGACCCTTGATGGTCAACACTGCCGTCCGCGGGACACGGCGACAGTAGGTGCCGTGCTGTTGTTGGAAGTGGAGCCGGAGCCGGTTGAGGACTGGATAGCCCAGGAGATGCAACTGCAACTCGTTTACGAGGATGCCGATCTACTGGTGATAAACAAGCCAGCCGACCTGGTCGTACATCCGGCTGCTGGACATCGCCAGGGAACCCTGGTCAATGGCTTGTTGCACTACTGCCCGGCGCTGGAGTCAGTGCCGCGGGCGGGTATAGTGCACCGGCTGGACAAAGACACCACGGGACTGCTGGTGGTGGCAAAAAACCTGAGAAGCCACCATGGTCTGGTGCAACAACTGCAGGCTCGCACCATTTCTCGGCAATACCAGGCCGTGGTTCAGGGAGTAATGACAGCTGGGGGCACGGTGTCGGAGCCCCAGGGTCGCCACCCCGTTAATCGCGTCAAGCGGGCAGTAGTCAGGAATGGTCAAGAGGCGGTAACCCACTACCGGGTGCTTAACCGTTTTAGGGCCCATACCCATATTCAGGTAAACCTTGAGACTGGGCGCACTCATCAGATAAGGGTCCATATGGCACATTTAAAGTACCCAATCGTAGGGGATCCGCTATACAACAGCCGTTTGCAAGTTCCCTCTGCGAGTTCGGAGGCGCTTAAACAGGTGTTGCTTAATTTTAGACGTCAGGCATTGCACGCATGGAAGCTGACCCTTATGCATCCGCTGTCCGGAAAAGAATGCAGTTGGGAGTCACCTCTACCGCGTGATTTCGAGACACTGTTGCAATCACTTCGCGATGACCGGCAGGTAATTAGGTCGTGAGCAAGTTCGAACTTATCAGGCCGTCATGGCCTAGCCCTGAATCCGTGCGGGCGATCTCCACGACCCGAAGTGGCGGGTTCAGCGCAGCACCGTTTGATAGCCTGAATCTGGCTGACCATGTAGGTGATGTCACTAGTGCAGTTCAGCGTAATCGAGAGTTGCTGGTGGACCAGTTCGTGGCAGGGAGCAAAAGCCAATGGCTGCAACAGATTCACAGTAATCACGTGGCAAGAGTGGAGTCGAGCACCGAACCGCTGGAGGCGGATGCACTTGTCACTTCCAGTAAAGGCATTGTGCTTAACATACTCACCGCCGATTGCCTGCCGCTGCTCTTGTGCGCAAAAGATGGTAGTGAAATTGCGGCCGTTCATTGCGGCTGGCGGGGTTTGGCTTCAGGCATTATTGCCAACACTCTGGCCACCATGGTTAGTGCCCCTGATCAGCTGCTGGCCTGGATGGGGCCAGCTATTGGAAGCTGTCATTTTGAAGTAGGCGCGGAAGTGCGCGAGGCCTTCGCCGGGTCGCTGTCGGCAGAGTCACTCGAACAATGTTTTCAATCTGCTGCTGACGCTAAGTTCATGGCAAATTTAGTGGGGATCGCCAGGGCTCAATTGTGTGAACTCGGTGTTCGCAAGGTGAGCGGCGGCGACTACTGTACCTACTGCGATGCCGATCGCTACTATTCCTATCGTCGGGATGGGCAATGCGGCCGCATGGTAACGGCGATCTGTATTACGTAGATCTTGTCAGTACGACTAGCGAGCGCTAATTTGACCAGGATCAACATTTCACCGGCCTGCATTGAAATCCTGACCAGTCATCCCAATTTACTAATTTAGAATGTTTATTATCGGGTAGCCCAAGCACCCGATTCTCTGAATTTTATCAGGTATTTTGACCATGAGACTGGACAAACTCACGAGTAAGCTGCAGTCGGCACTTGCTGACGCGCAATCCCTTGCCCTGGGCAAGGATCATAATCAGATTAAACCCGAACACTTGCTGCTGGTCTTACTGGATCAGAAGGGTGGTTCGGTACGCCCACTGTTGAGCCAGACTGGCTTTAACATTAATGACCTGAGGTCTAAGCTGCAGAAAGCGGTAAATGACCTTCCGCAGGTGCCAAATCACGATGGTGAAATCACGGGTTCGCCGGAATTGGGTAAGCTTCTCAACCAAGCAGATCAGCTCGCGCAGCAAAAAGGCGATTCCTTTATCTCTAGCGAAACCGTGTTGTTGGTTGCCATGCAGGACAAGGGTTCTGTGGGCAAAATTCTTGGAAGTCTTGGTGTCTCTCCGCAGGCACTGGAAAATGCCATATCCAATCTTCGCGGTGGAGAAAATGTCGATAACCCTGAAGCGGAGGATGCTTGGCAGGCCCTGAGTAAATACTGCGTCGATCTCACAGAGCGAGCAGAGAACAGCGAGCTTGATCCGGTTA
>CALKNV010000046.1 GCA_938091935.1 uncultured Pseudomonadales bacterium
CCCTGTAATACATAGTGCGATATTGGCCTGGACTCCGTCAGTGTGAGTTCGTCAATGCTGGTGGTCGCACTGCCTAACCCCGAAGAAAAGTCATGGGAATACTCTGAGACGAGCAACTGCTCCCCGGCTAACCCAAACGCAGCTGCGCCGCTTAACAGATTGTTGCTGAGTTGAAATTCTCCGCTCAATTCTGGCTCCACTAGTGCCACATCGTTTACCGTGAGTTCGCTGTCACGAGTGATTAATCGCGCGCCGACAGACAAGTTTTCATGCCATTCGATAACAAAATCCTGCAGCTCTATATCTGCATTGGCCAATACGCCATCGGCAAATATTGAAGGCGCGCGCAACTGCAAAGTAGATGCTGTACCGGTCATCGCTTCAGGGCTAATCTCAAATCGAATTTCACTCTGGAGGGTCGCGTTGTTTGCAGTGATACCCGAGAACAAACTGTCAGGGCTATAAATATTGAGTTCGGTGCTGCCGCTGCACTGCCCCAACGCTCGGCACACCAGACTGGTATTGGTAAGGCGAGTGTTTATGTTGATGTCAGAGGCAATCATCCCAGCTTCGATGGCTTCACTGTGCAGGCTTGCGCTCAGGGTCGGCACCAGCACACGGATAAAGCCTTCGCTTGCGTCAGGTTCGGCGGACAGGTTTAAAGGCATTGTGATAGAAACAGAGTCGCTGTTTCGCGAATTGATGTCACCGAGGGTTCGCGTGAATCGTACTTCCCTGTCTGGATGTGCCAATTCAACACTAGCCGACCGCAGGCGCATCACATCGTTTTGCGTTGCTGCGCTAAATTCCAGCAGGCCATCGACCTGGTCCTGGGTTGACACCCATTCTTCGCTCCATGCCGGCAGCAATCCTGAATCGAAAAGACGCTGCAAGCCGATCCGGAAGTCTGCATTCGCTAACAGTAAATCATCAGTCAGGATCAAGCTTCCTGAGACTCTGGCCAGTTCATTTATTTGTCCATTAGAGCGTTGAGAAATCTCCAGCAGCGTGTCCAGCGAGGCATCTTCAGCACTGTTTGATAAAAAGTGAATCCCAATTCCAGGCAGGGATGTCAATCGCGCAGAAATGGTGGCCTCCATTGGCTCAGGTCTTAGTGACAGCTCGCCTTCAACGGACCAGCTGTCACTATTGGCTCGGTATTGCTTGATCTGGATGCTGTTAACTGGAAGTGAGCGAACTTGTTTCAATAGATCAATTGGATTGGTGGCGGGCTTGGAATCTTGATTGACTGCAAGATCAACATCGAGTGCGTCGAGATGGATTTCGTCCACACTAACAGCAAAACCTGCTTCAGAGCTGAAGCGGATAAGCAGATTTTCTCCCCGGAGCACGGAGCCGCTGACCTCGAACTCAGCCTGGGACGCCGTAAATTGTTCAAATCCTATTCGTGGATTGTCCAATCTCAGCAACGACACGCCCTGGCTGGCCAGCGCAAAGGTCAGCAGTGGTCGTACGACTATGCCTGGTGCGGCGATGAGCACAATCGCGGCAATCAGCAATAACAGGACAGGCGTCAACAGCAGTAGATGGCGGCGCTTCATGGTCTCTGGGTCTGAATCATTTTTTAGTTACTGTCTTTACTACCACTACGGAGATTACTGAAAGCTTAATCGGCAAATAGTCTGTGGATTTCCAGAAAATCTTCCGATTTTGACTACACTTTTGTTTGTTGATCAGCCTTTGTAAATAGCTTTTGGGGAACTACAGGGAACCCAATTACCCTCAATACATTAGAGCTTGGTACTGGCGACAAGACCTGTTATCAGAGCGCCATGATGCCTCTAAAGTCAGGGTCGGGCACGAAACCGAGCAAAATTGTGTGAATTCTGTCCGGCAAGTGCTTCGCAAGCAACTTGCGGTTCACCATCGTGAGCCTGACAAGACCGCCATTGGTAGTCTGATCTACCAGTGCAATTCTTTATCTTAACTATCTTGGTTATCGAGTCACCCTCGATTTCGCTGAAGCGGTGGCTAGGGTCGGAGGATTAAAGACTAGCTTAGGTCAGGTAGTCGTTTGACAGTCCGTGGTCAGGATTATTTCCACTAATGCACAATTTGAGAGCGTATTTTCGGTTTCGGATCAATTTCTGTTCACGATTTACTGAATTGAGCCTCTGAAACCGGCGGTTCTGGGCGATTGCCGAGTTGGCATAGTCCATGCATTAACATAATTATACAGGGAGCCGCACCGTGGACTTTGACTCTCTCCCTTGAGCCATGGCGCACCTCTAATTTATTCCTGTATTTTGGGCATTTTGGCTCGCATCACTTAGGTGATGCGAGCCTTTTTTTTGGGGCGGCTCAGTGGGCTACAGTTTTACATCGAGTGATCGGAATCGGAGGCATCGCGCAGCGTCTCCAGGTTCACGCCCCGGAATGACTTGTTCTCTTTCATGACCACATAAGAATTGATGGTGACCTGGTAGCGGCTGTTCCCAACCAACTGATCATTGATTTCGACATAGCGGTTCATGTCCGGGCAGATGATTCGCAGCAAGAAATCCGATTCACCGCTGACGGTGTAGCACTCCACTACCTCAGGAATAGATTCAATGAGTGCTTCGAATGCATTGAATTCCTCTTGGGTATGATTCTTGAGCGAGACTGTTGCCAGGCACATGATATGCCGCGCGATACTGCCCAGGTTCAAGTGTGCATGGTAGGAGCCAATGACTCCTTCCTGCTCCAGGCGACGGACTCGCTGCAGGCATGAGCTTGGAGACAGATTCACTTGCTCGGCAAGTTTTTGGTTGGTTATGCGACCATCGTGTTGCAAGATCTCCAGAATTCGTAGATCGATCTTGTCCAGTTTTGAGCTTTTCATTGCGCTGTCTTGTGGGGCTGGTTCATAGGGCTGGCTTGTCAGGCCTGTGTATGGGTAATAGCGGGCTAGCTAGCGATTCAGGCCCGGACTCGCTGCATTCGGCGAGCAATCGGCTAAACCCGAATTTTATTCGGTTTCGCGGTCGATTGAAAACAGCTTATTTATCAATTGCTAAAAACACCATAACTCTTTTGGTGGGGGGTTTGATAGGCTATGGCATACAGAAAATTCGTTGGAGGTTGTTGTGACGCAAGCTGCTAAACAGACTGATTCAAATGCCGGACAGGAATTTAATAATCGCGATGCCTTGTGGCCGAACTATAGCCCGCCTCAGGACCTGATTTTTACGCACGGACGCGGCACCGAGTTGTATACCGATTCGGGTGAAACCTACCTGGACTTTCTTAGTGGGATTGCCGTCACGGCCTTCGGTCACGCCCACCCTCACCTGGTTAAGGCACTGTCCGAGCAATCAGAAAAAATTTGGCATCTATCGAATGTGTTTCGCATTCCTCAGGCCGAGCAGCTGGCGCAGCGCCTGGCCGAGAATACCTTCGCCGACCGAATTTTCTTCGCCAATTCAGGCACAGAGGCCATTGAGGCCAGCATCAAGGCTGTGCGTGGTTATCAGGCCGCGATTGGAAAGCCCGAGCGCTATCGCCTGATTGGTTTCAGCGACAGTTTCCACGGACGCACCATCGCTGCCGTGGCGGCGTCCGGCAATCCGTCTTACGTGCAGAACTTTGCACCGACGGATCATGGGTTTGATCACGTGCCCTGGGGAGACATGGATGCGCTGGATGCGGCTATCAGCGATCACACCGCCGGTATCATTATCGAAACAGTGCAGGGTGAGGGCGGTATTCGACCTCTTACCCCCGAGATGCTGAAACACCTGCGTGAAGTGTGTGATGCCAACGGTTTGCTATTGGTGTTAGACGAAGTGCAGTGTGGTGTGGGTCGCACGGGCAAGTTGTTCGCCTATGAGAATTTTGGCATTGAGCCCGATGTGTTGGCTTCGGCGAAAGGTCTGGGTGGCGGCTTTCCTGTCGGCGCCTGCCTGGTCTCAGAAAAAGTGGGTCAGCACATGGTGGTGGGTACCCACGGCAGCACATTTGGCGGTAATCCCCTGGCTGCAGCAGTAGGCAACGCGGTACTGGACCTGGTGCTGGAGCCTGGTCTGCTCGAGCATGTAGAGAAGCAAGGAAATGCCCTGCGCGAAGGGCTGGAACAATTGGTAGCGGATTATCCCACCGTACTGTCGAAAGTGACTGGCATGGGCCTCATGATCGGGGCGAAGTGTGAAGTGCCCAATGTAGAGCTCATGAAGCAATTGCGCGACAACAAGCTCCTGGTGGGTAGGGCCGGTGACAATATGATCCGCCTGCTGCCGCCTCTCAATGTTTCTGATGAACATGTGGGCCAGGCGCTGGCGATAATTACCGAAGCAGTTGCCGGACTTTCCAGATAAACATGTTTACCGCAGATTCTCGCCATTGCTCAACCAGCCAATATTGGCTTCGGCTTGATAAGCGCCTGATATCAGCGTCGGAAAATTTCGAAACTCACAGCTTCCCTGACGCACTGCGTCTGGCTGTCGACGGTGAGAACTTGATCGATGTAAAGGAGACTGCCTGATGTTAATCCGCAGCGCGCGGGCGAGCGACCTGAATCAACTGTTACAGCTTTCAGCGGTATTGCCGCCGGGCATGACCTCCATGCCTTTCGATAAGTCCACCTGGGAAAAGAAGCTTGCGGTGGTCGAAGAGAGTCTCATGGATTCTCCGAATCCCGAAGTAGAGCGAGTTTATTTGCTGGTTATGGAAGATACCGAGTCCGGGCGTATCGTAGGTACGGCTGGGGTCGTGGCGGGAGTTGGGCTAACTCACCCATTCTACAATTATAAATTGAGTAAGGATGTAAAGGTCTCGGAAGCGCTGGACATCCGCAGAACCAGTAACCTGCTCAACCTCGTTAATGACTTTACCGGTGAGACTGAGCTGATATCGCTGTTTCTGCTGCCTGAATTTCGATCCAGGTATGCCGGTCAGTTTCTCTCCCGCTGCCGTTACGTGTTCATGAGCGATTTTCCAGAGCGCTTCAGTGATGTGGTGTTTGCAGAGATTCGCGGTTATCTCGACGAGTCGGAAAAATCGCCGTTCTGGGAACACCTGGGCAGGAAATTCTTCAATCTTCCTTTTGCCAAAGCCGATTTCATCAGTGCAGTGAACGGGTCGCAGTTTATTTCTGATCTTATGCCAAGGTTTCCAGTGTATCTGGAACTATTGCCCGAGGAGGCTGTGTCAGTTATCGGAAAACCTCACGATGAGGCAGCCCCCGCCAAGCGACTGCTGGAGAAAGAAGGGTTCACGTTTAATGGCACTATCGATATTTTCGATGCAGGGCCGGTGATGGAATGTCGGCGTGAAAACATCGCGTCCATGACGAATAGCCGCGAGGCAACAGTTACTGGTGTCACCGATGCTGGTTTGACTGAAGAAGAGGCCGATGCGCTCTGTATTGTCAGTAATGGCGAGCTGTCGAATTATCGGCTCACGTTGACTCCAGTCAAGCTACAGTCTGTTGATGAGGTGATTCTGTCGGAATCGGCAGCGACACTGATTGAGGTGGAGGCGGGAAGCCGCGTCCGGATCCTGGAAATAATGGCGGGTAAAAATGGAAAATAAACAGCAACATTTCATCGGTGGTCAATGGCTACAAGCCGGAACACACCAGTTCAACTCCACCAGCCCTGTTTCCGGTGAATCGCTGTGGCAAGGCCTCGCTGCTGGAGCCAACGAAGTTTCCCAGGCTGTGGCCGCGGCCCGAGAAGCCTTCGGCAGTTGGAGCTTACTGAGATACGAAGAGCGTCAGGCCCATGTTAAACGCTTCATTGCAGTAATCGAATCTCGACGCGATGAATTGGCTAAGATAATTCACGAGGAAACTGGCAAGCCGCTATGGGAAAGCAAAACCGAGATTGGCACCATGATTGCCAAGGCGGCGGTGTCAGAAAAGGCTTATGCGGAGCGAACCGGACATCGTGATTCCGAGGCCAATGGTGTGCAACTGGCATTAACCCACCGTCCAATCGGGGTGTTTGTGGTGTTAGGGCCCTACAATTTTCCAGGGCATTTGCCCAATGGACACATCATCCCAGCGCTGCTCGCGGGAAACACCATCGTCTTTAAGCCCTCGGAGCTGACGGCGCTATTCGGCGAACGCATGGTGGCCTGCTGGGAAGAGGCCGGCCTGCCGGCTGGTGTTGTTAATCTGGTGCAGGGTGAGGCTGAAACTGGCCAACTCCTTGCGGCTGCTGATGATATCGATGGTCTGCTATTCACTGGTAGTTCCAGAACGGGTCATGCTATCCACAAAGCTTTTGGCGGCCACCCTGAAAAAATGCTGGCCCTGGAAATGGGTGGCAATAATCCGCTTATAGTCGATGCGGTGGCAGACATACCTGCTGCGGTTTATACCATCATCCAGTCAGCCTTTATTTCCGCCGGCCAGCGCTGTACCTGCGCACGCAGACTGATTCTGCTTAGATCTACCCAAAATGAAGAGCTGCTCTCCGCTTTGATCGGCGCGACGGAAAAAATCAAAGTGGGCTTCGATGACAGTTGCTTTATGGGGCCAGTTGTCTCTAATCGGGCCGCTGACAACGTGATGGCTTTTGCAGGCGAACTCAAGCAGGCTGGTGCAAAAACTTTAAAGCCAGTTGAAAGACCATACGCCGATCAGGCCATTGTGCTGCCGGGAATCATCGACGTGACCGACATGAGTGAGCGCAATGATGAGGAATGTTTTGGACCATTGCTACAGGTAGAGTGGGTAGACTCCCTGCAGGAAGGGATCAGGGCGGCCAACGACTCACGTTATGGTTTATCGGCGGGTCTGCTGAGTGAAAAAGCTGAATCGTGGCGAGAATTTACACAGCACATTCGTGCCGGCATTGTTAACCTGAATCGCCCACTAACGGGCGCCAGCGGTGCCGCGCCGTTTGGTGGCATCGGTGCCAGCGGTAACTATCGCCCAGGCGCTTATTATGCAGCGGATTACTGTGCCTACCCCATGGCAAGTATGCATAGTGACACCGTTGCGCTGCCTGCCACACTGGCGCCGGGGATCGAGCTGTAGTCATGTCGGGCATCAAAGCATGGGAAGTAAACTTCGATGGTATTGTGGGTCCCTCCCATAATTACGCCGGCCTTTCTTTTGGTAATGTAGCGTCTTCCAGTCACGGTGGTCAGGCTTCTTCGCCGCGTCAGGCGGCGTTGCAGGGGTTGGAGAAGGCCTGGGCACTGACGCAAATGGGCATGAGGCAAGGCATTATTCCGCCTCAAGAGAGACCCCATATTCCTACCCTGCGTAAACTGGGTTTCAGTGGCTCGGATACAGAAGTGTTACGGCAGGTAGCCAAGGAATCTCCTCAGCTGCTGGCAGCTACCAGCTCAGCTTCCTGTATGTGGGTCGCGAATGCTGCCACGATCTCACCGTTCGCCGATACGCGCGACGGCAAGACCCATATGACACCTGCTAATCTGAGTTCAATGTTCCATCGCTCAATCGAGCCGCCAGCAACTTGTCGAATTTTGCAGGCGATGTTTGATCAGGACAGCTTCGTCCATCATGCGCCACTGCCGGCTGGTCCCAGCTTTTCTGATGAGGGGGCTGCGAATCATACGCGCTTCTGTAATGAATATGGGGAGCCGGGAGTCGCGCTATTCGTCTATGGTGATGATCTGGTAGATAAGGATGCAGGGCCCAAAAAGTTTCCTGCACGCCAGACCCTGCCAGCCTGCAAGGCTATCTCCCGCAGCCATGGACTGAGCCACGACAAGGTGGTTTATGCACGACAGAATCCTGTGGCCATCGATGCCGGCGTGTTTCACAATGATGTGATTGCTGTGGGCAATCTGGGGCTGCTGTTCCACCACGAGTTGGCTTTCGCCAACCGGGATGAGGTCTATGCCCAGCTGAATGCTGCTATGGGAAGAGAGCTCGATTACATCGAGGTACCGAGCGCCAGGGTGTCACTGAACGAGGCCGTGAGGTCTTATCTGTTCAACTCGCAGCTGCTGACGGTGCCCGGTAAGTCAGGTGCAACCCTGATCGTGCCCAGCGAATGCGAGGAAGTGGCGGCAGTGCATGAATACCTGCAGTGGCTTGAAAGTGAAAGTATGCTGATCAGTGAGGTCTGCTATTTCGACCTGCGCCAGAGTATGAATAATGGCGGTGGCCCTGCCTGTTTGCGTTTACGCGTGGTCATGAGTGAAGACCAGATAGCCAGCACAGCCTCAAGGGTGCTACTTGATGAGACACTCTACCCTGAGCTGCGGGCCTGGGTTGAGCGCAATTATCGAGACAGTCTGGCGGCTGCCGACCTGCAGGATCCAGCGCTGCTCAACGAATGCCGCACAGCGCTGGATGAATTGACCCAACTGCTGAAAATCGGAAGCGTGTACGACTTTCAGCTGTAAAGCGGTATTGCTTAAACGCTAGCGCTGTTCCAGCTGACTGGCTTCCATCATCACGTGAAATATTACGTTCTGTTCCATCACGCCGCGGACCAGGTCAGAACCAGGGCCAATGGCATAGATTGCGACATCTTCACCGCCATGGGTCTCTGATCCCATAGGGACTGTCACCTCGGAGTGGAAACCCGGGTGGGTGGTGTCGACATCGGTCAGGTCAGCACGGCGCGAAAAGTTGATGCCTTCAGCCATGATCGCATCGGCTGAATTCGATTCCTCTATCAGATGAAAACCGGGTCCGTTGGCATAGCCCAGCGTAGTGTAGGGCAGGTCATCGGCCGCCAGGCTTGGTGTGGTTCTGGGTTCCCCATTGTTTTCGTTACCCACAGACTTGCCCAGAATCGGATTACCGCGGGTAGCATAGCCTGCGATGGTAAACACGTGGCTGTGATCGGCCGTTACGATGATCAGGGTCTCACTGAGATCTACCTTTTCCAGTGTTGTGCTAACAGCCCGAGACAGCTCGATAGTATCCAGGAGCGCTCGCTGCGGATTGATCGCGTGATGGGCATGATCAATGCGACCTGACTCCACCTGAAGAAAGTAGCCTTTTTCGTTGCGACTGAGTATATCGATTGCCTTGGCCGTCATTTCGCTAAGGCTTGGCTCGCCGGCTTCATCAACCGGGCGGTCGTGGTCATACTGCATATGCGAAGGTTCAAACAACCCCAAAAGATGATCAGTGCTTGCCGGATCGATGGTATTAAACTGGTCACGATTCCACACGAAGCGGCTGTTGGCTGCGGCTGCGGTCCACTCTGCGGTCAGGTTGCGGCCATCAGCACGAGCACCATTTCTGCCGTATTCCGGGTCTGCCATCGACTGCGGGATAAAGCTGCGTCGTCCCCCACCCATGGCTACTTCGATGCCATCACTACCCGGATTGTTCTCAGCAAATTCGATTAGCTGGCGGGCAATGTCGGGACATCCCCCGGCGTTGACTACCATGTCACTGTCGCCATCATCTTCATAGTTGCGTTCCATGCTGTGGGCATAGTTGGCTGCTGGCGTGGCGTGGGTAATGCGAGCTGTGGTAACAACCCCCGTTGCCAGTCCGCGCATTTCCGCCCGTTCAAGGAAGGTGAGTAGATGATTGCCGGCCTGGCTGCCGCAGTCGCCTCGAATGACATTCTGGTTAACACTGATGACTCCGGCCTTGGTCTTGATGCCAGTAGACATGGCGGTCATAGTGCCGGCGGAATCGGCGATCTGTTGATTGGTGTTGTAGGTTTTGGAGAGGGCAAGATTGGGGAAATTCTCAAAACTCAGGGCATTTTCTTCGCCAGTCTCGCCCCGTAATTGGCCTGCAAGAATGCGCGCTGCGGTCACGGTGGAGATGCCCATGCCGTCACCCACAAACAGGATGACATTGCGCGCTCTGCCATTGCTATTGCTGGCTCGCAAGGCAAGGTTTCGTGCCACTGTTGCCTGCCCCTCGTCATACCAGGTTTCTGGGGATTCCTGCGCGCTGACGCAGGAAAACAGCAGTGAAGTGGCTAATGGCAACATGAGGCACGGCAGAGAATTACGTGCCCGGCTGCGCTGGGTGCCGTACCTCGAACTCGTGATTGCGACGCTGCTTGCCGCTGTCGCTTTTTCTGTTGTTGATTCTGCGATTGATCCAGTCATTGATGCTGTCATTGATCCTACCTGAGCGATTTGAACCTGATATGATGCGGATTCCATGTTACAGGAAAATGAAGCCCATTCTATAGCGGGATATCCGCTGGATTGAGCCCGTTATTGAGAGCCCTTATGCATATCGTCATTACTTATTGCACCGCCTGAAACTACAGGCCGAAGGCGGACCGTGTGTCTGCAGAAATAAATGAAGCTGGTGCCCATGAAGTCAACCTGATTGGAGGCAGCGGCGGCGTATTTGACGTGACCGCCGATGGCCGAGAAGTGTTCTCTAAATTCAAGCTCAATCGCTTTCCAGAGCCTGGAGAGATCTCGCGATTGCTCTTTGACTCAGAATGATAAAACCCTAAATAATTGCGCGTATAGGCTGCTGCGGGACTTGGCGGAAACCCATTTTGACTATCAGAATTATCGCAATCACCGGCGCTTCCGCGTCTGGGAAAACCCATTTTGCCCATGCCCTGCGACAGCATTTGCAGGATCAGTTCTCGCATCTGTCAGTGGGGCTGGTTGCCGAAGATTCCTATTACCATAATCTGGATCATCTGCCCCTGGCGCAGCGCGAGCAGGTTAATTACGATCACCCGGATGCCCTGGAACATGATCTGCTCCTGCATCATCTACAGGAGCTAAAGGCGGGCAGGCAGGTAGAAGTCCCAAGCTACGATTACACGGTGCACACGCGGGCACCGCAGAAGCAGTTGCTGGAGCCTGTCCATCTGCTGATCCTGGAAGGCATTCTTTTGCTGAGTCATACTGGCCTACGCCAGCACTTTGATCTGAGTCTCTATGTGGAGACGCCGCTGCAGGTTTGCCTGGCCCGGCGTATGCAGCGGGATGTAGAGGAGAGAGGGCGCAGCAAGGAGTCGGTAACCGCGCAATTCGAGGAAACCGTCAGGCCCATGTTTCACCAGTTTATAGAGCCCACCAGGGCCCATGCGCATCTCACTATTTCCGGGGAACAGGAATCGAGTGAGGCAGTGGGCCAGGTGCAAGATGAATTACTGCGCAGAGGCCACCTCGCAACGTAAGCCAAAAACCAAGTACAACCATAAGGAAGAAAAACGCAATGCAATCCCTGGTTAGCCTGCTGGGCATCGCTACACTATTTGGCATCGGCTATCTGCTGTCTGCCCAACGCCAACACGTGAACTGGCGCACCGTGGGTTTTGCCCTGTTGCTGCAGTTTGTATTGGGGGGTATCGCGTTGTACTTCCCGCTGGGAGTAGCCATTCTGCAAATGGTATCTAACGCCGTATCCAGCGTGCTAAATAATGCCCAAGACGGTATCGATTTCGTCTTTGGTAGCATTGGCACCTTTGAGATGGGCTTCATCTTTGCTTTTCACGTGCTGCCCGTGATCGTTTTCTTCTCTTCCCTGGTCTCTGTACTTTATCACCTGGGCATCATGGGATGGCTGATCCGCTTTATTGGAGGTGGGCTACAGCGTCTGCTGAAAACAAGCCAGGCTGAGTCGATGTCCGCTACCGCGAATATTTTTGTCGGCCAGACAGAAGCGCCGCTGATTGTGCGCCCCTATATTGCGAATATGACTCGATCTGAACTCTTCGCCATCATGGTGGGTGGCATGTCTACGGTAGCGGGTTCAGTGTTGGCGGGTTATGTCCTGCTTGGCGTCGAGATTCAATACCTGCTTGCAGCCAGTTTTATGGCGGCCCCAGGTGGGTTCCTGATGGCCAAGCTACTGATGCCTGAGTCGGAACAATTCAAGAACGAGGACGAGGAATTCAAACTGGAGTTTGAAACCCATGTAAATGTTATCGATGCTGCGGCAGCGGGTGCCAGCAGCGGCATGAGTCTGGCGCTCAATGTTGGTGCCATGGTGCTGGCCTTTGTAGGCTTGATTGCACTGGTGAATACCCTGCTAGGATCAATTGGCGGCATGTTTGGCTTCGATTCGCTGTCGCTGCAGTTGCTGCTGGGTTATGCCTTTCAGCCGCTGGCGTTTATTGTTGGTGTACCCTGGGAAGAAACGCGGCTGGCGGGTAGCCTAATCGGCCAGAAGCTGGTGTTTAATGAATTCGTGGCCTTTGTTGCCTTCACCGATCAAATGGCATTAATGAGCGAACGTGCGCAGGCGGTGGTGACTTTTGCCCTGTGTGGTTTTGCCAATTTCTCTTCCATCGGCATCGTGCTGGGGGGGATAGGCATGATGGCGCCGGATCGGCGCAAGGATATTGCCGAGTTGGGATTGCGCGCGGTGTTTGCCGGATTCATGGCAAACCTGATGAGTGCCGCGATCGCGGGCTTCTTTCTTTCTCTGGGTTAAGACCTGCTTGCGCCAGGTTAAACCCTGCTATCGCCAGGCCAAATCCTCGCTCAGGACTTGGTCAGGCCGATTTCTACCAGGCGTTGATCGAGGAACTCCCCGGCGGTAATTGGCAGGTATTTGGAACCGCCAGGCCCAGCGCACTGCGGCAGGCAGTTGAGGCTGGCATTGCTGTGGGGATGCAGGAAGAAGGGCATGGAGTAGCGTGAGCGCTCCTGGTTAGCCGGGTTAACCACGCGATGCACGGTCGAGGGCAAAACGTCATTGGTGAGGCGCGACATCATGTCCCCGGTATCCAGCACGATTTCGTCCTCATTACTTTCCACCGGCATCCAGTTTCCGTCCTTGTCCAATAGCTCAAGGCCGGAATCTGTGGCGCCCACCAACAGGGTCAGCAGATTAATATCGGCATGGGCTGCTGCGCGCATGGCGTTTTTGGTATCCAGGTTCTTAAGCGCTGGATAGTGCAGCAGACGACAGATGGAATTGCCATCAGTCACCATGGCGCGGAAAAAATTCTTCTCCAGGCCCATGACCTCTCCCAGAGCCTCCAGTACGGTTTTACCTAACGACTCCAGGTCGTGATAGAAACCCTTGAAGAACTCCTCGAACTCCGGGATCTCCTCGGGCCAGACGTTCTCGGGATATTCGTTGAAGTAGTCGCTTGCCGGCGTCAGATCCTGACCAACGTGCCAGAATTCTTTCAGATCCGCGTGGGGATTGCCCTTGGCATTCTCCCGACCAAAGGCGACATAACCACGGCGGCCGCCTTCACCGCTGTCATATTTGAGCTTGGTTTCCAGCGGCAGGTTGAACAACTCCTGCAGCAGGGCATAGGCGCGGTCCAGCTTGTTGCGGTTGATGTTGTGGTCTCGCAGTACCACAAAACCATATTCTTTCAGGCCGGTATACAGCTCGCTTAGAAATTCGTCTCGATTGCTGTCGAGATCTTTCATGCTAAGCCGTTTTATTTCTTTCGCCATATCTACTGCGCAATCCTGCTGTACTTTTCTACTGTAATTAGGGTAATTCACGGACCGCGTATTATCTACATAGCGGGGCGCCGAGTCATGTTTTCTTGGGCTTTTCTGTGGGATTTTATATCGGGTCTTGAACCTGGCTTTCCCGCATATGGTGCCTCGGATCCACCGGCTTCATCAGGGCATTGCTGACCAGTGCCAGACCGAGCAATGCCGCCATTAGCACCATAGTTGAGTTGTACAGACTGCTAGTGGGGTCGGTAGTACCTTGCGGCACAATCTCCATGAGCCTGGCAATGGTGACCGAGTTTTGCGCCACCAGTTCATCAAGTTGCGACAGGGGAGCGCCGAAGTGTTCGGCGAAGCGAGCGGGGTCGATGGTGCTGGCCAGGTCGTTGATGGCATTGGTCACCGAATTCTGTCTTAGTGAAGTGATGGCTAATGGACCCAACACGCCGGCAGTGCTCCAAGCAGTGAGCAGGCGACCGTGGATGCCCCCCACGTAGCGGGCCCCAAATATGTCTGCGAGGTAGGCCGGAATGGTGGCAAAACCGCCGCCATACATAGTGAAAATAATCATGGTGGCAGCATAGAAATATACCAGCCACACGACCGCAGGATTGGTGCTGACTTGCTGAGCGCTCCAGGGTATCGACAGGTATAGAATGATGCCGAGCACGAAAAATACCCAGTAGGTATTGCGTCGTCCAATGTAGTCAGAGGCGCTGGCCCAGATGAAGCGGCCGACCATGTTGAAGGCACTGATCATTACCACATAGGTTGCAGCAAAGGCGGTGTCAACGACCTGGGGGAGAGTGGTGCCAAATATCTCGGTGATCATAGTGCGGGCGACGCCCAGTACGCCAATACCTGCCGTCACGTTTAGGCATAACACGATCCAGAGCTGATAAAACTGTGGGGTTTTCAGGGCCTGGTCGATGTCCACATTGGCGCTGGTGATAAGCTCGCCGCGCGAGTCTGCATCGGGCTCCTGCCATCCCGCCGGTTTCCAGTCCGGGCCCGGCAGGCGATAGGAGAATGCCGCCACCAGCATGACCAGCAGGTAGATGATACCGATGACCAGGAAGGCTTCGGCCACCCCCGCGGCGCCGGTATCCACCAGGTAAATCCCCTCAGGTCCCGGCAGCATCATGTCTCGCGCTTCGGCGGCACCTACCACGACCACTTCGCGGAGTTCGCCGCTGACTTCGGCAAAGCGCCGGCCGGCTTCGGTAACGAGTTCGACCTGGGACTGCGTGCCCAGGTATTCCGGCGCGCGATAGAACAGTCGAATGAAGTACTCCTTCATCGGTGCACCGATCATGGCGCCGCCACCAAAACCCATGATCGCCATGCCGGCTGCCATGCCGCGTCGATCCGGAAACCAGCGAATCAGTGTGCTAACGGGTGAGACATAGCCTAAGCCCAGCCCACAGCCGCCGATCACGCCATAGCCAAGATACAGCAACCAGAGTTGATGGGTCATTATGCCAAGCGCACCTACCAGATAGCCGCCGCCCCAACAGCAGGCTGATACGACACCAACTTTACGAGGTCCGACTTCTTCCAGCCATTTGCCAGCGAAGGCGGCCGCCAGGCCAAGGAACACAATGGCTACAGTAAACACCCAAACCACAGCGCTCAGACCCCAGTCGTCGGCTGCGCTGGTGACGACGCCGTGGACTCGAGTCAGGGAGGGGTTGTAGATACTCCAGGCGTAAACTGAGCCGATGCAGAGATGGATGGCAATGGAGGCGAGGGGAACTCGCCAGCGGTTGTAGTCAGGCGGCGCGATAATACGCTCTTTCGCCAACAATCCGGCCATGGTGAGACTTCCTCGTGCCTGAGGCACCGTTATTCTTATTGCGCCTGAGGCACTGCGTCATTTAGTGTGGCACTAAGCTATCTTATTCGGGATTGGCTGTAAAAGATTTTGCGGCGCAGCAGCATGCGTTCACAGGCAGTCTGCGAGGCGACACAAAGTTACTTTTCCATCAGGAAGTGGTGCATCACCACCCCAACCAGCATGGCACCGCAAAACAGAATGACATTGGTGTTGAGGCTAACCAAAGCTGCCAGGGCAGGGCTAGGGCAATAGCCGCCAATGCCCCAGCCGACGCCAAAGAGCGCTGCGCCAGTAATCAGTTTGCCATCAAGATCATTGCGGGTAGGCAAGAAAAACTGCTTGGTAAAAAGTGGCTGCTTCTGCTTGAGAATGAAGTGAAAACTGGGAACAGTGATGCCCAGGCCAGCCACCATGACTAAAATCAGGCTGGGGTCCCAATTGCCGGCGATGTCCAGAGACCCAACGACCTTGGCCGGATTAGTCATACCGGAAATCGCCAGCCCTAATCCGAATAGGAAACCTGAGGCAGAGATGGCTATAAATGCTGATATGGGTGGATTATCTGCTGTGGCGTCTGCTTTATACATGGCGCACCAGATAAACCGTAATGAAGCCGGCCAACATAAAAGTGCCAGTTGCCACAAATGAACGTTGGGAGAAGCGGGCGATGCCGCAAATGCCGTGACCGCTGGTGCAGCCGCTACCAATGCGAGTGCCAAAACCAACCAGAAGCCCTGCAATTACAGTCATCACGGGCGATGCCTGGGTAATCACTTCCAGGCCCCCGCTGGCGATGGCGTAAACTGCGCCTCCAAGCAACAGTCCGGCGATAAACAGCAGACGCCACAGCGTATCCTGTTGTTTAGGGAACATCGCGCCGGATAAAATGCCGCTGATACCGGCAATGCGGCCAGTGGTCCACAGCGTCAGCATGGCAGCGCTGCCGATTAAAAGGCCACCCATGATTGCTGAAACAGGAGTAAAGTTTTCCATCTGGTCAGATGCCTAACTGTGTTTAATGAAATTCCTGCGATCTCATATTCAAAAAGCTATAAATACGGTCACGCATGCTTGGCGGTTGAGCAGACGTGCCAACTGCTCACGTGCCACCATGATTATACTGCAGATTTAGTTCAATGGCTGGCGCGGATGAAGTGATGATATAGCGCAAAAACTGCGCGGCAGCCCCGTGGGGCTGCCCCATAAACCGCTATTGAATGTCACTTTGGTCGATAAAACCGTCCGCATTGGGCATGCGAACCTGTGGCAGGGTTTCTGCATTTAGCACTTCGTTCTCACCTACCAGCCCATTGAGGTATAGCACGTAGGCCGCCACCTGATACGCCTCTTCGTCACTGAGGGACTTGGGCGCATCCGCCGGCATGGCGCGACGGATAAAATCAAACACTGTGCTGGCATAGGGCCAGTAACTACCCACGGTACGCAGCGGCGTGTCTTCAGACTGCATGTCGCCACCAACGATGATGGTCGCGGCAGAGTTGCCCTCGCCGTCAAGGCCGTGGCAGGCTGCACAGCGAGTCTCGAATATGGCCTTGCCTTGAGCCGCTGTACCGCTGCCAGAAGGGAAGCCGGCACCGGAAGGTTCAGCGATGAGGTCGAATCCTGCCAGGTCGGCCTCGGACACGGGCGTGCCAAGTCGCACAGATTCCTGCGCTGAGCTAACAAAGACGGCCGAGCAGAAACCGGCGAGTGCCAAAGCGCTAATCAGTTTTCTAGACGTATACATTAGTCACCTCGCCGCTTGGGCTCACTCCCCAGCTTTGGATGCAGGGATTGTGATACCGGTTGATCGTCCCTTTGGCCGCGATCACGGCTTCTCGGGTGGGCTGTACATTGCCAGTGCTGTCGGTGGCACGACTCTGTAGTACAGCGGGACTGCCGTCCCACTGCCAGGGAATGCTGAAGCGAGTCAGGGCTTTGTCCAGTTGTTGGCTGTCGATCAGCGCGTCGGCCCAGGTGCTGCCGCCGTCGGCGCTCACTTCAACGCGGCGAATGCTGCCGCTGCCGGACCAGGCAATACCGTTTACTCGATACACACCATTGCGGGCTACGGTCATCTGGCCAGAAGGTGAAGTAATGAGTGATTTTACGTCCATGGGAAAGGTGAATTGCAGGCTCTTGCGATCCGGCATGGTGTCTGTGTACTTGCTGGTTTCATCGCGAAACTGTGCCGGTTCACGGGTCACCTTGATCTGGGTCAGCCATTTCACGCTGGTATTACCTTCCCAGCCCGGGTTAAACAGGCGCATGGGGTAGCCCTGCTCTGGCCGGACAGGTTCTCCGTTCTGAAACAGAGCCAGCATGGAGTCATCCATCGCTTTATTCAGTGGCACCGAGCGGCCCATGCTGGCCGCGTCGGCACCGACGGCGGCGATCCAGCGCGCCTCGGGTAAGACGCCAGCCTCTTCCAGCAGGGTTGAGATCGGAATGCCGGTCCACTCAGCACAGGATACCAATCCATGCAGGCTCTGGGCTGTGCCGTCCGGATTGCCACCATAAAGCAGCGCACCGCTATTGCCTGAGCATTCCAGGAAGTAAATACGGCTGACCATGGTGTACTTCAGCAGGTCCTCATATTCGAATACCAGGGGCTGACGGACCAGCCCGTTGATCACCAGTTTATGTCCAGCAGGATCGATATCCGGCACCCCGGCATGGTGGCGCTCAAAGTGCAGGCTATTGGGTGTGATAGTGCCCTGCAGGTGTTGCAGCGGAGAGCGGCTAGCGCCGCCTCCAGGATAAAGCGGATTGCCAAACCCTGACTGCCGCTCCAGCCCAACGTGGGATGATGCGCTGCCATAGGCGCTGGGGCCTGGGCCGGGTGTCTTTGACCAACCGGGAATCTCCAGTTGGAGTTCAGAATCCTGGCCCATGACGGCCTGGCTCATGGCCATGCCTGCGCCACCCAGACCGAGTCCCAGCAGATGCCGACGACTCAGTAGACCGTTGCCGGCCACCTTTTCGAGGCGTGGCTGCTGTTTTTTCTCAAGCTTGTCTTGTTTCATATTTCCTGTTCTCGCCTTATAGGTTTCGGCGCCTAGTTCATCGCTACGAATTGCCTGGCTTCACGTACTGATGGCAGGGCATCGTCGCTCCAGATCATCAGCAAGCGTTCATACATGGCGTTGGCCTTGTCCTGGTCGCCGGCGCTCGCATAGGCACGTGCTGCGCCGAGCAGTGAAAGCGGGCGATTAGGCAGGCGCAGCAGTGATGTCTCGAACAACTCGGCGGCATCACTGGCAAAGCCAAAGGCAAGATTGATTTCCCCGGCGAGTTCATGAATGGGCTTGAGAGGGTTGGCTGCGCCATTGGGCAGCCGTCCAGCTTCCCTTAGGCGAATTGCCTCCGCCAATAGCCCCAGCGCTTCCTGCTGCTGCGGCAGCCCATCGGTGGTGAGACCTTCCAGCAGAAGCTCTTCGGCGCGTTTGGCCTTGGCCAGGGCAGCCACTTCGGCGTAGATGATTTTCAGGTTGCTGTTGTTGGGGCTGTCCGAGGCCAAGCTGGCAAGGCGATCGGCAACACTCTCCGCGAGCTCAAGGTCGACGAGATTGGCGGCACTGAGGCCCAGCGCCAGCAGTTCGTCGGCGCTCAAATCGTCAGTAAGCTCAGCGATCTGCCATTCCTGGGTCTCAATAGTGTGGCGGGCACGCATGGTTTTCAGGGTGCCCATGGAGCGGCCATCGCCTGGATTCTCTGCCAGGGTTTGCGCGGCACGTTCGATCCAGAGCTGGGAGCGATCGGTATCGCCAAGCTGGAGATCCCCATACTGTCCCCAGTCCGAGGAGTGATTCATATCGCCTACACGGTCACCGGGCTGCCACAGGTCTCGCGCCGCCTGCCACGCCGATTCATTCCACATGGAGACTTCTTCCCATTTGCCGTGCTGAATAAAAATGTGCGAGGGCATGTGGCGAGCGTGGGATACAGCTGGTGCGATATCGCGATACTTTTGAGCGGCTTCCAGGGCCAGCGGTGCGTGGATAGGGTCATCAAACGAGTGGATAACATAGTGTGCTGCACCGGGGTGATTGTCATTTGCCTTGAACATTTCCAGCGCCAGGGAGCCTGCATACATATTCAGGCGCTCACGCATGTCGCCGGAGTGGCCGGCGGCAGCGAGAATGGAGGCGGTGTAAAAGGCTTTGACTTCGAAGTCGTCAGGATATTTTTCGTAGACTTCCTTCATGGCTTCCATCCAGGCAATGCGGCGTTCGGGCATACCGCCTGGGGTGAGGGCATAAGCTTCGGCAGCTTTCAGGAAGCCGTGCTCTTTATCGTTGCCAGTTTTTGCCGCCCGTAGTTCCGGTGTCGGCGCCAGACGCATCAGCGCCTCACCCGGACCATCACTCAAGGCACCAAAGAATGGATGCTGGTAGGTAAAGGCTTCTCCCCAGTAGGCCATCGCGAAATCAGGGTCGTGCTCCTGAGCTTCGCGGAATGCGGCCTGCGCCTGGGTCATACCGAAACTGTGCAGGTAGCCTACGCCAGCCAGGAAAGCTTCCTGGGCCTCGACATTGCGAGTAGACGTGGGGAAATCGTAGGAGCCAATGCGGCTGAAATCGGTGCTTTGCGCATGCGCCAGAGTGGCGCTGAAGACAGCACCTATGATCAGGCCAAGCAGGGGCTGTAAAGGGCGAATAGACATGTCCAAACCTCATAAAGTGTGGTTCTATTTATTGGTAATTCTGGGCGTCAACCGCTCTAGGGTGCCAACTCTACAGGCACTTTGCAAATGCTTCTTGGATGGTGCCGCTGCTCTCCGTAGGGCGATTGTAGGAAGTTGATTTAATTATGAAAAACCGATCAATCAGAGAACGTTGTTGTAGTTTCGAACAACTCGCGACTGGCCTTGTGCTGGTCTTCTGGCTGCCGTTGAGTCAGGCCCAGTCCGCGGGCTGCAACGAGATTGACGGCTTTGCAGATTTTGATTTCTGGGTCGGGGAGTGGGAAGTTTTCGCCGCCGGCACCGATGCCAAGGCCGGCGAAAATGTCATTCGCAAGCTGGAAGGCGGCTGCATACTGCTGGAAAGCTGGACCGGCGCCGGGGGCAGCACAGGAACCAGCCTCAATTACTACAACCCGGTAACCGGGGAGTGGCGGCAGGTCTGGGTGTCGGCGGGTCAGTACGCCATTGATATCGTCGGCGGCCTGCGCAATGGCTCAATGGTACTGGAAGGCAGCATCTATAACTTCGGTGGTGCGGTGTGGGATTTTCGCGGTACCTGGACGCCGAATTCCGATGGGAGCGTCAGGCAATTCTTTGAGCAGTATAACCATGACAGCGAAGAGTGGGCGCCATGGTTCGACGGCCGATATGTGCGCAAGGGCGCCGGCTAGTTTCTGACATGCCAGTTCCGGCTAGACGCCGTGGATTGCAGCCACCCTTGTCACTGCCGGCCTTTCCCGCATGCGCTGATTGTGGGCGGCAATAGGCGGGAACCCAACAAGGTCCACGCCGTCACCTTCTAGCCAGTTGCTAAT
Source organism: uncultured Pseudomonadales bacterium (assembly GCA_938091935.1). Classification (GTDB taxonomy): domain Bacteria; phylum Pseudomonadota; class Gammaproteobacteria; order Pseudomonadales; family Pseudohongiellaceae; genus UBA9145. The sequence continues at coordinate 20,642 of CALKNV010000046.1, forward strand.
AGTAAACAAGTAAGGATCACAGATCGTATACTGCTCTCCCATCACCCAGGGTCCCTTGAACATTTCTCCTTCCAGCAAGCCGAAGCATTCGCCCATGGTTTGTGGCACTTTAGCCTGCATGGCTTTAATCGCTGCATCATCATCTACCCAGCGGGCGCCGCGGACCCGATGCGCGTGGGCCACGTGCACGGTTGCGCACAGATAGGCATTGAACTCTTGTAGCTTGGCTAGAGCAAAAGGGTCGCTCAAGGGTGCCATTCCGGATTCAGGAAAGCACTGTGCCAGAAACAGCAGAATGGCCGGTGTTTCTGTCAATATCCCGCCTTCGGTGACCAATGCTGGGACTCGACCCTTGGGATTGATGCCCAGGTAGGTCTCGGAGCGCTGCTCGGCATTGCCAAAATCAATGGGCCGTTCCTCGTAGTCTGCTCCGACTTCTTCTAGCGTGATGTGTGAAGCGACTGAGACTGTCTTAAGGGCATAGTAGAAAATCATTGTGCTTCTCTTTGTAAGTTTTTACATACTCTTTGTTAGGTTTCTATCCCTGGTCGCTTGAACCATAGTCACCGGCTATCGGTTGTAGAATGATCGACCAAATATTGCGAGCAGAAAACGGTTGAGAAAAGAATTATTCTGCTGCTGAAGATAGCTGGTAAATACGTGATTGATCAGGAAGGGAAATATGAGTGACAGTTTGCGGCAGAGCCATTCATAGCCCAGGGTAATCGAAGTTAACTCCTGCTTGTCCACGTTAATGCCTTGCAACCCCACCAACAGAGGCAAATCGTCCCGGTGCGCAATCTTATACTGCACGGCCTGGCGTTGCGGGTCTCTCGATATTACCCCAGCGTGCAAAACGTCGCAGTGAAACAGCACCGCTTTGGCCTGTGTGGAGTCTACGACCCTGGGTGCTCCCCAGACAAATGGTACTGAAGCCTGGCTGCCAGGCACCACGCTTAATAGTTCACCCTCGCTGCCATAGCTGATCAATGTGTAAACCGGATGCCGGGTCTTGAACAAGTGGGGGCTGCTGGTGACGTCACGGTGAAAAGTGGACAGTGAGCAGCCAGTGATGGAATAACGATAGTCCAGAAACTCATAGCCCGCAGGTAGGCGTTGCAGCACCGCCTGCTTATCGCAGTTTGGAAAGAGCTCAACACCGTGGTAGGCGAGGGTAAGCGGCTGCTCAAGTCGCGACTCAGTGCATGTGTACAGCAGTAAGACGAAAACGATAGCGGCAAATGTCCAGATCATTGAACCTCCGGCTTATGTCGGGGCCCTTGTCTTATTGCGCTACAACACATCAAGCTAAGCACTCAATCATCCAGTTGCTGTAGCAAGTAGACTACTTCCATGGCCTGAGTTACCGCCAGCTGACCGAGATTGGCACCGCCACCGTGTCCGCCTTCAGCATTTTCAAAATATATCAGGTCATGGCCCTGTTCCAACATGCGCGCGGCCATCTTGCGCGCGTGACCGGGATGGACGCGGTCATCCTTGGGGTTGGTCCAAAGGAAAATCTCTGGATAATCAGCGTCAGCTCGCACATTTTGATAGGGGGAGTATTCAGAGATAAAATCATAATGCGCTGGAATATTGGGATTACCGTATTCCGCAGTCCAGCTGGCGCCCGCTAGCAGCAAGTGATAGCGCAGCATGTCGATGAGAGGCACTGCGCTGATAATTGCATTGTAGAGATCCGGGCGCTGCACCATGGCAGCAGTGACGAGCAGGCCGCCATTGCTGCCGCCAGTAATGCCCAAATGCTGTGGGCTGGTGAGCCCGCGTTCGATAATATCTTCTGCCACAGCAATGAAATCGTCGAATACGCGCTGACGGTTTTCCAGCAGCGCAGTCTGGTGCCACTGGGGGCCATACTCACCACCGCCGCGGATATTGGCCAGCACATAAGCGCCGCCCTGCTGCAGCCAGACCTGACTCTGGGCAGACATATAAGAAGGTGTGCGTGATAGCTCGAAGCCGCCGTAAGCGGTGAGTCGGGCAGGCGTAGAGCCATCCATCGGTGCATCGGCGGCTCGCACGATGTAATAAGGAATTGAAGTTCCGTCCACACTGGCCACGAAATGCTGTTCCACCAGGTAGGGCTCGGCGTCGAACTGCGGTGCGAGCGCCTTGATGGCCTCAGGCTCCCCATCGCCATTAATAAGATAGAGCGTGGAAGGGGTCAGGAAGCTTTGATAACTGATCATGAGGGAATCGCTGTAGTCATCGGCGCTTACCAGCCGAATAGCACCGTTATCCGGCATCTCGATATTGGTGATTGACCAGGCTTGCTCGGCGCTTGCACCTGAACGTACCCGCAGCAGTTTGCCAGAAACATCTTTCAGGGCGCTGACGTAGATCGAGTCACGGGTCATGGTGACGGCACTGATGGCATCCAGTTCGTCATTGGCATTGGGGTCGAGGATAACGCTGACATCGGTGGCGGCACCGCTGCTGATGCTGCTTTCAAGGTCCATAGCGATCAGGCTGCCGGCGGGGTAGGTGGCTGCTTCTGTCGGTGACCAGTCACTGCGCATAAGCGCGATTAGCTTGTCTCCAAACACGCCCTGAACATTGACGTCGATGGGAAAGGGGATTTCGGCCAGCACGCCTTCAGGCGTCACCAGCCAATTCTGTTCGGTAAAGAAATCGGGGCGCCGCGTCACGAAGCTATAGCGGGAGTCATTTTCAGCTACGGTGTTTATGCCGACGCTCATGTCTTCCAGTTCCACCTCGATAATTTGCTCAGCATCGTTGATATCGGTGCCTCGACGCCACAAGCGCAGGGTGCGGGCGTAGCCGGAAGTGGTGACCGAGTCAGGTCCGAAATCGGTGCCAATAACTAGCGTGTTCGCATCGATCCAGTCCACATTGGTCTTGGCTTCGTCGACGCTAAATCCTCCGTCGATAAAGTTCTTGTTCTCCAGATCGAATTCCCGAAGCACCACGGCATCCTTGCCACCATCGCTGAGCCGCAACAGGCAACGCGAAGGGTCGCCGGGCAGGCAGGTCCTGCCTTTATAAACCCAGTTGGCATTCTCCACGGTGGCCAGTGAATCAATATCGATCACCGTTTCCCATTGCGGATTGTCGGAACGATAGCTCTCCAGACTGGTGCGTCGCAGCAGTCCGCGGATGTGCTCGTCGTCCTGCCAGAAGTTGTAGACCTGGCCATTGACGAGGCCCGGGGTCGGGATACGATCGTCTGAGGTCAGCACCGTCTCGATGGCGTCTCTAATTGCAGCGAAGCGCGGGTCTCCCTGCAGGCGCGGAATTGACAGGGCATTTTGCTCGGCGGCCCAGGCCAGTGCTTCTTCACCTTCGACTTCTTCAAGCCAGATAAAAGGATCATCCAGGTCAGGCGCTGCTGCGGGTCCGCTATCAGTTAACGCACCAGTTTCTGTCTCGCCAGCGGTTCCAGCAGAGGTTTCAGTAGAGGAAACCTGGCTTTCTTCCGGTGCACCACAAGCAGTCAGCAGCGCAGCGAAAATAAGCGAGAGGAAAAACGAATTGCTAAATGATCGGGTGTTGGGAAACATTTCATGCTCCAAAAAATTCTGATTAGCCACTGGATAGGCCGCTGGATTAACCAGTGACACTGCCAGCAAACCGTTTAGCGGCGCGAGCCTGTGCTTTGAGTCGTTCCTGCTCACGATTCTTCGTCGGTGCTGTGGTGGTCAAGCTGCCCAGTAAAGTATGCACTGAGGCGGCGACTTCTTCGATGGCCTGCTCGAAGGCAGGTGCATTCGCCTGTGAAGGCCTGGTGGAGCCACTGACTTTGCGCACGAACTGTTCGGCAGCGGCACGTCTCTCGGCATCGGTGGCGGGCGGCTCGAAGTTAAACAGGGTTTTGATATTACGGCACATGGTCACCTCTCGGTTGGTAAGTGCTTGGAAGGCGTGGATGGTGGACGCCAGGTACCCATGCTAGAACAAGCGCGTCAAAGAAGGAACTGTCATTGGCTGACAGGCTAGGAGAATGCGACGACGTCCGGGCTGTGGCTGGTCACCATCACCGCTTTCCATTGCCCTTTCTGTTTCATGACAAAGTAGGTCGCTCCCAGTCGCTCCAGCACGTCCTCGCCCGCGAAGCGAGTCCAAACTGCAGCCACCAGGGCGGTAGCATTGCTGAGCAGCTTAACATTGCAGGTATTGAGATATGTGCTGGTGAAGCCCTGCTGGCGCAGCTGATCGAACAGGGGGCGCAGGGCAGTTGCCGTTTCGTCTCTGCTATGAAATGCCAGTATTTCACCGGCCATCACAAACGACACCGGGGTGTGAAAACAGTCAGTCCAGGCGTCCATATCCAGCTGGCTAAAAGTCTCGCCGATTCTTTGAATCAGTGCCCTGATTGCTTCGGTGTCCGTCACTGCGCGTCGGTCGCCAATTCAGGGCTGCGCTCACTTAGGTCTGTCTGTTGCATGAGATCTTCCAGATAGACCTTGAATTTCCCCGAGAAACCCGCGTGACCTATCTTCTTACACCAGTATTGGAAGCCTCTACTCTTGGTCCAATAGTGGGCAATAATTGTGAGGCCTGTGTGCTGGCTTTAAGCTGAGTAGCCAGGTAAACCAGAGATCCGATGACACCAATGGCGCCAAGTAATTCGGCGATCGCGCCGATTGCATCCCAATTCATTTTTTCTTCTTACTTCTGGTGGCTGTGTTTTCTGGCTTGGATTCCAGGCTTGATACTAGTCGAGACCAAGCTCCTGGCGCAATTCAACTACCCGTTCCCCGCGCAAGGCACCGATCATGCTGTAGTTGCCTTCGTGGCAGGAATACTCGTAGATATGGTTATTGTCGTCCTTGCTGAAGGAAAACTCTCCGCGCCAGGGTTCGCTGTAGTAGACCGGGTCATCCACCGTGAACTCATAGAATAACTCGGTGTCGGAAATCCTTGTGAACCTTTCACTGACTCTGGCATCGCCACTAAGCAACATGGGGCGGCCGATCGCTGCCCGTGGTGCGAGGTCATCACGAAAATGTGTGGTCTCCACGACCAGGGTATCGCCCTCCCAGTGACCCACCGAGTGGCCTTCAATAGAGCGCAGGGCGTCAGGTATCTCACGGCCATCCATATGGATAACCCGCATTGGGCCTATGTCCTCGCTGACGATGGCGATCTTGTCTTTGGTCTGCACGAAACCGTGGTGCAGTTTGTACATAAAGGCGCGCATGGGTGGTGTCCCCCAGCCCTCGACGCAGCGCTCAACTCCAGGGCGCTGCTCGGGATGATCGAATCCGTCATGAGAACGGAAATACTCAAAACTGGATGAGGCGATGCCGTGATCGTTGTAGGGCAATTTGCCGTTCTCTGGATACACGACCACCGACGTTCGATGCTCTCCTTTGACCACCGCCAGCACCGGTGGACCAAGAATATCGATGTCCGGATCAGTGTTGTTCGGGCTGCCGGCATAAACCGCCTGGGCGAAACCTGCTGCCTGCTCCGGTGGCAACACCAGTGGAAGGCCATCTGGTCGTTCCAGCATGGTGTTGAAGCGCGTGGTCCAGACCGCCTGCAGGTCGGGCTGGCCAAATTCCGTGCGCGGCACTTGATAGGTATTTGCGCTGCCGGGAGCTTCAGATTGAGCCACGCCAACGCCAGCGGCGAGGCCTAGACCGACAATCGCGGTACCCACAACAACTTGCTTGATTAGTGACATGACTTCCCCTTGAAGAAGTGGATCTGGTGTGGACGGACTTTGTTGACCAACCGCCCCACTGAATTACATATAAGATGCAATGATTGGGTGGTGCATAAAACAGATAATGCCACCCAATTTCGCCGATTGACAGTGCCAAAAGTCATGCTGGTCTTACTAACAGCCTCATGCTGAAAGTAGCTGCTTCACATCCTGGTAGGCAGACCGAATCAATTCGCTCAGTGCCTCGCTGTCAAGGGCTTCGCCGGGTTTGAGCTTGACGTGTCGCATGTGCTTCCCTGTACCCTTTAACATCTGCTTGGGGTCATGCAGATATGCGCCGGTATAAAAGCCGATATTGATATGCGCCTTGAATACATTCACGTAGCCAAACGCGGCGCCGTTTATGCAGGCGATGGGGCAACCGTCATGCAGCAGTTCGTTGACATCATCGCCACAGCTGCGGAATTCAGAAAACCAGTCTCTGGCCAGTGTAAACAGCGGTTGCGGCTCATTCGCGAACCATTCCTCGACGCCAGGCGAGTTTGATTTAGCTGCGGTGAAGATGAAAAGCGACTTGCTGGAGCGAGGGAAGTCTGCTGGGTTCATAGGTTCTGCGGCGACCCTGTACAGGTTTGTGGGTGTGCTGAAGAAACGATCTAGGGATCTTCATTCCGACCCCTGCAGTTTACATGCAGAAACCATAGTGATAACAGTGTGCCAGCAGCCTCTGATCGATAAAGGTGGCAGCGATGAAAGCAAACGAAATCGTAAGCCAATACTCCTAATAGTGCTGAGCCTCTTCGCGCAGCATCAGGGTGATTTCCAAGCGTTCAAATGCTGCCATATCAAAAGCACTATTCGCTGGGATAGGTGAATTTGGTTGTGGCTTCTCGATACAGGCTTGCATAGTATCTGAATATCAATGCTGAAGAGAACTCATATGTAACGAGTGACAGGTATAGGCGGATTTTTCTTCGAGTCCGAGAATCCGGGTGATCTGGCGGCTTGGTATGCGGATAATCTGGGCATCGATCGGGTGCCTGGCAGCTATGACGTGGAGCCCTGGAAGCAGGAGGCTGGACCCACGGTGGTTGGACCCTTTTCCAAGGATACAGGCTACTTCGGCCGTGATAACCAGATGTGAATTCTGAACCTAAGGGTCAATGATCTTGATGCCATGGTGGCGCAATTGCGCGCTGCGGATATCGAAGTTGAAGTAGATGAAGCGGAGTATACGAACGGCAGGTTTGCGCGAGTCTATGATCCTGAAGGAAATCCTATCGAGCTTTGGCAGCCCAAGACGCCGGCCTAAGCCAGCGGCTGGAAGAGTCTCATACTAACTACCCAGCATATTTCCCGGTGTTCGATTCGCGCACTAACTTCAAGCGCCACTGCTTTTCGCTCCAAGAGTGAGTGCGCAATTTCTGCAACTCATGCGCTATACAAAGTGAACATGCCGATACCAATAAATCCAATACCTGCCATATAGTGCAGGTATTTCTCATTAATGTATTCTGACAGCAGGCTGCCAGCCAGCACGCCAAGCGCTGAAGCTACAATTAATGCTGCAGATGCCGCCAAGAAAACCGTGATTTTGCTCACCTGCTTGTCTGTTGCGAAAAGCATGGTTGCTAATTGCGTTTTGTCCCCAAGTTCAGCAATAAAAACTGTAGCGAACACAACTGAGAATATTTTCCAATCCATAAATTATTTCTAATCCTTTAGGGTAAACACGTGCAGGTAATTGGGAGCTTCGCTGGCTGTGTTTCTGGCTGACTCGATTGTTAGTTTACTGCGCTACTTTATTTGGCTCAATCCCAGATGTGGAGAAGGCAGTTACTTGAAACTCAGCTGACAATGCCTCTATTACTCTTGATCCATGCCCCTTTCCTGCAGCATTGGATTCCACCTGATGCATCATTCGCCATCAATAGCTTTCAATTTATTTTCGAACAACCAAGAATACCCCGATTGCCATGAGTACGATGCCGGCAAATCGTTGTAAAGTAATTGTCGTCTGGGGCGCACCCATGAGCCCAAACTGGTCGATAGCCATCATTGAAATTAGCTGCCCGAGTAAGACAAAAGAGACCGCATTGCCGATTCCGAAATGCGGTGCTACCCAGGTAATACCAAGAACGTAATAGACTACGAAAAGGCCCCCCAGGTAAAAGTAAAAGGGAATTTGGGGGCCGCTCAACGATTTTGGTACCCCTTCGAAAATCAGCATGTAGCCAGCAGAAGTCACCATGCCAACAAAAAACAAAATAGTGGCTGCTAGCGCTGGGCTTTGCAGTTTTGCGCCCAATCCCGCATTTAGAGTTGCCATGATCGGGATGCCAATTCCAGCAAACAGCATAATGATTGCATAGTAAGCAGTGTTTTGCTGAATATCACCCATGTGGCTAAACCTTTTGCTATCTATTTTATGACTGGAGTTTAACTCGTAGTCGACATAACGCTCAAACCAAGGTGCGAATCTTGCCGCACATAGGATGGCTACGGGTCATCTACATTTTTCTGCGGTGAAGATGTCCAGCTGGGCTGTTTGTCATGTTCCGCTGGCTCATTCTAAAAAGCTCCACTTTATTAGAATCGTGAGTCTGCTTTTGATCGAGATAGATTTCTCGCAATTAAGGAAATAAGCGCAAAGAGTGACAGCCTGACTACGGAGGCTGTGTAAGTCCGGAACATAGTTGGACGCATCAACACTTCCAATGAATGTTTTGCGTTGTGAAAAATTGAACGCCCAATTGCCGGCTAATAAGAACCCTGCAATGCCCCATAAACCGCCTAGGAATACGCACGTTCTTAGTAGAGTCCTTATTAATCTAGTAATCAGATCTCCGGCCCTGTGCCAATTTCTATTGCCTGAAAGTATTGCTGAAGGTAACGAAATAATGCCTGCCCAGGTTGTAAAGGTGCCTATGAGAACATTATCTTCTGTTGTCATGCTTACAAGTAATAGCAGAGCCGCTCAACAATAGGGCAAGTGCCAAAATAAATGACAAAGCTGATACTGCGAAGCAAAACACTCTGGTGTTCATTTTCTTAATCTACTTGTTATGAGCTGGCATTAGCTTGCGGGCAAATCGCCAGCAACAATTTGCGAGCGATCGAACACAAAATTTCTAAATTCAGGCCTCCAATCAAATTCTGCGAGTTGAAGAAGTTCTTGAACTCCGGTACAAGAAATAGTCTGGTCAACTACCTTCGCTAAGCCTAGGAATCCATCCGGATCATGATCAGTACTGCATTGACGAATATAAGCGCCTTGAATTTCAGAGAATAAATTTCTAACAATCATGTCGAACCTTGTTTTTTCATTTGTTTTCAACTGTGCATATGATCCTCTGCCCTTCAATTACACCTCTAAAAGTTCAGGGTTTAGAAGGAAAAACTCTCGCATCCGATTTCCTGACGCTATATTGCGTTCAAATGCAGCAAGTTCAGTGGCAGCAATGCTGCTTTTAATGTGGCTTGTATTCTGACGAATTTGAGTTGCCAAATATAGCAGGGAGATGACGACTGCTACCGCCCCAATGGTTTCTCCAATTGCTGATATTGCATCCCAGTTCATTGTTCCGATCCTTCTATCCTCGTTTAGCAAAAGATTCTTACAATGGCTGGAAGAACTAAGTACATCGTATTCATATAAAGAGAATTTTGCTTTGCCGATTCACTTTTTCAAAATTTCATTTGGTGTCAGTTTACGTGGCAAGTTATTGACTTGGAACAGCCATGTGCATAAAACGAGAGTTGCTGGGCTAAGTTAAGTTCGCATATGCAATCGCTATCAATTTTTTGGGCTTGGAGATCGTTTTGTCTTATGCTTTGCGCTCAATAGCAAAAGTAGCGCTTGAGAGTGATATGACTGATCCGGGTGATTTATATCGGCCCCTGTTAAGAAGGTTGACAGAATTCTTTCGCGCGCAGCAGCCCGACGCGCGGCGGATATTTCACGGCCGCGGCCGCTGCTATCCAGGATTGGAACATGTTGTGGTGGATTGGTATACGCCAGTAGTTTTGATCGCGGCCTTTGATGAGTTGGTTCATTGCGAGTTACTGCTTGAGGCAATTCGCGATAGCGACGCGCTGGGTCAGATCGAGGGAATTGTTTTGCAGCGGCGCTCTGAACTGGGCGCGCCCTCACAGCTGCTCTGGGGAAAGTCGGCAGAAAGCTTCACCGTCAGCGAAGGGGGGCTTTTGTTCGAAGTACACCCGGGGGTGCATCAAAACGCCGGCCTATTTCTCGACATGCGCCTGGTGCGAGATTGGCTTCTGTTGAAATCCACAGGCAGAAACGTGCTGAACCTATTTGCGTATACCTGTGCGCTATCAGTTGCCGCGCTGTCGGGTGGCGCGAAGTGCGTGACCAATGTCGATATCAGCAAGACCAGTATCGCCTGGGGCGAGCGAAACCACGGGTTGAACTCCCAGTCCCTGAGCCAGGTTAAATCCATTCCCTACAATGTGTTCACGTCATGGGGGCGCATCAAACAGTTTGGCCGCTACGATACCATTATCATTGATCCGCCGACGCGGCAACGCGGCAGCTTCGATGCCAAGCGGGACTATGGGGCTTTAGTGCGCAAGTTGAGTCGGCTGTGTGAGCCGGGCGCCGATGTACTGGCCTGTCTCAACAGTCCGTTTCTCAAGTCTGATTTCTTGCAGGAGTTGTTTCTGAAATACGCGCCTGATTTCGAATATCAGGAGCGTTTAGCGGTAGCACCGGAGTTTGAAGATGAGGACCAAGAGCGTGGGCTCAAGATCCTCAGGTTCCGCTATAAGCCCGCTAGCCCGGGTGCATAATCAGCAGGTCTGACTTTACGTAATCCAGCACCCGGTTTGCTGTATTGCCCACGATCGCTTCTGCCAGGCGGGAGCGAGATAGGGCGCCGATAACGGTGATGTCGGCGTGCAGCGTGTCCTGGCAATGGACGATGGCGTTGGTAGGTGTTTCGTCCAGCAGATGAACCGAGTGTTCCGGTAGTTTATAGTCTGCCAGCAGTCGACTGAATTCTGCCTCGTGTTTCTCGTGCACCGCTCCCTCGGCCAGTAAGGGGCGAGCCGTTTCCGAATAGGCATGCATCACATGCACCGAGCCCTTAACCAGATCTTCGATCTGAAGGGCAGTGTCGATAATCTTGTGGTCCAGTCCCTGGGGTTTGTGGTGGCTGTGAACCGGGTCCACCGTCGCCAGAATCACAGGTTGCGGTGCCCAGTCCTTGTCCTTGGTGAGAAGCAGGGGTTTTGGGCAGGACTTGATCAGTTGCCAACTGTCGTGGGAGAGGTTGTGCCGTTCGTGGGGTTGGCGCATATGGGCGTGCTGGACCACCAGGTCGACATCCAACTCCAGCGCTTCCTTGGTGATCTGCTCATAGCGGGGATAAGTCCAGTGGACCCGGCTGTCGACCTTGTAACCCTGATCGATCAATCGCTGTGCCACTACATTCAGGCGCTTTTCCATCTCCGCCACAAACTGCTTGCGGTGTTCCAATGCCTCCGGGCCAAAGTTGGAGTAGGTGTCATGCAGATATTCCTCAAAGCCACAGCCAACCAGATAGAGCTGGGTTAACTCGCGATTGGCCACCAGTTGCAGGGCCTTTTGAACCTCGGTTGGCTGATGCTCGAGGTTGTCGCGAAAATCGTTGTACACATCCAATACAATGAGTATGTTCTGAAAATCGCTCATAAGCAGTTTCTCCTGAATATGCCCCTGATTAGGCGGCTGCTTCGGCATGGGACTGCGGCGAGAAAGCAGCGATATACTGGATTCAGAATAGCATTACTGAATGGGGAACACCTGCCAATTCGGTTATGAAATTGAAGCAGATCATAGGGTGTCAGCCAGAGGTCAGCATGGAAAACAATAACAGTGAAGCAAACACACAACAAACGTCTGAAACACAGACAGAGAAAACAACCGAGAACAAACGCCGCAGCCACGCTGCCGTAAAATTTCCGCCCCCGGCGATATTTGTGCTGCTGATTCTGCTTGGCTTTGCCCTGGGTTTTATCATGCCTCTGGGAACTGGCTTGCCGCCCGCGCTTGCGGCGTTAGGCTATGTGTTTGTCGCCGCGGGAATCGCCATCGCCCTAATCGTCGCCGGGGTATTCAAGCGCGCAAATACCGCCATCGAGCCCTGGAAGCCAACGACCTCACTGGTTACTGATGGCCTCTATGCCTGGTCTAGAAATCCTATCTATGCAGGATTCTGCCTGTTTAATCTCGGAGTCGGTATTGCTGCAAACAACCTGTGGATTGTGCTGTCGATCTTTGCAGGCGCCTGGCTCGTCTATAAAGTGGCGATTGAGAAAGAAGAGCGCTACCTGGAGCGGGAGTTCGGGCAGGAATACCTGGATTACAAGGCCAGGGTTCGGCGCTGGCTCTAGGTCAATCTCTTGAACCTGGTTTAGGCTCTGCGTTAAATCCACTCGTAGGCTTGAGTGCATTCACTGATTGTCGAGAATCTCGAACGTAAAACTGCCGCGCTGGCGCTGACCGAACTCATCCGCTGTCGTCACAATGACATGGTGTAAGCCCGCGGCCAGGCTATTGGGAAGCGCGAGCTCCCAGATATGTGAAGACAGGTGGGGGCGGCCATAGGCGTCATCGGTATCGGCATATTGCCTGTGTGTTCTCTCTACGTAGGGGTCAGTTCGCACTGTATAGGTCATGGAAATAGGGGGGGCACCATCGAATGCAGCCCAGACTTTATCCCGTACGCCGCCATCGAACAGGTTAACCACTAATCGGGTGTCAGGCTGTAGTTTTCCGCGATTCACGCTGCCTTCCGCAGGAGATTCCAGCAAAGGGTCGAGGGTAATGCGCAGGCGCTGATTCGCATCTGGACCAAACGGGAAGGGGATGAATTCAGGGGTCAAATCAGTGCCAGTGAAGTTGAACACGTAGAAACCATTGGGGTTGCCATCTTCCATCATGGCATCCCGCACGCCGCGCAGATCTGCTGGGCCACGGGTCCAGCCGTTGCCGCGCACTTCCACCAGGGTGTGCGCCAACCAGGGTTGGCCACTCCAGCCATGTTGGTGATTCACTTCTACTTTCCAGCTGCTGCTGGTGTCGTGGCCGGCAATGCCATAGATATTAGGAAACGGTGCCAGAATATCCAACAAAGCCTGGAAGTTTTCCGTATTGGGTCCGGTGGCGCGGTTGCCAAACTCATCTTCTGTTTCAGCGACCAGTGGGATATGGGTGGCGATCACAATGAGCTTATTCGGATCGAGCAGCGCCAGGTCGGCAGCCAGCCACTGCAGCTGATTTTCAGTAATGAATCCACGGTAGCGACCGTTGGCAAACTCTTCGCCCAGGCCGGCGTATTCGACGTTATTCAAAGCCACAAAGTGGGTATCGCCATGGTTGAACGAATAATAGGTCGGGCCAAAATGACTCTTATAGGTTTCATTGGCGAATCTTGCGTCTGGCGAGTTGTAGTTCACGTCGTGATTACCCGGCAGGTACCACTGGGGAATCCCAATCAGGCCCATCATGACCTTGTGGCGCTCATAGATGGCGAGATTGTCATTGGCGACATCTCCTACAGTGATGCCGAAGTCGACTCCGTAGGGATTACCGATCAAGGGGTTGACCAGGTCTTCTCGTAACATGTCCTGGCTGAGATCGAAACGCGCCTGAGTATCGGCGAAGCCATGTGCGGTAAAATCACTGCGGTCGCTGTTATCGGGCAGCAGCGCAAAGTTGATGGCATCGGGCAATGGGCCGGTGGGTTCAATAACGGGAAATAACCACTCTACTGCAGTGCCGCGAATCTCAGAAGGTGTGCCTTCGGGGTAATGGCGATAGAAAAACTGTGGTACCTGGTTGCTGTCAACCGGCACTGCATAGCCTGCAGGTTTGCTAATAAACAGGATCTCATTAGGGGCCAGGTCAATTTCATAGCGGCCACTGATGTCGGTGGTGACGACTCGACAGCCATTGCTAATGGCAACATCCGCGACACCGGCTTCGCTAAGCTCAAACAGCCCGTTACGATTACGGTCAATATAGACTGTGCCAGAGGCAGTGCTAACGTCAGCGCGATTGAGGTCGCATTGCGCGGCAGCATCAGGTGCATGCAATGCCAGGGTGAGTAGGGCAGCGGCGGTGGTTTTTGCAATCCAGGTCGCTTGTGACATCATGAGGGCTTCCTTTGATCTTTTATCTCAGTATGCCTGAATGAGCTGACAGTACCATGACAACACCGCAAACTGCAGTGCAAACGGTTTCGCAAATGTTCTCACAGACAAGCGCAAGTAAGTCCCGTGACAGCTGAGCCAGCCAAGACTTTACCGCCTTCTACTCCAGTGCTGGTTGGCGCAGGGCAGTATATGGAGAAAGGCAAGTCGCCGCTTGAAAGCTTGCCACCCATGGGCATCGCAGCGGCAGCGGGGCAGCGGGCACTGGCTGACACCGGTGCCCCGAATCAGGTCGCGGCGGCTTTGGATGCACTGGTTTCGGTGCGTATCTTTCCGGATTCCTGGAACCGACCCCGTGATCCAAACCCTTTCGGTCGCGCTGAAAACCCGCCTTTTGCCATTGCCAGCAGGTTGGGCGCAGAACCAGAGCTGGGAATCTACGGCAATGTCGGCGGCAACACACCGCAGAAGTACATCAATGAGATGGCTGGCCGTATTGCCAGTGGCGAAATTGAAATGGCGATGGTGGTCGGTGGTGAAGCCCTGAAAACCGCACAGCTCGCCGTGCGCGAGGGAATCGACCTGGACTGGCAGGAGCAGGACAGTCGAGCATTTGAAGATCTTGGCATCGGTGAGCCGCTGTCCACTCCCCATGAGTTTGCCCACGGCCTGGGCGTGCCTATCCAGACCTATCCTCTGTTTGAAAACGCGCTGCGGCATCGCGATCAGCACAGCCTGCAGGCCCACCTTGCGGCTATGGCTACATTGATGCAGCCTTTCAATGCCGTCGCGAGTCAAAACCCCTATGCGAGCTATGGTGAACCACGCTCGGCACAGGAATTGGCCCGCGTTACCGCAGAGAACCGTTTTATCTGTTTGCCCTATCCTAAATGGATGAATGCCATGGATGGGGTGAATCAGGGTGCAGCGGTGATACTGACTTCTGTGGCTAAGGCCAGAGAGTTAGGCATCAGCGAGGACAAGTGCGTATATCTGCATGGCTGCAGTGAGGCCAACGAGCAGTTGTTAGTGTCAGAGCGCCTGAACTACACGAGTTCACCGGCACTGGGTATGAATACTCGCCAGGCCCTGGTCATGGCAGGCAAGACTCTGGCGGACATGGACTGTTTCGATATCTATTCCTGTTTTCCATCCGCCGTGGCTATCGCCTGCGAAGAATTGGGTCTGGCGCGTGACGATCCCCGTGGGCTAACGGTCACCGGCGGCCTGCCGTTCTTTGGCGGGCCGGGGAACAATTATTCCCTGCATGGCATAGTCAGCATGGTGGAAAAACTGCGGCGAAAGCCGACAGCATTTGGCCTGATCACGGCCAACGGCGGCTATCTCACCAAACATGCCTCCGGCGTGTATTCCTGCCAGCCCCTTGCTTCAGAATGGCAATTGCCCGATAGCAGCAGCGTGCAGCGCGAGGTGGATGGCTTGGATTACCCGGCTTTCACAGAAACGCCACAGGGCGATGCCACGATCGAGACTTACACGGTATGCTTCAAGCGCGGTGAGCCCAAGCGGGCAATTATAATCGGGAGGTTACTCGCCTCGGATGAGCGATTTGTAGCGAATACAGAGGCGGAACCGCGGCTGTTTGACGACTTGATCAAGCATGATGGGATTGGCCGCCGCGGTCAGGTGCGTCAATACGGTGAGCTGAATCTGTTTGAACCAGTCTAGCCTGCAAGCTGGTCTGGTAATTGCTGGAACATTGATTTCTTGAGCGTCGATATCCTCAGTTTTGACAACCTCAGCTCCGATACCCCTTGCTTCGGGTATCAAGTTGATAACACATTTTAGAAAACGTGCACTGGGCCTGGTCGCTCATTGCAAGTTTTAAACCAAAGCTTTGATTGGGAGAAATAGACAGAATGTCTGAGAGAGTGCAACAGAATATTGGCTCGGGATTTGGCGCCAAGTCCGAGCCCGATGCGGTGCTGGCGGGAATTGATTTGGCAGGCAAAGTCGCCGTGGTAACCGGTGGCTATTCAGGCATTGGGCTGGAGACCACCCGCGCGCTGGTGAAGGCCGGCGCCAGGGTTTATGTTCCGGTGCGGAGCCCGGAAAAAGCCCACGCTAACCTCGCGGAAATGGGGGAGGCGGTTGTTACTGGCGAGATGGACCTGGGTGACCTGGCCAGTGTGCGCCGCTATGCCGGAGATCTCGCCGACGCTGAGCCGGTGATTGATTTGTTGCTGAACAATGCAGGCATTATGGCCTGCCCGGAAACCCGCGTTGGCAACAACTGGGAAGCCCAGTTTGCCACTAACCACCTCGGACATTTTGTGCTCACCAATGAGTTGCTTCCCAATTTGCTGGCGGCAAACGCTCCCCGTGTGGTGTGCCTTTCTTCTATTGCTCACCGCCGTTCCGACATTATTTGGGACGATGTGCATTTTGAAAAAAATCTCTACGAGAAATGGACGGCCTATGCCCAGTCCAAGACCGCCAATGCGCTATTCGCCCTGGGCCTGGACATAAAATTTCGGGATCAGGGCCTGCGCGCTTTCTCCGTGCACCCGGGGGGCATCCTGACGCCGCTGCAGCGACATCTGCCCAACGAGGAAATGCAGGCATTGGGTTGGACCGATGCTGACGGTAATCTCTCGGACCAGGTAAAAGACATGTTCAAATCTACTACACAGGGTTGCACCACGACCCTGTGGGCCGCCACCAGTCCCGCGCTTAGTGAAATGGGCGGGCTGTATTGCGAAGACTGCGATGTGTCCAATCTGGCCACAGCCGATTCGCCGCGCTTCTTCGACGTGGAGCCCTGGGCAACTAACGAAGAGAGCGCGCTCAAACTCTGGGACATGACCGAGGAGATGATCGCCTAAGAGAAGGTGGCCGAGGCGTAGTCAGTTCAGTTTGTTGTAATTATTTGTGCACTCGATTGTGCAAGCAAGAGAGTCTTACTGGCTCTAAATAGAGAGGAGTTCTCATGGCACTGCCACGTATTGCAATCAACGGGTTCGGTCGTATTGGGCGCACTATCATGCGCATTGCCAAGCAGCGGCAGCACTACGATGTGGTGGCGATTAATGATCTGGCCAGCCCGGATCAACTCGCCTATGCGTTCAAATATGACAGCATCCACGGCACCTTCGATGGTGAAGTTAAAGTGGACGGCAACAACATGGAAATCGCCGGTGATCCTTTCGTGGTGCTGAATGAAAAAGACCCAGCGCAGCTGCCCTGGGCTGATTTAGGTATTGATTACGTCGTTGAAAGCTCTGGCGTGTTTCGCAAATTGGAAGATCTCAACAAGCATCTTGCAGCCGGCGCCAAACGCATCATTCTCACTGTGCCTTCCAAGGATCCGCTGGAGGCGACCCTGGTAGCCGGCGTAAATGATCATGTGGTCAAGCCGGACTCTCGCATCATCAGTAACGCCAGCTGCACAACCAACTGCGCGGCGCCGCTGGTGAAAGTGTTGCATGAGGCATTCGGCATTCGACGCGGCCTGCTGACCACTGTGCATGCCTATACCTCCGATCAACGATTGATTGACTCACCCCATAAGGATCCGCGGCGCTCGCGCAATGCCGCAACCAATATTGTGCCGACTTCCACCGGCGCGGCTCGGGCCATTGGTCTGGTGATTCCGGAACTGGCCGGCAAGCTGGATGGCATGGCCATGCGGGTGCCGGTGCCAGACGGTAGCCTGGTGGACCTCACCGTCGAAGTGGACAAGTCCACCGATGTGGCTGGCATCAACGCCGCGGTGGCGGCCGCAGCAGCGGGCGAATTGAAAGGCATTCTCGCTTACTCGGAGGAAGCCATCGTCAGCAGCGATATTATCGGCAACTCCCATTCCAGCATCTTCGATGCGCCTCTCACTCAGGTTATAGAAGGCAACTTGCTGAAGGTGATCAGTTGGTATGACAACGAATGGGGCTACAGCACGCGGGTTGAAGAATTGATCGGTCGCCTCGCAACCATGGATGGGTTGGAAACCTGTGGCCCGAGTTAGCCCTTTTTCATCACTTACTTGCCTGGAGCTTGAGCCAAGTGCTACCGGCATTAGTAATGCCGAGGAGCTGTCGTTTACAAACGAAAGGGCCATTGCAGATAACACCGCGGTCGTTATTGATGTGCCGGTGGATTACTCCACAAACATGAAGCTGATGGAGAAGCTGGGCAATCTGTTGTGGCCTATCTAGACTACGCAAAACAATAAAGAGGGGAGTCAGGTGGAAGAATTTAATGTCATGGTACCAGGGGCAAAAGCTACTGGTCGCGTCGAGGTGAAGTCGCCATTTAATGGCATGGTCGTTGGCAGTGTGCCCACCATCGATGCCGAAGGTGCCGAGCAGGCGCTGCATAATGCGGATGCGTTGTTTCGAGACCGCAGCTGCTGGTTGCCAGCCCATGAGCGCATGGCGATCCTTGAGAAGACAGCTACCTTGATGGAAGCGCAGTTTGATGAGTTGGTTCAGGTCGCTCTTAGTGAAGGCGGCAAGCCCTTTAACGATTCCAGGGTTGAAGTGGCCCGTGCCATCGATGGCGTAAAAAACTGCATCGAGTGTATGCGCAGTGAGCATGGCACGGAAATCCCCATGCGGCTGAATCCGGCATCCGCTAATCGCCTCGCCATGACTTCGCGGGAGCCTGTTGGTGTGGTGATGGCAGTTAGTGCCTTTAATCATCCTTTAAACCTGATCGTGCATCAGGTGGGTCCGGCGTTGGCAACGGGATGCCCGGTCATTGTTAAACCTGCCACCGATACCTCCTTGTCCTGTTTCAAGTTCATTGAGTTGCTGCGTGAAGCGGGTCTGCCAGAGGCCTGGGCGCAGGCGGTTTGTGTCGAAAGCAATGACATAGCCAGCAGTATGGTGACCGACGGTAGAGTGGCGTTCTTCAGCTTTATTGGCAGCGCAAGAGTTGGCTGGATGCTTAAAAGTCAGCTCGCGCCGGGTACACGTTGCGCCCTGGAGCATGGTGGTGTTGCCCCGGTAATTGTGGCTGCGGATGCGGACCTTGAAGCCATGCTGCCTCTGCTGGTGAAGGGTGGCTTCTACCATGCTGGGCAAGTCTGCGTGTCCGTGCAGCGCGTCTACGCCGAGGCGGCCATTGCCGAGGAACTTGCGCAGCGCATGGCGACTATGGCGGAGGGGCTTAAGGTGGGCGATCCAGCCGATCCAGAAACAGAAGTCGGCCCCCTGATTCGCCACCAGGAAACAGATCGCGTGGCCAAATGGGTGGACGAGGCTGTGGCCGCCGGTGCCAAACTGCTTTGTGGCGGCAACAAAATTTCCGGTGCGCTCTATGCGCCCACCGTGTTATTGAATCCGCCCGATGACATCACTATAAGTCAGAACGAGGTGTTCGGGCCGGTCGTGTGTGTCTACAGTTATGACACGATTGATGAGGCGATCAGTCGGGCAAATGCCTTGCCGTTTTCATTCCAGGCGTCTGTCATGACCAGAGACATCGATAAGGCGCTTTTAGCTTACAAGAATCTTAATGCCGCCGCCGTCATGGTAAACGACCACACAGCGTTCAGGGTTGACTGGATGCCGTTTGCCGGATTGAAACAATCGGGCTATGGCGTGGGTGGTATTCCTTACACCTATGACGATATGCAGGTTGAAAAGATGCTGGTGATGAAATCCGATAGTCTGTAGCGTGCCGGTTATGTCGCCTCTAAATCCTGGAATGGATCAGAAAATTTTGGATTCACGCTTCTGATCGGATCAATACAGCTAGCTTTTCAAGGTCTGGCAATTGTTTTTGCCAGACCTTTTTCATGTCTTCATGTCGATTCTAGTTATTATGCCGGTGGACCGAGCGGGCTCTCTGCGCAGCCCGTTCTTTCTACAGTCCAGCTCAGGTTAGTCAGAAGCCAGCGATCATCGCGTTTGATGAGTTGGAATGAGTCTATGCCGCAGTGGGAGAATTCGCCGTTGACGTGAAAGTCATAGGGTGCCCAAAACACGGCGATGTCGCGCTGAATCAGCACTGTGGGATCCCAATAGCGTTCCAGTAAGGCCGGTCCCTCACTGCTCAGGTTGTTTAGCAGCTGGGTATAGTTCTGGATGCGAATTCTCTGATCACCACTTGCACCTATTGAAGTAGAAATATTCAGCGACCCTTGTACTGTGATGCTTGTCAGCAATTGGCGGTTGCGCTCGGCCAGTGCGGTAACGAACTGATCCACAGTATTGAGAATGGCCTGTTCGTCTGCCGTCGATTGTGCGGAGGTCGGTTTGCTGATCAGCAAAAGGATAAAAAGACTGATAGTGAGCAGGGTATGGGTTCGCATAAGGTTTCTCCTGACTAGGAAATCGGCGCCTAATTTCCTGTTAGTAAGTGGCTTGTCTTCTCAAGGTACCATTTTTCCCCAAGATACTATTTTTGTCCAAGGTACTATTTTCCCCCAAGATACTATCGCCGGCAGAAAAGTGCTATAAAGTGAAGCCTGCAAGTATTTTCAAGAACTCTTCCAACATGTTACGCCGCAGTTTCTGGCAATCCTTTCTGGTCTTCTCTCTGTGTTCCCTGACAGCGGTTTCTGCCCAAGAACTGGAACTCAGCCCGGCCGAGATTCCGCCGGGTTTAAGCACCGTTGAATTCTTTAGTCCAGCGGTGAATCGCACTATGAAGCTCGACATCGTCTTGCCCGCAGACTACGAGACTTCTACCCAGCGCTACCCCGTGCTCTACCTGCTACACGGCTATATGCAGAACTACACTATCTGGGGTCGCAATCTCGCCGCCAGTTTCTATGCCCGCAATCTGGATGACCTGATCCTGGTGCTCCCGGATGGAGGTAACAGTTGGTACGTGAACTATGCCAGCAATGAAGCCGGGCAATTGAATAATTGGGAAGATCACATTATCGCGGATGTGATTAGCCATGTTGACGAAAACTATCGGACCGAAGCGCGGCGAGAAGGTCGGGCCATCGCGGGTCTGTCCATGGGCGGATTTGGTGCGTTTGCCCTGGGTCTGCGCCATCCTCAGATGTTTATTTCCATTGGCAGCACCAGTGGTGCATTGAGTTATGCGCGCACCGAGGCGGCGAGGATCGAGGCTGGCGTTGAGGATGTACCTACCCAGCGTAGCCCGGAAAATCAGCTGAGGTTCGAACAGGCCGATGCCTTTATTGCCGAGATTGTCGCCATGCCGGGGTTTAGCACCCAGGAAGAACGGACGCCTTTGGGCAGGGCATTCGACACGGCTGAGCAGGCCAAGGCCTATGATCCGTTTGAAATTATCTACAATGTACCAAAGAGCCAGATGCCACACATTTATCTGGATTCTGGTACTGAGGACGGGCTGATTCAGGAGGCGCGGGAGCTGGCGCAGCTCCTGATGGTAAACAACGTGCCGTTTGATTACATGCAGAGCAGGGGGCAGCACAATTCAGAGTACTGGCGCCGTTCCATTGGTCATATGATGACGATTCAGCATGAAGTCATGCAACGTGCCCTGGGAAATCGGCCGTGAGTGCCGGGGAAGCTGAAGTGCTGAATGCACAGCAAATCGAAACATTTGCTGAGCGAGGCTTGTTGAAACTAGACCTGGGTTTCTCTGAAGATTTGCTGAGTAGCATTGTCGAACAGGTACAGCCACTCTATGAGCCCGCGCATCAGCAAAATCCGCTGCTGGCCACCCGGGTTCAGGATGCCTGGCGGCAGCTTGATAGCGTGCGACAGCTGGCAGTTAATGCGAAAGTGCTGGCTGCACTTGAACAGCTTTTGGAGCGCAAACCGCTGCCATTTCAGACCCTAAATTTCCCGGTGGGCACTTCACAGTATCCCCATTCCGATTCGATTCATTTTAACACCGTCCCAGCTGGTTATATGGTGGGCGTGTGGGTTGCGCTGGAGGACATTGATACCGAGAACGGACCACTGATCTATTACCCCGGCAGTCACAAGCTGCCTTATTACTCCATGCAGGACCTGGGGCTGGAGCCGGGTTATTCCCAATATCATGCCTATGAGCAGCGTATACAGGACGTAATCGCGGAACATGATTTGCAGCCTGAGCTAGGTCTGGCCAGGAAAGGCGAGGCGATTATCTGGCACGCCAATCTGCTGCATGGCGGTGCTGCCCGCAAAGACGTAAGTCGCAGTCGACATTCCCAGGTTACCCATTATTTCTTCGAAGGCTGTGAGTACTACACGCCAATGGAAAGCCATCAAGGCAAACCCAGGAGAAGAAAACCATTCTGGATTCCGGAAACGCCGGATTTTCACCTGCCACCCGAACCCTGGGAGCGACCTTTGCCGCTGCGTGCCTTGCGCAAAGTGCTGCGCGGACTAGGGTTAGCTGACGACTAGCAGCAAATAGTTGACGAGAAAGAACATGCCGACTTCCTCATTACTTCAGATTTCCGATGCGCTATGCCGCGTCAATCGCCAGGCGCTGCTGCGAGTGTCGCATTTTTCAATTCAGCCCGGCGAGCACTGGTGCTTGTTTGGGCGCAATGGTTCAGGCAAGTCGGTGTTAGCGGCGCTGCTTGCTGGCAAGCGGGTGGAGTCTGGCAGTTATGTTGCTTGCCGGGATGGCTTTGAACCGGCGCGGGATATTCTCCTGGTCTCATTTGAGGAACAGCAGCGCTTGTGGCAACGGGACAATCGGCTGGATATGAGCGAGTACAGTGATCGTGCCCAGGATAGCGGCACCCTGGTGCGGGAGTTGCTGCACTCTGGGCTGGATGCCGGTGCCGCTGTGCCGCCTGAAACTGAGATGATTGTCGAGCAGCTGGCGCTGCGGCCGCTGCTGGAAAAGGGCATTCGCTTCCTCTCTTCCGGTCAGATCAGGCGGGCGTTGATTGCGCGCGCACTGGTCGCTGCGGTTGGCAAACCGAATAAACTGGTGGTGCTGGATGATCCGCTGGAGAGTATCGATAAAGACTCCAGGCAGCGCATCAGTGGGTGTATTGATGCCCTGCGCAGCTCGGGATTCAGCAGCCTGTTATTGTGTCGTCGGCAGCAGGATATATTGCCCGGCACGACCCATATCGGGTTAATGATAGACCTTGAGCTGCGGCTGCAGGGCGCTGCTGCTGACGTATTGCAGGATGAAGCTTTTCAGGCTCACGTACGTAAGGTGCCAAGACTCCCAGAAAAACTGCCCAGTGCAAGTCTTGAAGAAGTATCTGGTGTGGCTAGTGAAGAAGTGCTGATAGAGCTGGAGCAGGTGCAGGCTAACTACGGCAATCAGTTGGTGTTGGAGGCGGTGAACTGGCGCATGACTTCTGCCAACCACACCCTGATCGAAGGGCCCAACGGCTGTGGTAAATCCACCTTACTGAGCCTTATCGATGGTGAAAATCATATGGCCTATGGCCAGCATGTGCGTCTGTTCGGCAAACAGCGTGGCACGGGTGAATCGGTCTGGGAAGTAAAGGCCAGGTTTGGTGTGGTTTCCAACGAACTGCACAATAAGTATGTGAAAGGTTGGAAAGTGCTGGATGTAGTGGTGAGCGGCTTCTATGACTCGGTGGGCTTGTATGATGATAGCGGCGCCACCGAGTGGGCGGCAGCACGAGCCTGGCTATCCTGTGTTGATATGGCCGAGGCGGAGGCCAGTTACTATCATGAACTGTCTTTTGGCCAGCAGCGCCTGGTGCTATTAGCCCGCGCCATGGTAAAGAACCCAATGCTGCTGGTATTGGATGAGCCCTGTGTGGGCCTGGATGATTACCACCGCAAGATGATTCTGGGCATTCTTGACCTGGTAGCGAGTCAGACTCACACTCGAATCATTTATGTCAGCCACATCAGCGAAGAATGGCCGGCATGCATTAACCAGTGCCTGGAGTTTGTGCCCGCCGGTGAGACGACCTATACCCTCATCCAGCACGCTTGCTAGCCCGGAAAATCAAAAACCCGACAGTTAATTGAGTCTCGCCAATTCGATGTTAGCGGCGCTCATGTTGTTGCCATAGAAGCCGTAGGCAGCATTGACGTGCAGCATAAGTTCGCCGCTGCAGTTTGCGGTAAAGCGATAACTGCGACTGTCTTCATCATAGCTAAGGTCAGACACGCCGCGCAGACTGTCTCTGGGGCAGCGCGACTGGCTTATCATCAGCTCGAACCACTGATGAGAGCGGGAGCATCTGGTTGCGCCGAGCAGGGAGATTGGCATGAGTTCGTTGGAAAAACCTCTCTCGTCCAATGCTTCCTGATTTTCGTTATCATCGATATAGCTATCCACCCAATTACCCAGGATAGTAATGCTCAATGCGTATTCGCTGCCACCCACCAGGCCAATATCGGTTTCAAAGCTGGAATCCGAGGTGAAGAAAAACACGTTTTGAGACTCGCCGGTAGCGAGGTTCATACCCGGTTCATCATCACCGAGTAAGCGAATGCCGGGCAGCCTGCAACTTGCCAGCAGAGTCGCCAGGGTTATCATGAAAAACATTCGGGGCAGGTAACTGCTAATGAACATCAGGGACTTCCTCGATGGCTGGCTTTTTGAGAGCGGCCACTCTACTGTTGGCTGGGCTGCATTGACAGAGAAAAGGCAGGGTCGGTTATTGCGTTTGGACTTCCTATACACAGCAATAAAATAGCAGGCTTGATGGAGGGCTTAGCTGGCAATAACTCCTTCAAATGGGTCTAGCAGCAGACCCTCTTGGAATAGCTATTAGTGTTCCCCTCTTTTGCGCTCGATTCCATGCTCCAGACCTCCATGCTTGTTCTCAAAACAAAGCTGTGGCCTACTTTCCCCATGTTGACGAACTGGCGATTTAAACAACACGCACGCAAATTGGCTGAGGGCAGAGACCGCGACGAAATTGCCTGGGCTTGTGCGCATCTCAAGGAAGGGGATCTCGCGATTGATGTTGGCGCACATCGCGGTGCTTATACCTGGTGGTTTCGGCAGAAGGTCGGCCCGACTGGGCGCGTCGTCGCATTCGAACCCCAGGCTAAACTGGCAGCAAGTATCGGAACAACGCTGAGAAAACTCGGCTGCGACAATGTTGAAATCGTGCCTAGTGGAGTTTCTGTCAAATCCGGCGTTCATACTTTGCGCGTTCCGCATAACACTAAAGGCTATTCTTCAGGCGCAACCTTCGAAGAGAAAGCTATAGGCGGCAGAGTTGATGAACGCAGTACAGAAGTCGTTTCTCTGGACGAGTTTTTTGCAGGAAGCAGTCATCGGGTTGCCCTGCTAAAGGTTCATGTGGAAGGACACGAACTGGAAGCACTGCGTGGAGCAGAACAATTGCTTCGGAAGTTTCATCCAGCAATCCTGCTCGAGGCCGAAGCGAGACACCGGTCAGAAGGCACGGTCCAACCTGTATTTGATTACCTTTCGGGCTTGGGTTACCGGGGCGAATATTTCTGTGGCGGAGACATGCGTCCACTCTTAGATTTCGACCCCGCCCGTGACCAAAACTCTGAGGGGCCAAGGTTTTGGGAATCGCCCTCTTATTGCAACAATTTTGCATTTGTACACTCGGAGTAACCTTGAGGTTCGAACGAGTAGGAAGGGTCGCTAATATTTTTCAGAAAGAGAGTTCGCTAAGCAGCACGCTATAGAAATTGGCTAATTCAGTCACTTTCAGCTTTTTAGTTTTGGTTTTTCATTGTTTTTAAGAGCGATTGATTGTAATTAAAACTGCATGAAGATTCTTGAACCAGTCCAGCGCTTGGTAGTGTTGCAATAGTATCTACTGGATGTGCTTAGACCAATAAAATTTACTTGTTCTTGGCCCACCCGCGGCATAACCTAGTCGGAAAAGAGCTCGCAAGTGAGATTCCATGATGAATTCCAGATTGCTGCCGTTTCACATTTTTGCCCTGATTGCCTGCCTGTCTGCCGCAGCACGCGCTGCAGATTCTCCCATCGAAGCTGTCTCTGACCCCTTGCCGAAACCGATTGAATTCGGCTCGATCAGTGTAACAACCGTGCCTTTTGTGCGGGTGCCGCGTAGCGAGGATTCCAGCGATGTGGCCATGACCAATCCCGCCTATGCACGAATCCAATACATGTACCCGATTACCGACGGTTCGGGTCGGCTTGTGATCAATGATTTGCGTGGGCTTCTCTATATCACCGACTCGAGCGGCCAAGAGCCTGCGGTCTTTCTGGACATAAGGGAGCAAGACGTAGGTTTCGACGATTCGATGTTTCCTAACGAAACCGGCCTGGCTGGCTTCGCCTTCCACCCCCAGTTTGCCGCAACGGGCACACCGGGATATGGCAAGTTCTACACCACATTTAGCGCCAGTTCGGAAAGTGGCACGGCTAATTATCTCGATCACGACTCAGAAAATCATGAAAGCGTCGTTCGCGAATGGACCGTTGTGGATCCATCTGCCAACCAGTTTCGAGGCAGCAGTCGCGAGATATTTCGCATTGGCCAATTTGCCCAAAACCATAACATCGGCAACATTGCTTTTAATCTTTCTGCGCGTCCGGGCGATGCCGATTTTGGCATGCTTTACTTCAGTCTCGGGGATGGCGGTGGTGCCAATGATCCGAATGAGAATGGGCAGTCCTTGAGCGAGCCGATGTCCAGCATGCTGCGTATCGATCCCCTTGCCAGCAGTGAAGAACGGGCCTATGGCATCCCGGCTGACAATCCTTTTGTTGGTCAGCCGGGCATTGCGCCGGAAATCTGGGCCTATGGTCTTCGTCATCCGCAGCACTTCTCATTCGATCAAGATGGCAAGCTGTATATTTCAGATATCGGTCAGGCCCAAATTGAAGAAGTGAATATCGGTATCAGCGGTGCCAACTATGGCTGGCGTTTGCGGGAAGGGACCTTTGCTACGGCTTTTGGTATTGGTGGTGTCCGACCCAATCCGGTTTATCCCTTGCCGGCGGCGGATTACGGGTTCACCTATCCAGTCGCGCAGTTCGATCACGATGAAGGCTATGCCATCAGTAGTGGCTTCGTATATCGAGGTTCCCTGATTCCTGAATTGCAGGGTAAGTATGTTTTTACGGATATGGTGACAGGGCGCATCTTTTATATAGACACGGTGGGCCTGACCCCAGGAGGGAACGCACCGATTTCGGAGTTGCGCATCATCAGGGCGGGAGAAACCATCAGTCTGCGTGAAGAGTTCGGTTTTCCGGACACCTATGGGCGTGAAATCCGCGCCGGCTTGCGCCTGGGTATCGATGGAGAAGGGGAGTTCTATCTGCTGAGTAAAGGCGATGGCTGGATCAGGCGGCTTCAAGCTATGCCATAATGATAGCGAGAACGCACTGTCGGAATTTCGCTCTGAATGAACATCACAATCCTCGCCAATCGCGATCTGGCCAGCTGTATCGCGTTGAATCATCTTGTCTCTGGACTTTCCGACCATCGGGCCACTGTTTTTCTGTCCTCCCGGGTGGGCAGCAAACCGCTGGCGGCGCCACTGCAGCAGCTTAAATTCGTTGAACAAGATCTGCTGAACCAGATAATTGCGCCCTTGCTGAATCGCACATCCGATGCGCAAAGGACTGCAAAACAATCACTGTTAAGCTTCGAGCAGCTGGGTGAAATAGTGGCCGGCGGTGTTTCTGAGCTCAATAATATAAACGAGGCCGCAGGGTTGGCGCGATTCGCGACATCAGAACCTGATCTGGTATTGTCTATTCGCTATGGCTTGATTCTCAAGGATCCTGTGATTGCCATTCCTACTCATAGTATCTTGAATCTGCATTCCGGTGCCTTGCCGGATTACAAAGGTGTCATGGCGAGTTTCTGGGCGCTACTCAATGGCGAAACAGAAATCGGGACAACTCTACATTTTATTGAGGACAGCAGCATAGATACGGGCAGCATCATTGCATCGACACGGCTGTCAGTGCAGCGGGATCGTTCCTATTTGTGGCATGTGCTGTCGCTATATGAAGCAGGGTGCGAGGAAATGCTTGCTGCTGTGGACAAGATCGCAGTGGGGCATAGTCTGCCAAGCAACAGCCAGGCCGATTCAGGAAATTACTATAGTTTCCCCAGCACTGAAGATCTGCAGCGATTCAACGAGCGTGGCTGGCGCCTGTTTGATCCGGAAGATGTGCTGGATGTTACCAGGCAGTTTGTGGCTGCTGACTAGCTGTTATACTCCGGCGCATGAGAAAAAAAATCTGGAGCAGTTATCGCCCTGCGCGAAGTGCTTTCCTGCTGCTTATTCTACTGATGTGTGTGCTGTCGGCCGAAGCGCAGGAATCAGCTGAAAAGGGGTCGCCCGGGTAATCGTCATTGCCGGTGAGGTGAAGATGAGTCGTGCCAATGGCGAAGAAGTGGTTCTGCAGCGGCGTGCCGCGCTTTACCCAGGGGACACTGTAACCACGGCTCCCAAAGCCTGGGTGCAACTGCAATGTAATGACCGAGCCCTGCTGTCATTGATGTGTAACTCATCGCTGCAGATCCAGGGCTACCAGTATCAAGATCGCAATAGCGACCGCTCCGAATTGCACTTGCGATACGGACGCATGCGCACTATCACCGGCGTAATACAGCGGTGCAATACCCGCTTTACTACCGAATTCGCGGAGGTCACAGTGGGGAGGACAAATTACGGGTGGCGGCGATAAATCCCGCAGCACACTATTTTGGTGTATTCGACGGCAGTATTCGCATTAGTACCAGCAATGGAAGCCTGTCCCTGGATGCAACTTCTCCGTTCAGTTTCGCAAAGCTGCAGAGGGAGAGGAGCCGGTTACATTGGCTCAGGTGCCTGCCAGTCTGGAAGTTGGTGTATTGGAAGGGACCAACTGCAATTTATTGATCCGGGCCGTGAGAATGAGAAACAACTAAATTCAGGAGCTAAGCATGACAGCTATCGCTGGATGTTCTTCGTGGCTGGGCCTCTCGAGCAGGCGGTTTCTGTGAATGCGATGGGCTGGGAAATTTCGGATGAACAATCTCGAACGCTTGGGTTTGGCACCGTCGCCGCTACTTTGGATGCTGTGGAAATTGCCCTTCGTGAGGGGCCGTTTATTTGCGGCGATGCTTTTACCGCCGTGGATGTTTATCTCGGCTCTGCGCTTAATTGGGGAATGATGTTCGGCACCCTGGAGAAGCGTGAGTCCTTCCAGGCATACGTCGGTGAGTTGGTGAAACGGCCAGCACTGCTCAGGGCACAGCAGCTTAATGAGGCAAGAATGGCCGAGACTGGAAGTCATTCATGACGCAGCGGCAGTTTGCCTGGGAATTGGCGCAGATTAATATTGGCCGCATGGTCGCACCGATTGATTCACCTGTGGTTGCAGGCTTTGTGAACAATCTGGAGCGTATCAACGCGCTGGCGGATAGTGCGCCCGGGTTTGTGTGGCGACTGCAATCAGACGCCGGTGATGCCACCGAGTTCCGCATCTTTGACGAGGACACTCTGGTGAATATGTCGGTGTGGAAGGACGCCGATTCTTTGCACCATTTTGTCTATCGTACTGCCCACGTTGAGATTATGCGGCGCAGGAAAGAGTGGTTCGAGCTGATGCGTGATGCCTATCAAACCCTTTGGTGGGTGCCGCAAGGCCATCGGCCCAGCCTGCAGGAGGCTGGCCAGCGACTCGAACTGTTGCGCGAGAATGGCCCCAGTTTGGAGGCTTTTACCTTCAAGCAGGCTTTTCCGCCGCCTGATACCGAACGGTCTCCGGCTACTTTCCACGACAGCTGTCCCGCGTATTGAGTCAATAATCGATATGAGCCCAACATTTCGCAGCAGCGTCCAAAGCACGTGGAAAATCACCAGGAAATTCAGTTTTTACTCAGCTGTGTTCCTGTTAATTCTGACTTTGCTGACATTTTTCGTGGTTTGGAACGGTGATCTTACGCTGGAGCTTGAGGTCGGGAACGGGTTTATGCTGAACCCTTATTTCGGTATTTTATTGTTTTATATTCTCTTGCTGATTTTGCTTTCGGGCATCGCATTTGCGCTCAGTATGCCAATGGTGTACTTATGGAAGAGCTGGCGCGGCGCTGAGTCGTTCCATGAATCCGATTAGGAACCCCTACTCAAAATTTAGTTAAAGTCGTATCGAGGCAACCATGATTAAACCATTACTACGAACCGGACTGACGTTTGTGCTGCTTTTTCTGTCAATAAGTTCTTGGGCGCAGGGTCGTCTGGAGATATCGGAAGTTAAAGACGGGCTCTACATGATTACCGGCCCAGGCGGTAATATTGGCGTCCGCCTGACCGATGAGGGTGTAATCCTCATCGATGACAAATTTCCCCAGGACTTCGACGAGATTCAGTCCCTGGTAGCCAGCGTCAGTGAGCTGCCGGTTCGCTACGTGATTAATACCCATCATCATGGTGACCACAGCGGCAGCAATGCAGGGTTTCTGAAAGTTGCTGAAATCATCGCCCACAAGAACGCCCGGGATAATATGATTCGCGGCAACCAGGAAGGCGCACCGCGCCTGATCTACACCGAAAACACTGCGGTTTTCCTCGGTGGTGTCGAAGTGCAGGCTTTTCATATGGGGACGGGCCACACCAATGGCGATACCGTTGTTTACTTTCCTGACCTCAAGACAATCCATGGTGGAGACTTATTGCATACCACGGCACCTTTTATGGACTATGCCAATGGCGGCAGCAGTCGTGGTTGGGTTGAGACGCTCAATAATATGTTGACCCTGGATTTCGATACGGCTATCCCAGGGCATGGCGGTCTCATGGATCGGCGCGGCATTCTGGCTTTCAGGAATCAGATGGAAGCCGTGCGCATGCGCATGGCGGATCTGATTCGCAGTGGCGTGAGTGCAGACGATGCCGCCGAGCGGATTAAAGATCCTGCGCTGAGCTGGACTCAGGCGGAAAATGGATTGTTTATGAGCCGCAGCATCCCAGGCTTTTACCAGGAAATTGCTGCTGAAGTTCAATAGGCGCGAGTGTCATCAGTAAACAGACTTATTACTCGACGCTGATAGAGGGATTGCAATGCCGGGTGAAACTGACCTTGAAAAGATGCTCTCCGGCCTGCGGCCGCTGCTGCTGGATGACGACTTTGTGTTCTGCACCGTCGCAGGTGCGAGCCTTATTGATGTCGCGCACTTGAATCCACTGGCCACCTATCAAGAGCAAGAGGGGCTTAGCCTGCTGTTAGAGCAAGGGCAGGCTGATGCCGCGGCCTATAAATACCACGGGGTATTTAAGGGAATTACACTGACCGTACATTCCAGTCTGGATGCCGTCGGCCTGACTGCGGCAGTCGCCAGCAAACTGGCCAAGTTCGACATCCCTGCCAATATGGTAGCGGCGCATTACCATGATCATGTGTTTGTGCCGCGGGAAAAAGCGCCCAAGGCATTGGAGCTGCTGAAGCAGTTCGGTGATTAAAAAAATTGACCTGTAAAGGGGTAGGGCCAGCCCTGGGCTAGAAGGGAGAAGCGCTAGCTACTAGCGTCTAGCCAAAAGGCGTCAGATGTCTTGCTTCTGGATGACCAGCAACAGCTCGCCGACCTTAATTCCAAATTTCTTAAGTGTAGATTCATTCAGCAGAACTGATGGTGTGATCAGGTACATCCGGTCATCGATGCGAACGTCAATGCTGCCATCACCGTAAGGTATGCGTAAGACGTAATCCAGGAAAGCGCTGTTGCCTGCAACGGTGACTTCGCCATCACCAACCACATCACCGGCCGTGCCCGTGTAATTGTCCGTGCTGTTCGTTTGTAGCTTCCAGACCCGGCGATCCAGTTCACCATCATCGAACACAAAGTCTTCTTCCAGGGTGCCGACACCATCCTGCCAGTAGGCGACTATCTCCGCGGTGAATTTGCGGATTACGCGACCACGAAAATCTTTTACCACGCCATAGGCTACCAGCTCCCCCTGGAAAAACTCTTCCATCTTCAGTGACGGTGACTGATCGCGATAGTCATCTATTTGTACTGCGCTGCAGGCGCTGAAAACGGCGAAGCAGGTCGAGAGAATGAGAGACCGTGTCATGGTTAATCCTTTGGCAGTCAAGCTGAAGCTGTTAGGGCTGGGGCTGTTAAGGTTGTGGCAGTCAAGATGGTTACGCGGGCCATGGCGACCCCGGATCACAGCGCAGATCGCCATAGCTGCCATTCCGGCAGATGGGGTATAGTTGATGCTAGCGCATGGCAGCGGCAGCAAGCTGCGGAGCGCTACTTACTAATAATAATGAGGAACCGATCATGTCCCACCGCGTCTCTCTGACAGCAGTGCTCACAATAGTGGGGCTCTTTGCTAGCCTGACACTCCACGCCCAGACACGAAATAATCTCGAAGTTGAAGGTCTACAGGCACCCGTGGAAATTCTTAAAGACCGCTGGGGCATTTCTCATATTTATGCCGAGACAGAGCACGACCTGTTCTTCGCCCAGGGTTACAGCGCGGCACGTGACCGTCTGTTTCAGTTCGAGATCTGGCGCGCGCGTGCTACCGGCACTACCGCAGAAATTCTCGGTCCCAAAGCGATTGATCGCGATCATGGCGCGCGCCTGTTCAAATTCCGCGGCGCGATGGGAGAAGAGCTGAGTCATTACCACCCTCGCGGTGTCGACATCATTGGTGCCTTCGTGCACGGCGTAAATGCCTATATCGATGAAGCGCTGCAGGATCCTGATAGCTTGCCTTTACCCTTTAAGCTATTGGATATAGAGCCCAAACACTGGACCGAAGAGGTGGTCATCTCCAGACACCAGGGGCTGCTTGGCAATATTGGTCTGGAAATGAACATCGGCAGGGCTGTCTGTACCATCGGTGAAGAGGCAGTCAGAGAACTGCAGTACTTTCATCCCCATGAGCCTGATCTGACCCTCGATCCCATGATCGATTGTGAATCTCTGGTGGAGAACGACATTCTCCATCTCTATAACGCCTTTCGTCGCAATCTTCGATTTGAACCTGATGATATCCAGGTTGCGGCAGCGCGTAATGACACCGATGACTTCCAACAGTTGGCGACTGTTCTCGACCAGGAAGCTGACCTGATTCAACGTTTCGACCTTGACGACATAGGCAGCAATAACTGGGTGGTGAGTGGTGATCTGACCCAGGACGGATGGCCCATGATGATCAACGATCCGCACCGGGCTCAGTCTGTGCCTTCATTGCGCTACTGGGCACACCTGGTAGGGCCTGGCTGGAATGTGCTCGGTGGCGGTGAACCTACAATTCCGGGAATATCTATTGGTCACAATGAGTTCGGCGCCTGGGGATTGACCGTGTTCAACACCGACGGAGAAGATCTCTACGTATACGAGACCAATCCAGATAATCCCAATGAGTACCGCTACAACGGACGCTGGGAGCCCATGTCTATTATTGAAGAAAGCATATCGGTCCGCGGCCAGAGCCCGGTTACCGTGGAATTAAAATACACCCGGCACGGTCCGGTGGCTTTCGAAGACCAGGACAAAAACCTGGCCTATGCACTGCGTCCCGCCTGGATGGAATTTGGCGGTGCGCCTTACCTGGCATCCCTGCGCATGGATCAGGCGCAGACCTGGGAAGAATTCCGGGAGGCTTCAAACTACAGCAATATTCCCGGTGAGAATATGATCTGGGCAGATCGTAAGGGCAATATCGGCTGGCAGGCGGTGGGTATTGCGCCGATTCGACGCAACTTCAGCGGCATGGTGCCAGTACCGGGTGATGGCCGTTATGAATGGGATGGATATTTGCCAATCAAGGCCAAACCCAACGAATACAATCCTGAACGTGGCTATATTGAAACCTCTAACAGCAATTACACGTCACCAGACTATGAATATCTGGATGCCATTGGCTTTACCTGGACCGACCCTTATCGCTGGGCCCGAGGCAGTGAGGTGCTGGCGTCCGGGCGCAAGTTCAATATGACTGACATGATTGCGCTGCAGCATGACTACCTGTCCATTCCTGCTCGCAGCCTGGTGCCGTTTTTTAAGGATCTGCCGGCAGATGACCCCCAGGTCGAGCAGGCCCGCCAGATGTTGCTGGACTGGGATTTCGTACTGGACCGCGATTCCATCACTGCCGGTATCTATGTGGCATTCGAGCGCCAGTTGCTGGACAACATTGAGGCGCTGAAAGTACCAGAGAGCGCCCAACAGTATCTCAACGTGGGTATGAAGACCTCCATCGATTTTCTGTTAGCACCGGATGGGGATTTCGGTGCTGATCCATTAGCTGGTCGCGATGAATTTCTGCTGCGCACCCTGGCGGAGGGGGTGGCGAATCTGCGAGAGAAGCTTGGTCCTAACATGCAGAACTGGGTCTATGGTCAGGCTGATTACAAGCATGCGCTCATTCGCCATCCTTTGAGCGCGGCAGTCAACGAGGAGCTCAGAGCGCAGCTGGATGTAGGACCGCTGCCTCGAGGCGGCAATAGTTTTACCCTGGGCAACACCGGTAGTGGGGACAACCAGACGACGGGTGCGTCATTTCGCATTTTCATCGATACCCGGGATTGGGATAACACCCTCGGTATGAATTCGCCCGGTCAGGTGGGCGACCCGGACAGTCCGCTTTATGCCAACTTGTTTGAACTATGGGCCAACGACAAAGTGTTTCCTGCGTTTTATAGTCGCGAGAAGATTGAATCGGTCCTGTTCGAGCGGCTGGAGCTAAGCCCGGCCAACTGAGTATGCGCCAAGGCACTATCCAGAGAGACCGCCAGGACACTTAACTGACTAGCCATCTTCATCGTAGGGATGCACCTCGATGCTGAGATGTTGAATGGGCAAGTTTTCCGGCAGCAGCGATTTGAAATAGCTCGGCTCGGCGGGGGAGCAGGACACGATCGATAGCACCGAGGCGTAGATTCCCGGCCCTACAGTCCATAGATGCAGGTCGACAATGCGATGGTCGCCGTTGAATTCAATGGCCTCATGGATGCGGCAGGTCATGTCTTCCGAGCCCTGCTCATCCAGCAGGATGGCACTGGTGGACTTCAGTAGACCAAGCGACCAACGTGACACCAGTATGGCGCCGACGATGCCCATGACGGGGTCCATCCACACAGCACCATAATACTTGCCGATCAATAGCGCAAAGATGGCTAACAAAGAGGTTAGTGCATCGGCCAACACGTGCAGATAGGCCGAGCGCAGATTGTGATCGTGATGATGGTCGTGATGGTCGTGTTGGTCGTGATCATGACCATGACCATGGTCATGATGCTCGCCCAGAATAAAGACCGATGCCCCATTCACCAACAGGCCCATGCTGGCGACGAAAATGGCCTGGTTGAAAGCAATTTCCACCGGGTTCAGTAAGCGTATCAGGCTTTCCCAAGCCATTAGCGCGGCAAACAGGGCGAGCAGAATCGCACCAGTGTAGCCACCCAGTGTGTTCACTTTCCCAGTGCCAAAACTGAAGCGAGTATTGTGCGCGTGACGTCGAGCGTACACATAGGCGAAGGCATTAATGGACAGTGCGACTGCGTGTGACCCCATGTGCAAGCCATCGGCTAGCAAGGCCATAGAGCCGAACACAATGCCGCCAATAATCTCAACTACCATCATGCTGGCAGTGAGCGCTATGACAATAAAGGTGCGGCTTTCCCCACGCCGTTTCTGGTCTTGTCCAAAACTATGGGAATGACGCCAGCGCGCCAAAATATCATCTTTCATCAGCTGCTTATATCATGCGACAAGCCTCGAAATCCATGGTCACTGCGACCCTATGACGCGGCAAAATGAACCAGTATTGCTGGGTATCCGTACCTGGCTTTTGATATAGTAACGGCGTAAAGCATAAAGCCGTTTTATTCGAGGAAATCATGAAGCAATTTGCGTTAATCGCGGCAGCCACAGTGCTCCTGAGCCATACTGTGCTGGCCGTTGAAGAACCCCCTGCAGAACTTGAAGGAATTACCAATTTTCGTCAGTACAGTGCGACCTTCGCCAGTGCCGGTCAACCCAATGCTGACCAACTTCAGGCTATCGCCGATCAGGGATTTGAACGGATTGTTTACATTGCGTTCACTAATAACACCAATGCACTCCCAGATGAAGACCAGATCGTAAAGGGCCTGGGCATGGAGTACATGCAGGTGCCGGTGGATTTTTCCAATCCACTTCCCGATGACTTTTATGCGTTTGCCGATTCCATGCAGCGCAATACCGGCAAGAAAACCCTGCTGCATTGTCAGGTGAATGCCCGGGCCACCGCTTTCAGCTTTCTCTACCGAGTACTCTATGAAGATGTACCTGTGGCCGAAGCCAAGGAAGATATGAATACAGTATGGCAGCCTAACGCGGTATGGCGTGACTTCATCTTTGAAGTGATGGCTCAAAACGATAAGGATCCTAACTGTGAGGGTTGTGACTGGACGCCGCCACCGCCGCGTAACTAGTCCATAAGCTATGCAAAAAAAAAGGCGAGTCACTGACTCGCCTTTTTTGTTTATTTTGTGCCGACTGATTTAGTCGTCACCGCCCTGGTTAACTTCTTTCCAGGTATAGAATCCCATGAACATTTCTTCCCAGGACTGCTCGCCCCAATTTACTTCAATATTCGGGTCTGGGTTGTAACCGTTCTGCGAAGAGTTGTCGAATGCACCGGTGGCTATAATCTTCGTGCCAGCTGGAACGCGGACTGGATTTTCCAGTTCGTGTGCCAACTGCCATGCGCGAACACACACACACACACACA
>CALKNV010000047.1 GCA_938091935.1 uncultured Pseudomonadales bacterium
AAATGGTTATGCCTGGCGACAACATCAAGATGGTTGTTGATCTTATCGCTCCAATTGCGATGGACGAAGGTCTGCGCTTTGCGATTCGTGAAGGTGGTCGTACTGTGGGAGCGGGAGTCGTTTCCAAGATCATCGAATAAAATCGCTGATAATCCAGAAGGCCAGCACGTTCTCTGGATGTGCTGGCTTTTTTTATGCCTGCGAAAAAACAGTCAGCTGCTGTCACCCAACTGTCACCCGCGCTGTAATGCGCACCCTGCGTAGCATTATGCCTCTCATCCTTAAGTGGGATCTGCTGAGGCAGCGCACTCTGGCTGCAACCAAACCCTCGGAGTCTGTGGTCTGGCTGCCTCTTTTTTTTATTCACATCAAGATCTCCAGCTGATCCCATTGCGGTTCTCTTAACCAGCTTGTTCTGCGGGATTGCTGCCGCCCCGGGATTTGAATTTGGTCTCTGCCTCAGGAAAACGACTAAAGTCTGGCTCAGTGGCCAAATCCAGGGCGGTTTCACTCGGCTAGCCAGAGAGCCGCTGGGTTCATGTCTGGATCGCGAAAACCCGATTCGAGCCGGTATTGCAATGAGAATGCTCTCAAATTTGTGCATGAGGCCTTGCTGGATTCTTTAATGGCAGCAAACAGTCTTGAAACTGGCGGGAACACGCCGAATTTAATTCGGCAGAAATACGGTTTTCGGCGGCTTTATGCGGCCAAAAATCGGAGCAATTTCCGGTTTGGTGATATCGGCTCCAGCCCCCGGATATTAAGGCTTTCAGCTATATAACTTGTTGACTTGGGCTGGGGCCTCACTTACAATGCGCATCCTTTTTTGGCTTCTTGGACTTCTTGGCCAAAAAAGCTGGTAGTAACTTGTTCTTTTACAACGATTTTTTGGAGATTTGTGTAGATGCAAAATCAGCGCATCAGAATTCGGCTTAAAGCCTTCGATCATCGTCTGATTGACCAGTCTACTCAAGAGATCGTAGACACTGCCAAGCGCACTGGAGCTCAGGTTAAAGGCCCGATTCCACTGCCAACTAATAAAGAAAAATTTACCGTGTTGATTTCGCCACACGTCAACAAAGACGCGCGAGATCAGTACGAAATTCGCACCCACAAGCGCCTGCTGGATATCGTTGAGCCGACTGAAAAGACGGTCGACGCGCTGATGAAGCTGGATCTGGCTGCTGGTGTAGAAGTGCAAATCAGCCTCGGCTGATTGATTAGGGACAGATTTGAATCTGCCCCCGCAAAAATAACCAGGTAGCGAGCTATCAGTCCTCGCTATCCTCAGGGACAGAATTGATCTGTCCTTACGAAGAGTTTTGGTGCACTGAAATGTCCTGTCTCCCCTTGCGGGAGCAAGTTTAGTGTAACGCGTCAGCGGCCAAAGCGGGTTTTAGCCCCTTGCACAACGAGGTCTAAAGAAAATGTCGATTGGATTAGTCGGTCGAAAAAGCGGTATGACCCGCGTTTTCACTGAAGAAGGTGACTCTGTCCCTGTGACTGTGGTTGAGGTTCAGCCTAACCGCGTAACTCAGATTAAGACACCTGAAACGGATGGATATAGTGCAATTCAGGTAACCGCCGGATCGCGCCGTGCATCACGCGTGAGCAAAGCACTAGCTGGCCATTTCGCCAAAGCCAACACCGAAGCCGGTGAGGGCCTTTGGGAGTTCCGTACGGATGATTTGGCTGAACTGGCAGTGGGCGGAGAGATCAAGGTTGATCTGTTTGAGGCTGGCCAGAAAGTTGATGTCACAGGCACATCTAAAGGTAAGGGTTTTCAGGGCGGTGTGAAGCGTCACAACTTCCACATGCAGGACGCTACTCACGGTAACTCCATTTCTCACCGCGCACCGGGATCTATTGGCCAATGCCAAACTCCAGGCCGTGTATTCAAAGGTAAGAAGATGGCGGGCCAGATGGGTTCCGAGCGTAAAACTACCCAGAGCCTGGAAGTTGTGCGCGTAGATGCAGAGAACAATCTGCTACTCATCAAAGGCGCAGTACCGGGTGCAACCGGCTCCAGCGTCATTGTCCGTCCAACTATCAAGGTGAAGAGGTAAGTCATGGAACTAGCACTTGCTCTGCCTGGTAATAAAACGGGCGATAAAATTTCACTGTCAGACGAGTCTTTCGGGCGCGAGTACAACGAGCCTCTCGTGCACCAGTCCGTGGTGACTTATATGGCAGGCGCACGTCAGGGTTCGGTCAAGCAAAAGACCCGCTCTGAAGTACGTGGCGGTGGTCGTAAGCCTTGGCGTCAAAAGGGTACTGGTCGCGCTCGCGCTGGCACCATTCGTAGCCCAATTTGGCGCTCAGGTGGCGTGACCTTTGCGTCCACGCCTCGTGACTACTCCAAGAAAATTAATAAAAAGATGTACCGCGGAGCCATGCAATGCATTCTCTCCGAGCTCATCCGACAAGACCGACTGGTTGTCGTAAACGAATTTGCAGTCGAATCCCACAAGACCAAAGATTTGGTCAGCAAGCTTCAAGAATACGATTTAGAAAACGTCCTGATCATTTCTGATCAAGTTGAAAAAAACCTTTATCTCGCGGCACGCAACCTGCACAAGGTTGATGTGTTGGACGCGTCTGGCCTGGATCCGGTAAGCCTTGTTGGATTCGACAAGGTGCTGATCACTGTGCCCGCGCTTAAGAAGGTAGAGGAGATGCTGTCATGAACCAGGAGCGTATGTATTCAGTCATTCTGGGTCCTCACGTGTCTGAAAAATCGACATTGATGACCGAAGACAGCAACCAGTACGCGTTCAAGGTCGCGATCGACGCAACCAAGCCCGAGATCAAGGAAGCAGTGGAGTCCATCTTTAAGGTGGCGGTTTCTGATCTTCAGGTTCTGAACGTAAAGGGTAAAACCAAGCGCTCGGCTCGCGGCAGAATGCGACGCAACAGCGATTGGAAGAAAGCCTATGTGCGCCTCGAGGCCGGTCATGAGATCGACTTCGCGGATATCGGGTGATCGGGAGTAGAGGGTTAAGTCATGCCAGTAGTTAAGTGTAAACCGACATCACCAGGACGCCGCTTCGTCGTCAAGGTAGTCAATCCCGATCTGCATAAGGGCGAACCGTATGCGCCGCTGACTGCCGCCAAGTCGAAGTCGGGTGGTCGCAATAACAAGGGCCGCATTACCCGTCGTCACCAGGGTGGTGGCCACAAGCAGAAATACAGAATTATCGATTTCCGTCGCAACAAGGACGGTATCGAAGCCAGGGTAGAGCGTTTGGAATATGATCCTAACCGCTCCGCCAACATTGCCCTGCTGCTGTATGCCGATGGTGAGCGACGCTACATTGTCGCGCCGGCTAAAGTTAGCGCAGGAGATGTGTTGTTGTCGGGCGAAAGTGCACCTATCAAGGTAGGTAATACACTGCCACTGCGTAATATTCCTCTGGGAAGCACAGTTCACTGCGTTGAGATGAAGCCGGGCAAAGGTGCGCAAATCGCACGCAGCGCTGGCACGTCATTGCAGTTGGTTGCACGGGAAGGCGATTACGCCACCTTGCGTCTGCGCTCAGGTGAAATGCGCAAAGTGCTAAGCGAATGTCGTGCGACTCTTGGCGAAGTGTCTAATTCAGAGCATGCCTTGCGCTCTTTGGGTAAGGCTGGCGCCAAGCGCTGGCGCGGTGTGCGACCTACCGTTCGCGGTGTTGCCATGAACCCGGTTGATCACCCTCACGGTGGTGGTGAAGGCCGTACATCAGGTGGCCGACATCCGGTATCACCATGGGGTACGCCAACCAAGGGCTACAAGACCAGAACCAACAAGCGAACTGACAAAATGATTGTCCGCCGCAGAAATTCAAGCCGTAAAGGCAAGTGATAGAGGATTTGACTCGTGCCACGTTCACTTAAAAAAGGACCGTTTATCGATCTTCACCTAATGAAGAAGGTGCAAACGGCTTCAGACAATAACGACAAGCGTCCGATTAAAACCTGGTCGCGTCGCTCCATGGTTTCACCGGAAATGATCGGTCTTACGATTGCTGTTCATAACGGTCGTCAGCATGTTCCTGTTTTCATTAGTGAAGACATGGTTGGCCACAAGCTGGGTGAATTTGCTCTGACCCGCACTTATAAGGGTCACGTTGCTGATAAAAAGGCGCGCTAGGAGATAACGATGGAAGTTTCAGCAAGATTAAAAGGCGCCAGGTTATCCGCTCAGAAAGCGCGGCTGGTTGCTGATCAGATTCGCGGCAAAGGTGTTGAAGAAGCACTTGAACTGCTTAACTACAGCTCTAAGAAAGGCGCTGCAGTTATTAAGAAGGTTTTGAATTCCGCGATTGCCAACGCCGAGCACAATGAAGGCGCTGACGTGGATGAACTCAAAGTTTCGACCATCTGTGTTGATGAAGGCATGACTATGAAGCGCATCATGCCTCGAGCGAAAGGGCGTGCGGATCGTATTTTGAAACGCTCATGTCACATCACTATTACGGTCGCTGATAGCTAGGAGATTTGGATGGGTCAGAAAGTACATCCCACTGGTATTCGCCTCGGCATTGTTAAGAAGCACACTTCTACGTGGTTCGCCGAAGGACAAGAGTACGCAGACAACCTGCTGGTAGACCTGCAGGTTAGAGACTATGTCAAGAAGCGCCTGGCTAATGCCTCCGTTTCCCGCGTAGAGATAGAGCGCCCGGCGCAGACTGCGAAGCTGACTATTTTTACCGCTCGTCCCGGAATCGTGATTGGCAAGAAAGGTGAAGATGTCGAGAGGCTGCGTGGTGTACTGTCCGAGAAAATGGGTGTGCCTGTGCAAATTAACATCGAAGAAATTCGCAAGCCTGATCTGGATGCACAGCTGGTTGCTGACAGCGTGGCATCGCAACTCGAGCGCCGCGTCATGTTCCGTCGCGCTATGAAGCGTGCGGTACAAAATGCGATGCGCCAAGGTGCACAAGGCATCAAGGTGCAGGTAGGTGGACGTCTGGGTGGTGCCGAAATTGCTCGTAGTGAGTGGTATCGCGAAGGTCGCGTGCCATTGCATACCCTGCGTGCAGATATTGATTACGCCACATCTGAAGCCAGCACAACTTACGGCATCATCGGTGTGAAGGTCTGGATCTTCAAGGGTGAAGTACTGGATCTAGATGAAGCCATTGTGCCGAAGCAACAGCCAGCTGCTGCAAGTTAAGGCCCCCGGTTTTTAGAGGAATAGAGAAGTGTTACAACCCAAACGCACAAAATTTCGCAAGATGATGAAAGGCCGCAACCGAGGCCTGTCGCATCGCGGTAGCAAGGTGGATTTCGGCGAATTTGGCCTGAAGGCAGTTTCTCGCGGTCGTCTGACAGCACGTCAGATTGAAGCGGCTCGTCGTGCCATGACTCGTAAGGTTAAGCGGGGCGGCAAGATTTGGATTCGCGTATTTCCTGACAAGCCCATTACTCAGAAGCCCTTGGAAGTGCGTCAAGGTAAAGGTAAGGGTTCAGTTGAGTATTGGGTTGCCCAAATTCAGCCCGGCCGAATTATGTTCGAAATCGAAGGTGTTGATGAAGAATTGGCACGTGAAGCGTTCGGCCTGGCGTCTGCCAAGCTGCCGTTTGAAACCACGTTCGTTAAGCGCACAGTGATGTAAATGAATTTGGAGACGTTCCGCGGTATTTAGAATTTATAAACCGTGGTCTCCCCCAGAAAGAACTTAGTAAGGGTAGGTTGATGAAAGCGAGTGAGTTAAGAGAAAAATCTGTAGAGGAGCTGCAGGCGCAATTGCAGGGTCTTTATAAGGATCAGTTTAACAACCGCATGCAGAACGCCACCGGTCAGTTGGGTCAAGTTCACTTGCTGAAGGAAGTGAAGCGCGATATCGCTCGCATCAAGACCCTGATTACTGAAAAGCAGGCAGAAACGCAAAAGGAAGCATAAACGAATTCATTACGCACTGTGCAGAGGGCGAACCCGGACAGGCGATTAATTGAAAGAGTGAAAATAGTTATGGCAGATACTGAAATTCAAAGCGATCAAGAAGCGGCAGACCAGACGGCCCGAACCGCTGCAGGTAAGGTTGTCAGCAATAAGATGGACAAATCCATCGTGGTGCTGATTGAACGCCGTGTTAAGCACCCTGTGTATGGCAAGATCATTAAGCGATCTACCAAAATTCATGCCCATGATGCTAACAATGAGTGTGGAATAGGTGACGACGTCACGATCAAGGAAGTGCGCCCTATTTCCAAGACTAAATCTTGGACGCTGGTTTCCATTGACGAGCGTGCAACTCAGATCTAAGCAAGTATTGCGATAGGTATTAAAAGAATCAGAACCAGGATTGGTTCAGTATATAGCGAGCTCGCTGCACTCAGCGAAGCAGTTAAAAAGATAGACGAGTTAAATTTGAGAGTCAGCATTCGAAATCGAATGCGTGATGGAGTGAATCGATGATTCAAGTGCAGTCATACTTAGATGTTGCGGATAACAGTGGCGCCAGGCGTGTCATGTGTATCAAGGTGCTGGGTGGTTCACATCGCCGTTATGCGCGGATCGGCGACATTATTAAGGTCACCGTAAAGGAAGCGATTCCACGCGGTAAAGTGAAAAAGGGCCAGGTACTCACCGCGTTGGTTGTACGCACCAAGAAAGGTGTGCGACGTGGCGACGGCTCGTTGATTCGATTCGACGACAATGCAGCGATCCTGCTTAACGCCCAGGAAGCACCAATCGGTACCCGTGTATTTGGCCCGGTAACCAGAGAGCTGCGTAACGAGAAATTCATGCGAATTATTTCGCTGGCACCTGAAGTGCTCTAGAAATAGATAAGCGCTGGCTGAAAGAGAGTCTGACAAAATGAATAAGTTAAAACGTGATGATGAAGTAATTGTTATCGCTGGTAAGGATAAGGGTAAGCGCGGAACTATCTCTCAGCTGGTAGGCGATGACAGAGTCATCGTGGCTGGGGTGAACATGGTCAAGCGTCACACCAAGCCTAACCCGAATGCGGGACAACCCGGTGGAATTGTTGAGCGAGAGGCTTCGCTGCACATTTCTAACGTGGCGATTTTTAATGCCGAAACCAGCAAGGCAGATCGTGTTGGTATCGCAGTCCAAGAGGACGGCGCCAAGAAGCGCGTGTTCAAATCTAATGGACAGGACATAGACTAGGTTAGCAATCATGGCTCAGTTGAAAGAGTTTTATAAGAAAGAAGTAATCCCTGCGCTTACGCAGCAGTTTGGCTTTGAGAACCCCATGCGTGTTCCAAAGATCACCAAGGTGACCCTGAACATGGGTGTAGGCGAGGCTATAGCCGACAAGAAGGTTTTGGAAAGCGCCACTGGTGATCTGGAGCAGATCAGCGGTCAAAAAGTTGTAGTTACCAAGGCGCGTAAGAGTATTGCTGGTTTCAAGATTCGTGAAGGCTGGCCAATCGGTTGCAAGGTCACCCTGCGTGGTGAGCGCATGTACGAATTTCTGGAGCGTTTGGTTGATATCGCCATTCCGCGAATTCGTGACTTCCGCGGTTTAAGCCCCAAGGCCTTTGACGGTCGCGGGAACTACGCGATGGGTGTGAATGAGCAGATCATTTTCCCTGAAATCGAATACGACAAGATCGACAAGCTGCGTGGACTCGACATCACGATCACTACTACAGCTCGTGATGATGACGAAGGTCGTGCACTGCTGGCAGCAATGCGCTTTCCTTTTCGCGGTATGAATCCAACACAGGCCGACGCTCAAGCCGATGCGCCGGCCGCTGCAGAAGCAGCAGCTGAAACTGAGGAGTCTTAAGAATGGCTAAAAAATCGATGATAGCCAGAGAGAATAAGCGCGCCAGGACGATTGCCAAGTACGCAGAGAAGCGTGCGGCACTGAAAGCCATTCTGGGTGACGTGAATGCCAGTGACGACGATAAGTGGGAAGCACAAATCAAGCTGCAGAAACTGCCGCGTGATGCCAGCCCAGTTCGTCAGCAGCGCCGCTGCCGCATTACTGGTCGCCCTCATGGCGTTTATCGAAAATTTGGTCTGTGCCGAAAC
This sequence comes from uncultured Pseudomonadales bacterium, assembly GCA_938091935.1. Taxonomy (GTDB): domain Bacteria; phylum Pseudomonadota; class Gammaproteobacteria; order Pseudomonadales; family Pseudohongiellaceae; genus UBA9145. The sequence goes on from CALKNV010000047.1 coordinate 7,994, forward strand.
AAGCTGCGGGAAGCTGCCATGCGCGGTGACGTACCGGGTTTGACAAAGGCAAGCTGGTAGTAAGGCGAGAGCCAGGAACGAGCCAGAAAATAGGCAGGAAAAATATTATGAGCATGTCCGATCCAATCGCAGATTTCTTGACCCGCATCCGCAACGCCCAGATGGCGCAGATGCCAGAAGTGAGCTGTCCTTCTTCCAAGATCAAAGTGGCACTTAGCGAAGTACTGCAGGCAGAGGGTTATATCAATGGCTATGCAGTGCAGGATGTTGAAGGCAAACCGGTACTGAATGTAGATCTAAAGTATTTTCAGGGTAAGCCTGTGATCGAAGAGATCAAGCGAGCAAGCCGACCTGGTCTGCGCAGTTATAAAGGTGCGGAAGATATTCCAAAGAACCGGGCTGGATTGGGTATCGCCATCCTGTCAACTAACAAAGGATTAATGACTGACAAGCAAGCATCGGCCGCCGGCATTGGCGGAGAGGTGCTTTGCACCGTCTTCTAAGTAAGTGCTTGGAAAGTTAAGTCGGTAATCAGCAAATAGAGTGACCGTAAAATGTCCAGAATAGCAAATGCACCAGTAGCAATCCCGAAAGGTGTAGAAACAACACTGTCTGACACTGCTATTTCAGTGAAAGGTAGCAAGGGTAACCTGAACCTCGACCTGCACGAGTTGGTTGGTGTGTCTCAGGAAGGTGAAGAGCTGAAGGTAGCTGCCAAAAACCAGACTCGCCAGGCTGGCGCGCTGGCCGGAACCTTTCGCTCCTTGATTAATAACATGGTTGTTGGTGTAAGTGAGGGTTTCCAAAAGAAGCTGGAGCTTCAGGGTGTTGGTTATCGTGCCAAGGCTCAGGGTAAGTCACTCAACCTGACTCTGGGATATTCCCACCCAATTGATTACTCACTGCCCGAAGGCGTCACAGCTGAGACACCTTCACAGACAGAGATCGTGATCACCGGTGCTGACAAGCAGCTAGTGGGTCAGGTTGCTGCTGAGATTAGAGAATTTCGTCCGCCTGAGCCATACAAAGGCAAGGGTGTCCGTTACGCGGATGAACGCGTATACCGTAAAGAAGCGAAGAAGAAGTAGGTTTAAAGGCTATGAACGTAAAGAAAGGTGCACGCCTTCGTCGTGCGAAGCGAGCCAGAGCCAAGATCAGCGAGCTGCGGATGCATCGTCTGTGTGTATTTCGCTCACCAAAGCATATCTACGCTCAGGTTATTTCACCGGAGGGCAACAAGGTTTTGGCCAGTGCCTCTACGGTTGAAAAAGAAAACCGCGAAAGCGCCACTGGTAACGTGGATGCAGCGGGCAAGGTCGGCAAGTTAATCGCCGAGCGAGCCAAGGCCGCTGGCGTTGAAAAAGTTGCGTTCGATCGCTCAGGTTATGCCTATCACGGTCGCATCAAGGCTCTGGCCGATGCGGCACGCGAAGGCGGATTACAGTTTTAGGAAGGTTTTAAAAAAGGTTTTTTAATATGGCATTTAAAGACGAGCCAGGAAAAAACGAAGAAGGCCTGCAAGAGAAGCTCATTCAGGTTAATCGTGTTGCTAAGGTGGTTAAAGGTGGTCGCATCTTTGGTTTCACCGCGTTGACAGCTGTCGGCGATGGCAATGGCCGTGTGGGTTTTGGTCGCGGAAAAGCGCGCGAAGTGCCTTTGGCTATTCAAAAGGCCATGGAGTCTGCTCGCCGCAACATGATCAGCGTTGATCTTGATGGCCATACGTTGCAGTACCCCATTAAGGCTCGTCATGGTGCCTCCAAGGTATACATGCAGCCAGCTTCAGAAGGTACAGGTGTAATTGCAGGTGGTGCAATGCGTGCCATTCTGGAACTTGCAGGTGTACAGAATGTATTAGCCAAGTGCTATGGCTCTACTAACCCAGTGAACGTTGTTTATGCCACATTCAAGGGTTTGCGCGACATGCGATCTCCTGACGACATTGCAGCCAAGCGCGGCAAGTCGGTTGAGGAAATAGCAGGATAAGGTTTCGTAAACCATCCGCCCCTTCGATCTTGATCGAAGGCGAGGCGCGGTCTGCGACTGAGATTCACAAATAGTTTAAAGACAGTAGTAAAAGACGATGGCCAAAGTTAAAGAGACAGTAAAAGTAACGCTGGTTAGAAGCCCGATCGGCTCTCAACCCAAGCACAAGGCTTGCTTGCAGGGTCTGGGTTTGCGTCGTATGCACCAGACTGTTGAAGTGGAAGACACTCCGGCAACTCGTGGCATGATCAACAAGATCAGCTACATGCTCTCGGTAGAGTGAGTTGAGGAAAGCTTGAGTAAACATACGGGCCGCAGGACGAACCAGTCAAACTGGACAAACTGGACAAACTGGACAAACTGAAAAGTACCGTAAATAACGGAATAGAATCAGGTAAAAGACAATGCAACTTAACGATTTAAGCCCAGCAGCAGGCAGCACCAAAGCCAAAAAGCGCGTCGGTCGTGGTATCGGTTCCGGTTGGGGTAAGACCTGTGGCACTGGACACAAAGGCCAAAAGTCACGCAGTGGCGGTACCGTAAGACCAGGTTTCGAAGGCGGTCAGATGCCTTTGCAGATGCGTCTGCCGAAGTATGGTTTCTCTTCGCGAGTTGGTCGCATCACTGCTGAAATTCGCAGCGCCGAGTTGAACAAGGTTGAAGGCGATGTGGTGAACCTCGAGACCCTGCGTAAAGCTGGACTGATTAATGCGAACATCAAGCGCGTCAAGGTCATGCTTTCAGGTGAGGTAACCCGCAAGTTAACTGTTGAAGGCATCCGCGTGAGCAAGGGTGCAAAAGAGGCGGTTGAGAAAGCAGGCGGAAGCGTTGTTGAACCGGCTGCCGAGGAAAAACCAGCGAAGCTTGCTAAGAAAGAAAAGGCCGCTGCAGAAGGCGGCAAATAAGAGTATACAGCGATGGTCTTCGGGTCTTAGGTAAAAAGGGCTGCGCGTTGACCGAGTGAATTAGCACTTACAGATTTAGTAAATAAATTACGAAAATGGCAAATAAACCAAACATTAATCCGGAAAACATAGGCGCTGGGCTCGGTGAGCTCAAGTCACGTCTATTCTTCCTGTTGTTTGCCATATTCGTTTATAGAATTGGCACGCACATTCCTGTTCCTGGTATAGATCCTCTGCAGCTGCAGGCTTTCTTTACCCAAAATGAAGGAACGTTCGCAGACCTGTTCAATATGTTTTCTGGTGGTGCACTGGAGCGTATGAGTATCGTGGCCCTGGGCATCATGCCCTACATTTCTGCCTCGATCATCATGCAGCTTCTGACCGCGGTAAGTCCGCAACTTGACCAACTTAAGAAAGAGGGTGAATCAGGTCGCCGCAAAATCACCCAGTACACGCGCTACGGCGCGCTAGTCTTGGCGACAGTGCAGGGCACAGGCATGACTGTTGGTCTACTGGCACCCATGGCCTATAGCCCAGGAATCGCCTTTAACCTGACGGCAATAATTTCTTTGGTCACTGGCGCCATGTTTCTGATGTGGCTGGGCGAGCAGATTACTGAGAAGGGCATCGGAAACGGTATTTCCATGCTGATTTTTGCTGGCATTGTGGCCGGCTTCCCGGCTGCCGTAGGTACTTCGTTGACCCAGGCCTATGAGGGCCAGATTAGCGGCGTCCTATTATTGGTGGTTGGTTTGATCGCTATTGGTGTGGTGGCCTGTATCGTTTATGTGGAGCGTGCTCAGCGTCGCATCACTGTTAACTACGCCAAGCGTCAGCAGGGTCGTAAAATGTACCAGGCGCAGGCGAGCCATCTGCCGCTCAAAATAAATATGGCTGGTGTGATCCCTGCGATTTTTGCCAGCAGCATCCTGCTGTTCCCGGCATCTCTGGGACAGTGGTTTGGACAATCTGAGGGCGCCGAATGGCTCCAGGACCTCGCTCTGCTTATTGGTCCAGGACAACCGCTTTACATCATTATCTTCAGCGCAATGATTATTTTCTTCTGCTTCTTCTATACCGCGTTGACTTTCAACCCGCGTGAAGTAGCAGAAAACCTGAAGAGATCCGGCGCATTTATTCCGGGTATCCGCCCTGGAGAGCAGACGGCCAAGTACATCGACGGGGTAATTACCCGCCTGACCATGTTCGGAGCGGTATACATTACCTTGGTTTGCTTGCTACCTAACTTCATGCAGATGTTGGCAAATGTGCCATTTAATCTGGGTGGAACGGCGCTGTTGATCTCGGTTGTAGTCACCATGGACTTCTGGTCACAGGTGCAGTCGCACCTGATGTCTCATCAGTACGATTCCCTGATGAAGAAGTCCAAGCTGGGTAACTACGGACGCAGCGGTGTATAGAGCGAGTTTCCGGACGAGTTTTAGACAGACGAATGATTTTAAGACTTGAGTGTGCAGAGCACACTTGGTTGGAGAAGAGCGATGAAAGTAAGAGCATCAGTAAAAAAAATCTGCCGCAACTGTAAAGTGATTAAGCGCAACGGTTCGGTTCGAGTTATTTGTAGTGCAGAGCCTCGACACAAGCAGCGTCAGGGCTAGGCACAAAGTATAGGAACGGAGTAGATCTATGGCGCGTATTGCCGGGGTTAACATACCAGACAACAAACATATCGTGATTTCACTGCGGTATGTGTTTGGCATTGGTCCAACTACAGCACAGCAAATCTGTGACGCAACAGGTATTGCACCTTCTACCAAGACGTCTGAATTGAGCCCTGAACAGCTCGACGAAGTACGTGCAGAAGTTGCGAAACTGCCTACTGAGGGTGACCTGCGTCGCGAGATTTCCATGAACATCAAGCGACTGATGGATCTGGGTTGTAATCGTGGTATTCGCCATCGCCGCTCACTGCCTGTGCGTGGTCAGCGAACCAAGACCAATGCCCGAACCCGCAAAGGTCCCAGAAAACCGATTCGTAAGTAAAAGTTATTCATTAGAGAGACTGTAAAGATACTCCCTTAACGAATTCTTAGGAGTACTTGGAAAAAAACATGGCTACAGCTAAGACAGGCAAGAAGAAAGCGCGCACTACCGTCATCGACGGCATGGCGTTCATCCATGCTTCATTCAATAACACGATCATTACTATTACCGATCGTCAGGGGAACGCGCTTTCTTGGGCCACCGCAGGTGGATCCGGATTCCGTGGCTCCAGAAAGTCCACACCTTTTGCAGCCCAGGTGGCGGCCGAGAAGGCTGGCAAAGCTGCAATCGAAGGCTATGGCCTGAAAAACCTGGACGTGAAAGTAAATGGCCCAGGCCCAGGCCGCGAGTCTGCGGTGCGCGCATTGAATGGCTGTGGTTTGAAGATCAGCAACATCACAGATGTCACTCCAATACCTCACAATGGTTGCCGACCGCCCAAGAAGCGGCGAGTGTAAACTAGGAGAAAAAGTATGGCCCGTTATTTAGGCCCTAAGTGCAAACTGGCTCGTCGGGAAGGTACAGACCTGTTCCTCAAGAGCGGTGTGCGCCCTATAGACAGTAAGTGCAAAGTTGAGACCATCCCAGGTCAGCACGGACAGCGTCGTGGCCGTCTGTCTGACTACGGTGTGCAACTGCGCGAAAAGCAAAAGGTTCGTCGTACCTATGGTGTGCTCGAGAAGCAGTTCCGTAGCTACTACAAGGAAGCCGCTCGTCGTCAAGGCGCAACCGGTGAAAACCTGCTGCAATTGCTGGAGTGTCGCTTGGACAACGTGGTTTACCGCATGGGTTTTGGTTCTACCAGAGCTGAATCCCGTCAGTTGGTGTCACACAAGTCCATTCTTGTGAATGGTTCGGTAGTCAATGTGCCTTCTTACCAGATAAATGAAGGTGACGTGGTTTCTATCCGAGAAAAAGCGAAACAGCAATTACGAATCAAATCTGCATTGGAACTTGCAGCTCAGCGTAGCGACATAGACTGGGTCTCAGTCGATATGTCTAAACTGGAAGGTCAGTTTACGCGCAAGCCAGATCGTGCTGATCTGCCGTCAGAGATCAATGAAAATCTGATCGTCGAGCTTTATTCCAAGTAGTGTCCAAACACAGAAAGGGTGACTATACATGCAAATTTCTTTATCTGATTTCCTGACACCGCAAGTGATACAGGTCGATGAATTCGACAAGTGCCATTCAAAGGTTGTACTGGAGCCGCTAGAGCGTGGTTTCGGGCATACCCTGGGGAATGCTCTGCGCCGAATTCTCCTGTCATCCATGCCTGGTTGTGCGGTTGAAGAAGTAGAAATTGATGGGGTTGTGCACGAATACAGCACAATTGAGGGTGTTCGAGAAGACGTGATTGAAATCCTGTTGAACCTGAAAGGGGTGGCAGTGGTTCTGAACAATCGTGATGAAGCGATTCTAAACCTGAGCAAGAAAGGTGCAGGTACAGTTACAGCGGGTGATATTGAGCTGGACCACGATGTGGAAATCGTTAACCCTGATCACGTCATCGCTAACCTGAACAACAACGGCGAGCTAAATATGCGCATTACTGTGCGGAAGGGTCGCGGTTACTCTCCCGCCGACAGCCGCACGGCTGACGAAGAAGAAACTCGCGCGGTCGGTAAACTGGTGATGGATGCCTCTCATAGCCCTGTAGTTCGCGTTTCCTACTCAGTGGAGAATGCCCGAGTTGAGCAGCGCACTGATCTCGATAAGCTGATCATTGATCTTGAGACCAATGGCACTATCGCTCCCGAGGAAGCTATTCGCCGTGCTGCTACCATTCTGCAGCATCAGCTGGGTGTTTTCGTGGATCTGCAGAGCGAAATCATTGCTGAGCCAGAAGAGCACGAAGACGAGATTGATCCTATACTGCTGCGTCCAGTAGACGACCTTGAATTGACGGTTCGCTCTGCGAATTGCCTGAAGGCAGAAGATATTTATTATATTGGCGACCTGATTCAACGCACTGAAGTTGAGTTGTTGAAGACGCCTAATCTAGGTAAGAAGTCTCTGACTGAGATTAAAGATGTGTTGGCAACACGCGGCCTGTCACTGGGTCTGCGTCTGGAAAACTGGCCACCGTCCAGCCTTAAGTCAGACGATCGTGCTGCTTAATCACAGCGGCAATAGAGATAAAAGGTAGAGAGTTATGCGTCATCGACAAAGCGGTCGCCAACTAAATCGCAATAGTTCCCATAGAACGGCCATGTTTCGCAACATGACTTCTTCGCTGGTAGAACACGAAATTATCAAGACTACCCTGGTGAAAGCCAAGGAATTGCGTATGGTGGCGGAGCCATTAATCACCCTGGCTAAGAAAGACAGCGTGGCGAATCGTCGCCTGGCCTTCAGCCGTACACGCAATAAGGCGACAGTAGGCAAGCTCTTCGATGAACTAGGGCCTCGCTATGCCGAACGTCCCGGCGGCTATATCCGCATCCTCAAATGCGGTGAGCGCGCGGGCGATAAGGCACCAATGGCCTATGTTGAGCTGGTTGATAGACCACAGGTCGACACCAGCGACTACGAAAACGATGTAGAAGTAGCTGAAGACGAATAGCGGCAAGACAATGTAGGGGCTATAAATTTAATCCTCTACCTGGCAAATCCAAACCCGATCATCTTCACGGTACCTCAAGGTCCTCAAGATGATCGGGTTTTTTAATTCGCGGGATTTTCGCAAATGACTGTTTCATTCCACCCCCCGGTACGTACCCTTATGGGCCCAGGCCCTTCCGATGTCAATCCTCGCATCCTGGAGGCCCTTTCACGACCAACTATTGGTCACCTGGATCCAGCCTTTATTCGCATGATGGATGAATTGAAAGCTCTGCTGCAGTATGCCTTCAGGACCAAGAACGAACTGACAATACCGGTTTCTGCCCCCGGTTCCGCCGGTATGGAATGTGTGTTTACCAATCTCGTAGAACCAGGCGATAAAGTGATTATCTGTCAGAACGGTGTGTTTGGCGGGCGCATGCAGGAGAACGTTGAGCGCTGCGGCGGAACAGCAATCATGGTGACAGATGATTTCGGCAAGCCGATTGACTTGGATAAAACTGAAGCTGCCTTAAAGCAGCATCCTGATGCCATTGCGCTGGCGTTTGTGCACAGCGAGACATCTACAGGCGTCCGCAGTGATGCCGAGGCCCTGTGCCGACTGGCGAATGCTCATGGCTGCCTGGCAATAGTGGATGCTGTAACGACCCTGGCTGGTATCCAATTAGAAGTCGATGATTGGGGGATAGACGCTATTTATTCTGGCACCCAGAAGTGTTTGTCCTGTGTGCCGGGTTTGTCTCCAGTGAGTTTTTCGGCTCGAGCCGCTGATAGAATCAAGAATCGCAAGCACAGGGTGCAAAGCTGGTTCCTGGATACAAACCTTGTGATGGGTTACTGGGGAGCCGATGCAAAGCGCTCTTACCACCACACAGCACCGGTAAACTCCCTTTACGCTCTACACGAATCTCTGGTCATTCTTCATGAGGAAGGCCTGGAGAACTCATGGCAGCGACACCAGCAAAACCATCTGGCCCTGGTGGCTGGCCTTGAAAGCCTGGGTCTGGGTTTCGTCGTAGAGGAAAGCAGTCGACTGCCGCAGCTGAACGCGGTCTCCTTTCCGGAATCCATTGATGATGGAGCCGTTCGGGCTGCACTGCTGGAACAATACAGCCTTGAAATTGGCGCAGGCCTTGGCGCTTTGGCTGGCAAAGTCTGGCGCATCGGCCTTATGGGCTACGCCAGCAATCGCAAGAACGTGAGTCTTTGTATCTCCGCATTGGGTAATGTGCTGAATGCGCAGGGACATCGTTGCGATGTCAGTCAGGCAGTTGCGAAGGCTGAAGCAACTTATGCCTAGAAATTGATTTAAATACGAATCCTGATTTGCGCCGCTCGCGGCGTAGCTCCGCTCATACAGCTCGCTGTTCGAATTCAAGACAGCTAGCCCAACTTGTGAACGAGTATGCAACAATCGACCACCCAAAATTACGTCGAACTCTTGCTCCTGTCAGCAATATGGGGTTCTTCCTTTCTGTTCCTGCGGATTGCGGCCCCAGAGTTTGGGCCGCTATTTTTGGTTCAGATGCGAGTACTGAGCGCCGTGCTGGTGATGCTACCCATGTGCCTGTTACTGGGGAAGTGGCCTGACCTCATTGCTAACTGGCGTGCGATTTTTCTTATTAGTCTCACTAATATGGCTGTACCGTTTTGTTTTTTTGCCTTCGCTGCGCTTTATGTAAGTGCGGGGCTGTTATCCATCATGAATGCTACGGTGCCATTTTTTACTGCATTGATTGCATTTCTCGTGTTTGGTCAGCGCTTGTCAGTGCTTTCGATCCTGGGTATGGCGGTTGGCTTCGCAGGTGTGATCGTGCTCGTGTTCGACCCGCAAGCAATCGAGATGGGAGCGGGCAGCGCACTGGCTGTGCCCGCCGTGTTATTCGCCTGTTTTCTCTACGGTATTGCCCTGAATCTTGTTGCGCATAAACTCGCGGGGGTCTCCGGCCTGGCTATTACCGCCGGTAGTCTTCTGTTTTCCTCGGTGCTGTTGCTTCCTTTTTCTCTGCAGGCGCTACCGGAAACCATGCCCTCTGCGCCAGTCTGGGCAGCTGTTGCGGCCCTGGGGATTGGCTGCACTGGCCTGGCCTACCTCATGTTTTATCGCCTGATATCACGAATAGGCTCACAGCAAACCATTATGACGACCTACTTGATTCCGCTGTTCAGCATCCTGTGGGGAAATCTTTTTCTTGCGGAAAGCATCACGCTTTTCACTGTTTTGGGCTGTATGTTAGTACTGTTAGGAGTTGGTATGACGACAGGGCGGTTGCCCGGTTTGAACAAACTGATTCCGCAATCCAGGCCAGCAGACGAGTTGGAGAGGCAGAAATAAGCCTACCTGCGGAGCCGACGAGGCCACAAATATCGATAAATATCAGGGCTCTAGGTGACTTTGGCCAAATTGTTAAGGTCTGAAATACCTGCTAAAGTGAAAAGATGGGTTAGTGGTCCTGCGAATGAACGGTGTCCAATTTTGCGTGTTTGCGCCAATTGGGTAAAGCAGCAGTCGCCGCTACGACAAAGTAATGATGCAATGTTGGTTAATTTCTGGATTAATCACTGAAATGTTACAAATAATTCATCAAGTGAACAGGTCTTTGGTTCGCTTAGAATCACGGTGCAAGTAAGCAACTATGCAAGTAGAAACGGCCATTGCCATAGAAGATCACATTGAGGAAAGCGCTGAAGCCGAAGCCACTTCGACTCAGAGAATCGACCTTCAACCTCCGCCTTTTGCTGACGTGCATGGTGGTCCGGAGTATAAAAACACATCTGTAACAGTGGAGCTCACCAATTCCCATCGCATTAAGGGCAAGCTGCTGCAGTTCAATGCCGCTTCTGAGTTAGTGATGGTAATGGAGCCGCGAGCTACTGCACCAACCGAAGTGGAGATGGATTCGGTCAAGTATTTGCGCCTCGAAAAGCCCTATCAAATCGTGCGGAACAGTACGACAACACCTGGCATCAATATCGAAAACGATTCACGCAGTTTTGAGGTCTACTTTAAGGACCGGTCAGAACTTTCGGGCAACACCTTCGGTACGCGGACCGACCAGAATGGTATTCACCTTTATGAGCAAACCAAAGTAGGCCGGAAATGGCGCTATTGCTCACACCTATTCGTGGCTCATGCCGCTTTAGAATATCATATTATCGGTGGTCAAATTGGCGAGATGCTAGTGGAAGAAAAGGCGATCACAAAAGAATCGCTGGAACTGGCGCTTGAGGATCAGCAGGAAGAACGCACGCGACTGCTTGGTGAATATCTCGTTACAGAGAAGATTGTAGATGCCTCTGAATTAGAAGATGCGCTGTCCCGTCAGAAGCATATGCCTAACCTTAAGTTGGGCGAAATTCTGGTCGGTGAGGACCTGATTAGCGAAGCGCAGCTTAACGAGGCACTAAAAGAACAGAAAAAGAAACGCAAAGGGGCGCTTGGCGAAATTCTTGTCAATCGCGGCGTTATCGCGAAGGATGAAATTCAACAGGCCCTGGCCAAGAAGTTGGGTATTCCTTTCGTGAACCTACGCGAGTTTGTAGTGGAACCGGATGTGGTTCGCGTGCTAACTGCAGCTATTGCGTTCAAACATAAGGTGGTGCCGCTTTACGTATACGAAGGCAAAATTGTGGTAGCCATTGAGAATCCAATGGACTGGCAGGTCACCGATGCCTTGAGCTTCAATATCAATAAATATGTTGAGCCGGTGATGGCATCGCCCGAGGACATAAACTGGGCGCTGCAGTTTCATTACTCTTCCGAAGACATCGAATCCACCATCGCAGAATTCGATGAGGATATGGAGCCGGAGGAGGGGGAAGAGGATTACGATGCCACTATCTTCTCCGCGGTAGAGACGCAACAAGTCACAGATAACGTTGTCGTCAAAATCATTAACAAAATCATTGAGGACGCCCACCGCCAGAAGTGTTCCGATATTCATATCGAGCCTGGTTCTGGCAAACAGAAAGTGATCGTGCGCTTCAGAAAGGATGGTGTCCTTACTACCTACTATAAATTTCCAACCAAATATCGTTCGGTTTTTGTCTCTCGTATCAAGGTGATGGCACACCTGGATATTTCCAATAAGAATCGACCCCAGGATGGCAAGATTAACTTCCGCCATTTTGCACCGATCGATATCGAACTTCGTGTCGCAACCAAACCCACCCAGGGTGGTATTGAAGACGTGGTGATTCGTATTCTATCTGGCGGTAAGTGTATGCCGGTGAA
>CALKNV010000048.1 GCA_938091935.1 uncultured Pseudomonadales bacterium
CATCATTCCCTCACCAACAACAGGAGACACAGGCCAAAACGTGCGCATAACAATTGCAAAATCATCTCGCTCTGCAGACATCAATATTGCCTCCAAACCGTCCGCATAACATAGTCGCGGTAACTATGCAGGATGCGGACGACCTTGTCCGCGACATTCGGCATGCCGTAATCGCCAACCAGTCGCAGGCTGCGCTCTTCACCACGGCTTTGCGATTCTAGAATTGCCAGGCCCTGCAGCACTCGTTCCACTTCCAGCCCCACCATCATGGCAGCAGCTTCTTCCATGCCTTCGGGGCGCTCGTGGGCTTCGCGCAGGTTCAGAGCCGGGAAGTTAAGGATCGATGATTCTTCATTGATGGTACCGCTGTCTGACAACACCGCGCGGGCGCAGAGTTGGAGTTTGTTGTAATCCATGAAGCCCAGCGGTTTAAGTAGCTGCACGTTGGCATGGAACTTAACACCCATACCCACCACACGCTTTTGCGTACGCGGGTGAGTCGAGACAATTACCGGCATGTTGTACTGTTCGGCAACTGTATTCAGCACATCCACCAGCTTGAGGAAGTTCTTGTCGGAATCGACGTTTTCTTCACGGTGGGCACTGACAACGAAGAACTGATGTTCTGACAAACCTAGGCGATCCAACACATCGGAAGCATCAATACCTTCGCGGTAATGATTCAGTACCTCAAACATGGGGCTGCCGGTTTTGATCACTCGCTCGGGCGGCATGCCTTCGGCCAGCAGGTAGTCGCGCGCAATAGTGCTGTAGGTCAGGTTAATATCCGCTGTGTGGTCAACAATACGACGGTTGATCTCTTCCGGTACGCGCATATCGAAGCAGCGGTTACCGGCTTCCATGTGGAAAGTCGGAATCTTGCGGCGCTTCGCCGGCAGCACGGCCCTGCAGCTGTTGGTGTCGCCCAGTACCAGGACCGCTTCCGGTTGAACTTCGGCCAGCACCCGATCAACAGCAATGATCACATTACCGATGGTTTCGGCACCGCTGGAACCGGCAGCACTGAGGAAATGGTCAGGCTTGCGAATGCCCAAGTCATTAAAGAAGATTTCATTCAGCTCATAATCGTAATTCTGGCCGGTATGTACCAGAACATGCTCGCAGTATTCGTCCAGTTTGGCCATCACCCGCGACAGGCGAATAATCTCGGGGCGAGTCCCGACCACGGTCATAACCTTAAGTTTTTTCATAACAATCCTTGAGTACGTGCGTCTACGTACAGATATTCAAGCTTCAGTGTGCGGTCATTTCAACCTAGCGTACAGGCAAAGGTATCCGGCTTGTCCCGATCAAAAATCTCATTGGCCCAGAGCATGCAGATCAATTCATCATCACCCACGTTAGTCACATCATGGGTCCAGCCCGGAACGGTTTCGACAATTTCAGACTGCTCACCTGAGGTGTGCAGCTCGTACGACTCTCCGGTCAGCATATGACGGAAACGGAAGCAGGCCTTACCCTTGATCACCAGAAACTTCTCCGTCTTGGAATGGTGGTAGTGCCCGCCACGGGTAATACCGGGGTGTGCGGTGAAAAACGAAAACTGTCCGGCATCCGGAGTTTTCAGCATCTCGACAAAGACACCACGGGCATCGCCGTGCTGTTGCACCTCGTAGGTAAAGCGCTCCGGCGGCAAATAGCTGACATAGGTGGAATACAAGGCGCGTACCAGCCCCTTGCCCACAGGCTCGGTAATAAGATTATCCCGTGTAGCCTTGAAGCGGTTCAACTGATCAGCCAACTCGCCAACGCTGATCCTGTATTGAGGGGCGACTTCAACGTAGGAGTTATTAATACGGGGGCTGATTGATTCAATACCCGCCAGTAGTGCAATGAAGTTATCAACCACATCATCGATATACACCAAGCGAATAACCGCAGATGGATCGTTGATCTGGATCGGCAGATCGCGTGCGACATTATGGCAAAAGGTCGCCACTGCGGAGTTGTAGTTCGGCCGTGCCCACTTTCCGAACACATTGGGCAAACGGTAGATAAACACCGGGTTGCCGGTATCCTGCTGCAGCGCGAGCAAAGCGTCTTCGGCGGCACGCTTACTGCTGCCATAGTCGTTATCACGCTCTGCCTGAATAGACGAGGTATATACCACAGGCACCTCTCTGCCGCAGGCCTTGATCGCAGCGCAAAGCTGTTCAGTCAGGCCGAAGTTGCCGATGACAAACTCCTCCGGGTTTTGCGGGCGGTTAATGCCTGCCAGATGAAACACCCAATCGACACCTTCCAGCAACGCAGGCAAGTCATCAATGCTATCTCCTCGGGTGAAAGATACAACATCAATACTGCCCTTCTCCTGAAAGTGCAGCAGCAGGTTTTTGCCTATAAAGCCGTTGGCTCCAGTTACCAGTACACGCACAGGTTAGCACTCCGGGTTGATGTACTCACCCCGCTCCAGGGCACGAATGAAATCCAGCTTGCGCAGCAATTCTTGCATGCCGGCCACATCCAGTCGCTCGGTGTTGTGAGAGTTGTAATCTTCGGTATGAGAAATCTTCTCTTCGCCCTGCTCGACAAACTTGCCGTAGTTGAGATCACGCAGATCCGGTGGTACACGGTAATAGCCGCCCAGGTCTTCAGCACAGGCCATCTCTTCACGGCTTAGCAACGCTTCAAAAAGCTTTTCACCATGTCGGGTACCAATCACATCGATCGGATGATCTGACTTGCCCAGCATGCCAGACAGAGCCAGGGCCAACGTTTCAACAGTTGCCGCCGGGGCTTTCTGCACAAACATATCACCGTTACTACCATGCTCAAAGGCGTACAGAACCAAGTCCACCGCATCAGCC
>CALKNV010000049.1 GCA_938091935.1 uncultured Pseudomonadales bacterium
CCCGGCATCCTGCAGCAGTCGCGCGCTAGTCAGACCCATCACGCCGCCGCCGATCACGGCTACCTTGCTCGGTGTCATTCCCATTGTTTCTCTCACGGCCAGCGCCGAGGAGCCCCAGGACAGGCTGATGCCGCCACCACCGTGACCGTAATTGTGGACGACTAGCTTGTCGTCAAACTGTTCGCCTTTCACCACAAATCCCGATGGCCGATAGGGGCGGTGCCCTACGATTTCGCGAATGACATTGTCCATGGACACCCGCGGAGCCACCCAGGGTTTGCGGGAGTAGGGTCGCTGGTAGCCTCCGCCAGAGCTTGCAACTGACTGACAGCCTGCAAACGTAGTGGCCAGTGCGCCAATGCCTGCGGCTTTAATGAGGTCACGCCGACTCAAGTGCTTTTCGTTTGACATCGCGATTGCGCCTCTTTGCGCTTTTTAAACTTAAATGATGGTCTGAAGATAACTAATTCTGACGCTTAATCAAAGCAAGAAAACCGGTGGGGCGATTACTCATTCGCACAATGCTTAAGCAATAATTCCTTGTTCTCGAAGTTCCGCAATTTTTTCCACAGGCAGGCCAAGTTCTGTCTGCAGCACGTCATCGCTGTGTTGCCCGAGTGTTGCTGCCCAGGATGCTGTCCTGTTGTTCATATGCTGAAATTTCACCGGGATACATTGAATCAAGAACTCACCCAGATGATCATCGCTGATCGGGGAGAAAGACTGCCGCTCTACAACCTGAGGGTGAGAGAACAAATCATCTATTTGCGTATAGGCGCTGCAGGGAACGCCAGCAGCATTGAGTGCGCTCTCAACTTCATTCGTGCTCAGGGATCCAGACCACTTCTCTATCTCTGCTGCGAGTTCCTTAAAGTGTCGGGAACGGGGTCCAAACACGAATCTCGGGTCCTGCAACAGCTCAGGTCGCTGCAGCAGCTGACACAGGCTCGCAAAATTCTTATTGGAGATAGGCGTCACCATGACAAAGCCATCGCGGGTTTGTACTGGATGGAAACGGCCTATGGGTAAGGGTTCTGCCATTTGGGCCGCCTGTAAGTGTGCTGGAATCAGGGTCATCATGGCATCCATCATACTGACATCGAGGTGCTCCCCGCGACCAAATCGTTCACGTCCCAGCAGCGCGGTTTGAATCACGCCAAAGGCATAAGCGCCAGTCAGGATGTCAGCCACCATGATTTCCCAGTTCGGTGGCCGGTTTTCACTATTTGCCTGACCTGCGCCAAACACGGTATCGAAACCACTGGCGGCATGCACGATAGGGGCAAAGGCCGCGCGGTCTACCCACGGACCACTCAATCCGAATCCTGAGATTGAGCAGTAAACCAATTCGGGTTGGTCTGCCTTTACGCTTTCGTAATCCAGTTTAAACTTGGCCATGATTCCAGGGCGGAAATTCTGGATCACGATATCCGCTCCGCGGATGAGCTCTCTGGCTATTTGCTGGCCCCCGGCAGATTTTAAATCCAGGGCGATACTGCGCTTGCCCGCATTGAAATGCGCGAATGCGGGGGTCATGCCGTCGGCTCCGCGGGTCAGATCACCGATGCCTGGTGGTTCAATCTTTATCACTTCGGCACCGCAGTCACGCAGGAAGCGCGCGCAAATCGGGCCGGCATAGACTGCAGAAAAATCGACTACTTTATATCCACTGAGGGGTTTAGGTTCGCTCATAGCAGAGACATTAAAGGGGGTAGGGAGAAAAATACAGCAGTTTCTGAGTCTTCCTCGCGGTCTGCTGGTCAATAGGAGCAATTGCAACTCGCCCAGGTTTCGAGTGAACTCCATCTATACAGACCGGCTTGTCATAATTCACTATAATCGCACGTTCATCAATTCAGTTGATTTCTTTTTTACGGTGGGAGATTCCATGTTTTATCGTTCGCTGATGTCCCTGGTTCTGGCTTTGCTGTGTTGGGTCGCCGGTCCAGTGATCGCCCAGCAGGCTGAGGTCAATTTTGAAAAATTTACTCTCGACAATGGCCTGGAAGTGATTTTTCACCTCGATACCTCGGATCCAGTGACCGCGGTGGCGCTAACCTTTCATGTGGGCTCTGCGCGTGAGGTCACTGGCCGCACTGGTTTTGCGCATTTGTTCGAACACCTGCTATTCCTGGAATCGGAAAACCTCGGGCCAGGCGGCCTCGACCGCCTTAGCAGCCGAGTAGGTGGTTCTGGAGCCAATGGCAGCACCAGTCGTGATCGCACCAACTATTTCCAGACCGTCCCCAATGACGCGCTGGAGCGCATGCTCTGGGCTGAAGCCGACAAGCTGGGCTATTTCATTAATACGGTTACAGAGCCTGTGCTGCAGAAAGAAAAGCAGGTGGTAAAAAATGAAAAGCGCCAGGGTGTTGATAACCGACCCTATGGTCATACCCAGTACGTCATCGACAAAAATTTGTATCCCGCGGACCACCCCTATAGCTGGCAGGTGATCGGTTCACTGGAAGACCTGCAAAATGCCACGCTGGAAGATGTGAAAAATTTTTATAACGCCTGGTATGTGCCAAACAATGCCACGCTGGTGGTCGCTGGGGACTTTGATTTTGAACAGGCCCGAGCGTGGGTGCGGAAATATTTTGATGAGATCCCTGCGGGTAATGTAATCGAATCCTTGTTGCCGCGTCCCGCTACTCTTGAAGAAACAGTGCTTTTGTCATGGGAGGATAACTTTGCCCAGCTCCCTGAATTGACCATGGTGTGGCCTGGCGTGCGAGTGTATCACCCTGACAGTTATCCGCTGGAAATCATGATGGCCTTACTCACCGAGGGTCGCAGCGCACCGCTGTACCAGGTGCTGGCGGAAGAGCAGGAACTAACTAACAATATTCGCTTCGGTGCTTATGATTCCGAGATCGCTGGTCAACTTCAGCTTCAGGTAAGGGCATTTCCCGGCACAGACCTGTCGGTTGTTCGCAGCGCCATCATGGATGGATTAGCCAGATTCGAGTCAGCCGGTTTTACCGAGGATGACCTGGCGCGGATTAAGGCCGGCATAGAAACGGGTTTTTATGACAATCTCTCTTCCGTGCTCGGCAAAGCCTTTCAACTGGCCCAGTACAATATATTTGCAGATGATCCTGGCTATATAAACGAGGAATTGGACAAGTACCTGGATGTTTCAGAAGAGGACATCTGGCGTGTCTATGAGCAATACATCAAAGCCAGGCCCTATATCGCTACAAGTTTTATTCCCAAAGGCGAATCGAATCTGGCAATGCCTGGTTCGCGTGTAGCCAGTGTGGTCGAGGAACAAATCGTGGCGGAAGGGCGCGGCGAGAGTTTCGAATTGAGCGGAGAATCGGCTCAGTATATTCGCACCCAATCCTCTTTTGATCGCAGCGTTGAGCCAAGCGCTGGCCCTGCGCCAGCGCTTAATATCCCAACGATTTGGAGCCGCACTGCAGCTAATGAAATGGGCATATACGGTATCCAAACAAATGAACTGCCGCTGGTCGAATTCAGCCTGGATATCACAGGCGGATTGCTGTTGGATGATCCGGACAAAGTGGGTGTGGCTAACCTCGTGGCCACAATGCTCAATCGCGGGACCGCGAATAAATCCCCGGCCGAGTTGGAAGCAGCCATCGAGCAATTGGGCGCAGAGTTAGAAGTGTCGGCAGGGCGCGAGGCCATCCGAGTCTCTGGACGCACCCTGAGTTCTCGTTTCGATGAAACCGTAGCTCTGATGACTGAGATGTTGCTGGAACCGCGCTGGGATGCGGCGGAATTTTCACTGGCGAAACAGGCTGTTCTGGGTGAGCTGGCTGAGCAACAGGCCGAGCCCAATGCCATCGCGGATAACCTGTTCAATACCGTGCTATACGGCGAAGCCAATATTCTCTCTAACAATCTGCTGGGCACGGTAAACAGTGTGGAAGACATTAGGCTGCAGGATCTGCGAGCGTGGTATGCGGCCAATCTTGTTCCCAGTCTTGCGGACTTTCATATTGCCGGTGACGTTTCCGCCGCAGAAGTGGAGTCAGCAATCGAAGATCTTGTAAGTGGCTGGGACGATCGCGCAGTCACTGTGCCTGGTCCCACTTTCCCTGCAACGCGAGAAGAGGCCGTGGTCTACTTCTATGATGTGCCGGGGGCACGTCAATCGGTATTACGCATCGGCAAGCTGGCGCTGGCTGCTACTGATAACGATTACTGGCCGGCCAGCGTGATGAATTATATTCTCGGCGGCGGCGGTTTCGCTTCGCGGCTTACTCAGGAACTGCGCGAAGGAAAGGGTTATACCTATGGCATTCGTTCCCGCTTTGACGGCAGCGTTTATCCCGGTCCGTTTCAGATCTCCAGCGGCGTCCGCACTAACATCACACTGGAAGCGCTGGAGTCAGTGATTGAAATACTGTCAGAATATCCGGCAACGTTTTCTGAAACCGATCTCGCAACCACCAAGAGCTTTCTGTTGGCCAGCAATGCTCGACGTTTCGAGACCTTCGCTGCGAAACTCGATATGCTGAGAGATATCAGCACTTACGGTTACGCCAACGATTACGTTTTGGCACAGAAAGCCTATGTTGAATCGGTTTCGATCGATGATATCGCATCTCTGGCCGAACGTTATGCAGACCCCGGCAAGCTCATCTACCTGGTGGTTGGTGACGCTGCAACCCAACGTGAGCGTCTGCAAGCGCTTGGCCTTGAAGTGGTCTCATTGAACTAGTTTGTGGTTAGCAGATCAGTTTCAGAGTTCGATACATCTGTTCGAGCAGGTGATAAAATCACTATTGCGGTTTAGTTTTTTATAGTTAGTTGCTTTATATTTAATTGCTTTGTAGAGGGAGAATAGAATGAGTCAGATCTATGATCTTAAGATGCGCTCAATCACGGGCGAGGAAATCAGCTTTTCAGATTTCCGTGAACAGGCCTTGCTAATAGTCAACCTCGCCAGCCAGTGAGGCCTCACTAATCAGTACACAGGTCTGTGTGCATTACAGGAAAAATATGCTGACAAGGGATTCACTGTGCTTGGCTTTCCCTGCAACCAATTCGGCGCGCAGGAGCCCGGCAGCGATGAGGAGATCCTTGAATTTGCGCGCTCCCGCTACCAGGTAAACTTTCCCATGTTCTCCAAGATTGAGGTCAACGGCGATAACGCCTGCGAACTCTATGCCTTGCTGAGGTCGGCAAACGTCGGGGCAGAGGGTGATGCTGATATCGCGTGGAATTTCGCAAAATTCCTGGTGAGCAAACAGGGTGAGGTTGTGGATCGGATAGGTCCGCGTACCGCACCTGAAGAAATCGATCCGCTCATTGCCAAGCTGTTGTAAATATAGCGATAGGGTACTGATTCAAGCTTCGAATCGCTAAGGCTGGGGATGAATCTGTTTTGTTCAATGGTGCTTGCGAGCCGATAAGATTCAATGCTTAGAGCCCGCATGTTCATCTGATGCGTCCTACGCATTCTTAATCTTTGTTCTTCACCGCATTCTGCAACAACGCACCAAAGCTGCCGACTGTTTGTTTTTGTTGGGGCTTCGATTTCTGCTTGGACTGCGATCCACTGCGCGCTGGAGCTGGTTTGTTCTTGCCAGCGCGGCCTCCAGAATCGCCAGCCGATTGGGGTTCAAGTTCGTCATCAAGCCTCATGCTCAGGCCGATACGTTTGCGTTGCAGTTCGACTTGCATGACTTTGACTTTGACCACATCACCTGTCTTTACAATCGTGTGAGGATCTTTCACGAAAGAATTAGATAGCGCGGAAATATGGACCAGACCGTCCTGGTGTACGCCAATATCAACAAAAGCACCGAAGTTCGTCACATTGGTCACTACCCCTTCAAGGGTCATACCTGCTTCCAAATCTTTAAGGGAATCCACGCCTTCTTTAAAGACGGCCGATTTAAACTCGGGCCTTGGATCCCGGCCAGGTTTTTCTAATTCGGACAGGATGTCTGTGACAGTGGGTACACCAAATTTTTCATCGGTGAAGTCTTCGGGCTTAAGCCTGAACAGAAAACTTCGATCTCCAATGATCTCGCCAACCTTTTTCTGATTCTGTTTCAGGATTTTCTCGACGACACTATAGGACTCTGGATGCACTGAGGATGCATCGAGAGGGTTCTCTCCATCCACAATGCGCAGAAACCCTGCCGCTTGCTCAAAACTCTTCTCGCCGAATCTCGGTACGGCTTTCAGGTCCTTGCGAGTCTTAAATTCACCGTGCTGGTTGCGGTAATCCACAATATTGGACGCTATGGAAGCAGTGAGGCCGGATACCTGCTTGAGCAGAGCGGCTGAGGCCATGTTGACGTTTACGCCAACGGCGTTTACACAGTCTTCGACCACCGCATTCAGGCTCTGTCCCAGTTTGAATTGGTTTACATCATGCTGGTACTGGCCGACGCCTACGGATTTTGGGTCCAGCTTGACCAGCTCGGCCAGTGGATCCTGCAAGCGCCTGGCGATGGAGATGGCGCCTCGCACGGTGACATCAAGGTCTGGAAACTCCTCTCTGGCAACGTCAGAGGCGGAATAAACAGACGCACCAGCTTCGTTGACCATGGCCTTGTCGAGTTTCAGCTCCTTATGTCGTTTGATCAGATCGCCGGCCAACTTGTCGGTTTCACGGGATGCCGTGCCGTTGCCAATCGCGATGAGTTCGACGTTATGCTTCTTGGCCAGTGTCGCTAACACTGCAATTGATTCATCCCACTGGTTTCTTGGTGCATGAGGATAAATCGCAGTGTCTTCAAGAAACTTGCCTGTGCGATCTACCACACAGACTTTCACACCGGTCCTTAGCCCAGGATCCAGGCCCAGAGTCACCCTGTTTCCAGCCGGTGGCGCCAGCAAGATCGCCTTCATATTCTCGGTAAATACCCGAATCGCTTCGTCATCGGACTGTTCGCGCAGCTGTCCCAAAAGGTCCGTCTCCAGGCGGTAGTTGAGCTTCACTTTCCAGGTCCAGTTCACGACCTCCAGCAGCCATCTGTCTGCGCCACGGCCCTTGTTTTCGATGCCGAAGTGGCTGGCGATCATTGTCTCACAGGGATCAGTCGCGCCAGACTCCACACCCGCACTGCCAATTTCGACCAGCAAGAAACCCTCTTTTCGGCCACGGAATACTGCCAGTGCACGGTGGGATGGAATCTTGTTCAAGCGTTCACCGAAGTCGAAGTAGTCACTGAATTTGGCGGCTTCTGCTTTCTTGTCTTCCACAACACGCGACCTCAGCTCGCCGTGGTGCCAGAGATGAGAACGGAGTTTTCCTACCAGAGCTGCATCCTCGCTAAATTTGTCCATCAGGATATAACGGGCACCTTCAAGGGCGGCCTTGGTGTTTTCTATGTCATTGTTTTGGGCTTCGCTATCGATATAGCTGCTAGCAAGCGCTTCAGGATCTAGTGCAGGATCTTTGAAAAGCGCGTCTGCCAGCGGTTCAAGTCCCGCTTCGATCGCGATCATTGCCTTGGTGCGGCGCTTGGGTTTAAACGGCAGGTAGAGATCCTCCAGCTCGGTCTTCGTTTCTGCGCTACGAATTTGTTTCTCTAACTGTGGTGTTAACTTCTCTTGTTCTGAGATGCTGGAAATAATCGTTTCGACACGCTCTTCCATCTCCCGCAAGTAACGCAGCCTCAGTTCCAGATCCCGTAGCTGCAAATCATCCAGCCCTCCGGTTGCCTCTTTTCTATAGCGAGAGATGAACGGCACTGTGGAGCCTTCATCGAGTAAAGCGATGGAAGCACTGACCTGATGAGGAGTGATGGAAAGTTCGTTAGCTATTTGTTGGGGGATTCTATTTGAAAGAGTCGAAGATAAAGCTGCGGCTGTCATTGGGGTCCAGTTAGGTAGTTGCGCTAATGGGTAGATATCGAAAGTGAGGTTCGATAAATGTGTTGTTCATTGTTTACGGTGTTACACGAATTTTTGTGAGCGCCATTTTACGCTTAATTGCTCGTAGGATGTCGAATAAATCGGAAATATATTGGAAGGGCTAACATACTTGCCGGCGAAGAAGGATCTTCAGGAGATGCCAAACTCGGAACCAACTGTTTCTAAAGTTAATCAGAAGTTTTAAATAGAAGGGGCGCTGTGATTGCTATCTTGAATACATGCCTTTCTCGCATATGAAGGTTTCTATCGCTGCGATAGTGATCAAACTCGCTTCCCAAGAAATAGTAGAGGAAATCATGGTGTCGCCAGTTTTGGTCATTGTGACTGCAGCACACATTAGTTTGGGCATATCAAAAACTCAGCAGTTACTTATCATCGGCTCTGAATTCTCTACTATCAATACCAATCAGGGTGAAACGCTTGCGCAAAAGAAATCTTGGCAATACTCAAATTGAATTACCCGTTATCGGTCTCGGCTGCATGGGGCTATCCGAATTTTACGGACCGCCGACTGAGCAAGCTGCTGCGATCAAACTTCTGCACGAGGCGATAGAGTTGGGTGTCCAGCATTTTGATACAGCAGAGATGTATGGCATGCGCAGTGCCAACGAATCGCTGTTGGGTAAGGCCTTCGCTGACAGGCGAGATCGAGTGTTTATCGCGACCAAATTCGGTCCAACCAGAGACTGGGAAACCGGCATGCCTACCGGTATTGATGGCTCAAGAGAAAACTGCCGACGTGCAGTTGAGGGCTCTTTGCAGCGACTGCAGACAGACGTCATTGATCTCTACTATCTGCACCGGGTAGACCCCGCCACAGCAATTGAAGAAACCGTCGCCGCTATGGCTGAACTGGTTGCCGAGGGTAAGGTTCGAGCCATCGGTCTATCTGAGGCTTCTGGTGAGACGATTCGCCGGGCCGCCAAGATTCACCCGATCTCGGCGGTTCAGTCTGAGTATTCGATCTTCGCTCGCGACATCGAAACCGATGTGATTCCAGCCTGTCTCGCTGTTGGTGCTTCGCTGACAGCATACTCGCCTCTGGGCCGCGGTATGCTGTCGGGGCGTTTCAAGAATGAGTCTCTGGGTGAGGGCGACTGGCGGGCAAGTAACCCGCGTTTTCAGGGCGATGCTTATACTGCCAATGTGGCGCTAGTGGATGAAATTGAAGCAGTGGCGTCGGCTAAGGGTTGTACACCCGCGCAAGTGGCGCTGGCCTGGGTGATCTGTCGGGGTGAGAATGTGTTGACGATTCCTGGTACGACAAAACTGGAGAACCTTCAATCGAATCTAGGCAGCTATGCTATCGAGCTTGGTGCTGAAGAGCTGGCGACGCTGGGCGCCTTGGCAGATCGGGTCAGTGGTGAGCGCTATGACGAGCGCGGGATGGCGGCGATAAACGGCTAATGGCTCCTGAGCGTGAGCCGATTAATAGCTGCCGGTTGGCATCTGGGGCACAGCAGAAATGCTATGCCCAGCGGTACCTGTGCTCACTCTACAACTCTACTGCTGCAGCTCAGCCTGAACCTCCTCCATGCGCGCGCCCCGTAAAATTGCGGCCAGCGAATAATTACCCTCGTGGCATTCGAAATCATAGAGGCGTTCCTCTGGCGGGTTTCGAGTGAGAGTGCGCTCGCCGCTAATGGGTTTACCGTAAACCTGCTCATCCGTGACAGTAAAGCCATAGTGGATAGTATCGTCGCTGGTCAGGGTATAGCGCTCGGTGACCTCAAAATCTTCAGACAGACGAAAGCCCATGCGGGCGGTGGATTGCTCCGGCCGGAATCCCTTCGTCTGCACAACCAGGGTGTCTCCATCCCAATAGCCCACTGAGTCACCCATCCAACGCGCCACGCCGTCTTCATGGTGTTCGTCGCCAAGGCGAATGATGCGGGCATCATGGACCATTTCAGTCATCACCATGACGTAGTCCTGGTTCTGCACTATTTGCAGGTTAGGATTCATCATCACTGGGGTTAAATTTGGGATGGCGGCGCCAAAAATTAAACAGCGCCCGGATAAAGGCTGCCCTTCGGGCCCATCGGCTGCGCCTAATCCCGACTGACGCCGCTCGGCATAGAAATCTGCAAAGTTGTCGCGAACGGGAGGAATTCTGCCGTCTGGCGGATCAACGATCACTGATGTCCGGTATTCGCCTGCAATTGGCGTCACTACAGGCTCGAGGTAGTGGGCAAGAAAGGAGTCATCCGCCTCTTGCCGAATTACGGCGCCTTTCTCTGGCGCATCTCGGGACGGGTCCAGCGGGGCAGCCTGGTTATCCAATCGCATCCGCATGCCCTGCTCCAGCGCGCGCACTTCCAGTTCAGTGTAAGTGGACTGTGTGCCAAGATCTTTCGGCCGTTGCAGGGGCGTACGCGAACCGAAAAACCAGGTGCCCTGGAAGTTGGGATGGCCATGCTCTGTGCGTGACATCAGCCAATCTGAATTCGGTTCGTCCTGAGTCGCCAAAGGCCCAAACCCTTCACTCTGAGCAGCCCCGGAAAATCCTATACTTGAGAAAAGCAAAGTTACTAATAGCCGAAACATGGCCCTAATCCTCACATACATAAGCTTTTACAGCTTAACCATGGATGATTATAGTGATTTGAGCT
This sequence comes from uncultured Pseudomonadales bacterium, assembly GCA_938091935.1. GTDB lineage: Bacteria > Pseudomonadota > Gammaproteobacteria > Pseudomonadales > Pseudohongiellaceae > UBA9145. Next base: position 10,482 of record CALKNV010000049.1, read on the forward strand.
GGATCAGGAACGGGACATAATGTCGCACCCGAATTCTTCGCTTGATTCAGTCTTCATAAGGTCCAGAATAGGCCACGCTAGCGCTTGCCCTATTTGTTTGGATAATTGAACCAATACCCGGTCTTTGGGCATATAGCTTCTACCCCAAGTGCTTCCAGGCAGTGAAAAGTCTTGTCCTATCGGTATATTTTTAACAAATTGCTAACCCTGGCGGCCTGCATTGGTCTCTTTGTTGTCCTAAGCGTGCCGAATCAATTGGTTTGGGTCAGCCCAGCCGCCTTTGTCTACTTCCCGCTGGAATTCATGCTAATTGGCCTGCTGTTGTTGTTGCCGGGTCGCTTCGGCGGCGTTGCCAGAGTAGTGCTGGCACTGTTTTTGGGAATTGCAATGTTGCTAAGGGCGGCAGATTTATTGAGTCACGAAGTCCTCGGCCGTCCCTTTGATCTGATTTTTGACATTCACCTGCTTGCCGATGGTGGCAACGTGCTAAGCGGGGCAATGGGTGAACTCGCATCGGTGGGAGTTGGCTTGCTGCTGGTGACGCTGAGCGTTGTGTTGTGCTGGTTGGCTTTTGCCATGCTGGGCCGCGTGCAGCAGATGCTGCAAATCAACGCACGCATCTCGGCTCCAGTCCTTACTCTGCTGCTTGTGGCCTGGGGCGCTTTTGAATTCTCCGGCTCCACCCGCAGCGGTAGCTTCACGCTGGATCAATTGGTCTGGCATGGACGTGACACCTTGAACAGCGTTCTTGATATTCGGCAATTCGCAGAGACCGTAGAAGATGACACGCTGGCAGACCGCGCTGATTCGACTCTGTTGAATCGATTGCAGGGCAAGGACGTGTTTGTGGTGTTCGCCGAATCCTATGGTCGGGTTTTGTTAGAGCGTGAACCATTTGCAGAGGCAGTGACGGCTACGCTGACAAGTGCGCAGGACACCCTGGCTGCAGAGGGCGTGCAGATTCGCAGTGCCTACCTGACTTCGCCGGTGGCAGGGGGTCTTAGCTGGCTTGCCCACGCCTCAGCCCTTTCTGGTGCCTGGATCGACAGTGAGACCCGTTTTAAAACCTTGGTGATGAGTGAACGGCTTACCCTAAACCGACTGTTCCAAAAGGCAGGTTGGCGTACGGTTGCTGCCATGCCTGGAATCACAATGCTCTGGCCTGAAGGTGAGTACTTTGGCTACGACCACATCTACAATGCGCACAATTTTGGCTATGAAGGCGAACCCTTTAATTGGGTCACCATGCCTGATCAATATGTGATGTCTGCGTTACAGACCCGAGAGCGCAACGGCTCATCGCGCCAGCCAGTGATGGCGGAAGTGGCGCTGATATCTTCTCATGCGCCCTGGACGCCGATTGCAAAACTCGTACCCTGGGACGAGGTGGGTGACGGCCGTATATTCAACATTCAGGCTCAGGCAGGACCGACGCCGGAGGTCGTATGGCGTGAAGTTGAGTCCATTCGTTTCCACTACCGTCAAGCCATCGAATATATGCTGTCCAATCTGGTCTCCTATGTGCAGGAATATGGTGATGAAAATCTGGTGATCTTGCTGTTAGGGGATCACCCTCCCGCACCGATGGTGTCCGGGGACCCGGACGCACGTCAGGTGCCGGTCCATTTAATTGCTCGGGATCCTGAGGTTATTGAAGCTGTTGCCCACTGGGATTGGCAAGCCGGTATGCTGCCCGGCAGCGATGCACCAGTTTGGCGCATGGACGAGTTGCGAGACCGCTTCGTGGAGGCGTTTACTGCCGAGACTGCTTCAATTACCGGTGTCGTTGCGGCCGAATAACAAGCCCCACAGCAGTCGCTATCGGGAAGCAACCAGCTGATCCGCGGGCGCGCTCTCACCGTAATAAGAAACACAATAATGAAGTACTGCGGCCACTACGCCTACTCGCGTCGATCCTGGACGCGGTCCCCTTACTCTTTTTAATCAAGGCATCGGAGAAAATAATGCCCCAGCTTTCTGTTACCCGTGAAGCCAGCGCAAGCATACCCACCGAACACGGCACGTTTCAGCTTGCCTTCTTTTCCAATTCAGCGGATCAAAAAGAGCACCTGGCGTTCACTATGGGAGATATTGCCTCTCAGGACGCTGTGCTTGTACGCGTGCATTCTGAGTGTTTCACCGGCGATGTAATGGGATCGCGACGCTGTGATTGCGGTGAACAGCTTGATCAGGCACTGGCAATGGTGGCTGAGGCAGGGGTAGGGGTGGTGCTTTATCTGCGACAGGAAGGTCGGGGCATCGGTCTGCTAGAAAAGCTGAAGGCTTACAACCTGCAGGACGCAGGTTTCGATACCGTCGATGCCAATCTGATGTTGGGTCACGATGCTGACAGCCGCGATTACACGCTAGGTGCACTTATGCTCGACGATCTGGGTGTGCGAGCCGTACGCCTTATTACCAATAACCCTGCTAAGATTGATGCCTTGAAAGCTGACGGTATCAATATTGTCGAGCGCGTCCCAAGCAGGATTGCCGCAAACGCTGATAATGCCTTCTATCTCAGCACCAAGGCTCAGCGCATGCATCATATGTTGGAGTCCAGATCCGCGGCACAGCGCACGGAAGTAAGCGCCGCAAATTTGGCTGCACTGAGCGAAGTCGGGTAAGGAAATATTCAGATGCCGAGGTGGTCAGCATGGATAAGGAGTGGCCAGCATAGCAGGCGGGTTAGCGCCGTCGCCGCGACATGTTGCCTGTTATTCGGTCAGACAGTTGCAGCTCAATCACGCGTGGACGTCTCTGAAACCTCGCCCTTTTTCAATTCTGACTGGCTCGACAGTTACGCAGAGGAACTCGCCCGGCAACCTTTTCAATCTGGTGAATTAGCGGCAGACAATCCGCTGCGGCAGCTGAACTACGATGACTACCGGCGTATCTTGTTCAGGCCTGACGCCGCAATCTGGCAAGGAAAGGACTTTCCGTTCCAGCTGCAGCTATTCCACCCCGGCTTCCTCGCTACTGCACCGGTGAACTTAAACCTCGTGGAAGCGGACCAAGCTCAGCAACTCGCCTTTTCTCCGGCAGTGTTCAACTACCATGAAGACCTTGGTGACATCGATACTGATGCCGCCGGTGGTTATGCAGGGTTTCGGGTGCACCATCCGATCAACAGTAGCGGACGGTTTGAAGAATTTCTGGTGTTTCTGGGCGCCAGCTATTTTCGCGGCGTCGGCAAGAATCAGTTCTATGGATTGTCGGCCCGTGGTCTGGCGGTCAATACGGTGGGCCCTGGCGGTGAAGAGTTTCCCCGGTTTAGCGAATTCTGGATTGAAGCCCCGGCATCGAACGCAGCTGATATACAGATTCATGCGCTGTTGGACAGCCCGTCTATCACCGGCGCTTACCACTTTCGCGTGCAGCCAGGGTTGCCGACCGTTGTTGATGTCGAAGCTACCCTGTTCCCACGTCGGGACCTCGAGCGCGTGGGCATCGCTCCACTAACCTCCATGTTTCTATTTGACGCCACAAATCGAGCTTCTTTTGATGATTTCCGCAGTGCCGTGCATGATTCTGACGGCCTGCTAATCCAACAGGCCAACGGCGAAACGCTTTGGCGGCCTTTGGCGAATCCCTCGGCGCTGCAGGTCTCAAGCTTTGGGCAGCTCAGGCCTGCTGGTTTCGGCCTGCTGCAGCGCCATCAGGCATTCGAGCAGTTTCAGGACGCCGAGGCGCGCTACGACAAGCGCCCTTCCCTGTGGATCGAGCCCCAGGGTGTTTGGGGTGAGGGTGAAGTGGTGCTGGTGGAAATTCCCAGTTCCCAGGAGACAAACGACAACATCGTTGCCTACTGGCAGCCAACCGCGGGCCTCAGCGCAGACAAAAATCATTACTTTGCCTACCGGATGAGCTGGGGCGCGGGGCCATCCAGCGCGCCACAGCCGGGTCGCATCCTGGAAACCGCCGCTGGCACGCCTGCATTTGGTGCCGAAGGCGGAGACGAACGTGTATTTGTCATCGATTTCAGCGACGGTGACAGTATCCCTAATGTGCAACTCGATCCCGATGCCGCTCAGGTCAACACTTTTAGCAGTGCTGGAAAGATCACCGACGTTAGCGCGACACTGGTTGAAGCAAGCGGCAACTATCGCGTTTACGTCAAACTCGACCCGGGCGCTGCCGATCTCGCAGAACTGCGCGTCGCGCTGGAAGTAGATGGCAGGCAGTGGGGTGAAACCTGGCTGTACCGGTGGACACGATGAATCGGTCGCTGTCGATGAACAATTCTGCTACGCCACCAGCGGCGACCCTTGCCATGCCCACCCAGGTTCTATCCCTGCATCCGGAGCAACGCGCAGTCGCGCCCAGCGCAAATCCCTGGTTGGCGCGCCTGATCACGTTCGGGGGCAGCCTCGCGCTCACGCTGGCGGCGAGCTACCAGATGCAGCTGGCATTGCCGCTAACCGCGATCGAAGCGAGTCCATGGGGGCTGAATTCTCCACTCACAATGACGCTGCTTTGGCTACTTTTGGGTCTGTTTACCATTACCTTTGGCTGGGTGGCGCTGACGGCGATGGCCGCAGTGGCCGGATTCGTCACTGCCAGAGATCAACGTCTGGCTCGTCCAGAGGCGCCGCTGCAGGGTAATACTGTTCTGCTGATGCCAGTCTACAATGAGGATCCGACTCGCGTTTGCGCCTCGTTGGCAGCCATGGCTGAAGACCTCGATCGCCTTGGTCAAGCCAGACATTTCGAAGTCTTTGTGGTCTCGGATTCCGATAAGCCGGAAATCTGGCCAGCAGAAATGGCGGCGATCAGCAGCTTACGAGAAGCATTATCCGATACCATGCCGGTCTGGTACCGCCGTCGAGACAAGAACAGCGTGCGTAAAGCCGGCAACATCCGAGACTTCATCAATAACTGGGGCAATCGCTACGATTACATGGTCGTGTTGGACGCTGACAGCCTGATTGCAGGTGATTCGTTGACTACGTTGGTCAAAGAGATGGATGCCGACACTAACCTCGGCATACTGCAAACCCTACCTCGACTGATTGGAGGCGAAACCCTCTATGCCCGACTGCAGCAGTTCGCCAACGCAATCTACGGCCCTGTCTTTGCCCGTGGTCTCAGTGCCTGGCAAGGTGATGACGGCAATTACTGGGGACACAATGCCATCATTCGTGTTCGTGCCTTCGCTGAATCCGCGGGTTTGCCCATCATGGGCGGTCCGCGCCCTTTTGGTGGTGAGATACGCTCACACGACTTCGTCGAAGCGGCGCTAATTCGCCGCGCCGGCTGGACCGTGCGCATGATCACCGACCTGCCAGGTAGCTGGGAAGAGAGCCCGCCAACTCTCCTAGACGCTGCAGTCCGCGATCGCCGCTGGGCCCAAGGTAATGTTCAACACCTGGGTGTGTTGCCAGCAAAGGGCCTGCGTTGGCCTAGCAGGGCACATATGGTGATGGGTGTGATGAATTATGTGACCTCGCCACTGTGGCTGGCGTCCGTATTGGTGGGACTGATTCTTTATTCTAGGATCAACTTTCAGCTTGCTGACGGCAGTATGGGTCTGAACAGCCCGGTGTTTGGCGCCGGTCAAATGTTTGATTCCTCGCGCATGATTGCCTTGATTGCGCTGACAATAAGCCTGCTGATATTGCCCAAGTTGCTTGGCCTCATCATTGCCGTGGGTAAACGGCAACATCTTACAGGGCGCCTGAATCTGCTCGCCGGCGCTATAATGGAACAAATGTTCTCAATACTGCATGCGCCTATTGTGATGTCTCTACACAGTAGGCACCTTTGGGAGATCGTATGCGGTCAGGATTCAGGTTGGTCCGCGCAACGGCGTCGCGGCAGACTGTTCCCACTCGCCGTGTTGCTGCGGCGCCATGGCGGGCAGACATTGATTGGCGTGTTGACGACTGCCTATCTTGCCTGGCTCGCATCGCCTTTGCTCTACTGGGTGTTGCCGATGGCTGTTGGACTTATTTTCTCCGTGCCGCTGTCGGCTCTCAGCGGCAGTCGGTTGCTGGGGGGCAAGCTTGCAGCGTTGCGGTTGTTACTCACCCCAGAAGAACGAGAACTTCCCGCGATTCTGAAGCGACATCAGGAACTCATTGACAATTTCGTTACCGCAGTTCATACAAACAGGCCAGCAATCTCGGCGCAGGCGACATTACTACCTGCGTCGGAGAAATCGGCAGCCTGATTGCCTACTGCCAGTCTGGCAAACACCAAGCAAATAGAATTTTCGGCGTAAAATCTTACTCTGCGCCGTCAATCAAAAAGCCTGTCAGGCGCCGAGGTCCGCAGAGTTTGTTGCCGGTCGGGCTCGAAATTATTTGCCTTTACGCGCTAAAAAGTCCGCATCAATTCGAATCGCTCAGTCCCTCATATACCAAATTCTGTTGGCAATTCGCAGTCTCAAAAATATTCAGAGTGTAGTGGAGTCAATGAGTCGTGGCGCTCTCCTCTTCATGAGTCAGCATGATCTGGCGCAGTTAGACGAGGCAGGCAGAACGCTGATCGCACTTCATTGTCTATCGCCTTGCTAAGGTAAAATTTGAAGAAAGTGGATTTTTTTAGGAACTGCTGGTACAAATCCGATCATAATAAAAAAAGTGCCCACTACTATGACACCAACTATGAAGAGATTCAGTTTAAATGGTATTAGCAAGAGACATGGCCGTGTTCTGATGTTCTCCCTGGCTGGCGTTGCCGCACTGGCTATTGGCGCCACCGCCGCATGGTCCTTCACCTGCCCCTGCGAGCGCATGCCAGGCGCTTATCTCTCCGGTGAGAGGGTGGAGGAACCAGTTGCGGACTGGCGCTTTGCCAACCAGGTGCAACTGTGCCAAATTCAAACCCGATCCGGCATTCTGCCCCACGCCATCAATCTGAATTGTATGGCAGACAACAATGGCGACTTGTTCCTGAGTTGCTCTGAGTGTGAAGGCAAGCGCTGGTCAACGGCGGCGCTGGAAAACCCGGCAGGGTACATCAGGCTGGATGGATTGGTTTACCCCGTCAGTTTACGGCGGCTAAGGGATAGCTCGGAACTGGACAACGCCTGGCAGACTCGCGCACGTAAACTCGCTAATCTCCGCGGACAATCCTTGGACGAAATTTCCGAAAGGCCGGATCATTGGTGGTCTTTTGAAATCACATCCCGCAGTTAGCGCCAGTACAGACTGGAGTTAATCAGGGAGGTCGGCAAAGCGCCTCGCAGATGAGAGCAGCGAAAACAGGTCTTCGGTTTGCTGTGTCTTTGCTGCTTAGAGCTGGACTTACTCTTTCTTCGCGCTCCTTTCCGTCACCAGCAATTGCATTTAAACTGACCATCAGCTTTCCAGATGAGAATGGCGCATACGCCTGCCGGAGAGCCTGACAATAATAACGACACCCTGGCCTCCGTCTGCGGGGTCGCGGGGACAGGGTATGGACTCAGAAAAACGCAAGGGACTGAAATTCGGCAGTAAAGTGGTTTACTACGCGCCGGATGAGGCGACGAAATCAATTAGTGCGCCTATTATCACATCGTCAAGTTTCCAGTATGACGCGGACATTTATCAGGAGGTCGTGGAGGGTGCCCGCAAGTCAGTAAACATTTACGGGCGCTGTGGTAATCCCACCGAGTATCAGTTCGAAGAGCAGATGGCCATCATTGAGGGAGCTGATGCCTGCCTCGCCACGGCCTCCGGCATGGCGGCAATCTCCACAGCCCTGTTTGGCCTGCTAAAACAAGGCGATCACATTGTCTGTGACTGGACTACCTACAGCTCCACTCATGAAATGCTGGATCACCGTCTAACTGATTATGGAATCACGACTACCTTCGTCGACAGTGCCAATCCTGACAGTGTCGAGGCCGCAATTCAGGACAACACCAAAGTCATTTACTTCGAAACCATTGCTAACCCTACCATGAAGGTAGCGGCGATCCCGCCGCTGGTGGATATCGCTCGCGAGCATGGTTTGATTCTGGTGTGTGACAATACCTTTGCGAGCCCTGCCGTGATGCAGCCACTGCAATGGGGCGTCGATATTGTTGTTGAGAGTGCCAGTAAATTTATCGGTGGTCACAACGATGTGATCGGTGGTGCTATCTGCATGAAGTCAGACAAGTTGCCTAAAGATTTTCTTGAACAGATTCGCTGGAATACGATGGTGAAATGGGGGGCGCCGCTCTCGCCATTCAATGCCTGGCTATTGCTGCGCGGCATCCAAACCCTGGATATACGTTTAGAGCGGCAGTGCCGGACTGCGGCAGCGCTGGCTCAGCATCTTTCAAATCATCCTAAAGTTGAGGGAGTTTGGTACCCTGGGCTTGTTAATCACCCGCAGCACGAAATCGCTGCCAAACAGATTCCCCGACACGGCGCCATGCTAACCTTTGCCGTCGCTGACGGAGAAGCTGCGCTCAGGGTTGCGGATAGTCTCGAACTGGCGGCATTCGGTGCGAGTCTGGGCGGGGTGCGAACGACGGTGCAGATACCCGCAACTATGGCTTTTCTTGATATACCCGAAGCAGAGCGACTGGAGATGGGTATTCACGACGGCATGATTCGCATCTCCACCGGCCTTGAAGATTCGGCTGATTTGCTTGCTGATCTCGATGCTGCACTGGCATGCGTCTGACGCTCTAGCCATGTCTGTCCATTTAAATCGCTCCCTCAGTTTCCTCGATGTATTTGCCATCGCCCTGGGCCAGATAATCGGCTCCGGCATCATGGTGTTGATTGGTATTGGCATAGAATTCACCGCTTATGCTATTCCCATGGCGTTCGTGCTGTCGGCGACACTATCGGTGATTAAGCAGTTGCCGGTAGCATTCATGGGTTCGGCAATGCCGGCCACTGGCGGGCTCTACGTTTACTGTAAGCGAGTGCTTGGACCGAGAATCGGATTCTTCTACCTGGCCGTTCTGTTAATCACCCATATTTTGATTGCACTGTTCGCTTTGGGATTTGCCGAATATGCGGCTGCACTGGTTCCGCAGGTCAATGTGCGTGCTGTAGCCGCTGGCATACTGGTGGTGTTTTACGTCGTTAACCTGTTTGGCGTAAAACCAGCAGCTGTTGTGCAAAAATTCATGATCGTGTTTTTATTGATCGGACTCTCTACCCTGATTTTTTTCGGCATACTCGAGGTTGACTACGCGCAGTTCTCAGGGCGGGAGGCACTCCTACCCAACGGCTGGTATGGCTTTGGATTGGCCTGTGTGGTGCTGTCGTTCTCAACCGGTGGTGCTCAGTATGTTTCAGAACTTGGTGGGGAAATGAAAAATCCGGAGCGAGACCTGCCACGCGCTATTATTTACAGCACCTTGGTGGCCGCCGTGTTCTTCGCATTGGTCTCTATTGTCGCGGTAGGTATCCTGCCGGTAGAGCAAACCGCAGGCAAGCCTTTGTCAGAGGTCGCCCGCGAGATTTTGCCCCCGGGACTGTATGTGGCTTTTATTGTCGGCGCTGGGCTATTCGCATTGGCGACAAGCATTAACTCAACGTTTTCCTGGGCGACCAAGTCAGTGCTGATAGCCTGTGAAGATGGCTGGCTGCCGCGAGGTCTTGCAGTGGTGAACAAGCGCTTTAATACGCCCCACATTCTGTTGACCTGTCTGCTGGTGTTGGGGGCTGCGCCGGTGGCTGCCGGATGGGAGTTACGTTATATCATCATGCTGGGTGGCGGGCTCGTGTTCATCTACGATCTGATTCCACTGATCGCCGCCTTTAGGCTGCCGGAAAAACTGCCAGAAGTTTTCGCCCGCGCCCAGATGCGGCTTAGTGCGATTCAGTTAAAGTCACTTTGTGTGATTGGCGCGCTGATCCTGCTGGGTCAGGGTGCATTGTCATTCTCGGACATTGATCGAACTGGCTGGATGCTGGTGGCGGGCTACTTGCTGTTGGTTGGTGCCTATGTCAGGTTCAAACGAATCGACGTCGATACGCAGGCGCCATGATTTAGACCGGCTCCATGAGGACAACATGGATGGATAGCCTATTCGGGTAACAGCCCAGCATGATGGCTAGAAAAGGGTTTCCCCGGCCGCTATGACTTGCCTTCATTATTGTCTTCGTTAAGGATCCGGACTTAGCGCTGAGGAAATGGAATTGTGAAGCTATGTTCGCGCATAGTTTCAAATATGATTAGCAGCAAATCACTACCGACACGATTTTTTCCGTCATCGATCGCTTCGATCCAGAACTCGACGAACATGTTCACACCGGAATCACCAAAGCTATCAATCTCGCAGTCCGGGCGCTCTTCTATAGGGTAATTCTCACCGCTGAGTACCTGCGGATGCGTTGCGACTGCTTCTTTAATGACCTCAACCAGCTTGCGTATGTCGGTGTCATAGGCAACAGAGAAGTCTACCCGATATCGCTGTTTCTGATTCTTTCGTGTCCAGTTTACAAACGAAGTGGTAATAAACACCTCGTTGGGAACCATAATATCTTTCCCTTCGAAGGTTTCCACGGTAGTAGAACGCATGTTCAATGCGGTTACATAACCGCTTCTGCCATCCTCCAGTTCTACAAAATCACCTACCGACAGTGACCTGTCCAGCAAGATGATCATGCCAGAGATGAAATTTGACGCGATCGACTGCAGTCCGAAACCCAGCCCGACACCGAGAGCGCCACCAAATACAGCCAGGGCTGTTAAGTTGATGCCCATAATCTGTAGCAGCAGCAGGGCCACCAACACAAAAATTCCGATTTCGAAAAGTTTGGCGATAACTTCACGAGTACGGTTATCCAACTTCTCTTGTCTGCGAATAACCCTTTGACCGGTATTATTGAATGCGCGTCCCAGCCAAAATACGAACGTCCCAAAAACAGTGACTCGCAATACACCTAGCAGTGATATGTGAATATTGCCAATTTGAAAGCCGATGGAGTCGAGGGCAGATGTAAGAATTGGTGCGACTCCAAGCGATTGCAGAGCCAAGAAAGGGATGCCGATCAGCAGAAGCGCCTTGGAGGCAACTGGATTTCTGACTAAATACGCGACCGCTTTAAAGTAGCAGTAAACCAGGGTCAATGTGCTTACAGCGACAAGTAGCCACCTCTCTTCAGAAGTGTCGCCAATAAGCTGCGCCGCTATTCTGATTGACAGAACGGCCAGCAAAGGAGTTAGCAGGCCGCCTAAATGAAACAGAGCAACCTTGAGCGCTCCAATTTCGTCATCTCCCGGGGATGGTTCCTCCCGAAGGATAGTTATCTTGTGTCGCAAGAAAGTGGAAACAATCTGTGACGCCGTAAATGCCAACAGGACCAGCCCGATCTGAATATAGGCTTGCTGGTCAGCAAGTATTGCCATCGATGATTCTAAGTAGTTGTTCATGCGTTTCTCACCATTTCTGTTTACTTGATGCCTACAAGTAACCTGTCAAATAGGTCTGCGCCTGTGATTATTCGAGGATTTTCAGTCCATACAAGGACGACATCATTTTCAATGACGCCATGACTGTCTTTGTTCGAGCGCTTCATCATCTTGATTACGGAACCCAAATCAGTCTTGGTGCTCTTGATAATGATTGGGCGGTGACAATGCTTATAAGGGTCAACCTGTTCCTTTGACAATAAGGCATCGCGAAGAAATTCGTCTGCATCCAAAAGAAGCCGCGGTTGACCTTCCTCGTCGGCGAGTATTACCCATTTTTTCCCCGAAGCGTGAAGGCTTTGCAGAAAAGGGTCTTCGGAATTCGGTGTGTACTCTGGAAGCCGGGGCAGATCAATATCACTGGGGAACTGCAGCACGCTTGAGGGGTCAATGACAGTTCCTTCCTGCACCGCAGATATGTCGTCGAT
>CALKNV010000050.1 GCA_938091935.1 uncultured Pseudomonadales bacterium
AGTGCAAACTCAGACCTTCCTCGTCCCGCCATTTACCAGTGTTATCAATAATCAGTGCATCATCGATATCGTACTTCGTGTAGTCGATTTCATCTGGAGCGTTCGCATAGATCACATGAATTACATTGCCATTAGCAATAAGGCACCTGTTTTCCTCATCGATCCTTAGGGTCCCTTGAAAAGCACCGTGCACAGAGTCATTGGTAAACAGGCTCGCCCGTTTCATTAAATCCCCTTCTCCGCCAGGGCGAACCACGATTGCGCGCAGACGCATGACCTCGCCGGTGCTGGTTCTTTCAATCAGCAGCCTGGCCATCAAGCGTCCAATGCGCCCAAACCCATAAAGCACGACATCCTGTGATTTTGCTACAGGCTTCGCTGTCTGGCCAACCAGGTAAGCGAGCTCCTCACTCACAAAGGTGTCGACATCTTTGGCCGCATCACCTTCGGCCTCAAGATGCTCCACGAAGCGGACAGTTAGTTTGCCAAGATCTATATTGGCATGGCAGAGATCCAGTTTTGCCATCGCCATTAGAACCGGGTGACTCTCAAACTCCGACATTTCATTACGCTCTACCTGACGCACGAAACGGTGGGATTTCATAATGAAAGTAACTGATCGGTTATGCAGGGGGCGGCCGTATATGTAGATGCCGATGTTATGACGGTTAAACATCTTGCCGATTACCGGGATCATCTCCTGGACCAGCGCTTCGCGCTGCTTCCAATCGCCGAAATAATCCTCGACGCTCGGTCTTACGCTGCTTTCACTCACTGCATCCCCTTTTTGGCCGGTTTGAAAAGGCCGGTATTATCTTGCGAAAGAATAGGCAGTGCAACAAAGCTCTCTCATCATAAATGGGCCGCACCATCCACATACGCTACAATAGCGCGCCTTTTTTGAGGTCCTGGCCAACAGCATGAATGATATATTCAACCCACACCTCCCCGAGGCTGAATTCACTACCACGTATTGGGATGGTGTCGTCGGCAGCGCCGATAGTCTGGTACTGGCCCAGGCCGCCGCGCAAGCAGAGGGTCCTCTCCTACTCATATGTGATAACAATGAAACGGTGGAACGCTGCCTGAGAGAAATAGCCTATTTCAATGCGGGGATAGGCGATACTGGGGTCCATGTTCTGCCCGATTGGGAAACGCTGCCGTACGACAGCTTTTCACCCCACCAGGACATTATTTCAGACCGTCTGGCCACCCTCTTCAATCTGCCAAAACTTGAACGCGGCGTCGTGGTGACTTCGATCACCAGCCTCATGCACCAACTCCCACCCCGGCGATACATTAGCGCCAATAGCCTGGATCTGGCAGTAGGTCAGGCAGTTTCAATCGCCGAGATGCGCACACAGATGCTGTTAGCGGGTTACCAGGTGGTGGATGCCGTCATGGAGCATGGTGAGTTCGCTGTGCGCGGATCCATCGTTGACATCTTTCCTATGGGCACTGAGTTACCTCTGCGCATAGACCTGTTCGATGACGTCATTGATTCCATCCGTCGGTTCGACCCTGAGACTCAGCGCTCCGCCGCGCAAGTGAAGGAAATCCGGCTGCTGCCTGGACGCGAATACCCCATGGATGAAGCGGGCATCACCCAATTCCGTGGCCGCTTCAGGGAATTATTCGATGTGGATTTGCGTCAGTGCCCGATCTACCAGGATGTGAGTTCCGGTCTGAGCTCTCCAGGACTGGAATACTACCTGAATGTCTTCTTCGACAGACTTGACTCGTTATTCGATTTCCTGCCGGAAACTACGACAATTTGTAATATCGGAGATATTCGCGCCGCAGGTGAAGCTTTCTGGAAAGACATCCAGGCGCGCTATGAGGATCGCCGTTTTGATCGCTACCGCCCAATCCTGTCACCGGACCAGGTGTTTATTGCGGTCAATGACATCTTCAGGCGGCTTAAGTCATACCGCCAAATCGAGTTCAAACAGCACCCTCAGGCAAGCCACTTCGCGACTCAAAGCCTGCCCGACCTTGCCAGCAATTCCCGTCTCGCCCATCCTTTTCTGTCCCTGCAGGAATTTATCGCAACCGCGCCCGGACGGATTCTACTGTGCGCAGAAACCGCTGGACGCCGCGAAACCCTGCTTGAACTGTTCAAGCAAATAGAGATTAATCCTGTCCCTTTCGAGCACTGGCAAGACTTTATCAGCAGCGATGCCCCACTCGGCTTGACGATTGCACAAATTGATCGGGGACTCTGGCTGGAACAGGAAAACCTGTTGCTGATTACCGAGGCCCAGATCTTTGAAGAACGCATTGCCCAGCGACGCCGGCGCAAGCGCACCCAGAGCAATTCCGACTTCATCATCAAGAGTCTCACCGAACTTCACGTGGATGACGCGGTGGTCCATCTTGAGCACGGTGTTGGCCGTTACCGTGGGTTGCAAACCATTACCACTGATGGCGAAACCACTGAATTCTTGACCCTGGAATATGCCAACGGCTCCAAGCTATATGTCCCGGTATCAGCACTCCACCTGATCAGTCGCTATAGCGGTGCCGACCAGGATACCGCTCCGCTAAACACGCTTGGCACCGAGCAATGGCAAAAGACCAAACGCAAAGCCGCAGAAAAAATTCGCGATGTCGCCGCGGAGCTTCTCGATATCTACGCTCAACGAGAAGCGCGCAAGGGATTTCAATACCGCATTGTGCAGGAAGACTACGATAAATTTGCCGCCAGCTTTCCGTTTGAGGAAACGGCCGATCAGGAAAACGCAATCGCAGCCGTCATCGATGACATGAGCAGCACCCGCCCAATGGACCGGCTGGTGTGCGGCGATGTCGGTTTTGGTAAAACGGAAGTTGCCATGCGAGCAGCATTTATTGCGGTGCAGAACAGCAAACAAGTTGCCATGCTGGTGCCGACCACACTGCTGGCCCAGCAGCACTTCGAAAGTTTCCAGGATCGGTTTGCCGACTCTCCCGTACGCGTAGACGTGCTTTCACGCTTCAAATCGGCATCAGATCAGGCAGCTGCAATTGAAAAAGTGAAAGCAGGCAAAATTGACATCCTCATCGGCACGCACAAACTGCTTCATGGAGACATTGACTATAGTAACCTCGGCTTGTTGATCATTGATGAAGAACATCGCTTCGGTGTGCGGCAAAAAGATAAACTCAAAGCACTGCGGGCTAACGTCGACATTCTCACCCTGACGGCCACCCCCATCCCCAGGACCCTGAATATGGCACTGTCTAGCGTCAGGGATCTATCACTCATTGTGACGCCTCCAGCGAAGCGCCTGTCCGTAAAAACATTCGTGCGCGAGTACCAGGAAAGCCTGGTCAAGGAAGCCATCTCGCGCGAGCTGCTGCGCGGCGGCCAGGCGTTTTACTTACATAATGAAGTCAAAAGCATTGATCGAGCCGCAGAGGAACTGCGGGAATTCGTTCCCCAAGCCCGAATTTGTGTGGCCCACGGCCAGATGCCAGAAAGGGAGCTGGAGAAAGTCATGGCCGACTTTTATCACAAGCGTTACAACATCCTGGTATGCACCACGATTATCGAAACCGGCATCGATATTCCCAGCGCTAACACCATCATCATTGATCGTGCTGACAGGTTTGGGCTTGCCCAACTTCATCAGCTGCGGGGCCGGGTTGGCCGCTCCCATCACCAGGCTTATGCTTACCTTTTGCTGCCTCCACAAAGCCGCTTGCAATCCGATGCGCAAAAGCGAATTGAAGCAATCCAGGCTGCGACCACCCTTGGCGCTGGTTTCACTCTGGCCAGTCATGATCTGGAGATTCGCGGCGCAGGCGAATTACTTGGAGATGAGCAGAGTGGTCATATGCAAAAAATCGGCTTTGCACTCTACACTGAGATGCTGGATGAGGCTGTGGCAGCTATTCGCGCTGGGCGAGTTCCCAGTATCGAAGCATTTGCAGACCGGGCTATTGAGATAAACCTGCGTATCCCGGCCCTGATTCCAGAAGAGTATCTGCCTGATGTACATACCCGCCTTATCATGTACAAACGTATCTCCTCCGCGAGTGATGAAGACGAGCTGGAAGATCTGCAGGTCGAAATGATAGATCGATTCGGACTGTTGCCCAAACAACTGTCTCTATTGATTCAACAGACTCGCATCAAACTACGCGCCAGCGGCTTTGGCATTAAGAAGATAGATGCCAATGTTAGCAGCGGCCGCATCGAGTTTAATCAACATACTGAAGTAGATCCCTTCTGCCTGGTGCAAATGATTCAGGGCGACCCCCAGACCTATAAGCTTGGAGGTGCCAATCAGCTGCAGTTCAAGCACAAGTGCACGCAAGCAGATGAAAAAATAGCCCTGATCAATGGTATTCTGGACAATCTTAAACTGAATGAGTCCGAGGTGGCTTAAGCCATCGGACAAGCAGATGCATAGACGTCATTTCTTACAGCACTTTCAAGACCGTTTGCGAATGCACATTGCAGTCAATCGCAAGTGGGGCCTTTGCATCATAAGCCTGTTGTTACTGCAGCATCCTGTTCACGGCTATGGACAGGAGCGATGGTTCCAGATTGAGGTCAGTATTTTTAGCAACGAATCGATAACCGGACGCAGCGAGGAAACCTGGCTTCCCGGCGCGTCAGACTTCGGCTTTCCTGCAGGCATGAGCAGGCTGAAACAGCTGCAAGACATCTTGTTGACTGAAGAACTTATTTTCGCAGCTAGTGATGAGCCACTGATCCTGACTGATGAAGATTTAGCGCGCCAACTGATAGTCGGTGTAGGCCCAGAACCGACCACTTCCGGCCCCGGTTTTCGCTTCTACGATTTTCAGCGCGATGCCTTCCTGCAGCTGCCGGATAGCGCGAGCGACTTTCGCCAAACCAATCGTGCCCTGCGCCAATCACCTGATCATCGACTGCTCTTCCACGGGCTCTGGCGGCAACCAGTGAGGCAAGCCGAACTGTCACTGCCGCTCTACGTTTCCGGCGGCGAGATGATAGGAGTGCAGCCGGAAATGGCAGGCAGTATTACGATTCGATTCAATGAAAATGAAGACCGGGTTGTGATCGACTCAAACATTTGGTTGAGCGAGTTCAATGGCTCGACACAAGGCTCTGACAGATGGCGTTTGCCTACTGCGCCGCAAGAAGTGCTTGACCCATTGCAGAGGCTCGCCGCCGAAAATGACAGCGACTCTGTAGTTGATTCATTTTCTGTGCCTTCTCGCGTGTACCACATGCGGCAGAGTCGGGAAATGCGCAGCAATGAATTTCATTACCTCGACCACCCTGCCCTGGGCATTGTAATCATGGTTGAGCCTTATCAGGTGCCACAACTCCCACTTTTTGATGGCCTTCCACCTATTGAGCAAGACCAGTAGCTCGCGTTTCCCAGCAGTATTGGGGAAAAAAGCAGCTAGCGAGCACCTTCTTTGATAAGTCGCAGCAGCACCTCATGCAGAAAGGACTGCCCTTCCCGCATCACGGCCTGGATTTCCTCCATCGATATAACGCCAGGCAGAATTCCTGCCGCCCAATTGACTGACAGTGCAAGCATCGCATAGTCAATACCTAGCTCGCGCGCCAGTGCTGCTTCTGGCATCGCAGTCATACCGACAATATCGCATCCATCCTGCTGCATCCGTTTAATTTCTGCAGCAGTTTCCAGCCGTGGCCCCTGGGTAACACCATAGACACCTTGTGCGAGTCCAACTCGGCGCTGGCTTGCTTTAGTGTTTGCTGCCTCTATGGCATTCAGCAGACGCTGTGAGAGCGCCTCATCGAAGGGATGGGTAAAGTCAATATGGCTCACTTCAGCTCCTTCTCCCTCGGCATAAGTCGATGCCCTCCCCCACGTATAGTCGATCAATTGGTCAGGCACTATGATGGCGCCAGGTATCGTATTCTTAGTTATGCCGCCCACTGCATTTACGGCAACGATCTGCGAAACGCCAAGTTTATGCAAGGCCGCGATATTGGCCCGGTAGTTGATTTCGTGCGGGGCTATCTGGTGGTTTTTTCCATGTCGGGGCAGAAACACAATCTGACCTCCCCCATAGTCAATGATTTCGGCTGGCACTGTCTTGTCATCGTAAGCCGTTTTAACTCTTTTCCGCTTTACCTGGCCAACCGACTCGAGGCTATAGAGTCCGGAGCCACCAATTATTCCAAGCATTCGCTTATTCCGATGATTATTGAACCGATGATTATTGAACCGACAATTCCTGCAGGCCGGAACCTCAAGGCTCACACGATTGAAAACTAGTCTGTCGAAAGCGGCCAAACATAAACCACGTGCAAGGTTTCCACAACTCAGGATGTTGCAGCATCAATTGATTGTGAGGAAAATCGGGTTCTGACTGGGCGCCGCGCCCGAAAAACCAATGCTGCCCCAAAATAGACCTGAGTTGGATCGATGCATGACGGAGCGAGCTAAATAAGAACTGACATGGATAGGCTGAGAGAAGTATGCTGGGGCGAGCCACTGCGCCGAGAGGCCCAAAAGCCTCCCGACGTTCTATTCGATATCTAGGCTAACCACCCAAGGCTTGGCGAAGACTGTTTTTATCGAGTAGCTGAACTCATTATTATCCAAATAATTGAAATTGCCAGATCTGGCCCATGATTCGTGGTTAAAAGTGCAATACGTATCACAAAAAGCCCGCTTTTCTCGCTGCAAGCAGTATCGCTACACGCTTGAGCGAAGCTGGGATGCCGGTGCGGGTACGGTTTTATTCATTGGCTTGAATCCCTCCACTGCAGATCATCGCCAGGATGATCCTACCATTCGCCGCTGCGTACAATTTGCCCATGATTGGGGATTTAGCGGACTCATAGTCACGAATCTGTTTGCCTTCAGAGCCACCTACCCGGAGGACCTCAAACAGGCTTCTGACCCTGTTGGTCGTTACAATAATAAATGGATAAAACAGAGCTACCAGCAATCGCAGCTGCGCATAGCCTGTTGGGGCAATCATGGTGAACACCTGGGGCAAGCCGACGCGCTGTTGCGCCGCCTGCCAGATCTTCACTACCTGAAAATGAATCGTTCTCAACAGCCTGCGCACCCTCTGTATCTCCGTGCAACTACCCGACCGCAGGCTTGGCAGCGCGAGAACAGGAGATAACAGGAGTTGATCGCTTGCCATTAAAGCTAAATATTGCCCACTGGGTCTGGCGCCAACGCTGGCTACCACTGCGCTACAAGAAATCCGCATACCGCATCCTGGGGCAGAATGGAGAATTGCGAGATGCGCCGTTTGTCACCGATTTCTTTGGCCTGCGTTATGAAGGGAATCTACAGGACGGGATAGAGTTCGCCCTGTTTTATTATGGTGCGTTCGAGAAGCCCTTGCTGTTCTTCATGCGTAACGCTATGCAAGCAATCAGCACCCGTAAGACGCAGGCTCCCGACTCTCCAATTAGCACCCGAGGAACTTGCTTTTGCGATATCGGATCGAATATCGGTCAGCATGCCCTGTTTATGTCGAATCACGCCGACCAGATTCACGCCTTCGAGCCATTCGATAAAGTGAGAAGCCGACTCAATCATCATATTGAGCTAAACAATCTCAAAAATATTCAGGTCCACGGCGTTGGCCTGGGTGAAACGGCAGGTGAATTCGACTTCTATGCACCAACTGGCAGTAATCGCGGCATCGGCTCTTTCGTCGCAGCCACCCGGGACAAAGGCAATGTGCCAATAGGCAAACTTCAGGTAGTAAGGGGCGATGAATACTTCCAGGCTTCGGAAATCAGCAATGTCCAGATGATTAAAATCGATGTCGAAGGACTCGAAAAAGAAGTGTTGCGTGGCTTGAGCCAGACACTCAAGAAGTGTCGCCCCATTGTGGTCTGTGAAGTCACCTACGGTGAACCCCAGTCCTTCGCTTCACTTCAGGAGCTGCAGACCACATTACCGGACGACTATGTGGTTTATCAGTTCAACGTCCGCAAAGCAGATGGCAGCACCGCCCGCCGCCGCGGCTCCAGGGCAAAACGCACTGGCGCCTATGAGCTCATTCCAGCCCGCCAGTTTCCGGGCACCGGCCAGGACGACATAGTCGCCATTCCCCAGGAAATCCTGACAAGCATCCCACTCACCGGTTAGAAAACCAAAAATCAGACAAAAAAATGGCCTAGCGCTAAGAAATCAATCCTAACCTAGGCCCGCGTAAGTATGTTTACGTCCCATATTGTCGGCGTTACAAGAGGTTTCTTTAGCAAGCTGTTGTTTTTTAGTCACATATTGATACCAGCCTAAAAGAAAAACCACCAATTACCCCCAGCTATAACGGGGCTAAACCCCCAAAACCCTCGCAAAATCGCCCTTTTAGCGCAAAAACACCAAGTACACACACCATTCAGGCCAAGCGTCTTGAGAGCGGCTAGCTCTCAGCGACAGTCGAACGCCCTGAAGCTGCGCTTCAGGGCTGGTAGGCCTGCTGTTAGAAGAATCCCGGTAAGTGCGGGATTGGACACCTCGATCGAGGTTAAAAAAGTCTGGCGCGCCCGGCAGGACTCGAACCTGCAACCCTCGGCTTAGAAGGCCGATGCTCTATCCGGTTGAGCTACGGGCGCTTGAAACGCGGGCGCTATTGTACCCTCAGTTCATGGCTTTGTGCGCTAAATCGGCCGTCTATCAGGTGTTCTAGATGGTTTATTCCCGTTTGTGTCAGCGGCCCCCTTCTGGTCATGCTCTGCATTTGGAGTCCCGTAACAATTCAGTCCGGTATACATGCCTGCCATGACCAGGGACGCATTGCGGGCAAACTGACGCAGTCGGCCCCGTAATCCCCGCAATTCAGCGCTATCGACTTCAGGACCGGTATTAAGCTCGTTAACCCGAGTACGTACGCCATCTACAGTTTTCCATTTTTCCATATTCATATAGAGCAGCCCGAAGACGCCTATTAGTTGACAGCCAGGTTAGAAAAGAGGCGGAAAATGGGGTGACTGATGGGGCTCGAACCCACGACAACCGGAGTCACAGTCCGGGGCTCTACCAACTGAGCTACAGTCACCATTGAAGGCTTGTCGGGCAATTGCCCTAAAATTTGGTCGGGGTAGAGAGATTTGAACTCCCGACATCTTGCTCCCAAAGCAAGCGCGCTACCAGACTGCGCTATACCCCGATAATTCCGAAATTTCGTCCAATTTCAGGAGGACGGCATAATACTCGCGCCTCACCCCCTCGTCAATTGGCCCTGACGAATCTTGATTATACTACGCTTCGATGCGCCAGGTGCTACCCGCGGCACCATCTTCTACCACAACGTTGAGCGCTGTTAGCTGATCTCTTATTTCGTCAGCCTTGCCCCAATCTTTATCGGCGCGAGCCTGATCTCTTGCAGCGACCAGTCGATCAATTTCAGCCGAGTCAATCTCAGCACCCACTGAAGCCTGCAGAAAAGCAGCAGGCTCAGCCTGTAAGATGCCCACACTGCCCCCCAGGCGCACCAGCAGCGCACCCAGTTGATTCGCAAGGTCGGGATCTGTTGCCTTGATCCTATTGATCTCGGAAACCATTTCAAACATAACGCTGAAGGCTTCAGGTGTATTGAAATCATCATCCATGGCCGCGACGAACGCCTTTTCATAACGACTATTTGTGAGCGACTTGGCGTTGGCGATATCCAGATCCTTGAGACAATGATAGAAGCGTTCCAGGGCCTTGGCTGATTGCACGAGGCTCTGCTCTGAATAATTAATAGGGCTACGATAATGACTGGAGATCAGCAGATTGCGAACTACTTCGGCCTTGTGGTGCTGGAGGACTTCCCTGACGGTAAAAAAATTATCCAGGGATTTAGACATCTTTTCATCATCGATACGTAGAGGTCCGTTGTGCATCCACAGATTGGCAAAGGTCTCTCCGGTTGCTGCTTCTGACTGCGCAATTTCGTTTTCGTGATGGGGAAACATCAAGTCAGATCCACCACCATGAATATCAAAAGTATTGCCCAGTGCACAGGTGGCCATGGCCGAGCACTCGACATGCCAACCGGGACGGCCATAGCCCCAAGGCGAATCCCAGCCTACCGCATCATCTGAAGCGGTTTTCCACAACACGAAATCCCTGGGGTCCCGCTTCAGCTCACCGACTTCGATGCGGGCCCCGTCCAGGAGTTCATCGAGCTTCTTCTTGGATAGCTTGCCGTAGTCTGGAAAGCGCGTAACCGCATAGTAAACGTCGCCATTTTCCGCACGATAGGCGTGATCCGTGTCGATTAGACGCTCGATCATTCTGGCCATCTCGTCAATATGAGCAGTCGCTCGCGGCTCTTGATCAGGGCGCAGTATGGAAAGCGCAGCCTCATCTTCATGCATAGCGGCAATAAATCGATCAGTTACATCGGTAAAGGCTTCATTATTCTCTATTGCGCGAGCAAGGATTTTGTCGTCAACATCAGTGATATTTCGAATATAGGTCACGTCATAACCGCGAAAGCGCAGATAGCGCACAACTACATCGAATGCCACCAGCATGCGAGCATGACCGAGATGGCAGTAGTCATAGACCGTGATTCCACACACGTATAGCTTTACCTTACCTGCTTCAAGGGGGCGGAACTCTTCTTTTTGCTGCGTTAAGGTGTTGTAGATTTTTACCACTGCTTACTCACTCGCCTTTACTTGGTCCAGGAATCGCGCAACGTTATTGTCCGGTTAAATACCGGGTTGTCCGAACTGGAATCCAGTCCATCCAAACAGAAATAACCTTCCCGCTCGAACTGAAATCGCTGATGCTCACCCGCAACCGCAGCTGGCTCTATTAGCCCACCCGTAATCTCTATCAGCGAGTCAGGGTTGAGACAGCTGTGATAGTCTTCAATCTGTTTGGATTCAGGGTTTTCTACGGTAAACAGGCGATCATAGAGACGAATCGAGACTGGTTTTCCTTCACTGGCCGATACCCAGTGAATAACGCCCTTCACTTTTCTGCCTTCCGGTTTCTTGCCCAGAGTATCGAGATCTGCACTGCAATGCAGAGCGATTACCTCGCCATCAGAATCTGTTTCCACTTCATTGCATTTAATGACATAGCATCCTCGCAGACGGACTTCCCCGCCTGGAATAAGACGCTTAAAACCAGCCGGCGGGTCAGACTCGAAATCTGCCCGGTCGATAACAATTTCCCTGGTGAATGGCACACTGCGCCGGCCAAGTGACTCATCCTTTGGGTGAGACGCCATATCCAGTTGCTGCACCTCGCCTTCTGCGATGTTATCGATGACAACACGCAACGGATTCATCACACACATTGCGCGTGGTGCATGTTTATCCAGATCGTCACGAATCGCGTGCTCAAGCATGCCAAGATCCACGACTCCCTCGCTGCGACTCACGCCCACACTCTCGCAAAAGTTACGAATTGACGCCGGGGTAAATCCCCGCCGCCGCATGCCAGCAATTGTGGGCATGCGCGGGTCATCCCAGCCTGATACCACGCCTTCTTCGACCATGGTCTTGAGGTTGCGCTTCCCCATCATGGTGTAATTCAATTTGAGTTTGGCAAATTCGGTTTGTTCGGGCAGAACATACTGCTCTGGGGAGTTCGCCAGCACGCTGGCTGCTCGGATCGCCTCAAGCTCAAGGCTCTGTAGAATCCAGTCGTAGAGCGGACGGTGATCCTCAAATTCCAAAGTACAGAGCGAATGGGTTATCCCTTCAATTGCATCGGAAATGCAATGGGTGTAATCGTAGGTCGGGTAAATACACCACTTATCCCCTGTCTGGTGGTGCGTAACATGCCGGATTCGATACAACACAGGGTCCCGCATGTTCATATTGGGGGACGCCATATCAATTTTTGCGCGCACTGAATACGTGCCGTCAGCAAATTCCCCGGCTCGCATACGCGCAAACAAATCGCGGTTGTCGGCAACAGATCGATCGCGATCCGGGCTGTTGCGACCTGCCTCGGTCAGCGTGCCTCTATACTCTCGCGCTTCGTCCGCACTCAGGCTGCACACATAAGCCTTGCCAGAATCGATGAGTTGAACCGCAAAATCGTAAAGCGTGTCAAAATAGTTGGAGGAATAACGGACTTCGCCATGCCAGCTAAAACCGAGCCATTTGATATTGTCTTTGATGGAGTCGACAAATTCCTGGCTCTCCTTCGCTGGATTGGTGTCGTCGAATCTAAGATTGCAGTATCCATCGTTTTCCGCAGCCACCGTGAAATTCAAGCAAATAGACTTGGCGTGTCCGATGTGAAGATAGCCGTTAGGCTCAGGCGGAAAGCGGGTATGCACGCGCCCGCCATGTTTCCCGTTCTCCAGGTCATGGGCTATGAGCGTGCGGATAAAATTAGATGGCGCTGCGGAAGCGGCGTTGGATCCGCTGGTCTTGGTTGAGTCATTCATAAATTTAGAACACTGTTATTACTGAGTGCCGGGATGGCCGGCAAGGTCGCTACGGCTAGCACCGAAAGCGGCATGAGGACCTCATTGCTAATGCCAGGTCCTGCGTGCAGCCGCTTTAGAGCACGCATGAC
>CALKNV010000051.1 GCA_938091935.1 uncultured Pseudomonadales bacterium
GTGTGGATCGCGAGCTATTTCACTGACATCGCCTTCCTCTGGTTCAATGTAGTGGGCTGTCTGGTCACGGTTTTTGCTGGCTGGCTGATCAGTATCTTTGTAACTGCGAAACGATAGAGGAACTATCGACGCTACAAATAACCTAAGTTAAGACCTGGAGCTTGATTGGCATGCACAAGACACTTATCCGGCTTTTGTTAACGTCCCTAGCCCTCGGCAGTCTTTCGCTTTCGTTTTCGCTCGCAGCTTATGCCCAGGTTGACACCGTCTATGACCAGGGCAGCAGCGCGCTCATCCGCATGCTCGAGCGACTGCAAACCACCGCCTCTGTGTTGCACACCGGCGCTCACCCCGATGACGAAGATTCTGCACTAGTGGCTTATCACGCTCGCCACATGAATGCCCGCACCGGCTACGTGTCGCTCACTCGCGGATCGGGAGGCCAGAATATTATCGGGGCGGAGCAATCCGATGCGCTGGGTGTAATCCGAACCGAAGAATTACTGCAAGCACGGCGCCTTGATGGGGCAACGCAATTCTTTACCAGGGCTAATGATTTCGGCTTCTCAAAAACCCGGACCGAAGCTTCTCGTATTTGGCCTGAGAATGAATTGCTGGCGGATATGGTGCGAACCATTCGGCAGTTTCGCCCTGATGTCATAGTTTCAAGATGGAACGGAACCGACTCCGATGGTCATGGCCATCACCAATTTACGGGCTACCTGACGCCTCTTGCAATAGCCGCAGCGGCCGATGGCGGCCGCTTTACTGAGCAGATAGATGCAGGCCTGCAGCCCTGGCTGGTCCAGAAACTCTATGTCAGCCTGCGCTCAGAGCCGACTGATCCTGATGCAGCAACCCTCGCCATAGATACCGGTGAATACGATCCGGTGACCGGCAGGAGCTACTTCCAAATCGGCATGCAGGGGCGTAGTCAACAAAAGACTCAGCAGATGGGTTCTCTCGAGTTACAGGGAACGCAACTCTCTGTGTTACAGCTCACTGAATCAAGCATTGCGATCAATCCTGATGAACGCTCAGTGTTTGATGGTATTGATACTTCTATTAGCGGCCTTGCGAATTATGAAAGCCAGGCGACAACCGCGTTCATTAGCCTTACTGCTGAATTGCAGACTCTGGTAGCCTCCATGCTTGCTGACTTCAATCCGCTTGATCCTGCTGCTTCGGTGACAGGACTGGCCGAGGCACACGAACTCGCAAATCTTGCCAGAGATGCTGCCCAGGGCACTGAGACCATTCGACTGCTTGAAGAAAAAATCCTGGAGATAAAGTCAGCATTGGTGCTTGCGGCCGGCGCCAGGGTTGATGCGCTGATTGATTCTGAAACCCTGGTTCCCGGGTCCACAGCGCATATTGCGGTCAGGACTTATATCCCAGGCAATACAGCCAACCTGACTTCGGCAAGAATAAATGCGCCGGCAGACTGGAGCATTAGCGCTGCCGATATCGAATTGCTCCCTGGCGAAACCGGTCGCAGACGCACAGATCGCCCCGAGGAGCAGGCCATTTTTCAGGTGGCGATTCCCGCAGACGCCAATGTTACCCAGCCTTACTGGCTGGAGCGAAGCCGCGAGGGGGCTGTTTATGATTGGAGCACCGCCGGCGCTGCCCAGACCCTGCCCTTTGCGGCGCCAGTTTTGACCGCCGAAGTGGCCCTGGAAATCGCTGGAGTAACAACCACTGTTCATAAAGAAGTTGAATATCGACAGCTTGACCGTATCCGAGGCGAAGTACGCCGCCGTATTGACGTGGTTCCCGCTGTCTCGGTAGAACCAGCGACGGATCTGTTAGTTATCCCGGAATCAGCTAGCGCCGAACCCATTCAACTGCTGCTCACTGTGCGCAATAACAGTCAGGACAGGATTGAAGGTAGCGCGCAGTTTGCACTACCGCCTGGATGGAATCTTCAGCCTGCTTTTACCGATTTTACTTTACCTCCAGCACCAGCAAGCAGCACCGTGGTTTTTGAGGCTTCCATGCCAGCAGATGTTCGGGCCGGTGAGTATCGACTCATTGGTAGCGCTCTGGTTAATGGCAAGCGCTATCAACAGGCGGTACAGGAGATAGCCTACCCCCACATTCGCACTCACCGCATTTATTCACGCTCAGAGACTGAAGTAGAAGTTGTCGAAGTCGAGGTGGCAGATGTTCAGGTGGGCTATGTCATGGGCAGTGGCGATGTAGTGCCGGCCGCGTTGCGGCGACTGGGCCTCGAAGTCTCACTCCTGTCTGATGATGAGCTAACCACTGGCGATCTGTCCCGCTACGATACCATTGTGGTTGGTATCCGCGCTTCACAGACACGCCAGACATTTGTCTCCAACAATGAACGACTCCTGGCATTTGCTGAACAGGGTGGCACGCTTATTGTGCAATATCAGCAACCGGATTTTGCTGAGCAAAACCTTGCGCCATTTCCAGTAGCCATGGAACGCAATGTGCGAGTCGTGGATGAGACGGCACCTATCACTATCCTTGAACCTGACCACCCCGTGTTCAGTTTTCCTAACAAGATAAATGCACAGGATTTCGAGGGTTGGGTACAGGAACGCAATAACTATAACTTCTCAAGCTTCGACCGCGAGCGTTATGTGCCTCTAACCGAGGCCCATGATGAAGGAGAACCTCCGAGTGATGGTGCCATGCTGCATGCACGCATCGGCAGAGGCAATTATGTCTATACCTCCTACTCCTGGTTTCGACAGTTACCCAACGGCGTACCGGGCGCCTATCGTATCTTTGCCAACCTGCTAAGCCTGCCAGAGGCGCCGCAGCAAGAGGATTTCAAGTGAGCGAGAAATTTCCAGCCCAGGCTTACAAGGACAATGTCCTGAGTGACTGTTTTGCCGACGCACAGCGCTATCTGCTTGACCATTATCTAGATGTAGATCGCGCGCATGTGCTGATGCTGGCGGAACAGGGCATTATTAGCGATGAAGAACTGGCAGCCATTCTGCGCGCCATCGAGAGCCTGGATGTGGAAGCGATTCGCAGCGCTGAATACGATGGCAGCGTCGAAGACCTGTTTTATTTCATTCAGCGCGAAATAACCCGGGGCTGCGGAGATTCTGATGTAGCTGGCAAACTTCACACCGCCAGAAGTCGGAATGACATTGACGTCACCATTTATCGCCTTTACCTGCGGCAACAGGCCCTCGAGCTGCTCACTGCCTGCGAGGACCTGCACAAAGTGTTTCTGGACCTGGCTGCCCAGCACCATGAATCATTGATGCCAGCTTACACGCACACCCAGCCTGCGCAACCTACTACCGTGGCACACTATCTGCTGGCTATGGCAGAAAACACTGGGCGCGATATCTCACGTTTGCAGCGTGCCTACGAAAATATGAACCTTTGTCCACTGGGCGCCTGCGCCATCACAACTACTGGCTTTCCAATTAATCGTCACCGTGTAGCGGAACTATTGGGGTTTTCGAAACCCACCCGCAATAGCTATGGCTCAATCGCCTCGGTAGATTATTTTACTGAGCAGCTAGGGGCAACTGCGGCCACGCTGATCAATGTTGGCAAGTTTGCCCAGGAATTTCTTTTGATGGCGATGATGGAATTCGATGTGATTCGGCTGCCCGATGGCTATGTGCAGGCTTCTTCCATCATGCCGCAGAAACGCAACCCGGTGGCGATCGAACACGTGCGCGCCATCGCGAGTAAGGCACTTGGCCAGGTACTGGGAGTCTTGACCAGCGTTCATAACACACCCTTTGGTGATATCAATGATGTTGAGGATGATTTGCAGCCCCTGAATTTCTCCGCTATCAGGGATGCAATACGCGCGGTGTCCCTGCTTGCCCACTCACTCGCAGCGGCCGAATTCAACCTGGAACTGTTGCGAGAGCGGGCCGAGAGTAACTACATCACGGTCACTGAACTGGCGGATGTCATTGTCCGACGTGAAAACATACCTTTCAGTCTCGCGCATCGAATCGTCGCAAGTTGTGTCAAACAATCCACCGCGGCAAAGACAGCGATAAGCTATGACATGTTGCAGCAGGCAGCAGAACAGGAGTTAAACCGTAATCTTGAATTAAGCGCTCATGAATTCGCAAATGCGCTTTCGGCTGAGAATTTTGTCGCGGTTCGCACGATATATGGCGGGCCAGCACCGACTGAGACTCAATCAGCACTGGCCGAACAGAGACAGGCCGAGCAAGGCAACATTGAATGGCTGCGGCGCGCTCGCGCCGGCTTGAGTGATGCCCGGGTTAATTTAGACAACACGATTCGTGTTGCGCTTACGGATACTTAGCAGGCTTGATCAGGCGCTTAGAAAACCACAGGCTCCTAACAACGCGATCAGGTTGTGAATATCCGGCCCCTTTCAATTTCCTGCAAAGCCAGCTCTCGGCTTCTGGTTGATTGGTTGATTGGTTGATTGGGGCCATAGCTGGCGCTGAATCAGAAGCGTCTGGTCAAGGCTGTCACAAAGAAGAATTGTGTAGGCTGCGCCGTAAGAGTGCTATCACCGGCGTCACCGATCAGTTCGCCCGCGCGCGCAACCCCAGTGAAGCGCCATTTCGACCCCACAGGGATACTCAAAAATCCCTGCACCGCAACGCTTTCCACGCCACTGCCGGCAGCAAACGCCGAGAGGCCACTGCTCACACTCTCTTGTTGGGTAACCCCATAGAGCGCGGACATATAAGTAGCGTTGCCAAACCTAAGGCTGGGACCAACGCCTGCGATGACACCGCGACCAAACACAAATCTGTAGCTTGCACTCAAATTGCCATAGAAACCTTCATGGCCAGAGGCCACGGCCTGGGCCAAACCCACTTGTAATGACCAGCGACCGATATCGTATTCCGCTCCCAAACGCGCCTCCAGACCAATGCCGAAAGTCTCCAGGCCCTGAAACTGATCAGTGTCACGATTCTGGAAGCCGGGACCAACAGCTGCGGACAGTGCATAACGGTTTCCGCTTGCGGTTCGATCACGAAGGAAATAAGTGCCAAAACCCTGGGGCACATTGAAAAACGTTTTAGTGCCTTGCGCATCCACATAGCGAACATCGAAATACGGCACCGGCAATGCGCGATAATCCTCGGCGCCCTGGTACTCCGGGTTCACAATCAAACCCAGACCAAGGTCAGTTTGCCAACCGAGTTGCGGCATGGGCCGAGTAGGCGCTTCACCAGCGAAAGCGCTCGCCGTGCAAGCAATCAGAAAACTGGTAAGGAGGTATTTGGTGCGATTCAACATGGTTGTCTTCCGGCATGGCTGACTGAATCAAATGTCAGTCATTAATGTTAGTTCAAGCCGCTGAGGGAAAATACGTAGTGCTTGGGGGTTTGGTTTGGCTGTGAGCCAGCAAGAACTTCGAGCCGCTGGAGGACGATACGCACTGAAAGAGGGTATTGTTTGGCAAGGCGCTGGGGGGGGATTCGAGCAGCAGAACTGGTAAGGAATTGACCTTGTCTGCCTTTAGTGCCCCGAAGCGCTGCATTGGGTTCGCCAGTTTCGATTTACTACTCCGCGCCAACCACTGCAATGGCCTCGATTTCGATCTTGAAAGCATCGCGGGCGAGCGCGCTTACCCCAATAACAGTCGATGCTGGGGGCGGGTTAACCGCAAGGTGTTTGCTTCTGGCCTCACCAAACAAGCCCATCTTCTCTCGATTGAGATCGACAATAAAAGTGGTGAGTTTCACGACATCCTCAGGGGATGCGCCAGCATCATGCAGTTGGGAAACGAGATTCGCGAAAGCCAGATCTGCCTGCTCAGCAAAAGCCTCCGGCGTACCCTCATCACCGAGTGCTATCTGCCCCGAGAGATAGAGCGTCTTTACACCATTGCTGGTAACCGTCACCACGTGGGTATAGCTAGCGTTGGAATTAATGTATTCCTTCTTTAGTTCGGCAGCAATTACACGATTCGAGCCAGCTCCAACTAACAAAGCCATCATTGCCGCGACCACAGGTGACTTGATGCGGTTAAGAGATTTCGGCATGAGGTTCTCGATTGTTCTTCAAAATGCTAATTGCAGTGCTGTTTCAAGATATCGTTAATGACTAATCGCTGGCCAGCTCCACGCCTAATCGATAGAGAAAATCAAAACTATCGTACAGCGACGTTTTTAATAAGCGCTCATCCTGGCCATGGATTCGCATATCATTCCGATCAACGAACAAACCGGATACACCATAGGTAGGAATCCCGGCGTTGCGCATCTTCGCGCCATCGGTTGCGCCCGTCGACATGGTGGGCAGCACGGTCAGTCCCGGCCACTTTGCGTTAGTCACACTTTCTATCGCACCAAGCACTTCCTCGGTTAAGGGAGATGCATCTGACAGGCGCCCCCCACCCAGGTACTCCACTTCCAGCTCGGGATTTGCAACGACTTCCGTCAGCGTCCTCAACACATCCTGGGGGTCGGAGCCTGGCAACATACGAACATTAACGATAGCCTGGGCTGACTGGGGCAAAGCATTGGAGGCATGACCTCCTTCCAGCAAGGTGGCAACCGCCGTAGTTCGCAACTGTGCGTTGATCGCCGCTTCCTGGCTGAGGCGGTCGAGTGCTTCCTGAGGGATCGGTGATTCCAACAGTGCACGTAGATCAATGGCCCGCTGACCGCTGTTGATTTCTGCCTGACGCTGAAAGCTCACGCGCATCACATCGTTGATCTGGACCGGAAATTTGAAGTCTCGAATGCGTAATAGGGCCTCAGCCAGGTCGTAGATGGCATTGTCCTCACGGGGCAAGGATGAATGCCCACCCGGATTTCGCGCCGTGACTCGAAAGGAAGCGAAAATTTTCTCAGCGACCTGCACGCTCACAGCCAGAGGCTCACCATCCTGAAGCAGGCCATAGCCGCCTTCGTTGATGGCCAATGCGCCTCGAATCAATCCGGGCTGGTTATCCAACAACCAGTAAATTCCGTTGCTGCCGCCCCCTTCTTCGTCCGAGGTCAGCGCCACCACAACATCTCGATTAGGCTGCACGCCATCGCGCTTATAGCGAATCAAATTGGCGAGAAAGATTGCAGACATGGCCTTGTCATCCAGGGTGCCGCGGCCATAGTAATAATCTTCATCTTCATTGAGGATGAACGGATCCATATTCCAGTCTTCACGTTCCGCCTCAACCACATCGATGTGGGCCATCAGGATGATTGGTTCTTTCTCTCCTGTACCACGCAACCGCGCAACGAGGTTACCCTTATGAGGCAGCGCGCCACCGATAAAGATATCCTGCGCCGGAAAACCTGCGGCCTGCAGCCAGGCTGCCATGCCCTCAACGGCGATAGTGTTATTCTGCTCAGAACCCGTCGTTTTGTATTCCACCAGCTCTTTATAGATTTCGTACAGCAGCTGTTGATCATCGTCAGGAATGATCCGCTGGGCAAAGCTCGCTGGAGACAGAGCTAACTGGGCGACAAAGAGAGACAATAGAAACAGGCGAAATATCATGATTCTGTCCTGTGGGGCATGGTAAGAAATGATGGGTTTTATGATGCCAACAATAGCCGCTAATACATTGAAAATACAGAGTTCAGCAAAGCCATACTGCTATCAGTCACGCCTTCTTCAGGTCCGCTAATCCCCCCCACTGCAAAACTCGAGACTGGCGCTGGTCGCGTGCCCAACCCACAGACAACCTTCAGCAGGTGGTACCACGACGACGCCCGCGCCGCTCAAACAGAAAGAAACTGTTATTGGTTGGGCACTTCTTCGCGATGATTTTACCTTGCTGCCATGCAGCGACAGGGTTTGTGAGACAAATTCCATTTTAAATAAGCCAGATCAAAGAGTTCTGGCCCTTTTTGACCAGGTTCTTGATATATTTAGCCGCATAATATGAACAAAGGAGCTATCCAAGATGAGCGACAAGCAGACCTCCAAGCGCCGCGACTTCCTCACCAGTGTAGGCCTGGCCGCAGCCGGTGCCACCGTAGCAGCAAGTGCCAGCGCAGCCAGTAATTCCAATGCTGGTGGTTCGGGTTTCACGCCGGAACGACATCCTGAGGATCGCTGGATGGAGGAACTGGGGGGCAAGCATCGCGCTTTCGTCGACTCCTCAACTGGCCCAGGTGGTGTCGCGGCGGTGAATTTCGCGGCCAATATCTTGCGAGCCCATGCCATGGGATATGGTGGCAGCGATGAAGACTACGGCATGATAGTCTGCTTTCGCCATGCCTCGGCACCCTATGGCTTCAACAGTGCCATGTGGGCAAAGTACGGGGATGTTTTCGTGGGCCGAACTCAGGTAAGCAACAGCAATGGTGACCCGGTCACGGTAAATCCGCTAGAGGTCGAGGGAACCTACGGCAACCGCAGCAATACGATTGAAAATATGGTCAACCGCGGCGTTCACTTTGCCGTTTGCAATCTATCAACTCTGGGCATGGCCGGCATGATCGCGCGCTCCACGGGTGGGTCATCCGATGATGTCTATCAGGAATTAGTGGATAACGCGGTGCCGAATAGTCACTTCGTTGCTGCCGGAGTGCTGGCAGCAACACGGGCGCAGGAATATGGCTATAGCTTCATGTACGCGGCTGAAGAGTGGTAGTTTAAAACGCTGAGCTCACGCAGCCGCTTATGGGGAAGCACGGGTAAGCGGCTAGTTAATCAGCACTTGTTTGAATCACGAGCGCAGGAACCACAACACTGTTTCCCCGCTTCGTTTTCATTCAGAAGCGGCAGAGACCCGGGGTCAAATTGTTCGCGTTAACAGGGATGTAGTAATTATCATGTCATCTATCACTGTCTATACACGCACGTTGTGTGGCTTCTGCACGGCTGCAATCAATTTGTTGAATGAACAGGGTTTTGAGTTCGAAGAAATAGCGGCAGACAACAATCCGTCACTGCGAGCTGAACTCACGCAGCGCTCGGGTCAGTCTACCCTACCCCAGGTTTTTGTCGGTGATCGCTCGGTGGGTGGGTATCAGGAATTGGCCATGGCGATTGCGAGTGGGGAATTCGCCAAAATTGTTTCGCCATTGTAAACAGCTAGCGCTTATAAGAGTGTTTGTCCCCAACTTGTAGAGGCTTTACTGATTCAACCGCGAACTCAATAGCCGCACCAAAGTTCGCACTGTTTTAATAACTTGCCGATTTAGAGATCGCTCAGAATACCTAACGAAACACCAATCAAAAAACCAATAACCAGACCACTCGATAAGCTGATAACTTAAATACTAATGATAGAAGCATGGTGGTCCCACAAGAAAAACTGGAGGTTCCAATGTCCCGAATAAGCCTAATCCTTACAACCTTTTTTGCCGGTAGCTTACTGGCCAGCCAGGCAAGCGCTCAATCCATGGAGGAGACTATCGCCAAGGCCGTGTCCCCTCTGCCGGAAGATCTGCGCGCCGAAGCCACGGTCTATCGCTATGACGAAGACACTGGCGAACGCATTACCTTGAGAGCAGGAAGCAACCATGTCGAGTGTACCCCTACCGATGACGAAGGCTTCACCTGGTGTTACCCAATCAGGGATAGGGAACGGCGTGACCTGTCAGCGAAACTGGCTGCAGAGGGCTTAGAGGGTGAAGCACTGCAGACAGCAATGCAGGCTGCAGAAGATTCTGGCGCCATTGAGCCCATGGCTTTTGGATCAATAATCTATCGCCGCTTTGACACGCCGGACCGCATTCAGTACCTATGGGTTATTATGGTGCCAGACGCTACCGCCGAAGAACTCGGGATGCCTACTGGACGTCAGCGCGACAATGCTCTTGCAGGCAAGGGAACTCCATGGATGATGCGTCCTGGGACAACTGGCGCTCATTTGATGATTCCGATCAACGGCACCGAGTACTCTAACCAGGCTAATTAATTCTCACGCTTATAGAATCAGCCAGAACCATAAACATAACAATCAAAGGGGTCGGAGTATAAAAACAGTACTGTATTTTTACTCTGACCCCTTCACCCCCACCCTTCGCTCTTCGCTCTTCGCTCTTCACTTCAGGCTGCTGGCGGGACTATTCGATGGCCAGTTAATTCCTGGACTGCAATTCAGCGATATACTTCCGCCAGGAACCGAGCGCAGAAATATCTTCCGCCCCTTCGATTGCCATCCCCTCACAGACAAAGCCACTCACCCAACTACCGTCGGTAAGCTCGAGCTTGCCAATGCCCAACGGAAAGGGAATGGCGGCGACGAAGCTGCCAAATTCTGCCGCCGGGAGTGACCAAACTTCGACATGAATACTGCATCCACCCTCTTCATCCCGTATCAAACCGGGGCGCTTGACCGATCCGCCTGGCAGTGCATAGAAACGGTAGTTTTCACTGGTACTGGTTGCACCAATTAGTTTGGCCCCACGCTCTGATAGCTGCCAGTTCAGCGGCATACCTTCCAGGTGTGCGCCACATACCGCCACCGCTATATTCTTCCGATTCGACACAGCGGCAAAGGCGGTCTTGGCAGAATAGGTTTCCGCACCCGCGCCCATGGGTAGCTGTTGTTTACGTTCCCAGCCAAGTGCCTGGCTTAACAAACACGTCTCCCTGAAACGGGGCGCGACCAGGGTAACCCCAAAGGGAATGCCATTGGACATAAAACCTGCTGGGATGGCCAGGCCACAGAGGTCCAGCAAATTCATGTAATTGGTGTAAAAGCCCATGTTGGAATTGAGCTGGACTGGGTTTTCAAGAAGCTCGGTGATCAGATAGCTCCTCGGCGCAGTTGGGCTCAGTAGAAAATCAATTTCCTCAAACAGCTGTTCCGCAAAAGCGCGATACTCCTGCAGCGCATATTCGGCTTTGAATGCCGCTACTGCGCTTTTATCCGCGGCAGTTTCCACGATGCCCCGCACGACTTCATGTACCGCATCGGGCTGACTAGTGAGTAGAGATTCAATAGCAGCGTATCTCTCCGCCACCCAGGGTCCTTCATACAAAAGTTTCGCGGCCTGCAGCAACGGCTCGATATCAACTTCGACGATTTCAGCACCAAGAGACTTCCAATCTTCGATGGCTTTGTTAAATAGTTGTGCCGCAGACTCCTCACCAAAAAATTCCAGTTGGCTCACCCTCGGTACGCCAATAACCGGCGACTCCATCGGCTCACCAAAAAAACGTGAGCTGTTGCTGAAAGGGTTGGCCCGTGCGTACGCGTCGCCGGCGTCTTTAGCAGCGGCCACAGAGAAAACCTTTTCCGCATCGGCAACACATAAGGTAAAGACACTGGGACAATCCAGTGTTCGGCAGGCCGGCAACACGCCCGACATGCTGAACACACCTCGACTTGGCTTTAGTCCATAAATGTTATTCAACATGGCAGGCACCCTGCCTGAACCCGCAGTGTCCGTGCCCAATGAAAAGCTGACCAGGCCTAGTGAGACTGCCACCGCCGAGCCCGCACTGGAGCCTCCAGAGATCACTTCGGGATCAAAGGCATTGCCACAAGGGCCCCAGGGCTCAGGGGACCGTGTACCTACTAACCCTGTAGCAAATTGATCCATGTTGGTCTTGCCGATTGGAATAGCCCCTGCATTCAGCAGTTGCTGCACAATGAAGGCTGTTTCCTCAGCCAGATAAGCAAACTCGGGGCAGGCTGCCGTGGTTTCCACGCCCGCGATATCAATATTGTCCTTTACAGCAAAAGGCACCCCATAGAGAGGCAACTCATCAGGTGAACTGGCATCTAGCCTGGCCAAATAAGGCTCAAGGGACTCCATCGAAAGGCGCGTTATCCAGATGTTCCGATCTTCAAAGCCATCAGCCTTTTTCAGAAGATGGGCAAACAACTCACGCGGGGTGAATGTGCCCTGGCTATAGCCTTCGGTAACCGCTTCTATGTTGGGGTTAAAATCGTCGGGAATCATTTTTCAGTCTCTATAAATATCAGCGGCATGCCAGCCTGAACCGAGGCACCAGCAGGTTTCAATGTCTTGCTTACTCTTCCCGCACAGGGGGCAGGCACTTCTATTTCCATCTTCATAGATTCCAGCACCATCAGGGTTTCGCCTGCGCTGACTTCACTGCCCTCGGACACTTCCAGCTTCCAGACACTGCCCGCAACCGGGCTGTCCACCGCGACAACACCTTCTGGTACCGCTTCAGTTTCAGTCTCTATCCCTACAACCTGCTCCTCGAAGTGGAACTGTCCGTCTCGTTTCCAGGCTGCCAACTCATCATCGAATGCAGCCTGCTGCTGACTCTTGAACTGTCTGATCTCGTTGGCGTTCTGTTCAAGGAAAGATTTGTACTGAGCAAGACTAAATGTCGTCTCCTCAATTTCGATGGGATAAGTCCCGGTGGGAAAGCGCTCGCGAATACTAACCAACTCCTCGCACTCGACCGGAAAAAACTGCACCTGGTCGAAGAATCTCAGCAACCAGGGCTGGGTAAATTCTCGGGTCTGGCGATAACGATTCCACATCTGCAGGGTGCGGCCCACAAACTGGTAGCCGCCTGGGCCTTCCATGCCATAGATACAAAGATAGGAACCACCAATACCCACGGAGTTCTCGGCGGTCCAGGTTCGGGCCGGATTATATTTCGTGGTCACCAATCGATGCCGAGGATCCACTGGTGTTGCCACCGGCGCACCCAGGTAGACATCACCAAGACCCATCACCAGGTAACGCGCATCAAACACAATGCGCTTAACGTCTTCAATTGAATCAAGACCGTTTATACGTCTGATAAATTCGATATTGGAGGGATACCAGGGCGCATCCTTACGTACCACCTGGTGATACTTCTCAACTGCGAGCTTGCACTGCTCATCATCCCAGGACAGCGGCAAGCGAATAATTCTCGAGGGCACTGTGCAGTCTTCAGAAGCAACCAGTCGTTCGATCAACTCCGCCAGGCGCGGGATAAGTTCCTGGTCCGCTATTACCAGAGGATCATAATGTATCTGCAAGCTGCGGATACCAGGCGTTAACTCCTGCAGTCCAGTAATTTCAGCATCCTGAAGCGCCAGCATCAGCCGGTGCGCAAGAAAACGCAGTTCAATATCCAACACCATGTCGCCGAATTCCACCAGCATCCAACTGTCGCCGCTGCGACGAATGCAGACTGCGAGGCCATCCAAATAGAAGCGCTCTATACGAGGCAAATAGTGGGCGGTGTGCTCAAGCGTGGAAGGCACTGCGTGAAGGTGATTGATCTCATCATGGCTTTGCCTGAGTTGCGCAACTGCAGACTGCCCGGTGACTGCCACAAACCTGACCGAATCACCCGCAGCAAGCTGACCAATCTTCCACAAATCAGCCGTAATCACTGTTGCTGGACAGACGAAGCCGCCCAGAGATGGCCCATCCGGCCCGAGTATCACCGGCATGTCACCGGTGAAGTCCACCGTGCCAATGGCATAGGCATTGTCATGAATATTGGATGGATGCATGCCTGCCTCACCGCCATCGCTGCGCGCCCACTCGGGTTTAGGACCAATCAGCCGCACTCCAGTCCGACTGGAGTTGTAGTGCACTTCCCAGTCGTGCTCGAAGAAGGTCTCGATATATTCCGCGCTGAAAAAATCCGGCGCGCCCTGCGGCCCCGGGATGACACGCAATTCCCACTGCCTGCCAATCTGTGGCAGCAATTCAGCAGGCAACACTTTGCTGGCAGCTTGTGCTCCATGTGCCAGTCTGCTCAGGTGAAGGATATCCCCTGTTCGCAGTGCCCTGCCGGCGTGGCCGCCGAACTGTCCCAGCGTGAATGTGGCTTTGGCATCCAGATAGTCCGGACACTGGATGCCGCCTTGCACCAACAGATAAGCCCGCGCCCCGGCCTCCGAAATTTTTCCGATGACCAGTTCCTGGCCCTTCTCAACATCAATGACTGACCAAAAAGGCAGGTCTGAGCCATCCAATTGAGCTGTCATTGCTGCCCCGGTCAACACAATCCGAGTGTTGCTGAGAAATCTCAGGGTCGGCCCATTCAAAGTCATTTCCAATCCCGCTGACGATTCCGGGTTGCCCAGAATCTGATTGCCGAGGCGGAAGCTCCTGCTGTCAAAAGGTCCCGACGGCGGCACACCCACGTCCCAGTAGTCGGTTCGCCCAGGGTAGTCCTGCACCGTCGTCATAGTACCAGGTGTCATTATTTCCAGCGCATACTTCTCAAACTCAAATTGCGCCAGCGTGTTGGTAAAATATTTTCCGGTGCGCAGCGGTTCGGAGCCAAGCAAGGCCTGCAGGTAATCCAGATTGGTTTCGATACCATAGATGCTGGTTTCCGAGAGACTCTGCTTTAAGTCTGCCAGCGCT
>CALKNV010000052.1 GCA_938091935.1 uncultured Pseudomonadales bacterium
TTTTGGAACCTATGGCGAAGCATCATCCCTTGGTCGCCCTGGGTTTACCTGCTCTGACGATGAGGCCGTCGCGGCAGCGGGTCTTGATCACAACCATGAAGGTGCCTGCGGTGGTTTTTCTCTGCCGCACCAGATGAGTATCGATTCAGAGGGAAATCTTTACTTAGCGCAGTTTGGCGGGCCGTGGATAGATAAATATGTACCAAAGCCAGATGCAGATCCCTCGAGATTGATCGGTCAGCCGATAGGGCAGTGATAAGCCGGCTGGCGCAAACAGATTGGACATAGGTCGGAAAGTAAGGGGACAGACCGCATTTTCCAAATTCGGGAAATGTGGTCTGTTTGCTATGACTTTCCCCCGTTTCTTCTGCAAATCAACTGATAAAAACTAGGAAGCAAAGCATGAACCGCCGTAGATTCTTAAAGCAGGGCGCAGTACTTGGTACGGCATCGTGTCTGACCACAAGACCATTATTTGGAGCAGGCCCCGGTGACATCGATGATTTTATCGAAGCGAAGATGGCGCGGGATCATATGCCCGGCGTCGCGGCCTGCATCATCAAGAACAATGACGTTGTCTGGTCGAAGGCCTACGGCTGGGCCGATATTGAACGCAGGGTTCCCTATTCGCTTGATAGCCTGCAGAACATCGCGTCCATCTCCAAGACTTTCACTACGACGGCGATCATGCAACTGAAAGAAATTGGCCTGCTGGATTTAGATGCTGACCTTAATTCAATCCTGCCTTTCGCAGTGAGCAATCCCAAACGCAGCGCCGACGGCATTTCGGTGCGCCA
Source organism: uncultured Pseudomonadales bacterium (assembly GCA_938091935.1). Taxonomy (GTDB): domain Bacteria; phylum Pseudomonadota; class Gammaproteobacteria; order Pseudomonadales; family Pseudohongiellaceae; genus UBA9145. The sequence continues at coordinate 798 of CALKNV010000052.1, forward strand.
ATTGCTAACCCACACCTCGTTTCTGCGCGATGGGCTCTTCTATGCGGAGCACTATGCCTGCGGCGATCCGCGTTTCGAGCTGTCAGTGTGGCTGAGGGAGTACCTTACGCCTGGTGGTGCCTTCTACGATGCAGATCAGAATTTTCAGGACTGGGAGCCGGGGTCCCGCTTCGAGTACACCAATATTTCATTCGGTGTATTAGCTTATATTGTTGAGCTTAAGTCAGGCATTCCCTTCTCAGAATACTGTAGACGCAATATCTTCAGCAGACTAGATATGCCAGACACGTCCTGGATGCTGGCGGATACGGATCTTTCTCGCCACGTTGTTCCCTATACCTGGGTAGAAGACAGTACCGCGCGTGGTCCAACGTGGGGGGGAATTCCCCTGGGCGTGATACGCGAGGGCGGCCCTACGCTTGAGCAGCGACTGGACGATGGCTATCAGGGCAATTGTGTCTATAACCATCCTAATTACCCCGATGGATTTCTACGCACTAGCGTCAGGCAATTGAGTAACTATGCGCGCGCCTATCTGAATGGTGGAGAGTTCAGTGGCAAACGAATACTGAGTCAGGAGACTGTGGCTGAAATGCTGACGGATCAACGTGTCCCTGCGGGAAATAGAACGCAGGGACTGACCTGGTCCTCGGATCGAGAGTTAAACGAAGAGCCACAGTGGGGGCACGGTGGCAGTGACCCCGGATCCAATACTGATATCAGGATTCTGCCCCAGCAGGGAATCGCCGCCATCGTATTTACAAATACTAATGGAGTCACTCCAACCGAAATCAGCAACAGGTTGTTGGAGATTGGTGACGAGTTGTTTTAGGTATTTGTCGTCAGCCGCCTTAATTTGGGAAGAGCACGCTAGTTAACGCAGGGTAATATAGTTTGAGTGGTAGGTTTAGTATTTGAGGTACAACAAGTTACAGTTGGCTGGTAAAGGCGGCAGGACACTATCCTGCCGCCTTGTTACTTGCAGCTTACTAACGCGTCAGGTTGAAGCTAACGCCAACATAGGCAGCAGCTCCGGCCGCGTTGTAATCGATGATTTCCTGATACTCCTCATCAAACGTATTTTCTAATCGACCATAGACGCGAAAGTTATCAGTGAGCTGATAAGACGCCGTCAGGTCGAACACGCCAAAATCTTCGATAGCAATATTGCCGCTGTCAATGGCGTCTGCTTGTGACCGAAAGAAACCATTCAAATTCAACTTTCCGTCCAGTCCAATGTAGAGAAAACCGAGATTGAAGAGGTTTTCTGGGCGGCGTAGTCGTTGTGTGCCGTCAGGTCGTTCGGTCTCATTGTGGGTGTAGTTACCGGTGATTCTCAGTGAGTCGGTAATAGGAATCTCAGCACTTATCTCAATGCCCCTTGAATTACTTTGCCCTACATCCTGCAAATATCCGCTGAAAGCAGCAAGGTCAAAAAAGATGACATTCTCAACGTCCTGGTTAAAATACACAGCTTCCAGTCGCATCGTACTAGTGAAGTATTCCACACCTAGTTCCCAGCCTTCGCTTTCTTCCTGCTGCAAGGCTGTGCCTGCGGCGGGGGAAAATGCGAACGGGCCAGAGTTATAGGCGATTTCAAAAGGACTCGGTGCACGAAATCCTGTACCCAATGCAGTTTTGAATTTCAGCGTGCCTTTGCCCATTTCGATTAGGTATGCAGCGCTGATCCGATAGTTGGTGTTGGTACCAAAATCTTCATTATCATCATGGCGCAGGCCTGCGGTGAAGAATACGGTGTCAGAGAAATCGCTGAGGTACTCAAGGAACAGGCCAGTATTATCTCGTCCTCTCCCATTGTTCAAAGCCTCTTCCTGATCTGCGCCGAATACCAGGTCGAAGCCCGGTAGCTCGGTGGCCGACCCAACGTATTCCCAGCGTTCCAGTGCGCCAGCGGCTGTGAAACTGGATGCGCCTGCGGCGAAGCTTTCTCGATCAGTTTCTGTATTGTTGTAGGACAGAGAATGGGAAAACCCAGCACCGCTATATGCCGCTTCCAGACGCGTAGCGCTTAGGTCATTGCTGTCACTGCAGTCTTCCACCCGTGTGGCAGTGAAGCAGCCATCGAACTCGTTGCGACTGTCGACATTGCGATGCACGAGCTGTACGCGAAATTCCTCAGTGATATCGAAGCCTACCCTGGCGTGCAGGCTCGTATTTTCGTACCCATCTGCATCCATTAGTGTGCTATCTGAATCGCGGGAGTTGAAGCCATCCGTTTCAAAGTCGGTGGCAGAAAGGAAGTAGTTAACAGCGCCACTTCGACCCACAATGTTTGCTGCCAGTTGATTAGTAGCATAGCGTCCTGTTTGGGCATCAGCGCTGGCGCTGAAACCTTCAGCAGCAGAGCGGGAACTCATGTTGATAACGCCGCCGGCATCGGCGCCGTAGGCTAGGCCCTGGGGTCCGCGCAGTACTTCAATGCGCCCGATACCATCACTCAACAAGTGTTCAAACGATGTTGCGATTTGAGGTCCGCTAGGGTCCTGAATCCGCATGCCGTCGAGAATCGTTAGAGTGCGAAAGCCTTCTTCCCCGCGTATCCGTGCCGTCGTAGGCTTTCCCGCACCACCATTGCTACTGGTACCCGTGGCAGGCATCTGTCTGAGCAAGTCGCTTAGGTTGAGAACGCCGCGAGCTTCAATCTCAAACTCGTCCATCACTGAGAGTGATGTACCAATTTGGCGCAAGGGAATCGCTACGCGATTGGAGGTTATAACTATTTCTTCCACACTATCTGGCTGCTGAGCCTGAGTGACAGGCGAGCTAAATACCGCTGCGCCAATTGCGGTAGCGAGCGTTGCTCGTTGAAAACTAAATAACATTACTGTGCTCCTCAATGAATCAAAGGTTCAATGAGGGAGAGATATGAAGTAGTGAAAACATGCGCGAGGCAGGAGATCCAACTACCGATGAGCCCTCCGCTGCATCATTGCCGAAATTCAGGATGATTCCTGGAAATCGAGTTGCTCTGGCTCAGGCCGGTATCGGGCTTACAAGTGGGACTAAAAGGCTCAACTTGCTTACCGTTGCGGGGGCAGCGCCGGATTCATCTAGAGAGTCAAGGTCTGACTCTGTTTGATCCACCGAACTTCCCGTTTAAGTTGATTGGTTTTTTCGAATTTCGCCAAATAGACAAAGTCTGCATACCAACCAGCACCTGGGGCAGGGGCGTCAATCTAATCAGTTAGCAGGCCGCAGTCAATGTTCTTTCCCTTCATTATCATTGCCGCTTATACTATTCCCCCTTGCTTAGGAGACCCTCATGAACACATTAAAAACTGCTTTCTGTGCTGGCACGCTGCTTTTGGCTGGTTTTTTGCCAAACCTCGCCATGGCCCACTGGTCATTGAACAACGAGGCTTCCACCTTGAGCTTTGTCACCACCAAAGCCGATCATGTTGCTGAAGTGCATACCTTTGATGTGCTCTCCGGTGAGATTGCAGATGATGGCTCTGTCTCCGTGACGATCGAGCTAGCCAGTGTGAATACCTTGATCCCCATTCGCAATGAGCGCATGCAGGCGATGCTGTTCGAAACCAATTTGTTTCCGGAAGCTACCATTGAGGCGAGTATCGACCTTGATGACTTGTCTGCAATGCCGGCCGGAGGCTCTGAGACTATGCAGCTCAATTTCAGTCTGATTATGCGAGATACTTCCCGCTCTTACACCGCTGACGTGATGGTTACGAGGCTCGAAGACGCATTGGTGGCAACGACTCTGAAGCCCATTATCGTGACAGCGGACGATTTCAGTCTGCAAACTGGGGTAGAAGCCTTGCGCGAGGTGGCCGGCTTGCCAAGTATCAGTCGCGCAGTGCCAGTTTCATTCACGGTGCTTTTTGATCAAGGGCACTAAGCTTGAGCCCCGCTTTCGTATTGGGGCGCCAAGGATCTTTGGAGGGCAGAAGGATTATGCGCTAATTCCTTCGCCCTCTTTTTACAACTGAGCTTTATTTTCTGGTCGCAGCCTCGTATGCCTAAGCAATGGCGGGAGCTAGCGGGATCGGGCTAGGAATTTGATCTCTCCGCCTCTGTTACTCTCGTTTCTCCAAGGTCCTAAATTGGCCGCATGCCAGCATTGTCTAATATGCCCCTAAACACCATGCGAGTTGAACACAGAAGAAGCTAATGACGGAACCATCCTTTCCAGTTTCCGGAAAGTCACGCATTCAATCCATCGATACTTTGCGCGGTGTGGCTCTGCTGGGCATTCTGTTGATGAATGTTGTTGCATTCGCCAACCCTTTCGCCGCTTATCTTATCCCTACTGTCGACAATGCGGATTCGGGACTGAACCTCGCCACTTTCATGACTATGGATATTTTTGTTGAAGGCAGCATGCGCGCGATATTTTCCATGCTGTTTGGGGCGGGAATGCTTATCTTCCTGAATAAACCCGAGGCTGATCCGAGAGCTGTAAAAAATCTGTTCTACCGGCGCACGTTATTGTTAGTGGTATTCGGTGTGTTTAATGCCTATGTACTGTTGTGGGTGGGTGACATTCTTTATGCCTATGGCATGACGGGGCTCGTACTTTATTTATTCCGCGATCTACCCGCGAAACGCTTGGCCCAGTGCAGTGGCGTCATTCTGTTGCTGCTTGCGATTGTGCATAGCAGTGGCTACTACGCTGCAAGCAGTCTGGGTACTGCGGTTAATGAGATTAATGCGCTGCCAGTGGGGACTGAGTTGAGTACGGAGCAGGAAGAGGTGCTGGCGAACTGGGATGCGTTTCTTGAGCAACAATTTATTTCCCCCGAATTAGTTGAGCAACAGCGGCAGCAGATGCGCGCAGGGTATTTGAGTAACCTGATCGCACTGGCGCCAGTTAACTTGATCCTGCAGACGATTGCTTTCATGGGTAACAGCTTCTGGGATGCGCTCTCTATGATGCTACTGGGCATGGCCTTGTTCAAATGGGGGCTGCTGGATGGCTCGCGAAGTGTCAGGACTTACGGTGTCATGGCCCTGATTGGGCTTGGCATTGGACTGCCTCTCAATACCTGGGAAACAATTACCTTTGTCAATTCTGGCTTCGAGCTGCAGTGGACAGCATTCAATCGACCTACTTACGATCTTGGGCGCCTGTCCTTAGCGCTGGGTTACATTGGTCTGGTAATGCTGGTCTGGAAACTGGATCTGTTCAAGTTCTTGCAAATTGCACTAGCTAAAGTGGGCCAAATGGCGCTTACCAACTATTTGTCTCACTCACTTATCTGTAATTTTATCTTCATGGGTTGGGGGCTGGGCTTGGCAGGCGAGCTACAGCGGGTTGAAATCTATTATGTGGTATTTGGCGTCTGGGTATTTCAATTGATATTTAGCCCGCTGTGGCTACGCTATTTCCGCTTTGGTCCCGCCGAATGGTTATGGCGCAGTCTCACTTATGGGCAGCGACAGCGGCTACGCCAGACCTGATTCAGTCGCTGGGCTGATCGGCGCACTGGACGCCGTGTACACCGGCAAGCAAGCTGGCAAAACTCAATGTCGAATGCGAGCCCCCAATATAAGGTCAATTATATGGCCTTATGCTGGAGTGGATGTGGTGAGGAGGCTAAATCCTCTTTGTGGCAGCTTCCAGTAATTGTCAACATCCCATGATTGACGTACCATGCATCCCGCCCGTGTCCATCCACCCTGACTCTCTGCGGAGAGCCACGCCAGCAGCAGCGCTGTTCTAGTTCACTAGCACCTTTCCTCGCTGGTTCGCGACTCATTGGTCCGGTTTGTCTGGTTCTTCGTTCATCTATTAACGCTACCGCCATAGATGATTCAAAAGACGCATCTGCAATCATTTTTTCTCGCTGCCTTACGGCGGGTAAATGGTCTTGATCCATGCTTGAACGCCTGAATTTTAACAAAGAGACTCTGCGCGAACTGCTCACGATTGCGCTGCCCATGGTGGTTTCCCAGGGCACCTTTGCGGTCATGATTTTTACTGACCGCTATTTCATGTCTCAGATTGATCCGACCCATATGGCGGCCGCGCTAGGGGGTGGTGTAGCCTGTTTCTTTTCTTTCTGTTTCTTTTCCGGGTTGTTTTCTTACGCTAATGCACTGGCCGCCCAATATCTCGGTGCAGGTGAGAAACACAAGTGTCCCAAGGTGGTTATTCAGGGTTGGGTCATGACGCTTTGTTGCGTGCCGGTGTTAGCGATCATTACCTATTTCGTCTCCGATATTTTCTCTGCCATGGATCATGATCCGATCCAGGTGGAACTTGAGCGCACCTATTATCAAATTCTGATGCTAGGCATTGTAGTGACGCTTGCTAAAATTTGTGTTTCCTCATACTTTGCCGGCATCGGGCGGACACGAGTGGTGATGGTCTGTGATGTTTGTGGCTTGATTCTGAATGTGCCCCTGGCCTACGTCATGGTGTTTGGGCACCTTGGCTTTCCTGCCCTGGGTATCGTCGGCGCAGGTATCAGTACCCTTATTGCAACCGCGTTCGCTTTTCTATTGTTTCTATTCTTCTTTTTCCGCAAGGCCCATCGAGAAGAGTTTTCGGTTGCCAAGGCCTTTGGCGCAGACTGGGGGATTTTTCGCCGCTTCTTTCGCCTTGGCTTCCCGTCAGGTGTCGAGCTTTTTCTCAATGTGGCTGCGTTCAACCTGTTCCTACTGATGTTTCAGTCCTACGGCGTGGTGCAGGGCGCGTCCGCTGCTATCGTGTTCAACTGGGATATGCTGTCCTTCGTTCCAATGATAGGTTTGAACATCGGCATGATCAGTCTGATAGGGCGCTTTGTGGGTTCTCGCGATATGCGGCGGACCGATGAAGTGGTCACGGCCGGATTTGTTATTGGCTTAAGCTATTCAGCGGTGCTGGCTTTCATTTATATCACCTTCAGGTTTACTCTGGTGGAGATGTTTGCGCCTCCACAAGGTGACTTTAGCGAGATTCGCGAACTGGCTGCCTTCATGATGGTTGGTTTATCCAGCTACGCTATGGCGGATGCCATTATCCAGGTGACAGGTGGCGTGCTGAGGGGTGCTGGCGACACCCGCTGGCTGATGTATGCCTCTGTGAGCCTGCACTGGGCGATGCTGGTGGCGCAGTATTTCATTATTCGTGTGTTTGAATTAGGGCCAAGGGTGGCCTGGCTCGCATTCGTCGCCCTGATTTTTGCCATTGCGGTGGTATTCGTGTCGCGACTGCGTGGAGACCGCTGGCGCGACGAAAAAGTGCTAGAAATGGTCATGGTTGAATAATCCCGCGAGGCCCCGTATTTTGAGTGCTGCGGCGCGACTTGCAGCTGCTCTGATTAGCAGTTAGCCTCTCAATCCTGTTAGGAAAACTCCACCAAGAGAGTGCGCTATGAATAAAACCCTTTTACGAATCATTGGCCTGTTCTCAGCCTCGGGAATTCTGCTGTTTACGGGGATCGCCCTTGCCCAGTCCCTCTATCCGTCGAATATCCTGGATTTGAAAGGCAATTTTTCCCGCGGCGCTGCGACCGCCATGGGCGAGCCCTTTCAGGGTGTCAGGACCTCAGCCGGAATTATCGAAGGTCTCTATCCCATTCGCAGTACTGGCGTCAGCACCGACGTTATCCGTGTTGCTGCCGATGCTTTTTTAGCCTCCCTGGACAACATTGAACTTAGTCGCACCCACTTTGCGGTGGACGACCCGGAATGGCGTGACTGGTCCAATGTAGATGTAGGCATTTTTCCGCGCCGGGGTTTGAGTCTGGAAGAAATGGATGCCGAGCAGAAAGCTGCTGCATGGCAGCTATTGGAAGTGTCCTTGAGCAGTAAGGGGCTGGAGCAGACCCGCGCCATCATGCGCACTGAGCAGACACTGCTTGAACTCAATGGCGAGCCGATCCGATACGGTGAAGAAAAATACTACATCACCATGATGGGCATACCCACCGCTGACGGCCCCTGGGGTTGGCAACTGGATGGTCACCATCTTGTGATTAATTTTTTCGTGCTGGGTGAACAGGTTGTTATGACACCCGCTTTTTGGGGTGGCGAGCCGGTGGTGGCCCAGGCTGGAAAATACGCTGGCAATACCATCATGCAACCCGAGCAAGATCTGGGCCTTGCCCTGATGCAGTCTCTTGATGGGGCTCAACAGCAAGTCGCCACTATCAACCGGGAGAAAACCCGTAACTACCCCATGGCAGCGGCAAATGCAGACAACAAGGTGCAAGATTACGAGGGTATCGCGGGTTCAGACCTTAGCAGTGCCCAGCGCCTGGCCTTACTGGATTTAGTCGAGGCGTATATAGGCAATCTGCGAGATCCCCATGCCGACGTGACCATGGCGGAAATCGCAGAACATCTGGATACCACCTACTTTGCCTGGATCGGCGGCGCTGAAGATGATGCCGTGTTTTATTACCGTGTTCATAGCCCAGTGATTATGATCGAATTCGATCATCAGAACCCGGTTGGTACCCAAATGCTGAACACGCCGGGGCAACCTACGCGTGATCATATTCACACGGTAGTGCGCACTCCCAATGGCAATGACTACGGCAAAGATTTATTAGCGCAGCATCTCGCTTCAGTGCAACATTAGAATCAATCTGGAACTGCAATCACGCGATAGGAATCCCCATGATCAAGAAGACATTGCTCGCTGCGGCATTCGCCGCCGCCAATTCAGTCATCCTCAACCTGGCGCAGGCGCAATCAGACAATGCGTTTGGGATCCCTACCGAAAAGGTAGCTAATCCTGCGGCCAATGTCGTCGCTGCGCCTGGCTCAAGAGGTCAGGGTTGGCTGGGCCAGGGACGTTCCGAAGTGATGGCGCGCCATGGCATTGTTGCCACCAGTGATCCGCTGGCGGCTCAGGCAGGACTCGAGATTCTGCAGCAGGGCGGCAACGCCATCGATGCCGCAGTGGCCGCCTCTGCAGTACTCGATGTGACTTCTCAAAACGATACCGGCCTGGCGGGTGATTTATTCGCGCTGGTATGGAGCGCGGCTGACCAGAAGCTTTACGCCTTGAATTCTGCAGGTTTCGCACCCGCAGGCTGGACCCCGGAATTCTTCAAGGAAGAGCTGGGGCTGGAGCAGATACCCGGACGTGGTGTCAATGCGGCGACAGTACCAGGCGCGGTTTCCGGTTATGACGCCCTGTTGGAACGCTTCGGTACTATGGGTTTTGAAGAGACTTTCGAGCGTGCCGCGCGTCTTGCGGAGGAGGGCTGGGGGCAGTCTGAGCGCCGCCATTCTGATTTGATGAGCCAGCAGAACAAGCTGCTGCAGGATCCCGACTCTGCCGCCGTATTTCTGAACGACGGTGAGGTGCCGCCACTCTATAGTATTATTAGAAATCCTGGTCTGGCTGATGCCCTGCGGCTGATTCAGGAGCAGGGGCGTGAGGCATTTTATTCCGGTGCTATCGCCGATGCCCTGGTCGCCAAGGTACAGTCAGAAGGCGGCGTCATGACTCATGAGGACCTGGCTGCGTTTGAATCTGAATGGGTCGACCCAATCTCCACGACGTATCATGGCTACGACATTTTCCAGTTGCCGCCTCCCGGGCAGGGTTGGGCCGCACTGGAGATGCTCAATATTCTGGAAGTCTGTGCCCCCGAGCACGGACTGGACCTGTCTGCACTGGGGCCATCCAATCCAGATTATTGGCACTTTATGGTGGAAGCCAAGAAGCTGGCGTACTCGGATCTGCAGGCTTACAACGCAGACCCGCTGTTTTCAGATGTGCCTCTGGAGCAGTTGCTGTCAAAAAGCTATGCCCGAGGCCTATGTGACCGCATCGATATGGATGCTGCGTCAGAGCCTTCAGTAAAAGGTGGCCTGGACGGCGGCACCATCTACCTGACAACTGCAGATCGCTGGGGCAATATGGTGAGCTTCATTCACAGTATTTTTTCTGTCTATGGCAGCGGTATCACGATCCCACCCTATGGCATGATTCTGCATAATAGGGGCGTCGCGTTTTCTGTGGATGAAGAGCATCCGAACGTAGTGGCTCCCCGCAAGCGCCCATTCCACTCGATCATCGCCGGTATGGTGATGCAGGACGGACAGCCGCTCATGACTTTCGGTAATATGGGTGGGTCCGTGCAGCCTGAAACCCATGCGCAGCACATGGTAAACGTCATCGACCATGGCATGAATGTGCAAATGACGACTGATGTGGCGCGTTTTACCCATAGCCAAAACAGTAACATTCTGTCTCTGGAACATGATCTCTTCAGCCTGGTAGGCCGGTCACTGCAGGCCAGGGGCCATGACGTGCGCTCGGTTAACGGCGGTCGTGTTGGCGGCTATCAGGGAATTCTGTTTACCAGGGATCCCAATCTACCCCGGCCGGCATTTACGCCCGAGAGTATTACCGAGGACCATCCCGTTAATGGTGTTTATCGAGCCGGATCAGACCATCGCAAAGACGGTCAGGCAGTAGGCTGGTAACCCGATTATAGTCATATAGGCGTCAGTTATCACTGATTAGAAGGAAGCAGTACTATGGAAATGATTTCTGAGCAGCTAATCGAGATGCCGCGGGATACCGTATGGGCAGCCCTCAATAATACGGCGGTCCTACAGCAGGCTATGCCCGGCTGTGAGAGCTTCGACGCCACAGGCGAGAATACCTTTGAGGCCAGGCTGGTCACGAAAATCGGCCCGGTCAAAGCCAAGTTCAAATTCGACGTTGAACTATCCAACCTGGATCCACCCAACGGATATACCATCAGCGGTGCCGGGCAGGGTGGCGCCGCGGGTTTTGCCAAGGGTTCTGCATCGGTGAGCCTGACTGAACAGGAAGGTGCTACCCTGCTGGCTTACAATGTGCAGGCCAATGTTGGCGGCAAGCTGGCGCAACTGGGGGCCAGGTTAATCGATGGCGTCGCGAAGAAGATGGCTGATGAATTTTTTGAGAACTTTAAGGAAATTGTTGCTGCAGGCGAGGACTAGACACCCTGCGGCATGAATAGAGTGGAGTGGAGAGAAAATTATGGTAACGGTCAATATGACAGTCAATGGCAAACCTGTTAGCGGTGAGGTAGAGAGTCGCACCCTGCTGGTTCAGTTTCTGCGGGAAAACCTCCGCCTTACCGGTACCCATATTGGTTGCGATACCAGCCAGTGCGGTGCCTGTGTCGTGCATGTGGATGGCAAGTCTATAAAGTCCTGCACCTTGCTGGCAGTCCAGGCCGATGGCGCCGAGGTGACCACCATCGAGGGTGTGGCAAATGGTGGTGAGCTGCATCCCATGCAGCAGGCCTTCATGGATAATCATGGCCTGCAGTGTGGATTCTGTACCCCAGGCATGGTGATGTCGGCGTTAGACATAGTGAATCGCAATGGTAGCGACCTCGATGAGGCCACCGTGCGCAAGGAGCTGGAAGGCAATATCTGTCGATGCACCGGTTACCACAATATCGTCAAGTCGGTGCAGGCTGGCGCCAAGAATATGGGAGATTCCTGACATGGCTGAGCAAGGCATAGGCGCCAGTGTAAGGCGCAAGGAAGACAAGCGTTTCTTAATCGGTAAAGGCAACTACACGGACGATATCAATGTGGCGGGTCAAACCCATGCGGTATTCGTGCGCTCACCCCATGCCCATGCGGAAATCAAGGGCATCGATGCCAGCGCGGCAATGGCTGCTCCCGGCGTGGTGGCCGTACTGACCGGTGAAGATCTGGCCGCGGATGGCATTGGTCCACTGATTTGCGGTGTGACGGTAACCAGCGATGACGGAGAGCCGCATCGTGCACCTGCCCATCCAGCGCTGGCGCAGGGCAAGGTTAATTATGTGGGTGATCATGTCGCAATCGTAATCGCAGAAACCAAATCCGAGGCAAGGGATGCGGCGGAACTCGTGGATGTGGACTATAACGTGCTGCCGGCGGTAACTGGAACCGGCTCTGCGGCCGATCCGGGTCAGCAGCAAATTCATGATGTGGCGCCTGATAATGTCTGCTTTAACTGGCCGTTTGGAGATAAGGATGGGGTAGAGGCTGCATTCGCTGCCGCGCATAAAGTATCGACGCTGGATCTGGTCAACAATCGCATGGTGACCAACCCGATGGAGCCGCGCGCTGCCCTGGGAGAATACAACTCCGGTACTGATGAGATCACCCTGCATGTGACGACCCAGAATCCCCACGTACATCGACTCGTCCTTTCCGCCTTTAACCAGCTTGCGCCTGAGCACAAGCTCCGGGTGGTAGGTCCCGATGTGGGCGGTGGCTTTGGTGCAAAGATTTTCGTATATGCCGAAGAACTGGTGGTG
>CALKNV010000053.1 GCA_938091935.1 uncultured Pseudomonadales bacterium
TTTTGACGAATGAAATCGTCAACGGCATTACCGCCAGGTTGCGGAGAAGCGGCCTGGTCAGCGCGCTGAAGTTCCCAATTCATAGCTTGAATGCCTTTCTGTTAACGACGCCGCCTGGTCCTTTCATCTCGCTAAGCTCGCGGCGCTGGGTTTCAGTGCGCCAATCGAGGGCGCCAATACGCCATAAATAGAACAAAGCAACTATAAGTATGAAGATAAATACACTGATTTCGATAAATCCTGGCCACCCTGCTTGCTCAACAGCAACAGCCCAGGCAAACAGAAACACAACTTCCAGATCGAAAATAATAAAGAGGATAGCGGTAAGGTAGAAATGCACCGAAATCCGGAATTGAGCGCTACCAACTGAAATAATGCCTGACTCAAACGGCGTATTCTTGTATTTGCGCTGAATTCTCTGACCGAGAAAGAATGACAAGCCGAGCATCGTGACCACGACGGCCAGCACGGCAGCGGAATAAACGAGAAACGGGGTGAGGGCTTCGAAATAAGTTGTCGATTCTTCCAAGACGTTAACCGATATCTTCAGATGGATTAAAGTTTCAAGTCTAGCCAAAGGCTCTGATTTCAGCGCCTTGTCTACCGACCAGTATGCTCACCGCAACTTATCGAACAGCACTCCACTTTCGATGTGAAGTGAGCTGTGGATATAGGCTTCAGGTATAAACGTTCGGCACGAGTTTAAGATTCATGAGAGCCGCGCACATAAGCGTCGACTCACAGCTCGATCAGCGCCACTCTCATTGCCCTGAGAGCTCTCTTCGTTTTGTGCTAAAACCGACCAGAGGTGGCCCCGCAGAGCGCCAGCGAATTTACACGGATAACAAGGTGATAGCAAGAAATTTAGCCTCTGGAGGCCAAGAATCATGGTATCTCGCCGGGATTTTGACAGTATGATTCCACATCCTGCTTAGGCGCGATTTAAAGCAGTGGGGTTACCCGCAATTCAAGACTGCATTGTGTTTTTTCTCAGCGTCAAAATACCCGGTTCCAGCCATCCAGCGCTGCAGTGCGATATGCCTCAGCCATGGTTGGGTAGTTAAATGTGGTCGTAAGGAAGTATTTCAGGGTATTGGCCTTCCCGGGCTGTCCCATTATCGCCTGCCCGATATGAACAATCTCAGAGGCCTGGTCACCAAAGCAATGTATTCCCAATATCTCTAGCGTCTCAAAGTGAAAAATAAGCTTTAGCATGCCAACCTGTTCGCCGGTGATTTGGGCCCTTGCCGTATTCTTAAAAAAGGCTTTGCCGACCTCATAGGGGATTTTTTCCGCAGTCAGCTCTGCCTCCGTCTTGCCCAGCGTGCTAATTTCAGGAATTGTGTAAATCCCTGTCGCCACTTCTTCCACCGGTGAACATTCCTCTGGCGCAACGATGGCGTTACTCGCCGCCCTGCCTTGGTCATAGGCAGCGCCTGCCAGAGATGGCCAGCCCACCACATCGCCGGCCGCGTAAATATTCTTCACCTTGGTGCGGTAGTGAGAGTTCACGCTGAGTTGCCCCCGACTGTTGCTGGACAAGCCAATCTTGCTGAGCCCCATATTCTGGGTATTACCTGCGCGCCCATTGGCCCATAACACAATGTCGCTCTTGATCTTTTTACCAGACTGCAGGTAGGTCACGATGTAATTGTCGTGATATTCAATCTTCTCGTATTCCTCATTATGCCGACTGCGCACCCCAACGTTACGCAGGTGATACGCAAGAGCATCGCTAATTTCTGTATCAAGAAAGGTCAGCAAGCTGGCGTTGGGGTTGATCAGCTCCACCTTGGCACCCAGGCCACCAAAAATAGAGGCATATTCACACCCGATCACCCCCGCTCCGATAACTGTCACCTTTCGCGGTGAGTGATCCAGACTCAGTATGGTGTCGCTGTCAAACATCAAGGGATGGGAGAAATCGACATCGGGCGGATGATAGGGCCTGGAACCAGTAGCAATGATGAAATAGTCCGCTGACAGCTTCTTGCGCTTGCCAATCAGTTTAACGGTGTGTCGATCCAGAAATTCCGCGCGCGCATTGATGATCGGGATGCGATTACGCTCATAAAAATCCGTACGCATCTGAACCTGTTCGAAAACTACGCGGTCTGCATGTTTGAGCACTTGTTGAAAGCTGAGCTTACGTGCATCACCAAAGTCCCTAAACATAGGGTTGGTATTGAATGCGATTACCTGTTTAACCGAATGTCGCAGGGCTTTCGAGGGGATCGTTGCCCAATGTGTGCAGCTACCGCCAACCTTGGCATCATCCGTGATTACAGCGACAGAGCGCCCTTTTTTCTTGGCGTTCATGGCCGCTGCTTCGCCAGCTGGACCGCTGCCGATGACCAGTATGTCGTAATGCTCTTTCTGTTTGCGGTATGCCATTAACTACTCACGGATTGTCGCTCAAATATTTTTCGAATGCTGGCGTCACTATTTCCTCAAACCCAGCGCCAGCCTTGATGATCAAATAAGCAGCTTGCCCGCTGCGCTGCGCCCAGTCGTGCGCTTCTTCTGCGCCGAGAATCATATAGGCCGTTGCCAGGGCATCAGCCACTGCAGCAGACTCATCGATGACATAGGCTGCGGCCAGGTTGTGGCGAATTGGAAACCCAGTTCGTGGATCGATTTCATGGGAGTAGCGCACGCCGTCCTCCTCGAAATAATTGCGATAGTCACCAGAACCAGCTACAGCAATAGATTCACCACGATTATAAAAGATCTCATAGACACGGGATTCTGTGTCCACTGGCGCCTCAATGGCCGGAACCCAGCTGCTGCCATCGGCCTTGACTCCCCTGATCTTGAGCTCGCCTCCGACTTCGATGAAGTAGCTCTCAATGCCGACTGAATCCAACAGGGCTGCAACTTCGTCAACCGCATAGCCTTTCGCGATTGCGCTTAGGTCAATAGTAATATTCCGAGTCTTGACCACCTCTGAATTTGAGGAATTGATCATCAGGTGTTGATAGCCAACAAGACTCTGTGCCGCGTCAATCTCCCCTTGCGCTGGAATGGCCGCATCCAAGAGACTGAAGTCAGGTCCAAAGCCCCAGAGGTTTACCAGCGGCCCTATGGTGGGATCGAATGCCCCGGCGCTGGATTCGGAAATCTCCCGCGCCATCTCCAACACAATGAGCATATCGGCAGATACAATAAATGGCGCACCTGTGCGCTGACGATTGAGGCGAGAAAGCTCCGAATCGGGCGCATAAGTGGAAAACACTTCTCGATCCAGGCGCGCCAGCAGCGCGCCGATCTGCTCGGCAAACTCGTCTTCACTCATGCCGTTGGGCAATTCCAGCAGCTGCACCTGGTAGGTAGTGCCCATGGTAAGGCCCCCCAGGCTGTAGCGGCTATCGTCATCTCCACCGGCAAGAAAAACAAATCCGAGTAACAGCACCACAAAGCTGATACTGAAGGCGTGACGTCGAATTATTTCGCTCATAGAAGCAGCGCCCGCAATAATGAGACAGAGCAATCACGAGCCCTGATTTTACGCCGCCTCAAAACCGCAACCTAGAGAGGCAAGGTACAGTCGGTGGGCATGCAGCCATTCCGGCTAGGCTTCGACCGGATACTCCCGGTAATCAACGCCTGCCATTTTGTAAACCAAGCGCCCAACCTGGCAGCAGTAGCCGAATTCGTTGTCATACCAGAGGTACAACACACAATGGTTGCCATTTACGATCGTTGCATTGGAGTCCACGATACCCGCTTCTCGGGTACCAACGAAATCCGATGACACGGCATCCTCGGACTGGGTATAGCTGATTTGATTCTGTAGCTTCGAGTGCAGGGCAATTTGCCTGAGAAAGTCATTGAGCTCTTCTTTGGTCGTTTCCTTTTCCAGATTCAAGGTCATGATTGCCATTGATACATTAGGAATTGGCACTCGAACCGCGTTGCCGGTTAACTTGCCCTCTAATTCAGGCACGGCTTTTACCACGGCCTTTGCCGCGCCGGTCTCAGTCAGCACCATATTCAATGCCGCGCTGCGACCCCGGCGATGACCTTTGTGATAGTTATCAATCAAGTTCTGGTCATTGGTGTAAGCGTGCACAGTTTCGATATGACCGTGATTAATCCCGTACTCATCGTTAACGACCTTCAACACAGGCGCTATGGCATTTGTAGTACAGGAAGCGGCGGTGATTATCTTATCGTCCGGCTTCATCTCATTATCATTGATACCATAGACAATATTCTTGAGCGCACCTTTGCCTGGAGCTGTCAGCATTACCTTGCCGGCACCCTTTGATTTCAAGTGCAAACTCAGACCTTCCTCGTCCCGCCATTTACCAGTGTTATCAATAATCAGTGCATCATCGATATCGTACTTCGTGTAGTCGATTTCATCTGGAGCGTTCGCATAGATCACATGAATCACATTGCCATTCGCAATAAGGCACCTGTTCTCCTCATCGATCCTTAGGGTCCCCTGAAAAGCACCGTGCACAGAGTCATTGGTGAACAGGCTCGCCCGTTTCATTAAATCCCCTTCTCCGCCAGGGCGCACCACGATTGCGCGCAGACGCATGACCTCGCCGGTGCTGGTTCTTTCGATCAGCAGCCTGGCCATCAAGCGTCCAATGCGCCCAAACCCATAAAGC
>CALKNV010000054.1 GCA_938091935.1 uncultured Pseudomonadales bacterium
ACCAGCCTCCTTATAAATGGTTCATTTTGCCGCTATAGCTCAGCCGTGGTAGAGCAGCTGACTTGTAATCAGCAGGTCCCGAGTTCGACTCTTGGTGGCGGCACCATTTTTAAAGGCCAGCATTCCAAACAGAATGCTGGCCTTTTTCATGTCTGCCCCTTCGATTGACGGAGACGGAGTGCTCAGCCGGGAACTATCGAAGCCACTTTTTTGGCTTTCGACCGTTGCATGTAAGCAATATTCGAGTCGCTAATTCTCGAATTAGTCGCTGTTTTCGCTTACGGTTGGTCCCGAGTTCGACTCTTGGTGGCGGCACCAACTCCCCCGGCTAACGAGCACTAAACGTGCTCGTTAGCCCGACTCTCAATCCAACCAGAATCCGTTGCTAGACCTTCCCAAATGGTTGGCTCGTTAGCCGGAATCTCAAGCCAATCAAATTCTCTTGCTAGGCCTTGCTGAAAATTCGCTCCCTCTTGCGCAATCGAAGCTTCTCATGTGTTAAAAAGGCTACCTTTCCATGAATCACCGTCAGAATTTGACGAATTAAGTTGTCAGCGTCCCCAAAATTTCCATGCTAAGCATCATCCTGCCAACACAAAACGAAATGCGGTCCGGCCTGCTGGAATCTATCCTGGCGTGTCTGGTGCAGGTAAATGATGCAGAAATCATCGTTGTCGATGGGGGTAGCGATGATGGCACGCTGGAGCTGTTGTCTAAATTTGACCTGAAACTGATAGCAGAGCAGGGCGCATCCCGGGCAGCAAAGCTGAATGCAGGCATAGCAGCTGCTTCCGGCGACATGATCTTCCTGCATCATCCGCGCAGCCTCGTACAGCCCGAAAGCTTTCAGCAGGTCGCAGGTCTGGGCAACAACGGGGCGCGGGTTTGGGGTGGGCTTAGTCACCAGTTCGATCATGACCATCCATTGCTGCGATTCACGTCCTGGTACTCAAATAAGATTCGCTGTGATCGTGCTGGCATTCTCTATCTGGACCACTGCATCTTTTTCGACCGCCGTTTCAAAGATGAAGGGCTGAAGATCCCCGATGTGGACATCTTCGAGGATACGGAACTCTCCAAACTACTTCGTAGGCATTCTAGGCCGGTGCGGCTATCTGCTGTTGCCCGCACATCAGCGGTCCGCTTTAAGCGCAATGGTATTTATCGTCAGGCGCTGCTGAATCAGTGGATGAAACTTGCCTACTACCTGAATTTTTCTCACGACAAGATGAATCGCCTCTATGAGAAGGGGCTGAATCTCAATAAAAAGTGAGAGATGGCGCTTTAGTTGGTATTGAGAGCTTGTTTTATGCCGAGCAGCTGCCGCCGCCCAGTACACAAAATTTCGCACAGTGAGGATGGTTTAGCTTGACGCTTCGCCAGGACTCTTTGAGCGTTTTTCCAAGATTGAAACGCTGATCGTAGGGGAGCAGGGTGCAGGCCTGGACAGAAAGGTGATCATCTCCCTTATGCTTAACCACCATGCGGGAGGTGGCGCACATGATATCGGCCGGATTCTTGTTGAGAATGCTCCAGCAGTCCGTAGTAATCTCCGGCACATCCGCCGATTCATCCATCTCTGGAAACAGGATGAGCTGTTCAGGGTCAGTGGCCTCCAGCTGGATGCCTTCCCGGGTAAACATCTCGGCATAGCCTGCCCGCATGCTGTCTTCGCCTTCATTCCACATGGTGCGGCCCGCGACGGCGAAAGCCATGCCAGCTTTGGACAGCCATTGCAGTGACTTGATGGCGTGTTTCCAGGAGCGAGGGCCTCGCTCCAGGGCATGGGTGGCTTCTTCGTAGTGGTCCAGAGAGATGCGTAGCTTGAGTCTGGTGTCATACCTCTGGTGCAAGGCTTCCAAACTGTCTTTTTCCCGCAGCAGGGTTTTCATGCCGTTGGTGAGTACAAGTACCTCGAAGCCGCGACTCAGGCACGCCTCTAGAATGGGCACCATGTCCTTGTTGAGGAAAGGCTCACCACCGGTAAAAGCAATTTCTCGGGTGCCCAACTTCTCAGATTCGATTTCTTCGAGCAGATCGATCACTTCCTGCAGGCTGATATAAACCAGGCGATCATTAGTTGGGCTGGACTCGATGTAGCAATTCTCGCAGGTCAGGTTGCAGAGGCTGCCGGTATTAATCCACAGCGTTTCCAGCTGCCGTGGATCCACCGCAGCACGTTGTTCACCTGCAGCCGTGGTGTCGGGATCGGAAAACTTCAAAGTTTCGACTGCAGATGAGTCAGCGACTTCCTTGATGTGTATTTTTTCGTTCATGCTTTGCTTCAGTGAAATTTGATTGTGAGGTCAGATATGGGATGGCAGTCAGCAGCCGTCCAGGCGGCTGATTTTCTGAAGCTGGCTCTCAAATTACATTCTGACTTCTTTTCACTACTGTTATCCGTTTGCATTTAGAGACTGAATGAGCAGCATACACCATCTGCTTGCCTGAGCGGAGCCGTGCATGGGTCTAGCCCAATGGCTGTGGGGTCTCTTGCGGGAACTATTGGTTCATGCGCCACGAGTCTGAGGGTGAGGGAAGATTAATTCAGGCTGATTGATCAAGTTTGAGGGTAGCTTGCGAATCCCTGATTCTTGTAGTGTTCGGGGGATTAATCTATTCTTCGGGGCTGTTTTAGCTGCTTGCGTGACCGCGATAGTGGCAGCGATATAAGTTGCCCTAAGGAACCGTCCGATGTGCTTTTTCCGCGCTCCAGGAGATGTTGGTTGTACACAATTGCAGTCAACAGGTCTCCGCGCAGCTGGCGAGAATGCAATGGGCAAAAGCCTCGTAGTCGCTACCCAATAACCAGGTTTGTTTTCTGTCATGCTTGATGACCAACAGATTCGTGATCTCGTCGCCGACCATGGCGCTACCGTCAACGCCGGCCGTTCGATCAAGCAACTGATCGCTGATGGTGAAATACCGCGCCTGCAGGGCGCAACCGTGTTGGAAGGCAAGGTCTCGGATTCGGTCTTTGGAGAGAGTCTGGTAACGAAATCCGGCCACGCCCTGCGCTTGATGTTCCGCAATAATCGAATTTCTACCCATGATGTGAATCGCGGCGCCATTCCCTTTAAGGATCAGGTGCTGGCGGTTAATCACGCGCATATGCTGGACCTGGTGCAATCCATACTCGGCAGTTCTCAATTCGAAGTGCCTGGCCTGGCACCCAGTTCCACGGTCATTCCGGCAGAAAACCTGCGCCTGATCATGCTGGAAAACGTGCTGCGCCTCTACAATGCAGAGAGTTCTACCTCTACGTCTCTGTTTCAGCATTGGCTGGCGGCCAGCGCCCAGGGTGTCAGCGTATTGAGCTACGCGGGGCATGAAGTGCAGGTGGATGCGCTGACGCGCAATGGCAGATTGCCATACCTGATGGATACGCCCAGCACCAAAGACAAGGAAGACATGACCACAGACGCAGAGGCGCTTATTGCTGGTGGTGTCTGCACAGCCTCTGAATATGCACAGATTCGGAATGCCTCCCTGATGGCCTTTGGCGTGGTGTCCCAATATTTGCAGAGCAGGGGCATGGTGCTGGTCGATACCAAGACTGAGCATGGCGTCAATGATGCCGGCAAGATTGTCGCTGCCGACGAGCTCTACACAATGGACTCCTCGCGCTTCTGGCGGCTGGACGATAGCGGCAAACTGCTGACCCGTGACGGTAGACCGGTATCGTTCTCCAAGGAGTTCGCACGTGGTATGGTCACCGAGAAAAACCAGCAGTTTACGGCTGAGCAAGCCGGCGCCATCGCTGAACGCTACATTCAGGGCCTACAGCATCTGACAGGAGACGAATTCAGTCCCGACCTCAGGCCGCGGGACGAGCGTATTGTTGAATCGGCCAATCTAATCCTCGATTATTTGCTGTAATCGCCTTTAGCTGTTCTATTCAATTAACCGAAAACTTTGAACTCACTGAACTAGTTTTTATCCGGCGCAGACAGAATTCTGTTCGCCGGGAAGCTTGGAGTCACACATGCTACGCATTACTTCATTGGCCGTTTTGACAGTTTCCCTCGGCGTGCTTGCAGCCTGCTCTCCCCAGGAAGTTGTGGTGGATTCCTCTACAGGGATCACTATCACGCTTGCAGACTATCAGCGTGCGGAACAGTTTCTCTCAGGTAACGCCAACCCCCTGGTCACTGACCGTATCCTGGCGCAGTATTGGCAGGAAAACGACCGCCTGGTGTATCAGAAGTCTGTAGAAAACGGCTATGAAACGCTTATCGCTGACCTCGTCACTGGCAGCAAGACCAGCTTGTTTGATCCCATTAATCTGGCCAACGCGATCGGTGAAATTACCGGCGAAGCGCCTGATAGCCGTGAGCTGGAACTGCGAGACATCGAGGTTAATGCGGCGCTGAATAATATTCGCTTTAGCTTTGACGGTGATGATTACAGCCTGGATACAGCCAGCTTTGATCTGCAGCAACTGCAGAAGGATCCGGCGGATGAATTCCTGTCGCCAGACGGGTCCCGCGCAGCCTTTATTCGCGACCACAATCTTTGGCTGCGCGATACGCTAAGTAACGACGTTACCCAGCTTACCTTCGATGGCCAGGCAGACTACGGCTATGCGACAAATAACGCGGGATGGCTGCGTGATGATGGGCCGGTGTTGCTGTGGTCACCGGATTCGCAAAAAATCGCGACTTTCCGTCACGATGCCCGCAACGTCGGTGAAATGTATCTGGTGACAACTGAGGTGGGGCATTCAGAGCTGGATGCCTGGAAATATCCTCTGCCGGGTGACGAATATATTTTCATGATCGAACGTGTTGTTATTCATCTTGATGAGCAGCCACGTCTCGTCAGGCTAAATATGCCACCTGACCCGCATCGTTCAACTACTGCTGATCATATTGCCGGCAGGGGTGGCAAGTTTCTAGACGTAGAATGGAGTGCGGACAGCGACATGCTAGCCTTCGTCTCTTCAAGCCGAGATCATAAGTCGGCGACTCTGCGGCTCGCGGATCCGGAAACTGGCGAAGTCAGGACCGTGCTCAACGAAACCGTTGCCACTTACTATGAGGGCGGTTTTCGGGACGCAAACTGGCGTGTGTTGCACGACCGCAATGAATTTATCTGGTTCTCAGAGCGGGACAACTGGGGGCACCTGTATCTGCACGATCTGGAAACCGGGCAGCTCAAACGCCAGCTTACCCAGGGTAGCTGGCCGGTACTTGAGGTGCTGCAGGTCGATGCAGCAGCGGGTATGCTCTACTTTACCGCAGCCGGTAAAGAGGGCGGCGATCCTTACTATCATTATCTTTACCGCCTCAGCCTCGACGGCGGTGAGCCGGAATTACTCACGCCGGAGCCTGCTCATCATGTGATCGATTGGTCTGATTCTGCCGAGTATTTCGTGGATACCTATTCCACGCCAGACACGCCGCCAGTTGCCGTGGTCAGAAACGCCGTCGGGGATCTCATCCTGCCTCTGGAGGAAGCAGATACCAGTGCGCTGGTGGATGCTGGCTGGGTGGCCCCTGAATCATTTGTAGTGAAAGCCCGCGATCAGCTCACGGATTTGTATGGCCTGCTTTATCGGCCGAGTAATTTTGATCCTGCGCTGTCTTACCCGGTGCTGAACTATCTCTATCCAGGCCCTCAATCCGGCAGTGTCGGCTCTCGTTCTTTCCAGCCTGCGCGGCGGGACAAGCAGGCGGTGGCCGAATTAGGCTTCATCGTGGTGGAAGTTGATGCCATGGGGACGCCGGGCCGTTCCAAGTCTTTCCATGATGTGTATTACGGCAATATGGGGGATAACGGGCTGCCTGATCAGATAACAACGATTCGCCAGCTGGCCGCCGAGCGGCCATGGATGGATCTGGATAGAGTCGGCATTTGGGGGCACTCCGGTGGCGGCTTTGCCTCTACGGGCGCGATCCTGCGCTATCCTGAGTTCTATAAAGTGGCCGTTTCCGGCGCCGGCAACCACGACAATCGTAACTACGAGGATGACTGGGGCGAGAAATGGCAGGGCCTGCTGGAAACTTTCCCCGAGAGCGATCCGGTTGCCGATGGTGAGGACGATGAAAACGGCGAGCCACGCACCAACTACGACAATCAGGCCAACCAGTTACTGGCGGAGAACCTGCAGGGCAAGCTCCTGCTGGCCCACGGCATGCTGGACGACAACGTGCCGCCCAGTAACACCTTGCTGGTGGTGCAAGCATTAATCGAGGCGGAGAAAGATTTCGACCTGGTGGTGTTTCCCGAGGCCCGGCACGGCTTCGGCAATGGCCGCTATTTCATGAAGAAGCGCTGGGACTATTTCGTTGAACACCTGCACGGAGTTGAACCAGTGGCGGACTTCCGCTTTGGCGACAGCGTGAACTAAGCGCGGTTGCAATCAAGGAAACGGCTGCATTAAGCTGGTGTCCAAAATTGATCCAGTATTTAACCATCTGATGTACAAAGGAATTGGGGTAAAAATGCAAAAAACTGCGCATATCACTACGAAGATTTTTACCGGCGCGGCCGTAAGCGGCTTACTTCTTTCCCAGGCCTTTGCTGCGGAGAACTACACCCCGCCTCGCACGGATTGGGGTGTGCCTGATTTGCAGGGAATATGGAACTACGAGAATCGTACCAG
>CALKNV010000055.1 GCA_938091935.1 uncultured Pseudomonadales bacterium
ACAAATTTGATGGCAGCAGGGGATCTTGAAGAGAGTATTCGGTTGTCAACCAAGTGTATTGAGTACTTTATAGGTCAGGAGAAGTGGCTAGAGGCAACGTTTACAGCTGGACCTTTGGTGTCCATGTTGCTCGTATCCGGAGACTTGGATGGAGCCAAACAGCTTATGAGTAAGCTAAAACCCTATGTTGAAAGAACCAATCATCCAGTCATCTTGGCAATTGCCAAGAACTTTGAGGCGTATTCAAGCTTTCTTGGAGGTGATTTGACGATAGCTGAAAAGCTGTTTTTGGAAGTGGAGGAGGTTTTCTGCAAACCAATAATTGACGTTGATGTAACTTTCCCAACTGTTAGTTCATATTATTGTAAATTCCTTCTAGATACTGCAAGACCGCTTGCATCGCTTAATCGCTCGCTCAAGACATTCGCTTGGAGAAATCGAAAGTCGTGGCAAGTAAGTGTCGATACAACATCTATTCTTGCTAGTGATATCCTTGTGTTAGGCCTTACCTTCCTTGCTATGGGAGATAAGGTGAACGCAAAGCTGCAGTTGGATAAGCAAGTTGATCTTTTCAAGCGTGCCGATGAATGGCTCTATTTGCCTACAGGATTGAATGGCCGCGCGAAATACTATTTGGCAGTTGAAAACTTTGAGGCGGCGATCAAGGATCTAGAGGAAGCTCTGGAGATATCCAAGCGCACAGGTGCCAGATTCGGGGAATGGGAGACCTATTTGGAATTGGCAAAAGTCCATGTCACTATGGGCGATCTTGAACGGGGACGAGAATTCCTTTCAAGAGCACAGGCTTTGCCCAACATGAAAAACTTCAAGTTTAGGGATCAAGAAATCGAATGGTTGGAGCAGGAGTTGGTTTAATTTGGTTAACAGACATTCAAAGCGGTGGATTCCACTAGTCTGCCTATTCGTGTTGACACCTTTTGCATCTGCGAATGTAGACCCACTAGCTGTTGATTTGAACAGCCTGCAGTGGACCCCACCCGGCGGCGGCAACGGCTTCCCTGTTGGCGTGCAGACTTCCCGTGTCGGTGTCGACCCGGTGACCGAGGGCATCACCTACTATGCCCTGTTTCCCGCCGGTTCCCATTTTGACCTGCACTGGCATAGCCATGACGAGTATGTGGTGGTTGTAGCGGGCGAACTGACAATTCGCCTCGGTGAGGAAGATCACGATCTGGCGGTGGGCAGCTACGTGGTGATCCCGGGTGAGCTGAACCATTCATGGAGGGTGCCTGCCGGTGGCGAGGATGCTGTGATCCTGGTGCGGCGGGCCGGGCCGGCGGATTTTCATTTCGTCGACCGTTAACCAGAGCCCTTAGCCGAAATTCCTTTTCCTGCCGATTCCGGCAAGCAGTGCTCCAGGCATCTCTCCCGGCCGCGATCCCCTGGCCCAGGGATTACAATTTGTTGCAAAGTATCAATAGTTTACGCGGCTCTGTCGGCTCGCCACAGGGCATAATTGGTGGACTTTGACAGAGGGGGCTTTTATCCTCTGCTTGTTGTATGTGCCCGAAAAACCGAACGCGAAAACGAAAAAAAACGAGTAGCACCTGGAAGTGCTCAAGTAGTAATTAGCCAGTAGTAGCAGGCAAGACCTTCCAGTGTGTTCAAAACCGGTTCATTAGGGCCGGGCCGGACTGCCGCTCGGTTGTGTATCAGCCTGGAACCAAAGCTGAGCCAATTGAGAATCCAATGTGAGTCAGATGGAAGTTTACACAAGCCATCTGGGCAGCGATCAGGAAGATTTGCAGACAAGCATTTAAGCACCATTGCCGGTTTCAAGCGCCTATAAGGGCGCAGAGAGAGGAATCAGACCATGCCAACAATCAATTCCCCATTTTCCAAGGCACTATTTCCCAAGGAGCTATTTCCCAAGGCGCTATTTTTAAAGCCCCTGGTTTCAAAGGCTATTGGGCAGGGCATTGCCCTGACCCTGGGTGCGACCCTGTCCGTGGGTGCACTCGCCCAGGATGGCGCCCTGGCCCGGGAGTACCCGGAACTGGCGAAACTCAGCAACGCTTTCGACATCACCCAGGCTGCCCTCTATGACGCCATGGCGGAGACCAACGCCAGCCCGGAGACCATGCAGACCCGCATGGAGACCCAGATGCAGCTGGATATGGCCAAGAACATGGATTCCATGGCACACATGGGCCACGGCGGCGGCGAGATGAATATGAGCATGGATGGCCCCTATGGCGAACTGGAAATTCAGTCTCGGATCCAGCTTACCGGTCTGCTGCGTCGCGACCATTCCGATGAGGCAGCTGAGAACGCCTACTCCGAGGCCGAGTCCCTGCCTACCCACGCCTGGCGCGTGCTGGCCTGGGGGCGCAAGTTTGAGCGCGACCTGTTTGATATCTATGCCGATAGCTCTACTTCAATCAATGAAAAGCGCGCGGCGGTGGCCCAAGCCATAGAGGAATACCAGACCGGCGATGCCCGGCATGCAGTTTCTACCGTGGCCAAGAGTGCCGATCTTTACCTGGATCACGATTACGCCACGGGCGCCAAGACCGCCTTTCCCAGACTCAGCTCCCTGATGTGGACCAACCAGTGGCTGCAGCTCGCTGCACTGGAGGCCATGGTAGTTGGTCAGCTCGATCCCCAGTTCGCAGGCAAGGTGCCGGTGACCATCGAGCGCTATTGGGCCAAGGTCGGTTCCGACACCGGCATGACTATGTTCCCGGTGCCGGTGGATATGCCCAGCGTGCCCGCTATCGCGCCTTCACTCTACAGTGAAGCACCGCAAGCCGCGGTGATCCTTGATAACCTGAACATGCTGGATGCGGCGGTCGCCGATATCATTGCCTATCCAAACCTGGAGAATCGTGACGAGTTGCTGGAAGCAGTGGCGGACGAGTTCACCAAGGACGACAGCAATGTGACGGACGAGATGACCTATCTGCTGTCAGCCCTCAGGGGCGGCATCTTCAACCAGGGTGGCCCGGCCATCGGTGATCTCGGTCGCTCTGAGCGCAACCGTTCCCGCGAAGCTATGGATATGGTCCACACCATGATTATGTCTGG
>CALKNV010000056.1 GCA_938091935.1 uncultured Pseudomonadales bacterium
AACACTGTATATACAACCAGTACAAATTAAATCAGTTTTTTACTGTATATACAACCAGTATATTGGCAAAAAGTGGAAATCCTTTAGCCGCTTTTCTCGAGCAACTTCAGCAGCCCGGATATGCCAGCTTCCACCGTGGCAGTTCGCACGGCTTGCCGATCTCCCGGAAACTGAAAGCGCTGGGCGTGGCCCTGCTCTCTAAGCTGCCAGGCAATCCAGACCGTTCCCACCGGCTTCTCTTCACTGCCACCATCAGGACCGGCAACACCACTCACAGCAACTGCGATCTCAGCCGCGCTATTTGCGATGGCACCGGCTGTCATGGCCCTGACTGTTTCTTCACTGACCGCGCCAGCAGCGCCGGGCTCGAACAAATTTGAGGGGACACCGAGCATCCTTTGCTTGGCGGTATTGGAATAAGTGACGAAGCCACTGTCGAACCAGCGCGAGCTCCCGGCGAGCGCTGTCAGCGCCTGGGCAATGCCGCCACCGGTGCAGGACTCGGCCGTGGCCAGCATTATCTTGTTGGTTAAGAGTTGATCAGCCAGGCGCTGAACCAGTTCATCAATTTGCTCATTTCGCAGGTCACTCATGGCCTAATGGTATCCGGTTACCTGAATGATGAAAATTAAAAACAGCCGCTCATCAATCGGGCTCTACCTGTGTAGAATGTCAGTCCTCAATGATCCCGCAATTCACATCAACAAGCGTTTAAATCCTGAAGCAAGCCTTGGCAGAGTCATCCCAACATACCCCCATGATGCAGCAATATCTCGGCATCAAGGCACAGCATCCTGATGAGCTGCTGTTTTACCGCATGGGCGATTTCTATGAGCTGTTTTACGATGATGCCAAATCCGCCGCCGACATTCTCGATATCACTCTGACTGCCCGCGGCAAGTCTGCCGGCTCTCCTATTCCCATGTGCGGTATCCCGTTTCATGCTGCCGACCGATACCTGGTAAAGCTGGTAGATGCGGGCGTTTCGGTAGCAATCTGCGAGCAGGTGGGTGATCCAGCGACCAGTAAAGGGCCAGTGGCGCGCGAGGTCGTACGCATCATTACGCCCGGCACGATCAGTGACGAAGCGCTGCTGGATGCGCATAAAGATAATTGCCTGATGGCCATCAGCGCAGCAAGTCTGGACACCTTGGAGGGGCAGTACGGCATCGCTTATACCAACTTGAGCAGCGGCCGCTTTGTGCTGACAGAAGTCAGTGGCAGCAATGCCCTGCTCACAGAAATCGAGCGTATCAAGCCGGCCGAAATACTCTTGCCCGATGGCGCTTTAGTAGCAGCCCAGGTAATCAAACATCCCGCCTTGCGCAAGCGTCCCGTCTGGGAATTTGAACAGGAAAACGCCGAGCGCCTGCTGGTTGGGCATTTCAAAACCAAGGATCTGACCCCCTTCGACTGCGCTGAACTCCACCTCGCCTTGCAGGCTGCCGGCTGCCTCATTCAATACGCCAAAGAGACACAACGCTCTGACCTCCCCCATATCCAGGGAATTCAGGTCGAGCAACAGAGTGACAGCGTCATCCTCGATGCCGCCAGCCGCCGCAATCTGGAGATTGACAGCAACCTGACCGGCGGTCGCAGCAATACCCTGCTGGCAACCCTGGATACCTGTGCCACGGCAATGGGCAGTCGCCTCTTGAGCCGCTGGTTAAACCGACCCCTGCGCAACCACGCGGAATTAAACAAACGCCAGAACATGGTTGCCGCCCTGCAGTCTGACTATCGTTTCGAGACCTGCGCTGCAACACTGCAGGGTATAGGTGACATGGAACGTATCCTTGCGCGCCTAGGCCTGCGCACCGCACGTCCTCGTGACCTGGCCAGGTTGCGGGACAGCCTGGCAATGTTGCCTGCGCTGCAGTCCCAGATGACAGCAGCAGCCTGTCCTGAATTACATGATTTGGCGCAGCAGATCGCAGAATTTCCCGAGCAACATGCCTTGCTCCTGCGTGCGTTAGAGGAAAACCCGCCGGTCGTCATTCGGGAGGGTGGCGTTATCGCGAAAGGCTTCGATGCGGAACTGGATGAACTCAGGGATCTCAGCAGTAATGCGGGTCAGTTCCTGGTAGACCTTGAACTGCAAGAGAGAGAGCGCACCGGGGTCAGCACCCTCAAGGTCGGTTACAACAGGGTGCATGGCTACTACATTGAAGTGAGCAAGGGGCAGGCCGGCGTTGAATTCCCGGCCGAGTATGTGCGACGACAAACCCTTAAAAACGCGGAGCGTTTCATCACACCGGAACTCAAGGAATTCGAGGACAAAGTGCTGAGCGCTAACAGCAAGGCCCTGGCCCGGGAGAAAGCACTTTATGATGAATTGCTGGAAACGCTCGCTCAAGCATTGAATGCGCTGTTAACCAGTGCCGCAGCCATAGCCAGTCTGGATGTATTGCAAAGCTTTGCCGATCGCGCCACCGCCTTGAATTACTGCCGCCCTACCCTCAGTGACAGCCGCGGCATTGCTATCACCGCAGGACGTCATCCCGTAGTGGAAATTGTTTCTGAAGAAACCTTCATTGCCAATGACACCGAACTGGACGCAAAACAGAAGATCCTGATCATCACCGGCCCAAATATGGGGGGCAAGTCTACCTACATGCGGCAGACCGCATTGATCGTGCTGCTGGCACTGTGTGGCAGCAACGTACCTGCCTCCGCCGCCACCATCGGCCCGATAGACAGAATCTTCACGCGCATCGGTTCTTCCGATGATCTCGCCGGTGGCCGCTCCACGTTCATGGTGGAAATGACGGAGACTGCCAATATCCTGCACAACGCCACCGCCGACAGCCTGGTGCTGATGGATGAAATAGGCCGCGGCACCAGCACTTTTGATGGTCTCTCGCTGGCCTGGTCAGCGGCTGTTTATATTGCCGAGCAGCTGCAGGCATTTACCTTGTTTGCGACCCATTATTTTGAGCTCACTGCGCTGCCAGAAAGCTATGACAATATCACCAACGTCCATCTGGATGCCGCTGAGCACGATAGCGGCATCGTGTTCCTGCACAGCGTAAAAACCGGACCGGCCAATCAAAGTTACGGCCTACAGGTGGCCCAGCTAGCGGGAATTCCAGCGAGCGTCATCGATTCTGCCCGCGAAAAGTTGACTGAACTGGAACGAGAAGCGGCAAACGTCACCCCTACGGAATCCACAAGGCTAAAATCAGCAAGTCCTGCTGCAGCACTTCAGATTAATGATCCATTTCAGGCTGAGCTATTCGGACCGTCTTCCCATCCAGCGGTGGAATATCTGGAAAAACTCAATCCGGATGAAGTCTCTGCCAGGGAGGCGCTAGCCATCCTTTATGAGCTCAAGAAGAAAATTGAGCCTTGAGAAAACTGTATTAAAAGCTGGTAGAATTGCGCCCAAAATAATCAAGCGACAGTGTTGAATGTCGCCAAATGTTAGACACCGCAAAATCAGGGGTAGATTGAGACATGACTTTTGTAGTTGGAGATAATTGTATTCGTTGCAAGCACACGGATTGCGTTGAGGTATGCCCGGTAGATTGTTTCTATGAAGGCCCAAACTTCCTCGTCATACACCCTGACGAATGCATTGACTGTGCGCTGTGTGAGCCAGAGTGCCCGGTGGACGCTATTTACGCGGAAGACGAACTGCCTGAGGATCAGCAGGAATTTCTGCAGTTGAACGCGGATCTCGCCGAGACCTGGCCTAACCTCACCGAGAAAAAAGACCCACTCCCCAACGCCGAGGAATGGACGGATAAGCCCAACAAGCTGCAGTATCTGGAACGCTAGTCCCGGCGCGGCTGCCCAGCCTTAGCCAGCATGCAATCAACATCCACTGATTCCAGTTCAGCGGTTCATACTCTTCAGTAAACCTGATTACTGCAGTGACATGCGGGGATCGGCCTGAGACTGATCTGCCCCTATCTCCAGCATGGATTTCTCAGCGCCCCACGATTCCATATTGAATTCTCCTCGGGTTCACTGGCTATTCGCCCGAGTGCAGCTGCTCCGCGCTGCTTCTGACTATTGGCCGAAGGTAATGAACCTGCCAAGACTATTTGTAAGATCGGGAAACGTCGGTATGTACGTTAAGAAGAACTTGCCATTAAAGAAGCGTCTAAATCAGACAGCAAGTTATTGGTGGCTTGGGGAAGCGTGTTAAGCCCTACCGGACAGGAAGGAACAGGCTCGGATCGATGGGTACACCTGCTTGTCGAATCTCAAAATGCAGCATTGCCGTGCCCGAAGGATTAACTCCTACCTCAGCAATTTTCTCACCGGCGAACACGTGCATACCCTCGGGCACCAGCATGGCGCTGTTGTGGGCGTAGGCACTTAAAAATTGATCAGTATGCCTGATGATGATCAGGTTGCCAGTTCCCTGCACGCCTCGACCGGAATACACAACATCTCCTGCCGCCGCAGCAAGTACCGGGTCACCCACATTACCCGCAATATCGATACCCTTGGTTATATCAGACTGGAACGAACTCAAGACGCGACCGCCATGGGGCCAGGTCCAGTCGGGTTCGGCGGGGAGAGGCGCAGGTACGGGCTGCCTGTTGACTGAACCAGACTCGCTGCTTCCCGCCTGTGAACGAATTCCTGAGCGGATACCGTTGCCCACAACATCGATCGCCGTTTCAGCGAGCGCAGCACCCAACTCCAGTTCCTGGCCAACGAAAATCGTGTAGGGTGGCGTCAAGCCGTTAGCCGCGGCCAGCGTACGAAAATCCAGGTCATATTGAAACGCAATTGAAAACAAAGTATCCCCTGCAGTCACCATATGGGCCAGGGGCATGGTCACGGCGCTTGCCGCTGCGCTGCTCACGCGGCTTGCTGCCGAGGCAATTGAGGACCTTGCGACAGATGTCACCGGGCTGGAGGCGGACCCTACTGGACTCCTCACCAGAGACTGGGTTTGTTGCGGGGCCGCTCTCGTCACAGTCGCTGCGGGCGTAGGGGCAGGACTTGCTGTCGACGCAGATGCACTGCGGCTTGAAAAGATTTGCGGACGCGACTCAATGGAGAGCACCTGATCGGGTTGCGAAGTCTGTATGCGGCGGCTGTCGGAACTGCCCGTACTGCTGAGGACGATGGGAGCCGTTCGCTCCAATCGCCGCCCCTGCTCGCTCACCGGCGCCTGGTGGGAGCCACAGGCCACCGCAACCATGCTGACCAGCGCCAGCAGGCAATGATTGCGTGTCCGCCCCCAGGGGGAAAATCGGGCACTGTGTTGCGGATTCGCGTGCATGGTGTGTCCTGTCAATGACGTTCAGAGAACAGCCAGCGCAGCAGCAAAACTGCTGCCCCGCCCAACGCAAAACAGAGCGCGACCCAAAATAACTGGGGGCTCTGACCGGTTAGCTCTGTATAGTTTAGCGGCCAAACGTTCACAGATTGTAATGCCTGCTGCTGGCCGTCGCTGTCTTCATAAAAACTCACCGCTTGCTGCCAGGGCCAAAGCACCGTGAGTGAACCCAATAACATGCCACAGATATAGCCGTAGCAGATGTTCCTGAATCGCAGCAGCAAGCTTGCCAGCAGTCTCGAAAAGGCGATGATGCCAATCCCGCAGCCAGCCATGAAAACGACAATCGTTAGCCATTGCAACTGGGTAAGCGCAGTCAGCATGGCTTCGTAGGCACCCAGTAAAATCAAAATAAAGGCGCCAGATAGCCCGGGCAAGATCATTGCACTGATCGCGATCAAGCCACAGAGAAACAGATAACCGTAGCTTAGCTCCGCACCTACTACTGGATCGAGTTGCGCCACCAGCAAGGTGGTTCCAACACCCGCCAGCAGTGCGGCACCGTTGTGAAGATGCTGTATGTGGGTTTCGCGCGCCAATATAGCGACCGAAGCCAACACCAGGCCAAAGAAAAAGGCCATCAGGGCTTCAAACTGGTTCTCCAGCAGATATAACACGGTATTGGCAGAAACCAGCAGCCCGGTGAGAATACCCAGCGCGAGCACCAGTAAAAAATTGCCGTTTATGTGTTTCCAGGCAGCTGCCGGCTTTCCCTGAGAAACCAATAGCAGCAGTCTGGCGTCGAAAGCCCGGACACTGAACACCAATTCATCATAAATATTGCTGATCACGGCGATGGTGCCGCCAGAAATTCCGGGCACGGAGTCTCCAAGACCCATGGCAATGCCTTTGCTGTATAGCGCTGCTTTGCCGCGCCAGGTCGATAGGTCTGAAGGCTTGGTTTGGGAAACCATGAGATTACTCAGCAGAAGAAGGCTCGAGAACTATTGCAACGACAGTTACAGCTACCCCTGTACCTGTCCAATCAGTAAGGGCACGAACCGTACCCGGTCAAGAATATGCTCTTCATACTCTGACCCCACACGTCGCACCAGCTTCAGCTCCTGGTGCTCATCGCCACCCACCGGGATGATGAGGCGCCCGCCATCTGCTAGTTGCTCCAGCAATTCGGCGGGAATCTGACGCGGCGCGGCGGTGGTAATGATGGCATCGAAAGGCCCGCGCTCGGCCCATCCCAGGCTACCATCATCATGTTTGAATTCGATATTGCGCAAGCCCAGTAGCTTGAGGTTCTTCTTGGCCCGATCCAGCAGCGGCTTGATTCGCTCCACGGTGAAAACCTTCTTGGCCAGCTGAGCAAGCACAGCTGTCTGGTAACCGCAGCCTGTTCCAATTTCCAACACCCGGTCCATGGGGCCAGATTTCACGATTGCCTCGGTCATTTTTGCCACGACATAGGGCTGTGAAATCGTTTGATTGTGCCCAATCGGCAGGGCCACATCCTCGTAAGCACGGTGTGCCAGGGCCTCATCCAGAAAAATATGCCTGGGGGTTGAACGCATGACATCAAGCACTTCCATGCTTTGAATTCCCTGATCCATCAATCGGCCCAACAGGCGTTCCCGCGTCCGCTGGGAAGTCATGCCGATACCGCTCAGGTTTGGTTTTCCGTTCAATGGTCGCCTTCCAGGTTTATCCAAGTTAATGACTGTGCTCGTTTTCACGCAGCTGGCAGACTTCTCGCAGCAGGCTGGTGGCATAGGCCCCCGTAGGGAGGGTAAACGCCAGGCTCACGGTTGTTGAGTCCAGCCATTGCCACTGCAACTGCTGAACCTGAAACCGACATGGGCGGCGTGCCGCCTTGAGCCCCTGCTGTTCAAGCCCTGTTACCAGTTCTGCAAATTCTTCACTCACTGCTTTCTCCATATCGGCAGACTGGCCGCGAGTTACATACCTGTCTTTGCTATCGATGCGCCCGGGTAGCAGTCCGGTGATATGAATATCCAGCTCATCCAGGCGCTGCTGCAGTTCTGGCCCCCAGGCACCGGGCTCCACCAGGAAACAGCGTTTGGTGTGGTTCAGATTGAGCACATCTCCGTCTACGTAGCTGGCCCAATTTCCACGGGCGATTCGGGCCGACAGCAGTTGGTTGAACAGGTAGGCGCGAGCCGCCGAGTAGAGTATGGAGCGTTTGCGCTTGTGACGATATCTGTTGCGACTCGCATTAGCCTGATTTGCGTCAGCGCGCAGCAATTCCCGAACCTGATGCAGGTTACTGAGGTCGCGACCAAAACGCTGACTGCCAAAGTAGTTAGGTACGCCCTGCTGCGCCAGAGTTTGTAGCTTTCGATCAAGACTCGCCTCAGCATGAGTTGCTGGAGATTCTGCCCCGGCTGCATTCACGCCAATTACTTCACGCAGAATTAATTCGAAATGGTTGGCTTTATGGGCACCAATCTGAAGTTTGCGCTGATTCCGCGATTGTTCGAGAATTTTCAGCTGATCGGATTGCAGTCGCCCCAAATCAGCTTCAGCTGCCTGATCGAGTCGGATGCTAAACCACTGCCTGGTCCTTGCCTGACGATCTTTCATGCCAGAGTAGCCAATATCCGTATCACTGATACCCAGGGTACTGGAAATCTGGCGCGCAACCTCGGTGGTAGACTGGCCAGCTTTTTCAATCCTTACCAGCAGGTGCTCCCCTGCCCCAGTGGGCGCAAAGCCGAGTTCTTCATCGACACGAAAATCATCCCAATTCTGTTTAATGCGCGCCAACAACGCAGGTTTGCCGGTGGCATAGGCCAGGGAATCAAGCTGCAGAAACGATTCTTGAGGTCTTATTTCGCTCAACTCGCCCAACTCAGGACTCAGCACCGAGCAACATCACGCAGTGACAGGCTATGCCCTCTTCTCTGCCAATATAGCCCAGCCCTTCGGTAGTGGTTGCCTTGATGTTTACGCTGCCGGGATCAAGCCCCAGCAGGTCTGCCAGTCTGGCAGTCATTGCCGTTCGGTGAGGCGCCAGTTTCGGCGTCTGGGCAATCACCGTGACATCGACGTTTATTGGTTTCAGTCCTTTCTGCTCTGCCAGCACCAAAACCTGCCGCAACAGATTGCTACTGTCTTCACCGGCGAATGTCACATCCGTATCCGGAAAGTGCTGCCCTATATCGCCACCCCCGATGCCACCCAGGACGGCATCGCAAACTGCGTGTAACACCACATCGCCATCGGAGTGAGCCAGAAGACTCCGCTGCTCTGGAATTACCAGGCCGCACAGCTTCAGGGGTTTATCTTCGAGGAACACATCGCTGAAGCGATGCACATCATAGCCGTGACCAATTCTTATCTTGGCGAGGTTCATGGACTGACTCCTGCAGTCGATGTCTGCTGCTCAATGATGCGTTCGGCAAGACTGAGATCTGATTCATGGGTGATTTTAATATTATCTGTGCTACCTGGCACGACGAGGGGCTTTAGTCCCAGCGCCTCCACCGCAGCTGCATCGTCCGTGACTTTATCGCCACGCTCAACTGCCGCTGACAGCGCCCGCAGCAGGATATCGAAGCGAAACATCTGGGGCGTCAGCGCCTGCCAGTGCGTGCTTCTATCGACGGTTTTCAGCACCTCGTGGTTACTGTTCACTTGCTTGAGCGTATCTGAGACCGGTCGCGCGAGCAGACCGCCTACAGCATGAGACCCCAGAGCCTGAACCAATGCATCAATGTCTGTCGTTCTGACACAGGGCCTGGCGGCATCATGCACCAACACCCAATCGTCTGGCTGGGCTCGAGTCTTGAGTGACAGCACAGCATTCAGGACCGAATGGCAGCGTTCATTGCCGCCGCGCACTATCTCCAGCCCCTCGGCTACGCCCGCTTCGGCATTATAGAATTCTCCAAATTGCTGGTCGTCCGGGTGCAGTACCACAAGCAAGCCAGACAGATCTTCAATCTGCTCGATGCGCGCCAGCGTGTGTGCGATAACAGGTTTACCGCACAGGGGTAAATACTGTTTGGGGATAGCCGATCCCATGCGGTGACCGACGCCAGCGGCTGGCACAATTGCCCAAATCGACATAGAGTGAACTTTTAGTTTGAATGATTAGCCCGCACGCGGCGGCTCTGGCAACGCCCGTTACTCGATAATGAGGTAGAAGACTTCATCGTCTCCTATCATCCCGAGTTCCGAGCGTGCGCGCTCTTCGACCGCTTCAAGGCCATTCTTCAAATCGACTACTTCTATCTCCAGAAGCCGGTTTCGGGCCTGCAGGTCGGCATTGACTGCCTGCTGTTCAGCAAGTTCTGATTCCAACAGACTCAATGACCGCACGCTGCCCTCACCAAGCCACAGCTGGAACTGCAAGCTCAGAAGAATGATCGCGAGACTGGTCAGTAATATTTTCATCGTGTTAGGTGTTAGGTGTTAGGTGTTAGGTGTTAAGCCTTAAAGCGGGCAAATTCTCCCAAGCCATTGTATACGGCTGCAGCCCCGAGCATTTCCTCAATGCGGAGCAAGCGATTGTACTTGGCGACCCGGTCGGACCGGCATAGCGATCCGGTCTTAATCTGCCCTGCCGCGGTGGCAACCGCCAGGTCGGCAATCGTGGTATCTGCGGTTTCCCCCGAACGGTGGGAGATAACCGCCGTGTAGCCCGCCGCTTTCGCCATATTGATCGCTTGCAGCGTTTCTGTGAGAGAACCGATCTGATTAAATTTGATCAGGATCGAATTTGCGATGTTCTCATCAATGCCACGCTGCAATATTTTGGTATTGGTGACAAACAAATCATCTCCCACTAACTGAACTGTATCGCCTATCCGCTCAGATAATTTAGCCCAGCCCTCCCAATCCGACTCGTCCATGCCGTCCTCGATAGAAAGAATCGAGTAATTTGCGGCAAGTTGTTGTAAATAGTCAACAAACTCCTCGGAGCTATAGCGCTTGCCCTCTCCCTTCAATACGTATTGACCCTCTACATAGAACTCGGATGCGGCACAGTCCAGAGCCAGCTGAATGTCCTTTCCAACAGTAAACCCGGCTATTTCGACTGCCTGCGTGATTGCGTCGAGGGCAGCTGCGTTGGAGGGCAGATCCGGCGCAAAGCCCCCCTCATCGCCTACTGCAGTGCTCAAGCCCTGCTTGCCAAGCACAGACTTGAGGGCGTGGAATATTTCGGCACCGTAGCGGAGCGCTTCCTTGAATGTGGGTGCCCCGGTGGGCTGAATCATAAATTCCTGAATATCGACATTGTTGTCAGCGTGTTCGCCGCCATTCACGATGTTCATCATGGGTACTGGTAATGAGTATGATGAGGAGCTGTTGAGCTGGCCCAGATGCGCGTACAGCGGGACTCCCGCCTCATTGGCCGCTGCCTTCGCGGCCGCCAGTGATACCGCCAAGATAGCATTGGCTCCCAGCTTGGATTTGTTCTCGGTGCCGTCCAATTCCAGCATGTGGGTATCGAGACCCGTCTGATCACTGGCTTCGCGCCCTTTCAGCGCCGCCTGGATGGTGGTATTGATATTGGCGACCGCCTGTTGCACCCCTTTACCACCGTAGCGCTGGGGATCTTTATCCCTCAGCTCAAGGGCTTCCCGGGATCCGGTTGATGCGCCGGAGGGGGCACAGGCACTCCCTTCAGCCCCACTGGCCAGTATCACATCAGCCTCCACGGTTGGGTTGCCGCGCGAGTCCAGTATCTCTCTGGCTTTTACGCCAATAATTTCTGACATTTCAATACCTTAATTCATCTAATTAAAGAATAAACTTACTACGAGGTGTGCAGTTCCGGCTGGGATTTTACCAACCCATCCAGCGCTTTTAACTGGCTGAGAAAGGGTTCCAGCGTTTCCAGACGCAGCGCGCAAGGCCCATCGCACCTCGCCTTTTCAGGGTCCGGATGTGCCTCCAGAAACAGGCCGGCGAGCCCCTGGGACATGCCCGCTTTAGCCAGGCCAGTCACCTGCTCACGCCGCCCCCCCGCACCATGTCCCAAAGCCCCTGGCTGCTGTAAGGCATGAGTGACATCAAATAGCACGGGGTAGCCAAAACG
The DNA here is from genome assembly GCA_938091935.1 of uncultured Pseudomonadales bacterium. Lineage (GTDB taxonomy): Bacteria > Pseudomonadota > Gammaproteobacteria > Pseudomonadales > Pseudohongiellaceae > UBA9145. The sequence continues at coordinate 11,319 of CALKNV010000056.1, forward strand.
CTTGAGTATTGGCAGGCCAAGCATATCTACCACAAGGTTGTTGTAGCCAAAGCTGCTGCCACGTTCGCACAGCATGAGGCGAGAATTACCGGCTTGTTCAAACTTATGCAGAATGTGGCCCATTTCAGCAGGCGCCAGAAACTGGGCCTTCTTAATATTTATGGCCGCATCCGTGGCCGCCATGGCGCTCACCAGGTCAGTCTGTCGCGACAGAAAGGCAGGCAGCTGGATAACGTCAGCCACAGCGGCGGCTGGCGCCGCCTGCTGCGGTTCGTGGACATCGGTAATGATGGGCAGCGCCAGACTCGATTTGACCTCTGCCAGCCACTCCAGCCCCTGCTCGAGGCCAGGCCCTCTGAATGAATCGAGAGACGAGCGATTTGCCTTATCAAATGAGGCTTTGAAAACCAGCGGGATATCGAGTGCCGCAGCCACTGATTTGAAGTGCTGCGCCACTTCCAGAGTCATTTCACGCGACTCAAGCACGTTCAAGCCGCCGAACAGGACAAAGGGTTGATCGTTGGCCAGGGTAATCCCAGCGATTGAGATAGACTTTTTGCTCATGCGGTGAAGTTAATCGTTGCCAACATCGCAATCAAGCGCGGGCTGCATTAGCCGTTGCCAGTTCATCTACTGAACCTGCGCCGGGCGTGTCATCGATTTGCTGCTCATGGCGGGAGATCGCAGCCTTGATGAAACCGGTAAACAGTGGATGTCCTTCCCGTGGCGTTGAAGTGAACTCTGGGTGAAATTGACAACCGATAAACCAGGGGTGATCAGGAATCTCGATAACCTCTACCAGCATCCCGTCAGCGGATTTGCCCACCAGCTTCAATCCGGCGGCGCTGAGGGTATCAAGGTAATCGTTGTTAAATTCGTAGCGATGTCGATGCCGCTCTATAATTTCTTCCTGCTGGTAGCACTGGAAGGTGGTGGAGTCTGGATCAAGCACGCATTTCTGCCCCCCCAGACGCATGGTGCCACCCAGATCAGAATTCTCATCACGAACCTCGGTAGTGCCCGCCGCCGTTGTCCATTCACTGATAAGGGCAATCACCGGATTCTCACAGTCTTTTTCAAATTCGGTGCTGTTGGCATCCTTCAAATTAGCCACGTGCCTTGCGTAATCGACCACGGCCGCCTGCAATCCGAGGCAGATGCCGAGAAACGGGATATTGTTCTCGCGCGCAAATTTGGTAGCCTGAATTTTGCCCTCGAATCCGCGCTCACCAAAGCCACCCGGTATCAATATTGCGTCATGGCCACGCAGCAGCTCAACGCCTTGCTCCAACAGGTCGGATGAGTCGATGTAGCTGATATTTACTTTGGTCCGGGTTTGAATGCCGGCATGAATGATGGCTTCATTCAGGGATTTATAGGCATCAAGCAACTCCATGTATTTGCCGACCATCGCCAGCTTCACTTCCCGCTCCGGGTTGAGCTGTGAATCCACAACCCGATCCCATTCCGAGTAATCCGCCTTGGGGCAATCCAGATGCAGTTTATTTACTATGATTTCATCCAGCCCCGCCGCACCCAGAATCGAGGGGATACGATAAATTGAATCGGTGTCTGGCAAGCTGATTACGGCGGGTATGTCGACATTGGTAAACAAGGCAATCTTGCGACGGGACGATTCATCGATTTCCTGCTCTGAGCGACAGACCAGGACGTCAGGTTGAATGCCGATTGAGCGCAATTCCTTCACCGAGTGCTGCGTCGGTTTCGTCTTGGTCTCACCCGCGGTGCTAATGTAGGGCACCAGGGTCAGGTGCAGAAACAGAGCGCGCTCGGATCCAAGCTCGACCCGCAGCTGGCGCACGGCCTCCAGGAACGGTTGCGACTCAATGTCCCCGACCGTACCCCCAATTTCAACCAGTGCCACGTCGGCGTCACCCGCCCCTTCGACAACGCGTCGCTTGATCTCATCGGTGATATGCGGGATGACCTGAATCGTGGCCCCCAGGTAGTCCCCACGCCGCTCGCGCTTGAGCACTGATTCATACACCCGACCAGTCGTGAAGTTGTTCTTCTGCGACATCACCGCGCGACTAAAGCGCTCATAGTGCCCGAGATCCAGATCGGTCTCAGCGCCATCATCGGTTACAAATACCTCACCGTGCTGAAACGGGCTCATGGTGCCTGGATCGACATTGATGTACGGGTCGAGTTTAAGGAGTGTAACCTTGAGGCCACGGGCTTCGAGAATCGCAGAGAGAGACGCTGAAGTAATGCCTTTGCCCAGTGAAGAAACAACACCACCGGTGATGAAGATATAACGCGTCATGAGGACCCCATCTTGTTACCCCGAGCCGCTGAAGAGGCTCCCACAGATGGAACTACAGCCTACCAGAACGCCTGCCCAAGCTCAACGAAGATTACGCGCTAACAGCAATTCAATGACTATTCCGGTCAGCGTATTTTGCTACGCCCGGATTTTGGCGTGAGAAGTTGTGTTGGCGCTGCCCAGACTACCTGCATACCATCCTGCCCTGACTGAGCCAGGTAAGACTCTGCAATGCCTATGCCTGGCACGCACACCAGTTCGGCGTCAGCAAACAGCAGCGGCAGCCGCTGACGCTGCCATGGCGGCATGCCAGATTCCTGCAGCAACTGTTTGACCCTTTTTTGCGGGCGGCCTTTCAGCTTCAGCGTCTCACCACCTTGGCGATATTTCACTTGCAGAGAATGTGGCAATGGGTAGATCCCCTCACCTTGGCTCGCTTCGATTCTAAGTCTGCCATTGCTGTTCAGGCTGAAGTCTAGGGCACCGCCCTCAAGATTCAGCGTCTGCGCTTCCAGATCAGATTCAGGCAGCGGCCGCACCGCAAATAGCTGCGCTTTATGCTGGTAGACATCACAGCTCTCCAGCGCAAACTTCGACCCAGGGCTGCCACCCGGAATGAACTCGCTGACAAATTGATGCAGCGTGTTCCAGCCAGGATCACTGACTCCGAGTTGCTGTAGCCAGTAGCGCACCAGATTTCTCTGCCTTGCGCTGCCGAGGCCTTGCATAACTGACACGCTGATCCCACCCAATGCCGTGATCGCGTCCCGCAGGTCAATTGCACCTAACTGCTTTTGTAGCTCGTCATTTTCTGACAGTAACGCCAGACTCTTTCGCCAACTCTGACGGTAATCAGGCCAGCGTTGTTCTATTTGAGGCAGAACCTGATGCCGGAGATAGTTGCGATCATGCTGTTCATCGGAGTTGGACGCATCTTCTTGCCAGGCAAGCTGATGCTCGGCCGCGTATTCAGTCAATTCGGCGCGACCATATTGCAGCAGTGGCCGCAGCAATCGCCCGGCCCCAAGCTTACGCTGCGGTGGGATTCCAGCGAGCCCTTGCGCGCCTGCCCCCCTGATTAATCGAAACAGTACGGTCTCAATTTGGTCATCCAGATGATGCGCCATCAGCAACAGGTCATCAGCTTGCAGCAACTCGCGAAAGGCCTGATAACGACCGCTACGAGCCGCCGCTTCGAGTGATCCAGAGGAGCTTACCTCGACAGCCTCGGCATGCAGTGAAACCTGCCAGTCCTCACAAGTCTGCTTACAGAAAGCTTGCCACTGTTGCGCGCTAGGGGAAAGATTGTGATTAATGTGCAAGGCGCTGAGCTCAGTACTGAGCTGCCCCTCAGCACGGAGGGCACACAGACTGTGCAGCAGTACTATCGAATCAAGCCCACCACTCAGGGCCACGACATAGCGCTTTGCAGCTGGTGCTTGCTGCAAAGCAGGTAACAGTTTATCTGGCGAGTAGCTCATTACGGCCTGCCGATGATGTCAGGCTGACACCTCATGAGGGTTAGCTGCTGATGCCGTAGCTCATGAGACGCTGGTAGCGTCGCGCAACCAGTTCGTCTAAATCCATGGCCTGCAACTTGTCCAGTTGCGCGATCAATATGGCTTTGATGTTGGCTGCAGTGGCGGCCACATCGCGGTGCGCCCCACCCAGTGGCTCAGCGATTGTCTGATCAACTATACCGAGTTCTACCAGGCGCTCAGAGGTTACCCCCATAGCCTCAGCAGCTGCCGCTGCGTGATCAGCAGACTTCCAGAGAATAGTGGCACAACCTTCAGGGGTAATGACCGTATAGGTGGAGTACTGCAACATGTTGAGTTGATCGGCTACACCAATGGCGATGGCACCACCGGAGTTTGCCTCACCAGTTACCGTGGCAATTAGCGGCGTTCGCACGCGGGACATCATTGCCATATTTTCTGCTATAGCCTCATTGATGCCGCGCTCTTCTGAATCCATACCAGGGTAAGCGCCAGGTGTATCAATAAAACTTAATACCGGCAGCTGGTATTGCTCGGCCAACTTAACCAGGCGACGCGCCTTGCGGTAGCCTTCGGGCCTGGGCATGCCAAAATTATGCCGCACCTTCTCCTTGGTGCCGCGCCCTTTTTGATGGCCAATTACCATTACAGGGCGATCATCGATCCTCGCCAGGCCACCAATAATCGCCAGATCATCGGCAAATAGCCGATCACCATGTAATTCATCAAAATCCGTAAAGATGTGCTGGAGGAAATCGAGGGTATAGGGGCGCAGCGGATGACGGGCTACCTGGGAGATCTGCCACGAACTCAGACTGGCATAGATTTTTTCGGTGAGTTTGGTGCTTTTGTCCTGAAGATTCTGAATTTCTTCGCTGATATTGAGTTCGTTGTCAGTGCCAACCAATCGCAGCTCGCGAATCTTTGCTTCCAGCTCAGCAATTGGCTGTTCAAAATCTAAATAATTGGGATCCATGCTCGTTCCGGCTCAACTGTAACCTGGGTACATCTTCTGTAATTGAATCGTAGTCGCTGCAATTAAATCAGAGACTGTTCTGTGTGAAATCGACGGCGTCGCGGACAGCAACTGCCTGGGCTAATTCAGCGTGATCGATTGGCTGTAGCCTAACTCCACCCGGTCTTTGCCATATTCCCTTCGCAAGCGCTGCAGCAGCTCGTCTGTAGGTAAGATTGACCAATCTTGCCCGAGCATTATACACCCTCTGGAGTCTTCTCGCTGATAGTCAATCACGACTTTGCAGCCGCTCGCCTGCGGCGCGGCTTGGCCTCCTGCGTGGGGCTCTGGTTGAGACCCTGGCTGAGGCCCAGCATGAGCCTGTGTGGCTGGGCCGTGGATCCCAGTTGCAACCAGCTGATCGCCAGCGGGCATTTGCTCCTGGCGCCGGTAAGGCTCCAGAATCGCGGCCAAATGTTCGCAGAAACTAGGGGCAAGCTCCTCGGCTCGGAGCTTTAACGCCAGACGGTTGGCAAATTGCTTGCGCGCCTCCGGCAGCGTCATCACCTGCTTGGCCCTGCCCCGCATGCCGCCGGTATAGTCATCCACGCTGACAGTGCATTCGGCGATGATAATGATGTCTTTCTGAATCAGGTCCCGGTACTTCTCGTACTCCTTTGCAAACAGGGATAATTCAAAGCGCGCGCTGCGGTCATCCAGAGTCAGGAAAGCGATGGTATCGCCCGCCTTGCTCTTCATGGTCCTGAAGCCATTCACCAGGCCAGATACCAACTGTGTTCCTCGCTCTGGCCGTAATTCCACCAGCCGATTGCGCGTGATTTTGGAGAGCTCTGGCAGGAACTCTTCGATCGGATGTCCGGACAGATACAGCCCTAGGGTATCTCTTTCCGCCTGCAGGCGCTCCTGCTCGCTCCAGGCCTGCACCCGTGGGCCAAAACTCTGCTCCTCTGTGGCTGGCTCGGCTGGCGCAATTTCCCCAAACAAGTCCTCAACCCCACTAGCCTGGTTGCGGTTGCTCTGCTCTGCTGCCTGCACCGAGCCCGGCAGCATTGCGCTGAGGCTGGCCCGCGAATGATCCGGATCCCCTTTGACCAAATTATCCAATGCACCGGCACGGATCAGCGCTTCCATGGTGCGCTTGTTAACGGTTTGTGGGTCGACTCGCTGACAGAGATCCAGCAGGCTGACAAACGGACTCTGGTCTCGCGCCGCCAACAGGACTTCGACAGGACCTGCCCCTAAACCCTTGATTGCACCAAGTCCGTAAACGATCTCTCCGGCATCATTCACCGCGAAATTAAACTGCCCCATATTGATATCCGGCGGCACGATGGTTAAATCCATCGCATTACATTCGTCAATCAGGGTAACTATCTTGTCTGTATTCTGCATATCAGCAGACAATACCGCCGCCATAAAATATGCCGGATAATGCGTCTTCAGCCAGGCAGTCTGATAGGACACCAGGGCATAAGCCGCCGAGTGCGACTTATTGAATCCATAGCCGGCAAATTTCTCCATCAGATCGAAAATAGATCCGGCCAGCACTTTATCAATGTTGCGTTGCTCTGCCCCCGCCATGAATAACTCACGCTGCTTCGCCATCACCGCCGGATTCTTCTTGCCCATGGCCTTGCGCAGAATGTCAGCCCCACCCAGGGTGTAATCCGCCAGCACCTGGGCGATCTGCATGACCTGCTCCTGGTAGAGAATCACGCCATAGGTATTGGCTAGCACCGGCTCCAGTTCTGGATGGGGATACACTACCTGGGTACGGCCGTGCTTTCGTTCGATGAAATCGTCCACCATGCCGGACTGCAGCGGACCGGGGCGAAATAGCGCTACCAGGGCGATGATATCCTCGAAGCTACTAGGCCGGAGTTTCTTGATAAGCTCCTTCATCCCGCGTGACTCAAGCTGGAATACCGCGGTGGTCTCTCCCTTCTGCAGCAGGTTGTAGACAGTCTTGTCATCCAGCGGCAGGTCGTTGATATCTACAATACTTTCATCATCACGGCTGGCGTTGATCATCTTGACGGCCCAGTCGATGATCGTAAGCGTACGCAAACCCAGGAAATCAAACTTGACCAAACCGGCAGTTTCGACGTCGCTTTTATCAAACTGGGACACCAGTCCGCCGCCCGATTCTTCACAATAGAGCGGAGTGAAATCGGTCAGCTTGGTTGGCGCGATGACCACACCGCCCGCGTGCTTGCCAACGTTCCGCGTGATGCCCTCCAACTTGAAGGCCATCTCCATGATTTCCTGAGCATCCTCGTCACTCTCGACAAACTCTCCCAACTGCGGCTCATCTTCAAAGGCCTGTTTGAGCGTCATACCCGGCACGAACGGAATCAGCTTGGAGAGTTTATCAGCCAATGCATAGGGTTTACCCTGCACGCGGGCGACGTCGCGCACCACCGCCTTCGCCGCCATAGTGCCAAATGTAATTATTTGAGAAACCGCGTCTTTGCCATAGAGATCTGCAACGTGTTGAATAACGCGGTCCCGGCCTTCCATGCAGAAATCCACATCAAAGTCCGGCATAGAAACCCGCTCTGGATTGAGGAAACGCTCAAACAGCAGATCGTAGCGAAGCGGATCAAGGTCGGTAATACCCAGGGCATAGGCGACGATAGAACCAGCCCCCGAGCCACGTCCCGGCCCGACCGGAATGTCATTCTTTTTTGCCCACTGAATAAATTCCATCACAATGAGAAAGTATCCAGGGAAGCCCATCTGATTGATGATGCCCAATTCCATATCCAGCCTTTCGAAATAAGGCTTGCGACGCGCCTCATCTTTGGCGCCTTCCCCAAACAGTTGCTGCAGGCGGTCTTCCAGGCCCTCACGACTGAGGTCTTCGAGGAAGGTCTCCAGGGATCTGTCGTCTGGCACTGGATAATTCGGCAAACTGGGCGTGCCCAGGTTTAGCGTCAGGTTGCAGCGCTTGGCAATCTCGACAGCGTTCTGATACGCCTCAGGAATATCCACAAACAGCTCGGCCATTTCCTCGCTGCTCTTTAAATATTGTTGATCGGTGTAGTTGCGTGGGCGACGGGGATCACCCAGAGTGCGGCGTTCGTTAATGCATACCCTGACTTCATGGGCCTCAAAATCGCTGGAAGCCAGGAAGCGAACGTCATTGGTTGCTACTACAGGGACATCGTGCGCCGCCGCCAGGCGCAGAGCACCGTCTATGTAACTCTCCTCCTCGGCTTTTCCCACGCGCTGCAATTCCAGGTAGAAGCTGTCCGGGAATAACTTCATCCAGTCCGCCAAAAACCCAGCGGCCTTGTCCATCTCGTGGTCGAGTAATGCCGCCCCGATGTCGCTGTGTTGGGCACCCGATAATGCAATAAGGCCCTCGGTAGCGCCTTCCAGATCCCGCTTTTGCAGCACCGGATCACCAATACGATCTCCCCGAGTGTAAATCTCGGAGATCAGACGGGTAAGGTTTGGATAGCCCTTCTCATTCTTAACCAGCAGCACGAGCTGAGTTCTGTTGCCGCTCTCATCTTCTACCAGCACATCACAACCGCAGACTGGTTTAATGCCGGCTCCCTGGGCAGCTGTGTAAAACTTGATCAATCCAAACATATTGGACAGATCGGTAATCGCTACCGCGGGCATCTCGAGCGCGTTGAGTTGTTTTACGAGGGGGCCGATGGTCGTGATGCCATCGTTGATGGAAAACTCAGTATGCAGACGAAGGTGTGTGAATGCGTGGGAAGCCAAATTCGCTGTCATGCAGAGTAGTAAGGGAT
>CALKNV010000057.1 GCA_938091935.1 uncultured Pseudomonadales bacterium
GGTCAGAGTAAAAATACAGTACTGTATTTTTACTCTGACCCCTTTATTCTTTTCTTTTTTCGTTTGGCTTTATGTGTCGAAGATTGCTACCAGGCAGCCCTTGGAGTCCGGCACTTCCTGCATATCGATGGTGCCGCCGGCCAACACCGTGTTAAGGGCGTCTTTCAGGTATTCATCGTCAGCCTCGTTGCGCTGGGTTTCGTAACCAAGCTGGTCATTGATGGGGCCACGGAATAGCACTTCCTGGGTCTTGGGATTAATCACGAAGACTTCGGCGGTACGTTCAACGCCCAATGCCTTGGCCAACACCTGCCCTTCATCCTTGAGGATGGGGAACTCGATGCCGAACTCGGTGGCCTCGCGATTGATGCGCTTGACGTCATCCTGGATGTTGGCGTTGAACATGAGGAACTCAACATTCTGGTCTGCATATAAATCCCGCACTTCCCGGTACTGGGGCAGAGCAATGCGCGCAATGGGGCAGCCAACGCCCTGCACGTACATGACGATGAATTCATTGTCACGATACTGGTCCAGCGTGTGGGCTACACCATTCTGGTCCTGCAGTTCAAAATCCGGCAGTGACTTCAGCCACTCATCTGCGAGGCTTGTTGCCGAAATGGCGACAAGGGCCAGGCCGAGTAAAGTTTGCTTCAACATAATTCCTTCCTTTTGGTCTTCTCTATCTGTGTAATTCGGTTAGTAAAAATCTGTTTGCAGTAACTGCAATCTTCGATAAATCTCTTGCGACTTATGCGTCAATCCTCGACAACATAGGTCAGGTAGCCGGTAAACATCTCTTCCCAGCTTTCCAGTCCCCAGGTCACTTCTTCACGGGGATCAGGGTTGAAGGGGTTAGACAATGAGTTATCGAATGCGCCAGTAACCTGCACCTCGGTGCCTGCTGCTATGGTCACAGGCTTATCCAGCCAGTAGTGTGGCTGCCAGCCGTAGTTGTAGGCTGGAATACTGAAAATATTCTCAGGCTCATCATTGCCCCCAGTGACGGCAAACTTCATGTGTTTGCCGCGATAATTCATGCGCGCACGCACCGCCAGTAGTTTGACTGGTTCATCGAACTGATAAGCCGCTGCAATAGAATGCGCTGGATCACCCGGTGCGATAGTGAAACGCTCAGCCACTGCACGAGTCAGAATTTCTTTCTCAGCCGGGGCGTCGCTGAAATAAAGTCCAATGCTGGTGTTGTCCCTGATCTGAAGGCCGTTGGTGACATAGTGGAACTGTAGGGCCAGTTTATGTCCGGCGGGAATGCGAACGCCAGTGCCTTCAGGAAACACGGTGGCGGGATTTCCCCCCGGTATGAAGCTGCCCAGGAATCGCCGTTTCGCTGTCTTTTCGGTTTTCTCTGGTCCCCAGAAGTCCTCGTCAGGTGCTATCACAAAAGTCATCAGGTGATGCAGCACACGCTCGTCACCTGGGGAATACTGGAAAGCCCGCACCCACTTGTCTTTGTCGAAGGGCAATTCGACTTCGAGGTATTCGTAATCCTGAATCCCGACAGCCGGTACCACGTTGGTAGGTGATTCAACGATAAAATCAGGTTCGCCTAACTGCCAGGCGAATTCTTTCTCCAGGGGAATCAGTTCCAGCGGATCGACTTCGCCTTCGCCTCGTGGCGCGCCGGCTTCCATCCAGTGCAGCAATTTCTGGCGCTCTGTGGCAGAGATTGCGTGGGCATTGGCAGAGGCTCCCGCTTCAGGATCTACCTGCATCGGCGGCATGCGCTTGTTCAGGATGACTTCGCGCACCATTGGCGACCAGCCCAGCAGCGACACGTAGCTATCAAACGGGAATGGCCCAGCGCCACCCCAGCGGTGGCAGATGGCACAGTTTTCAACCACGATGGGTGCGACTTCGGTGCTGTAATCGGGAGGACTTTCCTTGTGACGTGCCAGATCTGTGTATTCGATCGCGCAACCATCAATAGCCGCAGTCGCGGTGTCAGAGGCTTCGCCGCCAATAACGGCAGTCAGTCTTGCGCCCAGCGCTGCTTCAGCCCCGCCACGATAAAACAGAGACATACGCTCTGGATTGAAAACCAGCACTTCGCCGGCGTGGCTCAAGTTCAGACTTTCGGCCACCAGCATCATCTCGTCGCCGAGAACTGGAAAAGGGAGCTGCCATTGATCACGTTCGGATCGAGTGGCACCACTAACATCCAATGCAAGGAATTCAACGCTGTCGCCAAACCGGTTCTGCAAACCACCCAGTTCCTGTGCGGCATCCATCGCGGCCGAGCAGCTTCCATCAATGGTCAGCATTACCACGGCATCGCGATGTTGATAGCGGCTTAGCTGGTGGAATCGACCCTGTTCATCCAGCAGCGCGAAATCTCCGACACGCTCGGTTGCTGCCTGACTCTGTACCGCTGCTGTCATGACAGTCGCGGCGAATAGAGAAGTGCTGAATCGTACCAGCTGTTGCAGATGTGTTTTAGTTCTCATGGGATACCTTCAGTGCTACATCGCCATGGGATTGGAGCTGACATGGGGCGTCTCGGACTGTTCCCTGGTCCAGTTGCGATCTGGCTGAGTCAGTCCTCCGCGAGCCGGACCGCCAGCATTGTAGATGCCACCGCGCAGCACGTAGAGCAGGTAGTCAGTTTCCTTGGCCAGGTCTGATTCCTTATCTGTGTAGTTCGCCACGGCAACTTCGATCGCAGCCATGCGATCCTCGACTTCTGGGTGTGCGAGGATGTCGCCAATGACCACTTTGAGAAGCTCCAGGTTGTCGAGGATATAGGCTGCATCTGGATGCGCGGAGTAAAAGTTTGGCGCGATAACCGGATTGGTTGGTATATCACTGGGCAGCGAAACCATGCTGCCATGCAGCCGCGTGATCTTCTCTCCATAAATGTTAAGCAGGTTTTGAATATCTGCGTCTCTGGATTCCTTGTCTGGCGCAGTAATCAGAACCTCGAGCAAGGCGACCTTGAGCCACTGTGAAGCCCAGGTCAGTCCGCTTAACTGCGGAAATCCCGCATTGTAAGCATAGGCATAGTCGTGATCAGACAGTAACTCGTCTGACTTCGGAAGATAGGCAATTGAATGCTCATGAACAGACAGGTAGTCCTGCACAACCTGGGAGACCGCTGCTTTCTTATCTTCGTAGGCAGGATTCAGGTAGACCTCGATCAACTGCTCAACAAACTGCCGACCGCGTTGCAATGTCTCTACCGCAATTAGTGGCAAGTTGCCGGCATCTGCCAGGGCGGTTCTCACATCAGCTGCGTTGTGATCCTCACGAATCACGCCCAGCAAGCCAGGAGTCGCTCGGCTTTCAAACACGCGATGTGGTCCAAGCATGGCGGAGTGGTCACCTGCGGAGTGATAGTGTGAGCCCCTGGATTCTTCAAGTTCCTGCAATGTTTCCATCAGCACCCGCTGACCAATTGCGGCAGTGGGTGATGAATTGGTGATGCTGATTTCTTCATAGGCCCGGGCCTGCACGACATCGTGTGCCAGCAGGAGTTGTTGCAGCTCCGGATATTGTCTGGCCAGTACGGTGCCTTCTTCCGCCAACGTGAGCGTTGAGGCACTCAAGAACAACAGGAAACCTGCCAGCCCCTGGACTGCATTTTTACTCAAAAAAAGGTCAATCAAATAGGAATCGTTTCTGTTCACAGTAAGGCTCTTCACAATTGCCAATTTCGTAGGGTGGAGTATAAGCGAGGGGCCCTCATTTGCCGCCTGCGACATAATGCCTCAGTTCTTGCTAATAGATTAGGAAGTCACTAAAAACGCATAAATATCATGGTGTTATGGTAATTGCAGCGGCGAAGAGGGGGTGCGGGAATTACAAAATGCTACATTTGGCACGCGATATTTGGGCCCCGGAGCGATCAATAACTGTGATCTGGCCAGTGGAATGAAGCTGCTGCGGCAATTTGTCACCTTGTCGAGGGGGGCAGTCGGTCATAGCCTAGGCAACATGAACAGTCGGCAAACAGCCTGGCTGTTATGCTCGAATAGAGGCTTCTGCCCACAAACAGTGAATGGAGAAAACGATGTTGAAGTTGTCTGAAAACACTCTTTTGAACAAAGTGACAAAAATCGCGTTGGCGCCTTCGGTCACGTTCCTGGTTGCCTGTGCCAGCAGTCAGCCTGATTCTCCACTGTTAAGGGCGGAACCCGCAGCAGACACTTCCCTGACACGAGCGCCGCGAACCCTGCGGCTATTTTACGAAGCGCTGCCTGATGTATCTCAAAGCAGTTTACGCCTGGTGGGCCCAGGCGGTGAGCACGCGTTGCGAGGCCTGCACACCATGGCAGCGGATGATTTAATGATTGAGATATTAGATCCGGTTGAAGCGCCTGGCAATTACACGGTGCAATGGACCACAGTGGTTGCGAACGATAGCGAAACCCATGAGGGCAGTTACAGCTTCAGTTATTCGCCTGGTTCTTGATTGCCTGCGGTGATCGAAATCTTTCGGGAAGCTTCATCTGTTTTTCCAGCAGACGCTCTCCTGGCTGAATCCGCAGCATTGGGCAGTTTTCGATTGAGCGACAGACGGACTCCTCCGCCAGGTTTCTGAGGATATGGCCCCTGCACTTGGCGGCCTCGATCAGGCAGTGCAGTGCGAGTTACTGCTGCAGGGATTGTTGTGCTGGAATTTGAGGGTCGATTTGAGGGCTCGCTGCCAAGCGCATGGAGTATCCCATCAAGGTGTAGAAGTAAAATCGCATTTTGGGGGTGAAATTCTGCGGTTGGGCTGTGACTTTTGGGCTGTGGGTCAGCCTGTACAGCCGCATGCTCGGGCTAGCCTTTATCTCTGTTTTGTTTCCCAGCTCTCGGGCAGATGGATAGGCACGTCGGCGGCGGGCAGCGGCGCTTTGTTCAAGATGGCATCAGACAGTTTTTCCGCCACCATGATCACGGGAGCATTGATATTGCCGTTGGGCAGACTGGGAAATATCGATGCATCCACGACTCGGAGTCCGCCAAGTCCGTGGACACAGCCTTCTGTGTCAACAACAGCCATTGGATCGCTGGCCGGACCCATGCGGCAGGTCCCGGCAGGGTGGTAAGCACTCTCAATATTTTGTTTTAGCCACGCATCGATTTCATCTTCGCTTTGCACGTCCGGCCCCGGTTGTATCTCGCCACCGTTGTAAGCTGTCATCGCCGGTTGCTGCATGATCTCGCGGGTAAGGTGGATGCACTGCTGCCAGGCGGCAATATCATCTTCATGCTGATAGTAATTGAACTTGATGCTGGGTGCCGCTGCGGCATCCTCGGAAGTGATGCGAACCTGCCCGCGGCTTTTCGGTTTATTGGGTCCCACGTGCACCTGGAAGCCGTGGCCCGCAGTTGAGGGGGTGCCGTCGTAGCGCATGGCGGCAGGCAGGAAGTGATACTGAATATCAGGAGACTTTAAGCCGGCTCGGGATCGAATGAAGGCGCAAGATTCAAAATGATTAGTGGCGCCGAGCCCATCTTTAAATAAAAGCCACCTGGCACCTATCAATCCTTTGCTCAGCGGGTCCAGCTTGTTGTTGAGGCTTACGGGTTGCTTGCAGTGAAACTGAAAATAGACTTCCAGATGATCCTGCAGGTTTTCCCCCACCCCAGGCAGGGAGTGTGTTGGTGTGACGCCGACAGACTGCAGATGGGTATGATCCCCAATTCCCGATCGCTGCAGTAGCGCTGGCGAGGCAATACTGCCTGCTGCCAGAATCACTTCCTTGCGCGCCCTGATAGTTCTGGATTTGGTCAGAACTTCAACGGAGATGCCGGTTGCGCGGTCCCCATCCAGTTCGATACGTTGCACCTGGGCGCGGGTCAAGACTTCAAGATTGCGGCGATGGCGCACGGGCTTTAAATAGGCGCGAGAAGTAGATTCCCGCACGCCATCACGCACTGTCATGTGCATAGGCCCGAACCCTTCCTGGTATTCAGCGTTATAGTCTGCGGTCTCCGGGTAACCTGCCTCAACACCTGCGTCGATAAAGGCTCGATAGAGCGGGTTCAAGCGCATTTCGTTGCCAGCACCTACCCCCAAAGGGCCGGATTCACCGCGATAGCGGTCGCCGCCGCCGACCCAGGATTCCGATCGTTTAAAGTAAGGGAGGCAATCGCGATATCCCCAGCCAGCAGCCCCCAGGCTTTCCCATTCCTCATAATCTTGCGCATTACCGCGCACATAAACCATGCCATTGATCGAGGAAGTGCCGCCGAGGCCCTTGCCACGCGGGCAGGAAATACGCCTGCCATCCAGGCCCGGTTCCGGGTCGGAGTAGTATCCCCAGTTGAATCGATTCATGGCCATGGGATAGGACAGCGCCGTGGGCATCTGCACAAATAAGTGATGATCACCGCCACCGGCTTCAACCAGCAGGACACGATTCGAAGATTCGGCCGACAATCGATTGGCTAGAACGCAGCCTGCAGAGCCTGCTCCCACGATAATATAATCAAATTCTTCCATCTGGTTCTCTGGCCTCTAGCCGTGTGCGGTTCCCTGTAGTCTGTGGCGGTGGATAATAATCAATGCCGCAATGACGGCATAGAGGCCAATTACTATTAGGCCAATCCACTCAATCTGCAATGGTGTGAACTGATAGAGCAAAATCAAGCTGTAGAGCAGCGACCAGTGCAGCAAGATGTATTTTCTGCGGCCGAAACGCGCAACGTTCCACTGCAGATTATCTGAGTAGAGGCGGGTGAGAGAATCCAGTGAATTCACTACGAAAATAACCCCCACCGTCAACATAAACCCATTCATCAGACCGGTAATGCTCCGGCCCTGCTCATATACGCCAAACAGCACAGAAAACCATAGGGCGATGGGAATGGACGGGATACAGAGTAACGCAAGCAACAGCTGCCAGGTTTTTACTCCACCAACAAAGCGTGCCACGAACTGCCCAATCATGATGCTCCAGGCAAACCACCAGAAAAGGTAGAACGCGTGGTAATCGGAGAAAGGCAGGGCGAAGCGGTGAATCTGGTTAAAGTAGCCGCCAATCTGTTTCAAGTTGTTCGCGAGCCCGTCGAGTCCCAGGCCACCAAAAACCCACATTACTAATATCAGTGAAAAAAACAGCCAGGTGGAGGAAAGGCTCAATACTTTGACGTAACGAATATCCGTGCTGGAAAAAACAGCCGCCAGCAGCACCAGGGCCACGACAATAAATTGCAATGACGAGGGGATCCCATCGACGTAGTCCGGCAGGTAAGTGAGGAACAGGTAACCGGTAAAGGCGCAGGTGGCAATAATGATGACATTATTGATCCACTTAACCCAGGTGATCTCAAATAGCTTGAGGCGTGGTTCCACTATACAAAAGTAGAATGTGGTCACGAAGTAGAAAAGCCAGATCAGAAACCCCCAGAAACCGAAGGCAATGGCCAGGGGATTGGCAAAATCATAGACCGCTTCGGTTTCATAGACCGGGAACTCGGTGAGCGGAAAGATGATTAGCCCTACATCGAGCCCGGACGTAAACAGAATGGCGAAGAAGGCAAAAAAGCGTGTCGGCATCTCGCCATGCAGGATCATAGAGCCCCATCGAAGTACTAACAACAAGGAGGTAAGCAGCACGCAGGCGACCGCAATAGAAAGGATGGTTTGCATTACTGACAGTAGCCAGTTGAGGAGATCATTTTGTTTGTGAGGGATAGCCGATCAATTCGAATTTTACGCTAGTCTAACAGGTCCACCGAGATGCCTGTTACACTTTCACGCCTACCGTTCATGCTTCTGCCTCTGGTGTTGTGATGAGGATTGCCTCGCTTCGTTCTAGCCCTGTTTCACCCGGCCTGCTTGCAGTGCTGGTTTGTACCCTCCTTGGCTGCAGCACAGCTGACCCTGTAGCCATAGACCGGGGAGAACCCAAGGTCGTTTTCATTATCGTCGATGGTATTCCGGCTGATGTACTTGAAACCGTGCCCACACCCTTCATTGACGAGTTGGCTGGAGAAGCAGGCTATGCCCGGGCCTATGTCGGCGGCGAATCAGGCGGCACCAGCGAGAGTCCGACAGTCTCAGCGGTGGGCTATAACAGTTTGCTAACCGGTACCTGGGCCAATAAGCACAATGTCTACAGCAACTCCATAGATGCACCGGACTATCGCTATTGGGACATCTTCCGAATAGCCAGGCAACAAAACGCCTCGATCCGTACGGCTCTGTTCTCAACCTGGGAAGAAAACCGTACGAAACTTATCGGCGAAGGTCTGTCCGAGGCAGGAGGGCAAAAGCTGAATTATTATTTTGATGGCTTTGAAAATGATGAGGAGAGATTTCCCCACGACGAGGCCAGACAATACATCAGGGAAATCGATGCGCTAGTAAGTGATGAGGCAGCCAGCTATATCAGCCGAGAAGGGCCAGATCTCTCCTGGGTCTACCTGGAATTCACCGATGATATTGGCCACATGTTTGGCGATGGCGATGAGCTCAATTCTGCAGTTACCTTGATGGATGCCAATGTGGGAAAGATCTGGCAGGCGGCAATGCAGCGGCAGGCGCTATACGAAGAAGACTGGCTTGTCTTGGTGACAACAGATCACGGGCGCGATACCGACAGCGGTAAAAACCATGGCGGCCAGTCTGAGCGGGAGCGAACCATCTGGATCGCAAGCAATAGTGAGAGGCTCAATAGGAATTTCTACAACATGCCCGGCATTGTAGATGTCTTACCGTCACTGCTTACTTTCCTTGAGCTTGCAGTTCCCGCAGAGATTCGCGAACAGTTGGATGGTGAGACATTTATCGATCCCGCAAACAATCGCACTACGACCGACTAGAAACACAAAGGCGCAAGCCAGAGCAAGTCTATCCAGGCAGGAGATGTCATGACAAATCACGACAAGAGTAGCTGGAATCAAAACATCAGCAGGCCAACCGCTCCTGTTACGAATGACGGACCGGACACACCCAGCAGGCGCCGAGTACTTGCAGGAATTGGAGCCGTGGCAGCCGCAAGCGCCGCACCCGGTGGAGTCTTCGCCCAGGGCAACTCTAACGATACCGACGTACTGATCATTGGCGGCGGTATCGCCGGGGCATCTACTGCCTTTCACCTGGCAGAGCAGGGTCGAGATGTGATCCTGCTGGAGCGCGGTGAGATAGCGTCCGAGGCGTCGGGACAAAATATGGGCGGGCTCGGTGGCAATGGCTGGGGCAATAATCCTGATCTACTCTCCTACCTGACTGCAGGTGGTGTCGAAATATTCAAGCGCATGCAGATCGAACTCGGCTATGACATGGAATTTCGACTGTCCGGCACGCTGACCGCGATTCATACAGATGAACAGTTTGAATACTTTCAGGACAGAGTGTCATCTTTGCGCGCCCAGGGTTATGACCTGGAGCTGCTGACACCGAGAGAAGCGCGTGCTATTGAGCCCGAGGCCAATGGCGAATTGCTGGGTTACCAGTATGCCACGCAGCGCGGACAGGCTGACCCAGTCAAATCAACCCGGGCCTTCGCCCATGCTGCACAAGTGGCGGGCGCGACTATCAATACCGGCCAAAATGTCACCGCTATCACAGCTCTTAGCGCAGGGGGTTATGCAGTGCGGACTGGCTCAGGAGAATACCGATGCCAGACTCTGGTGCTCGCCACTGGTGCCTGGTGCGGGCCGGTAGGGGAGATGCTGGGTATTAAAGTACCTATCGTTCCAATAAGAGGGCAGATGTGGGCGACCGAAGCCCAGCCGCCGCGGGTCTTCAACACCATAGGCTCGGCAGAATCCAGTTTCGCCTGGAGTAAGGACAATGGCGCCGATGCAAGCCATCCGCCCAACCTCACCCACAAAAACCGACAGCGCTTTATCCGCCACCTCTACGGTCGTCAGCGAAAAAATGGTGAGATTATCTTTGGCGGCGATCGTGAGAGCCTTGGTTATGTCACCGAGCCCGATCGCGCCGGTATCGAAGTCAACCGCGGGCACGCCGCCGAAGTGATTCCATTGGTGGCAAGCCTGCCAATTTCACGAGTTTGGTCTGGCCTGATGCCGTTTTCCCTCGATGGCGCGCCAATTATTGGCAAGATCTCACTCAGGGAGAACCTGTTCATTGTCAGTGGGCTGGCGTCTTCTGGCTTTGGTCGTGGGCCAATGGCCGGGAAGCTTGCGGCTGACTATATTCATACGGGTCATATGACTCACGTGTTATCAGAATCGAATCCGGATCGCTGTGTGACCGAGGCATGAACATGGGGAACGGAAATACTCTGCGGGAATTAACAATGGTGTTCAGATGCGTGAAAACTGTAGCGGCCAATTCAAACGCCTGGTGTCACCACATTCTTTTCGCAGCGATTACGCTGTTCCTGTTGCAGGCTGGTGCTAACGCACAGCCAGCATCGACGCTGAGCGAGCTTCGTGAGCTCTATCAACAATACACGCCAGAGAATTTTGATGATGGTGGGGCAGTTAGTCACTATGTGTGGAAGAACTTTGTCTCATTTTTTCCGCACGCTACCATTGCCCGCACGACTGCAATTCGTGAACTGGAAGAGCAGGCCAATCCAGCACTCGCAGAATTTGAAGTGGGTGCAGGAGAAGAGGTGACACGCTTTGATGACTACGTAATGGACAACCCATTTATCGATGGGGTCATTGTGATGGTCGGGGGAAAGGTCGCGTATGAGGCCTATCCCAATATGCAGCCATACGACCGGCACCTGGGGTGGTCGATTACGAAAGTGCTGGTGTCGACTGCCCTGGCAGCTCTGGAGGAGCAGGGATGGGTCGAGGTGGATGTTCCAATCGAACAGCATTTGCCGGAGCTCGCCAACACCGAGTGGGCAGGTATTAGTCTGCGGCACATTGTGAACATGTCTTCAGGCATCGACTGTAGAGACAGTGATGGCTATCAAAACACCGAGACCTGTATCTATCGATATGAGGAATCACTTGGGCTAACGGCACCGGTGAATCCACCGCAATCGACGCTGGAAACCCTGCGCGGCATGCGCCGGCATCGTCCGGCGGGTGAAAAATATGAGTATGTGTCAGCTGACACTTTTGTCACTGGCCTGGTGATTGAAACCGTCACCGGCAAGCCGTTATGGCTGGCGCTGCAGGATTTACTTTGGGGCAAGATCGGCGCCGAAGCCGATGGCCTCATGATGATCAGTCCCAAGGGCATGCCGGCTACTCATGGCGGGCTATCGGCACGCCTGCGGGATATCGCGCGTTTCGGTGAAGTCTTTACTGCGAGGAATAACCTGGGAGTTGTGAGTCAGCAACATCTGGACGACCTGAACTCTGCTAATGGCATCGCCTTTGATGCTGAGCAGTTGGCGCGCCTTGATAATCGCTTTCAGGGAGATGGTCCTAGGCACGCGGCCTGGCAGTGGGACATGATCTGGCCCGATGGTGCCATGTTCAAGGGCGGGTATTCTGGTCAGGGGCTGTTTGTCGATCCTGGCCGTGGTGTGGTCGCAGCCTGGTTTGGGACCAGCGGTACCGGCGGAGAAGGCCACGCCCTTTTACCGATGCTGCGGCAAATGAGCCGGGCACTGTTCTAAATGAGCTTTCCTGTAGGCACCAATTGGAGGGGCGTACAATGAGATTTTTACTCGGCGGTTTACTGTGTTGCCTGATTCCGCTCATCCATGCCCAGGACGATCTGCCGCCTGCCTATCCACGTGATGGTGCGAGCAAATTACTGGAAAACGACGACGTGATTGTTTGGGAAATAAGTTGGCTGAAACGAGAGTATCCGGTGCACCGGCATCGCTATCCCCACACCGGTGTCTACTATAGCTCCGGTGATCGCATTATCACGTCGGAAGAGGGAGAGGCGCGGGATATCCACACCGATGCCTGGAATATCTCTTTTCAACCGGCTGGGGTAACCCACACTGAGACTGGTATAAGCGATGAGCCACTGCGCGCCGTGTTCGTGCAGATCAAACGGCCTGTTGCAGAAAATGAGCGGCTTGAATCAGATCTGTCACCATTTCCCCAAGACGGCCCGCTGGATCGTCGTGCCAATGAGCGCATACAGGTGTGGGAATACAATGAGCAGGTTTCCGCGAGCGCGAATGAGTTGCATCGGCATGCGCATGATGCCGTGGTGGTCTGGTTCGATGCAGGCACGCGGCCTAATGTGCACTTCATTGCCCGAGATACTGTTCACTATAGAGAGATTCCAAGCGCTGCGGTTCGGGTCTTTGTATTCGAGATCCTGTGAACTGATTTGGCTCTTGGCTCGCAGTCCTCAGCTCTCAGTTTCCAACTCCTAATCCTCAATTTCCGGAGCGAAACGCTGCAACAGTAGCAGCGAGTTCGGTAGCCAGTCTGGATTCTGGTAAGCGGCGTTTCAAAATTTCTACGAGGGAGTCGTAGTACCAGAGCGTCTCATCCCGGGATGCTTTGAATTTGTCCCAAACAGCGAGCCCTAGCTTGGGGTCATTCAGGTCAGACAGTATAGAGCGGGCGTTGTGCAGTTTGTCGGCGCAACTTACTTTCAGAATAGAGTCATCCTCGACGGTTGCGAGGTGTTCGAGATAGGCGAGTTTGCGCTCTTTCCACGGGGCCTTGGTCTCACCGGGGCTGGGGTTGGCATCAGAAAGTCCACTGACGATATCTGCAGCGCGGCGACCGAACTCCGACTCAATGTCTGCTAAGCTTACTTCTTCGCAGTCTTCCAATACATCGTGCAGCAATGCTGCAATGACTTCATCGGAGTTTCCATCGCTTTCCATGACCAGAGATGCGACGGCCATGGGATGAGCGATATAGGGTATGGAGGTTCCTTTTCGCGTGTGATCCCAATGCTTGTCGTTAGCGAATTTAAACGCTTTCACAAAATCTTCGTGTTTATTTGGCAATAGATTGTCTCCTCCAGGTTACTGTATTTGTCTTTTGGGAGGCCCTCAATTTTTCGAAGGCGCAGGGCAGCAACGCAGGCTTTTTCGCCGCATTTTACGTCGTATTTCTCAATACTAAAATTCGTTGGCTTGCGCCCAGCTAATTTGGGAAGGACTTCCCGAAGACAGAATAAGGCTACTATAAATGGATGTTTTTGACAACCCGGTCTGTAATTAGGTTATCCAAAAGCTCGCTGCCTTTTCTCTCGTTGAATTCCTCCTGTTGAATTAGCTCGGCTCTAGTTGTGTCAATTTTACTCGTGCTTAGTAGTGTGACTGGAAACTGAGTTGCCTAATTGCTGTGTTCAAACTACCCTGTCCGGCATGTCTCGAAGCATTCTATTTTCAATAGCTCTGTTTGGCTATTTGCTTAGCCCATCAATCCAGGCGCAGACTCGCCTGGAAAACTTGCTCGGTGATGGCGGTCTCATGTTGAATTCAGCGGCAGGCGAGAACCTGGTGAGCATTAATGCAAGCAGGGCGCTAGTGCCCGCATCGCTGGTCAAGATACCCCTTACACAGGTCGTTTTGACAACGCTGGGGGACGACTTTCGCTTCGAGACCCTGTTCTTTCGCAATATGGAAGGCGACTTGCTGATTCGTGGGCTTGGTGATCCCTTTCTTGTTTCTGAGGAAATAGCGCAAATAGCAGATACGCTCTCGGCGCGAGGGCTACAGCGGGTGCGGCGCCTGGTGATGGATGATTCGGCATTCGAGCCTGAGCCTGATTTGCCGCTGGAGGTCGGGGCCAGAGATCCCTATGCGGCGCGGGTGAGCGCACTGGCGGTGAACTTCAATACGGTCAACCTGGCCTGGTCGGCAGATGGCCAATTAGTGAGT
This sequence comes from uncultured Pseudomonadales bacterium, assembly GCA_938091935.1. Taxonomy (GTDB): domain Bacteria; phylum Pseudomonadota; class Gammaproteobacteria; order Pseudomonadales; family Pseudohongiellaceae; genus UBA9145. The sequence goes on from CALKNV010000057.1 coordinate 13,695, forward strand.
GGCGAAGAGCAGACGCCTCTGACACCACTGGCTAGAGAGCTTGGAGCGACTCTGACACCGGGAAATCCTGAGCGGATTAATCTTGGGAATAGTCCTCGCGCAGGCCTGCAGCAGGCGCAGCAATTGTTTCACTATTTCCTTGAAGCGTCAGGTATCACAGTCAGTGATTCGGGTTTCTATCGTGAGTCAGTCAGCGAAGGGTGGGAATTGCTTTACTCGCACCCGAGCTCACGCTCCCTGCGGGAAATCCTGGCGGGCATGTTGCGCTACTCTAACAATTTCATCGCCAATCAACTCTTTCTGACGCTGGGCGCGCAGCAGTCAGGCTATCCTGCCACAGTCGCTGCAGCCAGGTCGGTGTTGCAACGACGATTGAGTGATTTGTATGGTGGGGGATATGGCGATGCCCCTGAACTGTTGTTGATGCCGGAAGGCTCAGGGCTGTCGCGAGAGCAGCGCAGTAGTGCAGCGGGAATGATGGGTATTCTGCAGCAGTTCAGGCCTTATGCCAGTCTGCTATCAGATAATGATGGTGTGTTGCGTAAGAGCGGGACCCTGACTGGTGTCTACAATTTTGCAGGTTTTATTCAGGGAGTCGACGGACTCTACCCGTTTGTGATTATGACCAATCAGGGGTCCAACAACCGGGCAGAGATATTGCGGCTGTTGCGGCAGCAAGTGCCATGACCCCATTCCTCGGCAAACGCTTGCTTGCCAGGCCGAGCGCTAAGGCTAATTACACCTCTGCGCAGCCACCGGTCTCGGTAATTCCAGCGGATTCGCAGTGACTCGGTTTTCGCTTTCCAACTGATCGAACGCCGCCTGTTGCAGCATTCGCACCTGGTTTGGGGACATCCCCAATTCATATCCGGAGCACTCATTCACACCAAGTGAACGCGGATCAAGCCCGGTTAAATTGCCAAACACCACTAGCGCTTCCAGATAATAGCCATAATGGCTGGCGTGATAATGGTCGTAAGTCCACAGGTCTACCTTGTCAGCTTCGATGCCGTCATAGGGGTTGGGATCTGCTATTCCCAAGGCCATCGCGCGTGACCAGGCTTCACCTACACCATTGACTGCAGCCACGTTGGGGGCAGCTGCTGCCAGGTCGTAGCCGGCGCGCACGTCCAGCGCCATCTGTTCTATGGGTTGCCCGGTCCAGGGACGGTCCGGCAGATAGGTCTGGTCGGCGCGAGACCAGGTAGAAGTCAAATAGACTTCAACGTCCGCATTCTTGTTCCGCAGGAACTCTGTCATCTCAGCGACGGTTTGGACAAGCTTGTCGGGATTACCTGGCTCATCAGCATCAAGGGTACTGTAGCCGTGCATAACAACCTGATCCCACGGGCGACGGCCAATAACGCCGAGCTTGTTTGCGAGGTGGAAGTCGATTCCGGCGCCGCCTCTGGTTTCCAGGTAGACCTTGTAATCAAGCCCAGCCTGGTCGGCGAAGGATTTGAATAGGGCTGGGACACCGCCAATTCCCTCGCTATTGAG
>CALKNV010000058.1 GCA_938091935.1 uncultured Pseudomonadales bacterium
GTCGTCATGGTGGTTCTGGGAACTCATACTGCAAGGTATGTGGGAAGTACACTAAGAAAGACTACATGTGAGAATCAATCATGTCATATGAAGAACTCTATGAAGAAGATGCACTATTACGAGATGCTTTGAAGATAATTCTCACAACAACGGGTTTCTTGGAATTTGCACAAGACTTCACTGTAAACTTCATTGATGAGAAAGTTGATAGCAGTGAGGAGAGGCAATCAAATGTAAGGTGGTTGCTGTATCAGCAGGACGAGTTCAAATACTTACAGAAACTAGCATATTCAATAAATTCACATTCAATAGACGAAGATTCGTCATATCACGACTTTGTGAGTCACGAACAGAATCTTGTCGAGATGGTAGATTTTCTAAAGGAGAACAAGGATCTTAACGGTCAGTACTCAGAAACTGTTCTCGATCTCGCAAATTCCATAGTTAATTCGTACACATCTGATTCAGAGTGATTCATATCGGTGAATATCTCTATCTAGACTCTCAGTAGTCACTTCTCACGAGTTTTTAACACTCAAATCACACACAGACACTCATCTGTACTCAAAATCTCTTAGAAACGAGGACAGGACTTCATAAGGAGTTCTGTTGTCGTCGTGTTCGTGAGTTCTCAATAATGTAAGGAAAGAGAAAGAAGTTTACTTTCGTCTGGAAAGTCTAAGGATATCAAAAAGGTATATAAATCAGGTATTTAGGTTGATTTCTATAAAATAAGGAAACACAATAAGTACGTAGAAACACTTACATAATTAGTACTTTGAACGGAGAATCACAATGAAACAGTCACCGGTTCTGACAGAGAAACAGGTTAAACAACTACTCTCTTCTACAAAGATGACGAGACACAGTACTCGCAACAGGTTGATAGTCATTCTTTCGTATTATGTTGGACTTCGAGCATGTGAAATCTGTTCTCTCACAGTGGGAGACGTCTTAGATGGTGAAGGGAACATCAAAGACACTGTTATTCTCAAATCTCATCAGACGAAAGGGAATAAATCGAATTCTGTGTATCTATCAGACACTGTGAAGGACGAAATCAGAAAGTACTTCTCTGAGTACTCATATCTCGTAACATTGAAGCAATCGTCTCTGCTTCAGTCTCAGAAGGGGGGTGGATTCTCTTCTATGACGATTCAACATCTATTCAAGAAACTATATAAGTCTATCGGGTTAGATGATTGTTCATCTCATTCGGGAAGAAGAACAATGATTACTCAACTGGCAGAGAAAGGTGTCTCAGTAAGAGTTATACAGGAACTCGCAAGACACAGTGATTTGAGTACTACACAGAGGTACATTGATGTCTCTGTAGACAAGTTAAAGAATGCTGTCTCTTTAGTCAGTTTCTAGTAATCTGCAGAGATATCTCTTTGAGTAACGGTTGCACTACAGAGTATGTAGTGGGTGATGGGAGAGGGTAATCTAACTTCTTGATAAGAATGGAGAATGAGAAACTCTCGATAAAACAGCAACTTAAATTACTACAAAGTAACTACAAACACTTATCAATATTGTTAATGATCAATAGCTTACAAGCGTGTATTTGTTGAGTGGGAGTAATAAGAATGGTTTCAAAGATACATTTTTATTTCGATTTTATATCTCCTTATGCGTATTTTGCGTGGCGTAAGCTTCCTACTCTAGCTAAAAAATACAATCGCGAAATTGAAGCGCATCCAGTTGTATTTGGAAAATTGTTGGATAAATGGGGGCAACTTGGGCCAGCTGAAATTCCACCAAAACGCAATTGGCTTAATGCGTATTGTTTAAGGTATGCAGCGCTTAACGGATTTAAATACAATCCACCAAAAAAACATCCTTTCAATCCGTTGGCTGCTTTAAGAATGTCATTAAAGGAAGTGAGCGGCGATGACCAACTTAGAGTGATAGATTCAATATTCAAAGGGGGTTGGAGTCATGGTGCAGACCTAGGAGATCTTTCTACATTAATATCTTTGTTGACAAATCAATCGATCGATGGAGAAAGTCTAAGTCATAAAATTTTGGAATTAGATATAAAAGAATTGCTAATTAATGAGACTAGCCATGCAATTGAAAAGGGAGTTTTTGGAGTTCCAACAATAATTATTGATGATAATTTATTTTGGGGCAATGATCAGATGGATCATATCGAGCTATTGCTAGACGGCAAAGATCCTCTAGATCGAGAAAGACTCAATGATCAAGAGAGACCAAGAGCAATTGATCGCAGGGCTTTTAAAAACATGATAAAGAATGACTTGTAAACTCTGTTTTACCCCTCGAAAACCCGTGCTAATTAAGGGTTTGTAAAACTGCGACTATTGAGTGGGAATAGTTTTAGCCATCTAAGTTCATTAGTCCGTCCGACTCAAAAATATGAAGTTTCTTACTATCAAGGCGGTGCCCGTCGTTGCCTGGAGTTCTTCGCATCCGCTGAATTTCCAGCCCCGGGGGGTTACGCTCTTTTTTCTCTGTTTTGGCCTCAGCCTGTTCGGGCTTGGCGAAGCCCTGCTGATTGCGGCCGGTGCTGGCGTGAGCCCCTGGACGGTGCTGGCGCAGGGCCTGGGGCAACAGATTGGTCTCAGCATTGGCTGGTCGACATTTCTGGTCAGCGCTTGTGTCTTGTTACTCTGGATTCCTCTCAAGCAAGTACCGGGCATTGGCACCCTGGCCAATGCGGTGATTATCTCGTTGGTTATAGAGCAGGCTTTGCCCTATCTCCCGGCGACGGATCATTATCCACTGAAGATTCTAGAGGGCTTGATTGGGATTTTGCTGGTTGGAATTGGCAGTGGTATCTATTTGACTGCACACCTGGGTGCCGGGCCTCGGGATGGATTGATGACCGGATTGGCGCGCTTGAGCGATTACCCTATTGCCTCGGTTCGCACGACTCTGGAAATTAGTGCAGTGAGTGTCGGCTGGCTACTGGGGGGTAGTGTTGGTCTCGGTACGCTGCTGTTCGCCTTCGGTATTGGCCCTGCCGTGTCGCTAGGCTTGTTCTTGGTCCGGCACCTGTTTCGAGAGACAGAGTAGCCAGTTTACTGTGCAACTTGTAGAGTTGGTGACATGGAACTTGAGCAGACATCAGAAACTATAGCGCAACATGAATTCTGGATGCGGCAGGCCCTGGAGCAGGCGCGCCTGGCGAGTGCCTGTGAAGAGGTGCCAGTTGGGGCAGTTTTGGTGGCCGATGGCAAGTTGCTTGCCGCCTCGCACAATCAGCCTATCAGCAGGCGGGACCCAACAGCTCACGCAGAGATTATGGCTTTGAGGCAGGCATCTCAGATTCGCCAAAACTACCGTCTGCCCGGAACCACGCTGTATGTTACCATTGAACCCTGCACCATGTGCGTTGGTGCACTGGTTCATGCCCGGGTTGATTTGCTCGTGTTTGGGGCCAGAGAGCCCCGTTCTGGGGCTGTAGTCAGTCAGCAAAAGCTGCTGGATGATTCTTGCTTGAATCACAAGGCGGCCTTTGTTGAAGGGATCCTGTCCGATTCTTGCGCTGAACTGATGCAGAACTTTTTTAGGGCCAGACGCTAGCCCAAAATACATGGAATCATGTAACTTTGACCCAAGTATTACGAATAATAAACCAATAACACGAATAACCCGGGTTTTGAGCTTGTAGCGGCTGAGGCAGCTTAAGCGCGGCAACTCGAGAGTCACCCTTCAAATGAAACAATTTCTGATACTGGCAATTCTGGTTGTTCTCCTTCCGGGTTGCACAAACGGTAGCGCCTATCGCGCCTATGATGGTGAAGTAAGGTCTGCGATGCAGATCGCTACGCTGGAGGGAAGCCAGTTTCTCCGCCAGGACTGGTTGAATCGATACATGGATGCCGTCCGATTCTCCCGTATCGATGGCAATACCATTGATGACAGCGTTGGCTACGATCGCATAGAGATTGAGCCGGGTTATCACGATGTGACTGTGTACTTCTATTGGGATATGGGCACGGCAAGAGGGTTGGCGCCAGCGCTGGTCAGCTATGCGGCTTCGCAGGAGGAACTGTCACGCACGCTGCGCTTCAACGCCAGGGCAGGGGAGGTTTATCGGGTGATGGCTGAGCCACATTTCGACGCAGAGCGACAGGATATTACTACCCTTTCCTATGTCAATTTCTGGGTGCTAGATTCCAATGGCAATGAGGTCGTATCCCGCGCTGATGGCAGTTTTACACAACCAGGCCAGTAGACAGCTTTTTCTGAATTTTTTCCGGAATTCTATTATCATTGCGCCACACTGGATCAACTGGATTCAGCATCGTACACCAGCCTCTAGAGAGAATTCTTTTCGATGCAAGCTTTGTTGGGAGCTAGCGCTCTATCTGCATTCAAACAAGCAAAACTGCAAGACTCACTCTGCTCTGACTTTCCAAGTTTAAAAACAGTTTCTGCCCGACATGTCCACTTCGTTGACGTTGCTGAGGAACTCTCACCTGCCAGCTATGACGTACTAATAAGCCTGTTGCATTATGGGCAGTCTGAAAGCGCAGTCGGCGAGTCAGCAGTGGCCCATAGCACTGCCCCCACCACGGCCCAGATCACTCAAAGAGTCGTGGTGCCACGCCTGGGTACGATCTCACCCTGGTCAAGTAAGGCAACAGACATTCTGCATAACTGTGGTTTACATGGCGTTAACCGGGTTGAACGCGGTACGGTGTTCACCCTCGGTTTCGAATCTGCGCCATCTGCTGAACTGCTGCAGCAACTGGATGCGCGCTTATACGATCGCATGACTCAGACAGTGCTTGGCGCGATGGATGAGGCGGCGGCTCTATTTGCCAGCGCTGAACCGAAACCCCTTCAGTCCGTCGACCTGCTAGCGCAGGGAGAGGAAGCGCTGCGACGAGCTAATCAGGACTGGGGGCTGGCTCTGGCTGAAGATGAGATGGAGTATCTATTCTCATGCTTCACGGAACTCGACAGGAATCCCAACGATATTGAGTTGATGATGTTTGCACAGGCTAATTCGGAGCACTGTCGGCATAAGATTTTCAACGCCAGTTGGAGCATCGATGGACAGGCCCAAACGAAGTCACTGTTCGGGATGATTCGCAACACCCATGATTGTTCTCCAGGCAAGGTACTGTCGGCCTACTCAGACAATGCTGCCGTGATGGCAGGGCACACCACCGATAGATTCTTTCCTGCTGGTGAGCAGCAATATGCCTATCACCGAGAACCCGTCCATATCCTGATGAAGGTAGAGACCCATAATCATCCCACGGCAATCGCCCCGTTTCCGGGCGCATCGACCGGATCGGGTGGGGAAATCCGTGATGAGGGTGCGACCGGCACCGGGGCGAAGCCGAAAGCTGGGCTCACCGGATTCAGCGTGTCGAATCTGAGATTGCCGGACATGCCCCAACCCTGGGAAGCCCCGGAGAGTAAGCCTGCCCACATCGCGACACCGTTGGAAATCATGCTGGAAGCCCCCATCGGCGGCGCCGCATTCAACAATGAATATGGTCGACCCAATCTTTGCGGTTACTTCCGCAGCTACGAAGCAAATGTGGAAAATGAGGCAGGTGAGTCTGAAGTTAGGGGATACCACAAACCCATCATGATTGCCGGTGGCCTGGGCAATATTCGCGAGCCGCATGTTAGCAAAGGTGAGATACCTGTTGCTGCCCAACTTATAGTGCTGGGAGGGCCGGCTATGCTCATCGGGCTAGGCGGCGGTGCCGCCTCTTCGATGGCTTCAGGCAGCGGCAATGAGGATTTGGATTTTGCATCAGTCCAGCGTGACAACGCAGAAATGGAAAGGCGCTGCCAGGAAGTCATAGACCGCTGCTGGCAGCTAGGTGCCAGTAATCCCATTTTATTCATCCATGACGTTGGTGCCGGCGGTTTGTCCAACGCCCTGCCCGAGTTAGTCAAAGATGGAGGCAGGGGCGGAAGCTTCCGGCTGCGTGATATACCTAATGCTGAATCGCAAATGACGCCCCTGGAGATTTGGTGTAATGAGGCCCAGGAGCGTTACGTGCTGGCAGTGTCAGGACAGAATCTGGCGCAATTCGAAGCGATCTGTGCCCGCGAGCGCTGCCCTTACGCAGTAGTCGGAGAGACGACGGCAGAAAAGCACATCGAACTAAAAGACAGTCATTTTGATAATAAACCTATCGATTTGCCGATGGATGTCCTGTTTGGCAAAGCCCCCAAGATGCATCGGGACGTAAATTCTGGTGCAGTCGCAATCCGCGATGATGGTCTGGCAGGGATCACAGTTGCAGATGCAGTGCAGAGAGTCCTATCCTTGCCCACCGTGGCAAGCAAGAGTTTCTTGATTACCATTGGCGATCGCACCATCACCGGCCAGGTGTGTCGGGATCAGATGGTAGGCCCCTGGCAGGTGCCAGTCGCCGATTGTGCCGTGACCGCGACATCATATCGGGACTATGTTGGCGAGGCGATGGCCATGGGTGAGCGGACGCCCCTGGCCCTGTTCGACGGGCCGGCCTCGGGCCGGATGGCAATAGCAGAGGCTATCACTAACCTGTTGGGTGCCGATCTTGAGCAACTCAGCGATATTAAGCTTTCCGCCAACTGGATGGTGGCTGCTGGACATGGTTGTGAGGACGCGAAACTCTTCGCAACGGTCAAGGCAGTCGCTGAGGAATTATGTCCGAGCCTGGGTATTTGCATACCTGTGGGCAAGGACTCCATGTCGATGCGTACTGTATGGCAGGAACACGGAGAAGCAAAGAGTAACACTGCACCGCTGTCGTTGATTATTTCGGCGTTTACACCGGTGACCGATATTCGCCGCAGCTTAACGCCACAGCTGCAGCTTGCCGAAGAGGCCACCTTACTGCTGCAGATTGGTTTAGGCCCAGACGCGTATCGCCTAGGAGGGTCGGCACTTGCACAGGTGTTCGACCGAACCCTGGGTGCAGTACCTGATCTCGATTCAGCACAGCTGATGACTAGTTTCTTTAATCTGGTCACCAGAGCAAAGGCCGAGGGTTTGCTGCTCGCTTATCACGATCGCTCAGACGGCGGGCTATTCGTGACTCTTGTCGAGATGTGTTTTGCTGGTCGTTGCGGCGCGCGGATCGACCTCGGTCATTTTAATTCGAAGCAGCATGATCTTGCGGTCCTGTTCAATGAGGAGCTCGGTGCAGTCGTGCAGATTCGCGAGAAAGACCTCGCAAGACTGCTGGAGCTTGCTGATACCTGTGCTTTAAAGGATTGCATCACTGTGTTGGGTAAAGTCGTCGCGGCTGATGAAATCACTATAAGTCGCCATGATCAGATAATAATGAGTGACACCCGCAGTAATTTACAGAGGCTCTGGTCTGCTACCAGTTATCAGATGCAGGTCATAAGAGATAATTCGGATTGCGCTCTGGAAGAGTATGACCGGATACAGGACGCAGCAGACAGAGGTTTGCACGCGGAGCTTAGTTTCGATCCTGATGCAGACATTTGTGCGCCCTATCTGAATCTACAGGAACAGCCCAAAGTTGCTGTTCTGCGGGAGCAAGGAGTTAATGGCCAGATTGAAATGGCGGCAGCGTTCGATCGCGCCGGATTCCAGTCCATAGACTTGCATATGACTGACCTGATAGAAGGCCGTGCGTCACTCGATCAATTTAATGTCCTGGTGGCCTGCGGCGGCTTCTCCTATGGTGATGTGCTGGGCGCAGGGGGCGGTTGGGCCAAGTCGGTTCTGTTTAATGACAGTCTGCGGCAACAGTTCCAGGCCTTCTTTGAGCGGGGAACGAGTCTGAGTCTGGGCGTGTGCAATGGCTGCCAGATGATGTCGCTATTGCAGGATCTGATTCCAGGTGCGGGTAACTGGCCAAAGTTCGTGCGCAATCGTTCCGAGCAGTTCGAGGGTCGGTTGGTCATGACCGCAATTTCCGATAGTCAATCAGTCCTGCTAGCAGGCATGCAGGGTTCCCGTTTCCCGATTGCGGTCGCGCACGGTGAAGGCCTGGCGGATTTTACGGACAGTACGCAGCAGCATGCCCTGATTAAGTCGGGACAAGTTGCCTTGCGCTATGTGGACAGCAGTGGTCAGCCCACTGAAATTTATCCCGCAAACCCTAATGGTTCGCCTGACGGAATTACCGGGGTCACCACAGCTGATGGTCGAGTGACCATCATGATGCCCCATCCCGAGCGCGTGTTTCGGACTGTCCAGAATTCCTGGCACCCCGATAGCTGGCAAGAGGATGCACCCTCAATGCGCATGTTCAGAAATGCCAGAGTCTGGCTAGACTAATCGTGTCAAATCAACTGCTCAAGATCGAGTTCTATGTACCCGAAACCCATCTGGAGCAGGTCAAGAGCGCTATGTTCTCCGCGGGTGCGGGGCGAGTTGGTGATTACGATTGCTGTGCCTGGCAGACCCTCGGTCAGGGTCAATTTCGACCGCAAGAGGGTAGTGATCCATTCCTGGGGAAGCTTGGGCAGGTAGAGACGGTGAATGAGTTCAAGGTGGAGATGGTATGCATACAAGCGCTGCAGTCGGCAGTGATCACCGCTCTTAAATCTGCCCACCCTTATGAAGAAGTGGCCTACTGCGTAATCCGAATTGAATCCTGAGCAGTGTCGCTTGCCTTGCGCTGAGATGCACCTCTGACACGCCTGGACAGGGTTGCTTCAGATACGCCCAAAGCGCTTGCCGTCATTTTCTGGTTACCCTGGTAATAGTTCAGCACATGCTCGACTACTGTGCCTTCGAGAGCCTTCATCATATCTTTAAGATTTAGCTGATTCCTGAAGTCAGGGTCGTCGTTGATCGAGACGCACTCGGTAATCTGCTCGAGCAATTGATTGTGCAGCTTTCTTTCGTTGGAGTAAGGCAAGAGCGTCATTAACCTGAAGAGGCGTGATTTCTCCTCAGCGTATACAATTACTGCCAACATAACGGTCGAAGCCAGGGACATAAAAATACCAGCACTCAAGGGCAGTCCCACTGCCTGAAGGGTGATGACCATGGCGGTTATGAAAACTGGGGTCGCGCTGGCCAGCAGAAACACCATGCACTGACGGCGCTGCAGGTTGGACTCATGCGTGCTCACGCCGTGAATCAACAAGCCGACAGCGAAGGCCATGCCGCCGAGGGCGTAGACCTGAAACAACCAATACAGTGATCCAGCTTCCTTGGTAGGTATGTAGCTCCCCGCGGGGACCGTCCAGCCAGCAATCAGATCACGATTAAAAACCAGTGCTACGGTCAGTGCCGCCAACATGATATTGAGAGCTAATTTAATTTTTTGCACATTCCAGACGAATTTGGAATACTCAATCGCAATGTTGAGAAACGCATGCACGATAAAAATTGCGCAGCAGTGATAAGCAATAAGAAGAATCAGCGTTGTGGCATCGCTGTGTGACTGTCCGAGCGCAATCAGTTCTACAACATTGAGCAGGAAAACGGCGAGAAAGAGGACGCAGAGGTTAAATGTTTCTGTACGCAGGGAGGATTGATAGCGCACAAAAATGACGATCTTGAAGATGATCGCCGTGATGGAAGGAACCAGAAACCACTCCATAATCAAATTCCTGCATCTTTGCGCAGCATGTTCGCTGCAATTTTATTTTTCTGGGGCGTTATTTGCTTTGATCTGAAGCTGTTATCCCTAACAATCAGGCTCAATCCCGCGCCATTCGGCATCTTAGCACGGGATCCCTCGAATTTGGCGGAATCAGGTAGATCCTTTTCGCATAGCCAGCCTGCTTTTTGTATCTTAAATAGCCAGGCTGGTGGATACCTAACTGGTGCGGGCTTTGTTGCCCATTCCAAGGGCGTGGCGCCACAGCTTGCGTAACTAAAACTACAGAACCAAACCTATCTGGCTAACAGACAGACCGCTGCCTGAGCCCAATATCAATATTCGATCGCCTTCCCTGGTTCCCGTCATATCGAGGGTAACAGGAATGGATGCACTTGTTAAGTTGCCCAGTTCCTGAAATGTGCTCGGGGCTTTGGCCATTTCCACTTTTGCCAGTTCAGCAAAACGTTGGAGGACTTTCTGCCCGGCTTGGTGGCAAATAAGATAGTCTACATCTGCAGGCCGCCAATCTAAAATCTTGTAAGTGTCTGATATTAAGGTCTTATGCAAGTGTATCGCTGCAGCAGAAATCTTCTCCATTAGCATCTGTCCGCAGCGCTTGCCGTCTTCGTCGTACTTGTAAAAGCACAGCTCTGCATATCTTCCCTGACTGCTGAATCTATAGTTTTTCACCCCTGAATGTGGTGACGCTCTCTGCAAAATGACGGCACCGCCAGCATCCCCAGTGGTTAGCCCACCCACTTTCTGCTGGAAATTTTCCTGAGTAGGGTTTTTGTTGATATCCGCGATGCAGTCCAGGGCGACGTGGCTCGGCACTTCCCCCGTCACAACTAAAACATTCTCGGCAGCTCCAGTTGCAATCATGGCATCGCCAACCGACATGCCGTTGGTGAAGCCATGGCAGGCGTTGGTTACATCAAGGCAAGCTGCATTACTGCAGCCCAGCTGGCGCTGAACACGATGCGAAGTGGCGGGTTCAACCCAATCGCGGTCAATGCCGCAGTAAATAACCATGCCGATATCTTTGGGATCCATGCCGCATTTTTCCAAGGCAGTGCGCCCGGCTTCTATCGCAAGATCTGATGGGTTGGCGTCTGGTCCAGCAAACCGGCGTGAGCGAATCCCTGTCAGATCCTCAAGCCATGTGTTTGGGACGTTGAAACGCGTTTCGGATTGAATTTCATCCATTAATTCTTCGGAACTTATTTTTTGCTCCGGCACGTAAGAGCCTATCGACTCGATACGAGAAAACCCTGTCATGTTCATAGATGCCCCTGAAAGTTTCCGAAATGATTTGTCTCGCAACTAGATTCCATTCTCTACACGTAGACATAAAAAAGAAAAGTTGAATAACCAAATAGTTCGAAACTCCGAATTAGCTAAATTTTTGATATTTCAAAAATGAAATCAAGATGAAATTTTTAGTAATCGAATCGAATAAGGCTGTTATTTGTAGGATATTTTCTTACAGCGGTAGCTCTCGTTCGCTAATTATTGCACTGGGGAATTTTTTAGGGCTGAGCTTCATCAAGAGCAGATGAGGATTGCTCAGCAAGTCTTCTTAGTCAGCCAGATGAGTCTTGCTGTGGCTAATTAATTGCGTTGAGATTGATCGGTCTTCGCCATGGTGCACGTCAAACATGCGCACCGGAAAATGATTGTTTTTTAAATCAGTAAAGAAGTGTTCAAGCGTACTGCGTACAACCGGAAAAGCAATCTCATCCCAGGGAATTTCAGCTTCGGTAAAAAGTGCGACTTCCAGCGACTCAGTGCCGGCTGCAAAATCCAGGTTGGCTAATTCGGCGCGAAAGAACATATAGACCTGATTGATCGTTGGCAAATTGAACAGGGTGTATAGGCTGCTATCATCTACTTTTACTGTGGCACCGGCCTCTTCAGTCGTCTCGCGAATCGCGCCGCTCAAGCTGGATTCACCATTCTCCATGAAACCCGCTGGCAGGGTCCATTTGCCATAGCGCGGCTGGATTGCACGCTTGCAGAGCAAAATCTTGTCTTCGTAGTAAGGCACCGTCCCGACAACATTCTTTGGGTTTTGATAGAAAATACTGTCGCATGCGTCACAGCAGTGGCGCACTTTGTCATCCCCGTCAGGGATGCGAAGTACGATAGGGGCGGCGCAGTTATGGCAAAATTTCATGTAGAGGTAACGTCAAACCGGCTTCAGTCTATAATGAATGCTTAAGCAGCGCCGCAGTTGTTGGCACCAGAGTGTCAACATTTTACTGCTTCCAGCAGCAAAGAGGGAGGGAAAAGCTCGGTAACTGAGTAGAGAGCCTGAAGCGACTGGAGTTGTCGCTTTGCCTTACGAGAGGATGTTTGGCTAGATTCGGTTAATTTCGCAATGCAGACGAAAGCGCTTTGAAGTCATGAACGCTTCAATTCCCCGTAGCCGTCTTTCTAGGCTTGCATAAATCTCGGTGCATTCCTGTCTACTGACGCCTGCAGATTCTGCGCAATCATTTCTGTAGGCGCCGTACTTGGACTTTCCACTTCGACCACGCTGCTTGCGGGCAAAGCCGCTGACAGCACTGTCAATTTCTGCCTTCAGTTCGATGTTGACCTCGTCGACTGCATCGGAGATGTCTTGCTCAAACTCCGACTTGGCAGGATCTATCTCCTCATTTTCGTAGCGCTTACGTGAGGCTCGTGCTTGGCGCCGGGCAGCGCGACGGGCATGCCGGTTTCGGCGTTTCTCCGCGCGACGTTCGCGGCGCTGCATGATGCGGGAATAACGTTCCTGGTCACCCATATTGGGATCGGGGTCAAAGACTATCCAGCAGATGATATAGGCCCAGAAGGTAAAGGGACCGAAAACAAACATGGATAACAGAGTAACCAGTCGGACTGAGAATGTGCTGACTTCTAGATAATCAGCTATGCCGGCGCACACACCAGCGATTTTTTTATTACGCTCATTCTTGCAAATCGGCTTGCGGTAATTAAGTTTGCGAAAGTGCTCTGCACTCGGAGTGTCACGAAAGTAATCTCGCACCTTGTCGGGTGTGAAGTCTTTATCGAGGCAGAAGTACATCACGAAGTAACCAATTATGAATCCCGGCCAGGCGAGTACACAGAGTATAAAAACGATTCGCACGATAGCAGCTGGTATATCCAGCCAATTCGCAATACCTGCACAAACACCCAAACAGCAGCGGTTTTCAGTATCCAGATACAAGTTAGTCGCCCCCGTGTTCATTTTGCTCTCTCCAATCCGGCACTTCTGCATCCAGGATGGATTCCAAGGTATCAATACGATCTTTCAATGACTCAGCCATCCCGGCAAGCTCGGTTAGCTCATAGTGACCCTCGGCTTGAATCGGCGCTCGCCGTCGACTCTTTTTCAGCAGCATTATCCAGATGGTAATGGCTGTCAAAACCATTGCCACTAACGATATGATGAATTCCAAAACGCCCATAACAAAACCTACTAGTCAGAATTACTGATCTTTATTCAGTTTAGTCTTTAACTCTTCCAGTTCCTTATCGATGGATTCCTGCTTCTCCAATTCATCGAACTCGGTTTGCAAACCGCGCTGTTCGACATGGGCGCTATCCATCTGGCCTTCCATTTGATCAATTTTCTTCTCGTAATACTCAAATTTGTCCATAGCGTTGTCAATAGTGTAGTTCGTGAGCTGACGATGGACATCGACGCGGGACTTGGTGGCCTTGGTGCGCATTACAATCGTCTTCTGACGTGCGCGGGCATCGTTGAGCTTCGCCTGCAGCTGTTCAATCTCAGTGCTGAGTTTTTCCAGCGTTTCGTCAAGCTTCTTTAGATCCTTCTCTGTAATTTCGACACTGCCGTTGATATTGGATTTTTCCATCAGCGCGGCCTTTGCCAGGTCGTCCCGCCCCTTTGACAGGGCTAACTCGGCTTTGCTCTCCCAATCTGCGGCTTGTTTGCGTAACTGCTCGGCGCGACGGGTCAGGGTCTTTCTCTCGGCAATAACCTTGGCGGTGCCGCTGCGTACTTCGACCAAAGTCTCTTCCATTTCCTGGATCACCATCCGGATCATCTTTTCCGGGTTCTCGGCCTTGTCGAGTAGGGCGCTGATGTTGGAGTTGATGATGTCTGAAAGTCTCGAAAAAACGCTCATTGTGATTACCTCTTGTATGGCTTTTGCCCAACCGGGGTTCGTTTGATAGTTATTTTGCAGAGACCGTGCCAACTTTTGAAATCTTGTATCTTGCTGAATAATATAGAGAAAAATTTCTGCGTGTGATGTGCTTATTGGGCTCAATAGCTAAATTGGTTAACAAATGGTATTTTTCACTACCAGTAGTTAGTCTGCGTTGTCGCCTGGCTCTGGAGGCCGCCGCCTCGCTTTTTGGTGCTGAGTAAATGGCTAAAAGATTGAAAAAGATAGAGTTATGGATCAAAGCAGTTCTGCACCCCGAATGATTGGCGAATCGGCCAACTTCCTGGAGATGCAGGAACATATCTCGGTAGTCGCACCGCTAAACAAGCCCGTGCTAATCGTGGGCGAGCGGGGCACTGGCAAGGAATTGGTTGCCGCCCGTTTACATTTTCTTTCGCGCCGGTGGGAGCAGAGCTTCCTCAAGATTAACTGCGCCGCCATGAGTGAAACGCTGCTCGAAGCGCAGTTGTTTGGTCACGAGGCTGGAGCATATACCGGCGCAACCAAACTGCGGAAAGGCTATTTCGAGCGCGCTCACGGCGGTACCTTGTTTCTCGATGAGCTGGCCAATACGGACATGTCAGTGCAGGAGAAAATACTCAGGGTCACTGAATACGGTGAGTTTGAGCGATTGGGGGGCAACGAGACAATTTCTGTAGATGTCCGCATTGTTGCTGCCACCAATGAAGATCTTCCCGAGTTGGCTCGGCAAAACAAGTTTCGCGAAGACTTGCTGGATCGCCTGGCGTTTGACGTTATCACCCTGCCGCCACTGCGTGAGCGATCCGAAGACATTATCGTGCTCGCGGAACACTTTGCGGTTGGTATGGTAAAGGAATTAGGAGGGGAGTTTTTCGCAGGCTTCTCTGAAAGGGTGGTGAAGGCCTTAATGAATTACCCCTGGCCCGGTAATATTCGCGAGCTTAAAAACGTCATTGAGAGGGCGGTTTATCAGAATGGTGATGGACACATAAACCATCTTGTATTCAATCCCTTTGAATCCCCTTACAGACCCGCTGTCAGAGGTGAGCCAATGGCGGCTGGAGGTGATGCCAATGAAAAGCCTACCGCTACACAAGCGCCTGACTTAGCTGCAGCCGACTCATTCGACTTCAAGACTGAGGTTCAGGAATTTGAAATCAACCTGCTCAAGCAAGCCATGGAACAAAACCAGTTTAACCAGAAAAAGGCCGCTGAATTTCTAAATCTTAGCTACCACCAGCTGCGAGGATATTTGCGCAAATACGATCTCCTAAACTAATCTACAGCAACTTTTCTCCCAGCCTAGTTTCGAATTGCCTCGTATACCATCCGCTGCGCAACATTGTTATTAAATGGGGCCCTTGGCCCGCCACGCTTTTGCTCCATGTAAATCATGAAGAAATCATTTTCTTCATCGACAATGAAGATGGTTCCCCCGATCCCGCGCCAGCCGAAGTTGTGGGGGCCGTTGGGGTCGTCAGTTGTGGGCTGCAGGTGAAAGCCTAGCCCCCAATCGCCAACTTCTCCATAGAAGAAAAATTCGCGGGAAACGTCAGCACCGATTCGTTTTTCACGCATCAGGTCCAGGGTTTTTTCTTCCAGGATTCTAGCGCCATTGTACTCGCCGCCATTAAGCAGCATTGCCGCGAAACGGACGTAGTCCTGTGTGGTGGAGTTGAGTCCGCCACCGCCAGACAGCATTGCGCGCTGTTCAGTATTGTCTGCCATAACACCATGAAATGGTTCGGCAATTCGATTGGACTTGCTGGTGGGTACATAGAATGTAGTCTCGTCCATGCCCAGCGGCGCAAAAATCCGTTCTTCTAACACCACGTCCAGCGTCTTGCCTGCTGCGACTTCGACCACAGCGCCCAGTACATCTGTAGAGTGGCCATAGTGCCATGCCGTTCCTGGCTCAAAATAGACCGGGAGCTTGCCTAAACGCCCTGCCAGATCCCTGGCGGTAATATTTGAGTAGTCGGCAAAGTCACGCTGATACATCTGGCCCAGGTCGCTATCTGGCGAGAAGATGGCTTGAATGAGTCCCGACTGGTGAGTGAGGAGATTGGCAACGGTAATGGAGTGCTGGGCTGGCCGCGTTTCGCCAGAGTTGCGATCAATTATTTTCAGGTCGGCGAACTCAGGGATATATTTCTCAATCGGATCTGCCAGTGCCAGCAAGCCGTCCTCCACCAGAGACATGGCAGCCACGCTGACAATTGGTTTGGTCATTGAGTAAATACGAAAGATAGTGTCCTGATTGACTGGAGTGACGTTCTCGGGAGTTTGGTATCCCACAGTCTCCAACAGACCAATGCCATCGGAATTACCAACCAGAATGAGAGCGCCAGGAAGAAATTCGCCATCCACAGCTTCCTGCATCCGCAATTTGATTTGATCTATTTCAGACTGATCGATGCCGAAGTTTGAGGGATGGATCATATTGATGGAACTGACCGCATGTTTCTCGTGGTGGTCAGCCATTAGCGAGATTGGGGCTAGTAGTAGTGAGCAGAGGGCGATTTTGCTTATGTGGTGGGTCAGATTCATGGCTAAACCTTAATGAGGGTGTTTCGATCCATGTTCGCTGGAGCGGAGTGGTTTCGTGGGAGCAGATTTACATTAGATACTAGCGGAACAAGAAAGGCCCCTCAATGCTTATTCGGGAGGGGCCCGTATTCGGTGGTTCCCAGACGCGGGCCTTGCGCCAGGAGATCCCGTTAACCAGACACGCTAATTTTTGTTAGCCAAAGTCTCGCAGCAGAGAGTCAGTCACTTCAGCAGGCACAGGATCGGTGGCGTACTGATAGTTGAGATGCTCAGATCGAATAGCCCAACTGGCGCCATTTCGGGCTGTTTCAATCATTTCATCGCTGAATTCGAAGCGCAGGAAATGCACGGACGAGGTTTTTTCGTCAGTTGAGCGAGGCAGGTCTTCATTGGCGATAGGGTAGACGGGGTCGAAGCCCGCAATTTGAATTGAGATCAGCTCCTCGATGCCTAGCAGTTGCCGCAAGCGCTGCTTGCGCTCTTCCTCATCAGGGTATTCAAGCATGAAAGTGACTTTCAGGTTTTTACCGTCGGGTATCAGCGGGTTGTAGGCTTCCAGCTCACCAACTAACTCGTCTTCTGCGGTGATTTTCTCGGCTCGAATCAGCTCCAGGATCTGGTAACGCATCACCATATAGTCTTCGAAATGGAGCATGGCGTTGGGGCCTAGTGGTACCCGTCGAGTCTTCTTGTGCTCCATAATCGCCTTGCGAATAGCAGGTCTCTGCGCTTCATAGGCATCCAGTGAAAGCAGGTCTGCCAACGTAATCTTTTTCATGGCAATCTTTACCTCGGAATTCATAAATTTGATCTCAATTAATTAGTTGCTAGAGGCCGTAGGCCAGTCGAAGTAAATCGATTGGGTGCACGGTGCCCTGTTCAGTATCCAGGTTGTTTTCGATGTGCTTGCCGGCTACCGGGCAGTCACTTCCGTAGTAGTCAGGCTCTTGTTGCTGGATTTGCCGCACAATAGGGCGGGCAATTTTGTTGGCGAACTGCAGCGTCTCTGACTTCACACCATAGGTGCCATCGTGACCGGAGCATCTCTCAATGTTCTTGACACTGGTGTCCTCAATCAGTTCAAGAATTTGCCTGGTCTTGGGGCCGATATTCTGAACCCGCTGATGGCAGGCAACATGGTAGCTCACATTACCGAGCTTTTGCTTAAAGTCGGTCTTGAGTTTGCCCGCTTTATGGAGTTTGTGAAGAAACTCAAAGGGATCGTGAAATGCCTTGGCCACCGCCTTGACTTGCTCGTCGTCGGGAAACATCAGGGGCAGTTCCTGTTTAAACATCAGGACACAGGAGGGCACTGCCGCCATGATGACGTAACCCTGTTGCACCATGTCGTACAGGGCAGGAATATTCAGCTCTTTGAGCTTCTTTACAGTGCTGAGGTCACCTAGTTCCAGTTTCGGCATGCCGCAGCAATGCTCCTTGGCTGGCAAGCTCACGGCCACATCGTTGTGGTTCAAAATCTTGATAATGCTGGCGGCAATATCAGGCTCGTTGTAGTTGCAGTAGCAGGTGGTAAAGAGGGCAACCTTGTTCAGTTCGCCCGACGCACTCGGCTCAGACGCAGGCATCTGAGTATTTTGTTGTCCGGCCGCCGGGTCAAAAATGTGCACGGCATTAATCTGGCGGGCAGTCTTGCGCGCATACTCCGGCAGCTTGGCGTCTTTATGAATACCCAGTGTGCTGTCCAGCATTGAGCGTATGGTGCTGTTCTTGTTGCCACCATTAACCAGCGAATTGATCAATGGTTTGGAGGCGAGTTTGCCCACCATGTCGGTGCTGGTGATGATGTTGTCCCGAAATTTTGTATCACCCTTTTTGAAGTTGATGGCTTTGGCTCTCAGCATAAGATGAGGAAAGTCAACGTTCCACTCGTGGGGTGGCACGTAAGGACACTTGGTCAGATAACAGAGATCGCAGAGATAGCACTGATCGACCACGTTGGTGTAGTCCGCGACCGCGACGCCATCCACTTCCATGGTGTCGCTTTCGTCCACCAAATCAAACAGAGTTGGAAAGGCATTGCAAAGACTCACGCAGCGGCGGCAGCCATGACAGATGTCGTAAACACGCTCGAGTTCTTTGTTCAGGTCGGCTTCATCCCAGAATTTAGGATCATCCTGATTCAGGGGGTGCCGGGTGGGCGCGTCGAGGCCGCCTTCTCTACCATGCTCTGCCATGGAAGGTCTCCTTGCTGCTGGTATGCGGGAAAGGGCCCTCTGCGCCGATCCGGAGCAGAGGGTGGGTCTGGATTAGTCGTCCAGTGCGTCTAAGGCTTTCTGGAAGCGATTCGCGTGAGAGCGCTCGGCCTTGGCAAGGGTTTCCATCCAGTCAGCAATTTCTTCGAAACCTTCGTCTCTGGCATCTTTTGCCATGCCCGGATACATGTCGGTGTATTCATGGGTTTCACCGGCAACCGCAGACTTCAGATTGTCCTCGGTGCTGCCAATCGGCATGCCCGTGGCGGGATCGCCGACTTCTTCAAGATACTCCAGGTGACCGTGGGCATGGCCGGTCTCACCTTCCGCAGTAGAGCGGAACAAGGCAGACACGTCGTTATAACCCTCGACATCTGCTTTCTGGGCGAAGTACAGGTAGCGGCGGTTGGCTTGGGACTCACCAGCAAAGGCGGCTTTCAAGTTTTCTTCGGTCTTGGATCCTTTCAGCGACATAGTATTTCTCCCGTCGGTTTTAGTTTGTGCCGTGAACTTACACTATCTCTAAGCTAGTTGTAATACCTGTAGATAGTTCAATTGAATGCAAATGTATGGCGATTGAGTAATCAAATCCAATCGATTTTCTTAATGTGTTGATCGTTTTTTTCGATTAACATCCTGACACCATGATGCCTTCTCTCAAGCAACTCCGATATATCTGTGCCGTCGCCGAACATAAGCACTTCAGCAAGGCTGCCGAGGCATGTCACGTTACCCAATCGACCCTCAGTGCAGCAATCCAGGAACTGGAATCTCAGCTTGGCGTCGTGATTTTTGAGCGCAATAAAAAGAGCGTCCTGATTACGCCCCTCGGCGCGCGATTGCTGCATCAGGCTCGACTGATTCTTGGTAACGTGGAGGACTTTGTTGGCCTTGCCAAGTCCCATGACGAGGCACTGACCGGCGAAATCAGGCTGGGCGTGATTCCGACGATTGGGCCCTTTATGCTGCCGCACCTACTCGCTGAGCTCAGGAAAAGCTATCCGAAACTCAAGCTCTATTTAAAAGAAGCGCTGAGCGCTCAGCTATTGCAGCAGCTGCAAGAAGGCAAGCTGGATCTGGCAATTCTGGCTTTCCCCTATGCGATGCCAGATATGGAAACTCTGAGCCTGTTTCGGGATGAGTTTGTGCTGTGCTTACCTCCCGGTCATCAGTTGGAGAAATTCAAACAAGTGAAGCAACAGCAGCTGCAAGGGGAAAGCCTACTGTTGCTGGAAGAGGGGCATTGCTTACGTGATCATGCTCTCGAGGCGTGCAAACTGGAAAGCGCCGATACTGACCTTGTGTATCAGGGCACCAGTTTGCATACCCTGGTTCAGATGGTTGCAAATGGCCTCGGAGTCACGCTGCTGCCGGCGATTTCGGTCGCGGGTGATGTCTTGGGCGACACCCATCTAAAAATCAAAGAATTCAATAATGAAAACGTATCCAGAGAGATTGGTATGGCCTGGCGCAAGTCTGATCCGCGGCGAGAAGAGTACCTGCTGCTGGCAGATTTTGTGAAAGAGAATACACCTGGCGCTAAGCCGCTTGCATAATTGCCCGCACCCTGTCCTGAAGAGCCGGTACGACTTTTTTTTCAAACCAGGGGTTTCGTCTTAACCATAATTGATTGCGCGGGGAAGGGTGAGGAATTACAAACTGCGACGGCGCGTAGTTACGCCAATTCTCGACTGTATTTGTGAGCCGGGTTGGTGCATCAGCTAAATAATGCCGTTGTGCATAGAGTCCAATTAGAAGTGTGCATTCGATATTCTGTAGATGCTGAAGAATCTGGTGATGCCAGGTGGGCGCGCAGACTGGCATTGGTGGCAGGTCTCCTGACTTGCCCCTGCCCGGGTAGCAAAATCCCATAGGCACGATTGCGACCAGGCTCGGATCATAAAATTCAGCGTCAGTGAGTCCCATCCACGCGCGCAGCCGAGAGCCACTGGCATCATCCCAGGGTATGCCAGATGCGTGTACTTTCGACCCTGGTGCCTGGCCTATTATCAGCAGCCTGGCTCTGGATGTGCCGCGCAGTACCGGGCGAGGTTCGGGGATCTGACCTTCGCAAATTCTGCATACTGCAATCTCTGCCAAGAGCTGTTCGAGATCTGAAACAATGACTTCAGCCATGACTCCATTATAGTCTTAATCTGTAATGAGAATTTTTACCGTTTCCGATCTGCATGTCGATTACCCTGAGAACCTCAAATGGGTGCTTGCGCTGCCGTCTGATGAATTTTCACAAGACGTGCTCATTCTCCCTGGCGATGTCAGCGACAGCCTGGAGTTGCTGAAGTCTACTTTCGAGGCCCTTAAGTCCAGGTTTGGGGAAGTGCTGTATGTCCCGGGCAACCATGAGCTTTGGGTGGACGGCGCAGAATTCGAGTGTTCGCTGGAAAAATTTCATGCTGTTATGGCGCTGTGCCGAGCATCTGGCGTTGAGACCAAGGTCTTCTGTGCCGGCAAACTGAGCATCGTGCCGCTGCTGAGCTGGTATGATTTCTCCTTTGGCGAGCCCTGTGCGTATCTAAAGCGCGCCTGGCGGGACTTCAGAGCCTGCCGCTGGCCGGCCCATCTCCAGACTTCAGCCCAGGTCTGTGAGTTCTTCCTGCAGCGCAATACCGCAGTGCTCGAAACCGTGAATGAAAAGATAATAAGCTTTTCTCATTTTTTGCCCCGTATCGATGTGATGCCGTCGCGCATTCCAGAGCACCGGCGCAGGGTCTACCCCGTATTGGGGTCTGCTGCACTGGATGCACAAGTCAAGCGTTTGAATTCCACCATGCATATTTATGGCCATAGTCACGTCAATCAATCCGTAGTCATTGATGATATTCACTATATAAATAATGCCTATGCATACCCCAAGGAGTACCGGATTGCGCGAAAGCGACTGCACTGTGTTTTTGACACAAAGAAGGAAGGGGATTGTTTAATTGATGCAGTCGCAGCAGGGGGATCGCTAAATCATGGAACTGCCTGATGATGCTATTCATATTTGGGTTGTGAAGCAGGCTGATGTGGATGCGTCTGCATTGGAAAGACTCGCCTTGGATTGGCTGCAGCTGTCTGACCAGAAGCGCTATGAGCGCTTGTATTTTGATCATCATCGCAGGCAGTTGCTGCTGGGAAAATGGCTGACGCGAAGCTGTTTGAGTGAGTACGTAGATCGCGATCCTGCAGCCTGGGAGATTCAAACCACGGCCTACGGGAAACCTGAACTGGTGTCCAAGCAATCGGACAGGCCACTGTGTTTCAATCTGTCCCACAGCGGAGATTGCATGGTGCTGGCTGTGTCTCGACACCCTCAGCTTGGGGTCGACCTGGAAAACGCAAGTCGCAACCGCAGAGTAGGAAAAATCGCAGATAGATTTTTCGCACCGACCGAGGTAGCCGCGCTATTGGCTTTGCCGGAAGCGCAACAGCTAGAACGCTTCTATGATCTCTGGACTCTCAAAGAGGCTTATATTAAGGCTCGAGGTCTTGGTCTTGCTATAGCTCTGGATAGCTTCGCCTTCAGTTTTAAGGAAGATAAAATCAGTTTGGCTGAGCATGAAATACCCGCCGCCGAGCGGTTGCCCTGGCAGATCTGGCAGTTACTGACAGATTCACCATTCAAGTTGGCGTTGGCTGTTCAGCCAGTAAATCCAGGGAAAATTTCAGAGTTGCGCTATTTTCAGCGAATCGGCCTGGCTGACAAGCGCGAGAAAGCAATCTCAGTCCTGCGCCAAAGCTAAAAAACAAAAATCCGCGCACTGTGGGAAATGCCAGCCAGAACGAAGAATTATTCCGGGTCTGCGAAAGGCAATGCTTCCTGCCGGTCTGCTTCCCACATCTTCACGGTGCGTAAAACATTGTCCTTAACCTGCAGAATTTCTGCATAGTAGCCATCAAGCTTTATGCCGACCACGGAGTCGGGAATTGACTGCAAGATCTCCATCAGCAGTCCGTTCAGGGTGTTGGCAGATTCCGAATCCAGATCCCATGACAGAATCCGATTTATGTCGCGAATGCTGGTGCTACCATCAATCAGGTAGCTACCGTCCTTCTGGGCATGAATATCCTTGCTGCTGTCCGCCAGATCAGTGGTGAACTCGCCTACGATTTCTTCCAGGATATCTTCAAGAGTCACGATGCCTTTGACTGCTCCGAACTCGTCGACAACTACAGCCATGCGCAGTTTCTTGCTCTGGAAATTGAAGAGCTGGGTGTGCAGGGGCGTGGTTTCAGGGATGAAGTAGGGCTCAATTGTTTCCTGAACGATGGATGCCTTGTTCAAGTTCTCAATCTTTATGAGTCGCCCAGCGCTGCGCATGTGGAGGATACCGATAATACTGTTGATGTCCTTTTTGAAGACTGGCAGACGCGTATGTTGCGCGCTGGCGATCTGCTCGACCATGTCCTCGACATCGTCTTCAATATCCAAGCCCTGAACTTCATTGCGGGGCACCATGATCTCATCGACCTGGGTTTTTTCCAGATCCAGGATGTTGAGCAGCATACCCTGGTGCTTTTTCGGTAGCCTACTCTCTGACTCATATACTACAGTGCGCAGCTCCTCCTGGTTGAGCTGCTGGTCATTAGCATCTCCCTGCGGGTGAAAGCCCAGGAGCCTGACCAGACTATTGGACACAGTATTGACCACCCAAACCACTGGATAGAGCACCTTCAGCAGGAAGCCCAATAGCAAGCTGGAAGGGTAAGCAATCTTTTCAGGATAAAGTGCGGCGATTGTCTTTGGAGTTACCTCCGCGAATATCAAAACTATCAGCGTCAAAACAACCGCGGTTGCTATAGGTGCCGGTTCTCCCAGTAATATGATCGCAATTGAAGTGGCAATGGAAGCCGCCAGAAAATTAACAAAGTTATTACCAATCAGGATGACGCCAATCAGCTTGTCAGGCTTTTCCAGCAGGCGGCTGGCGCGAACTGCACCCGGGTGGTTGCTGCGGCGTAGATGATTCATACGATATCGATTGAGGCTCATCATGCCCGTCTCGGAACTGGAGAAATACGCCGATGCCAGAATCAGTGCGAGGAATGAAAGCAGCAGGGTGCTTAATGAAACATCGTCAGCAGTCATGGGCCGTTGTATGGAAATCTTGGCATTGATGGGTTGGTATGAAGTAGGAGAAACAAGGCTTATCGCTGTACTTGATGATTCAACTGATGATGAATTCCAGCGCAAACTTGGAGCCATAGAAGCCAACCAGCAGCAGGCCGAACCCTGACAGTGTGCCCCTGATGGCCGTCACGCCGCGCCAACCCAATTGGTAGCGCCCCCACAGGAGCACGGCAAATACCATCCAGGCAAGAATGGAGAAGAAGCTCTTGTGAATCACACCATCCCGCCCCCAGATATCGCTGATGAAAACAATGCCGGCAACAATGCCCAAAGAGAGTAACAGCTGGCCTACCCAGAGTAGTTCAAACAGAAATACTTCCATGTCCTGCAGCGGCGGAAATCGGCGCAACAAGCCACCGGCATGGCCGTGCTTGAGCTGATAGTTCTGATAGGCCAGGAAGCCTGCCTGCATTGCTGCGATGGTAATGAAGCTATAGGCTAGAATGGAAATAAGAACATGGCTTGCCATGCCTGCGCTAAGGCTGGTAGGTGGATAGCTGCTGTCTACGCTGAGGGACATGATGATGGAAATCACGGCCAGCGGAAACAATCCAAGAAAAAGGTTTTCCAGAGGTTTGCGTATACTGCTTACTAACACTAGTGCAGAAATCGAAACAGCAATGAGAGTGCTAATCTGTACCACGCCAAAATGGTAGCCAGTCGGAGAACTGATAACCCTGGCAGCGCTGATAGCATGTGCGATCACCGCGAGAGTGCCGGCAATGAAAACGTACTGCCGCATCCTGCCTGCGCTGTTAGCGCGGGCCAGATTGATCAGTTGCAGGGTAAATCCCGCCAGGTAGAACCCGATCGCGAAAATGCCTGAAATAATAGTAAGTTGCATGGTTGCTTAATTGCTGAAAACAGGCCAGAGTTTCGCATAAGTACTCTATATGTACCATAGTGCTCGCAGGCCTTTTTCACGCTCGCAGGAATTTCGCTATAATCCCCGCTCACTCGCCATGAGTAGTATGATCCCAGCTCAATCTGCATTTCGACTTATTAACCCATAGGTGGACCCGTGTTTGAAAATTTAACCGAGCGCTTAAGCGGCACGTTCAGAAAACTCAGCGGCAAGGCCACTCTTACTGAAAATAATATTCAGGATGCCTTGCGTGAAGTTCGCCGCGCCTTGTTGGAGGCCGATGTTGCGCTGCCGGTGGTGAAGGATTTCATCGATCGGGTCAGCAACCGCGCCGTAGGCCAGGAAGTCTCAAAGAGCCTTACTCCGGGCCAGGCCTTTATCAAAGTTGTCCAGGCTGAGATGCAGGCCATCATGGGTTCGGCCAATTCAGAGTTAAACCTGAAGTCGGTGCCCCCAGCTGTAGTGCTCATGGCGGGACTCCAGGGTGCAGGTAAAACCACTACCGTGGCCAAATTGGCCAGGCTGCTCAAGACGAAAGAGCAGAAGAAAGTCATGGTGGTCAGTGCCGACGTATACAGGCCGGCGGCGATCAAACAACTTGAAACACTCGCCAGCGACATAGGGGTGGAATTCTTCGCCTCTGACGCGAGTCAAATGCCCACGGCCATTGCCGATGCAGCTCTGCGCGAGGCGCGCAAGCAGTTTGTTGATGTGCTGCTGGTGGATACCGCGGGACGTCTCGCCATTGATCAGCAGATGATGGAAGAAATCGCGGCATTGCACGCCCAGCTCGCGCCCGTGGAAACCCTGTTCGTGGTAGACGCTATGACAGGTCAGGATGCAGCCAATACGGCGAAGGCTTTCAATGATGCTCTGCCTCTCACTGGGGTCGTGCTGACCAAGGCGGATGGTGATGCCAGGGGTGGTGCCGCGTTGTCAGTTCGCCATATCACCGGCAAGCCCATTAAATTTATCGGGGTAGGGGAAAAAACTGATGCCCTTGAACCATTCTACCCAGACCGAATCGCCTCTCGCATTCTCGGCATGGGAGATGTGCTGTCTCTGATTGAAGAGGCAGAACAAAAAGTCGATAAGAAGAAGGCCGAGCGCCTGGCCCGCAAGATCAAGAAGGGCAAAGGGTTTGACCTGGAAGATTTCAAAGAGCAGCTCACGCAAATGCAAAACATGGGTGGAGTCGCCAGCATCATGGACAAGATGCCGGGGATGGGCGCAATGCCGCCTGGCGCGGCAAACATGGTTGATGACTCCCAGTTTCGTCGCATGGAAGCCATTATCAACTCCATGACCATGCGTGAGCGAGTCAATCCGGACATTCTGAATGGGTCCCGCAAGCGCCGCATTACCCAGGGATCCGGCACCCAGATTCAGGATCTGAACCGACTGCTGAAACAGCACAAGCAGATGCAGAAGGTCATGAAGAAGATGAAAGGTGGAGGAATGGCCAATATGATGCGTGGTCTCGGCGGTATGCAGGGTAAAATGGGCCCAGGTGGCATGCCCGGAATGCCGCCTGGGGGCAAATTTCCCCGGTTCTAGGTTGAAACCAGCGGCGTCAAAGCCCCAGTTTTACTGCCTTTCCGCGCTTCCAATACAGGCTCAATTGACATAGAATACCCGCCTTTTTATCCCCGGGTCAGGGCAATGCGCCTGAGATTCTTATAACCCGCTGGATTTAATACACTTTTTTGCATCAGGAACTTTGTATGGTCACTATTCGATTGGCTCGTGGTGGCGCCAAAAAGAAGCCCTTCTATCACATCACCGTAAGTGATAGCCGTCGCGCCCGAGATGGACGCTTCATTGAGAGAATTGGTTTCTTTAACCCAATGGCGAAAGGCCAGGAAGAACGTCTGCGTCTTGACCTGGACAGAATGGCGTACTGGCAGTCCGAGGGCGCTCAGGTGAGCGACCGCGTCAGCAATCTTGCCAAGGATGCGGCCGCGGCTGCTACAACCGAGGCCTGATTTCTACTTATTTGCCTGTAGCGATGAATGTGCAAGCGGCTGCGGCAGATAAACGGGTTGTTCTGGCCAAGGTAGGCAAGGTTCACGGAATCAAGGGCTGGCTAAAGCTAAATTCTTTTACCTCGCCTCCGGCAAATATCCTGAATTATGCAGAACTGCATACCGAAGTGGATAACGCGACCCGGCTCCTGCACATTGACGACAGCAGAGAGCAACAAAAGGGCTTGATCGTCCATTTTGAGGGTTTTGACAACCCGGAAACCGCCGCTAGTTTGACCGGCTGTGAGATCTGGGTACCCAGTACAGACCTGCCGGCTTTGGAGACAGGCAGTTTCTACTGGCACGAATTGCAGGGTCTGCAAGTGGCGAATTTGCAAGGTCAGATCTTCGGCAGCGTGCAGAGGTTGATGGAAACCGGCGCTAACGACGTGCTGGTGGTGGCACCCACTGCGGAGAGCTGTGACACGAGAGAACGCCTGATTCCTTTTCTGCCGGAGAGGGTAATTGTGGAGGTCTCATTACAAGAACAGCGCATTACCGTCGATTGGGATGCGGATTATTTGGGTTAGGCGCGGTTTCGCAGGTTTTGCGACTTAAGCGACAACTCGTTGCCGAGACAAAGGCCGTGGAATCGGCTGAAGGGAAACTGACCAGATGCGGGTTGCCGTTGTCACACTGTTACCCGAGATGTTTTCGGCACTGACAGCACACGGCGTGAGTAGCCGGGCGGTCAAGGACAACTTGATGGATCTGGCGCTCTGGAATCCAAGGGATTTCAGTACGGATCGACACCGAACGGTTGATGACAAGCCTTTTGGCGGTGGTCCAGGCATGTTAATGAAGACAGAGCCGCTGATTGCCACCATCAAAGCAGCCAAAGCCAAATTGGCTGAGACTGGCGAGGCTGCATGCAGAACCCTCTACCTATCGCCCCAGGGGAAACCCTTGAATCAGGCGAAAGTGGTTGAATTGGCACAGCTGGAATCCATGGTTCTAGTCTGCGGTCGCTACCAGGGCATCGACGCCCGGGTGATTGAGGCCGAAATAGATGAAGAGGTTTCGCTCGGGGATTTCGTGATTAGCGGTGGTGAGTTAGCTGCGATGGCATTGCTCGATGCAGTTATTCGACTGCAACCTGGCGCGCTCGGTGATGATGATTCAGCGCATTTGGACAGTCTGGCTAATGGCCTGCTGCATGCGCCAGAGTTCACCAGACCTCAGCAGTTTGAAGGCAGGGCAGTGCCAGAAGTGTTGTTGAGCGGTGATCATGCCGCGATTGCCAGATGGCGGGAAAAACAGAGTTTGGGAGCAACCTGGCTTAAGCGTCCAGATTTACTGGAACAGATTGAGTTAAACCAGGAACAGCAAGAACTATTGGAACAATTTAAAGCGGAGTACCAGGCGGCCAACTAGGCCCCGACTACTCGGAAGTCAGGTTAGGAGTTTAGCAAGATGAGCAAAAATAAGATCATCGAACAGATCGAAAATGAGCAAATGGGGAAAGAACTCCCTGATTTCGGTCCAGGCGATACCGTGATAGTCCAGGTTAAAATCAAGGAAGGTGACCGCGAGCGATTGCAGGCCTTCGAGGGAGTGGTCATAGGCAAGCGCAATCGCGGCCTTAACTCTTCTTTCACAGTGCGCAAAATTTCCCACGGCGTTGGCGTTGAGCGTACTTTCCAAACCTTCAGTCCACTGGTAGACAGCGTCAAGTTGAAGCGTCGCGGTGACGTGCGTCAGGCCAAGCTCTATTACCTGCGCGAACTGACAGGACGCGCGGCCCGCATCTCGGAGAAGCTCGACAAGAAGGCAGGCGAGCAGGCCTGATTAGTTCGGTTGTTACCGAGCAAAAGCAAAGTTCACAATGAGAAAGTTGCCCTGGCAGCTTTCTCATTTTTGTTTCCGGGGCCATAAAACCGTAAACTGTCCCCTTACCAGGGAACAGGAGTTGGTTTTCCCCGGTTATCTCAGTGAGAGATTCAATTTACGGACAACCCTTAAGAGGGCAGCCGCATTGAATTCAACAACCATAGCCCATGCTAGCGAGGGGCTTATTCCAGCGAGGCGAGAGACATGAAAAGCACGAATAACCTGGTCCAGATGATCGCGGCACTGCTGTTTGGCAGCCTGTTATTCGCTCAGGCAAGCGCCCAGGGGGATCAATCCTTGCGCGGTAAACTTGAGCAGGCTATCGAGATTGCCTCGCAAAACACCCTTCAAATCGTGTCGCTAAATCAAACGGCGCTGCCAAATATTTTTGAAGTTGAGTTGAATACCGGTGAGATTCTTTACAGTGATATCTCAGGCGATTACTTGTTCGCCGGTGACATGTACGCGACGACTCCCACAGGCTTAATGAATCTGTCAGCCAGCACTCGTCAAAAACGTGCACTGGATAAGATCGCGCTGATCCCGGAAGAGGAAATGATCATCTTCAGCCCAGAAGAAGTGAAGGCAACGATCACCGTATTTACGGATGTGGATTGCACCTACTGTCGCGCTTTGCACGGTGATCTGGAAGACTTGATGGCCTATGGAATCGAAGTGCGCTACCTGGCTTACCCACGCGGTGGTGAAGCAGCGGCGTCTTACGACAAGATGATCTCGGTCTGGTGCTCGGATGATCGTAAAGAGTCCCTGTCCCTGGCGAAAGGGGGTGAGGAATTGCCGCCGGTCACTTGCGAAACACCTATCCTCGAGCATTATCAGTTAGGCAACGAGCTGGGTATCAGTGGAACACCAGCCCTGGTGTTTTCAGACGGGCGGGTTATTCCTGGCTATTTAGACAGTGAACGCCTGGCTTCCATGCTCAGCCTCAACTAGTCTCGTCAATTAGCACTCAGCCGCCTGCTTCCCTGCGCGCATTTTTCGGGTGGGCGCACTGGCTGAGTTTATCAGTGGTTTCCAGTATAATTCGCGCTTTGGTTTTCTAAGCTAGCAGGGGTGTTTACCCACCTGACTGGCCAACAAGCGCGAGAGGCAGACCTTGACCCAGCATACACCGACACAACTCAGAATTGGAATTTGCGGTTTGGGTACAGTGGGCGCAGGTACCCTGCGCCTACTGGAAGGAAACAAGGAAACCATCAGCCGGCGCAGCGGCTGTGAAATTATTGTCACCCATGTCGCAACCCGCACCCCAAAGCCTGAGCTTTGCCAAAACGTAGCCCATTCTGGAGCGGATCCCCTGGCGGTAGCTGCAGATCCCAGCGTCGATATCATTGTGGAGACAATTGGCGGCTATGACGTTGCCTTCGATGTAATCAAAACCGCACTGACCAGCGGTAAACATGTGGTAACCGCAAATAAGGCCCTGATCGCGGAAAAAGGGAACGAGCTATTTGCTCTCGCGAAGGAGAAAGCTGTGACGCTTGCATTCGAGAGTAGCGTTGCTGGCGGCATTCCAATCATTAAGGCGTTACGCGAAGGGCTCGCTGCAAATGAAATTGAGTGGTTGGCGGGAATAATTAACGGCACCGGAAACTTTATTCTGTCTGAGATGACGGCGAACCAGAGTCAGTTCGCCGATGTGCTGCAGGAAGCGCAAGAGTTGGGCTACGCTGAAGCTGACCCAACCTTCGATGTCGAAGGGATAGATGCGGCGCACAAGCTCACAATCATGGCTTCAATAGCATTTGGCATACCTCTGCAATTCGACAAGACTTACACTGAGGGTATAAGCAAGGTCACGCCTGATGATATTAATTATGCCAATGAGCTTGGCTATGAAGTAAAGCATCTAGGTATCGCGCGCAAAACGGAAAGCGGCATCGAGATGCGAGTCCACCCAACCCTGGTCGCTAAATCAAGGCTACTGGCGAACGTTAATGGTGTTGGCAACGCCATTCTCGTGCAGGGAGACTTTGTAGGTTCCACGCTGTATAGCGGTCCGGGTGCCGGCGCGGAGGCTACAGCCTCGGCAGTGGTCGCGGATCTTATCGATCTTGCGCGTCAGCTGGTTGCAGGCGCCACAGTGCCCGTGTATCCAGCTCTGGGCTATCGGGATGCTTCTGATAATTCGCCGGTGCTCGCAATCGAAGAGATCGATGCGGAGTACTATCTGAGAATTCCGGTGATCGACAAAGTTGGTGTGATGGCAAAGATTTCTAATGTACTGCAGGGTCAGGAAATCAGTATTGAAGCGGTCATACAGAAAGAGGCGGCGAGTAATGAGAGTGTTTCAATTGTCATTCTCACCCATCGTGTGAAAGAAGATAAGCTAAACAAAGCCCTTGGCGCTCTCGAAGATCTTGCAGAGATCACTGGCGAAATTATGCGGATCAGGGTTGAACCATTTCATGGAGAGGCTTCTTAGCCTGCGGAAAGCTTGAAATATATCAGTACAAGAGGTGGCGGAGAGCCACAAACATTTGAGCAGGTTCTGTTAACTGGTCTGGCGCCAGACGGTGGGCTCTATGTCCCCACAGAATTACCACAAATCGATACCAAACAAATGGCGGATTGGAAAAACCTGTCCTATGTCGACCTGGCAATGGAGGTGGTAACGCCTTTTGTAGGGGATGAACTGCCCAGATCAGAACTCGAGCGCATAATCGCTGAAAGCTATGCGGAATTTGATCATCCGGAAATCGCGCCGGTCACCGAATTGGGAGACAACGAATACCTGCTAGAGCTCTATCATGGACCGACCCTGGCGTTTAAGGACTTTGCCTTGCAGGTTCTGGGGAGGCTGCTGGATCACGTGCTGAAAAAGAATGACCAGCGGGTGGTAATCTTGGGCGCGACTTCCGGTGACACTGGTTCCGCTGCTTTGGAAGGCTGTCGCCACTCTGATCATGTAGATATTTTCATTCTGCACCCGCATCAGCGCGTGTCCGAGGTTCAGCGTCGGCAAATGACTACGGTAACAGGTGATAACGTTTTTAATCTCGCCGTAGAGGGAAATTTTGACGATTGTCAGCGCATTGTGAAGGCAGCATTTGCAGACCAATCCTTTCTGCCAGCTGGCCGCCAATTGGTGGCAGTGAATTCCATCAACTGGGCGCGAATTCTGATGCAGATTGTGTACTACTTTTCTGCTGCGCTGAAACTGGGGGCGCCCGACAAGGCTGTTTCGTTTTCTGTGCCAACCGGTAACTTTGGTGATATCTACGCGGGTTACCTCGCCAAGCATATGGGCCTGCCGATCGATCAACTGGTGGTAGCAACTAACGAAAATGACATATTGCATCGCTTTATTAGCAACAATGATTACTCTGCGACACAGCTTAGTAAGACCTATTCACCGAGTATGGATATCCTGGTCTCCAGCAATTTTGAGCGCTATTTGTTCGATATGTTTGGTCGCGACGCAGAACAGCTGACTGATTTTATGCGACGATTCGGTAAAGAGGAACTAAGTGTCAGTGAAGAACAGTGGCGGCAGGTACAGGCCATGTTCGACAGTGCCAGTGTCAATGATGAGAAAACCTGTCAGGTCATTGCCGAAGTTAAGCAGGCAACGGGCAAACTGCTTGATCCCCACACCGCAATAGGCGTCGAGTCCGCACGCATTGTTCGGCGCAGTCAGGATGTGCCTATGGTGACCCTGGCGACAGCACACCCTGCAAAATTCGGCGATGCCATCACCGCAGCGGGGCTGGATCTGCCGGAATTGCCAGCGCATCTCGCGGATTTGTTTGAACGGGATGAGCGATATGCGGTGATTGCTAACGATCTTGCTCAAGTCAATTCCTATATCAAAGCGCATATCTAACAAGGTTCAAGCGACAAGCCATGATTCGTCTGCAGCGACGTGCAACTGACACGGGATTGGCGCTTCCAGATTCCCTACATCCACTGTTGCGGCGGGTTTACCAGCAGCGCAAGTTGGCGACTGCGGAAGAACTTGACCTAACCCTCTCCAGACTCATCCCTCCTGACAGCATGCTTGGCATGCAGGCAGCTGTGGACTTGCTGCTACACGCCTTGCGGCAACAGTCGCGGGTTTTAATCGTTTCCGATTTCGATGCAGATGGCGCAACCAGTTGCGCTCTGGCGATGGCGGCATTGAAGCAGTTCGGTTACCAACATGTGGATTATATTGTTCCGAATCGCTTCGAGTATGGTTACGGCCTGACGCCAGAGATAGTAGAACTGGCGGCCACCAAGTCCCCAGATCTTATCATCACGGTGGATAACGGTATTTCCAGTGTCGATGGGGTGAGGGCTGCGCAAGCAATTGGTAGCAAGGTGTTGATTACAGATCATCATATTGCCCCGGATGAATTGCCCAGTGCTGAGGCCATCGTGAACCCCAACCAGGCCGGATGCTCATTTTCCAGCAAGGCGATCGCGGGAGTTGGCGTGGTTTTTTATGTCATGTTGGCGCTGCGCAGTCGCCTGCGAGAGATGGCCTGGTTCCTTGACAATAATCAGGCAGAGCCGAATATGGCTGAGCTACTTGATTTAGTGGCACTTGGCACTATTGCCGATGTTGTGCCGCTAGATCATAACAATCGCATTCTGGTTGCTGAGGGGCTGCGCAGAATTCGCGGGGGCAGGGCGCGGCCGGGTATAAGTGCATTGCTACAGGTTGCAAAAAAGAACGCGGTGAGTCTTAGTGCTTCGGACCTCGCTTTCGGTGTTGGCCCACGTTTGAATGCTGCCGGCAGGCTGGATGATATGACGACCGGTATTGAGTGCCTGTTGACGGAAAGTGACAGCGTTGCCCATCGCCTTGCCCTGCAATTGGATGGCATGAACCAGGACAGGCGCCAGATCGAGTCAGAGATGCGCGACCAGGCATTTGAAAGTCTGGCGAATCTAGAGCTGGATGCTGCAGACATCCCCGCGGGCCTGTGCCTGTTTGATGAGCGCTGGCACCAGGGCGTGGTCGGGATTCTCGCTTCCAGGGTCAAGGAAAAATACCATCGCCCTGTAATCGCCTTCGCAGCAGTTGAAGGGGGAGCGGAATTGAAGGGTTCGGCGCGATCGATTCCAGGTTTTCATATTCGTGATGCCCTCGACGCCGTTGCTACCCGTAACCCTGGCCTGGTAACCAAGTTTGGTGGTCACGCCATGGCCGCGGGATTAAGCCTTGCGCGAAGTGACTTTGAGCGATTTAGCAAAGCGTTTGCCGCTGAAGCATCGAGACAACTCAGTGTGGCACAGCTGCAGGCAATGGTAGAAAGTGATGGCGAGGTTTCCGCTGACTTCATGACCCTTGAAGCCGCCCAGATACTCCGTTCTGCGGGACCATGGGGTCAGGAATTTCCGGAGCCGCTGTTTGACGGAAAGTTTATTCTCCGTGATCAGCGTGTGCTTGCCGACAAGCATCTGAAGATGATGCTCAGCCCGGAATCTGAGCCCGGAAAACTAATCGATGCGATTGCGTTCAACGTGGATGAAGACGCCTGGCCTGCCGTCGATGCCTCCCGTATCGAGTTGGTATTTCGGCTAGACGTCAACGAGTACCGAAACTCGCTGAACCTGCAGTTGATGGTAGAGCGAATACTTGGCAGTGAGTAGCGAATCGGGTGAGCCATGGCGCCCCAGCGAGAAGCTGAAGCAGTTGAGTGCTAGACCAGGATGTCGATGCGTGGACCGCGTCAGGTAACGGGCTTTGACCAAGTATCGTGGGCGTGACGAGGTTGAGCTTTTGAAGCGACAAGCCTGGATTCAGAGAGAAACGCACTGACATCATCAAGTCCGCTCATGCCGGCAGGCAAGTGTTACGCAGCATGTCCTTGAGCTGGCTCGTGATGGTAGCCCTGCTCCGGGCTCTATTCCGCATACATCACTGGGGCTCTTCTTGTTGGGCTCTGCTTAGCCTGATTCGCCCGCGACACAGGTGTAATTTTGCGTTTTGTAGTCTGAGTTACCCGGCTGCGCGTTTTAGTGACTGTACTCATAAAAAATCGGATGGTTGCCTGGCTGGAACCGGTTAAACCTGGCTGAGAGGCCAGTCTCGCGGAGATTTCTGAGCCTGCTTAAACCGATTCATGGGATGAATCGGCCGGCAAGGATCGCTTTGCTATAAGACCTGGTCCTAAATTAATTGGGGTCGCTGCACGAATTTCCTGTTTGCTGAGTCTATTGCTATAGCTGGATCGATGTGCGGGACTGTTATTGAAGCGCAGAGCAAAAATGCCGACAGTTTCATGACAGAAGTCGGCATTTTTGTTACCTTTTGGCACATTCCTAACCTCAACGGGCGGGTAGAATGCCCGCACATCCTGCAGGAATAGACTATGGCTCGCATCATGCCTAACTTACTGATTGTTATCGGTTTATTTTTGGTCTCAATGGGCGCATCAGCACAGGTGCACCGAACTGACCAGATCGAAGTCGAATTGATCTCGGAAACCCTCACGGTGGTGCCGGGAGAAACGACCTGGCTGGCAATCAGGCTGGACCCTATCGAGCATTGGCATACCTACTGGAAATTTGGCGGCGACAGTGGAGAAGCTACGCGCGCTATTAATTGGGACATGCCTGCAGGCACAGAGGTCGGAGAGATTCAGTGGCCGATTCCCGAGTGGACACCCTTCCTCGGCAGCGACCTGGTGACCTTCACCTACGAACGTGAAGTCTTCCTGCCAATGGCGCTTACCGTGCCAGCAGATTTCAGCGGCGAAGAGTTGGCGCTGAGCACTCTGATCGAGTGGCAGGTCTGTGATGAAATCTGTATTCCTGGTGAAGCCAATTTCTCCCTAGCGCTGCCGATTGCCGAAAATCTGGAAATCGATCCGCAATGGCAACAGGCTTTCGCCGAAACTCGAAGTTTGCTGCCGACTCCTGCTGACGCCCATGGAATCGTGGCAGAATTCAATGACCATGACGACAAGGTCAACATCATGATCAGGGCAGATGGCGCTCTCTTTGATGATATTGATGAGGCATGGTTTTTCCCGGTTGAGCGCCGCATCATGCGCTACGCGCCCTATCGCAATGTCATGTTGGACGGAGAGCGCATTCAGATTTCCACCGAGCAGCATCGTCGCTATGACGGGTCGCGGACCGCGATGGAAGGATTGCTTTCGTTTGTGGATGATGCAGGGAATTTGCAGGCTTTCGACCTGACCGCGTCCCGCAGCCCGGTGGCATGGGATAACAGCATCGAAGTCGAGCTGCTTTCCGAAGCAACTAATATTGTCCCCGGCGAGACTGCCTGGCTGGGTCTGCGCCTTGATCCCGCGGCGCACTGGCATACTTATTGGAAAATGGGTGGAGACAGTGGTGAGCCCACTAGTCTGAACGAGTGGGAAGCGCCCGAAGGCACCCAGATAGGGGATATCCAGTGGCCGGCACCACATTGGCTGCCATTCTACGACACCGACCTGGTGAATTTTGGTTATGAAGAAGAAGTTCTGTTGCCGGTAGCGGTTACGCTGCCTGCAGATTTTACGGGCGATCAGGTTGAGTTGAGCACGCTTGCCTATTGGAATGTGTGCGACCAGATTTGTATTCCCGGCGAGCAGCGCTTGAGCATTACCCTGCCAGTCGGTACTGCTCCTGAACTGGATGCAAGCACCCAGACCCTGTTTGAGGATGCGCGGGAAGCAATCCCGTCAACGGATCACGGTATCCGATCGATGATAGCGGTTGCGGGCGAAAGAGTGAGCCTCGGATTTGAGGCATCTGACCCCATTTTCGATGATTATTCAGAGGCCTATTTCTTTCCAGAGCAACGCCGAATCATCAAGCCAGGTCCACTGCGAGACGTGAGCTTACAGGGCAACCTGTTACAAATAACCCATCAGCAGCCCAGGCGCATGCTGCAGGACCTGTCTGAGGTCTATGGTGTGCTGGTGCTGGAAAATGATGCCGGTGCGCGCACAGCCTTCGATTTCATCAATCCCGCTGCCGATGCGAACTCTATGACTATCGCCCCGCTGGCAGCCGCGACGAATGGCGCAGCGGGTGGCAGCAATGGTGAAGGCGGTGCTGGGCTATTGGTATTCATGGGTTTCGCCTTTCTGGGCGGCATGATTCTTAATTTGATGCCCTGTGTATTTCCTGTGCTGTCTATCAAGGCGCTGAGCTTTGCCAATAATGCGGGTGAATCAAAAGAGAAGCAGCGCATGGATGGCTTGGTCTATACCTTAGGCGTGGTTGTTGCCTTCGTGACCCTGGCTTCTGTACTCATCGCATTGCGCGCCGGTGGCGAAGCAGTCGGGTGGGCCTTTCAGTTCCAGCAGCCCTGGTTCCTGGCCTTCATCGTTTACCTGTTTTTCCTGATGGGGCTGAGTCTGTCCGGCGTGTTTGAAATTGGCACAAGCTTGATGGGCGCCGGCAGCGGGCTTACTGCGAAAGGAGGCTATAAGGGCTCTTTCTTCACAGGTGTGCTGGCTACAACGGTGGCGACGCCTTGTACCGCACCCTTTATGGGGCCTGCCATTGGCTTCGCTTTGACCCAGTCTTGGCTTATGGCGATGGCGGTTTTTGTTGCACTTGGTGTGGGGATGGCGTTTCCGATCCTGGTATTGAGCTACGTGCCGGCGCTCTACAAGTATATGCCCAAACCTGGCCCGTGGATGCAGACATTCAAACAGGTCATGGCCTTTCCGCTCTATGCATCGGCTCTATTCTTCCTCTGGGTTTTAGGTAACCAGGTGGGCGTAATGGGTATGTCGCTGGTGCTTGGTATGTGCGTGGTGATGGCATTCGCTGCATGGCTATATCAACGTCGTTTCACAATGGGTGTCTTTATGCGGACATTCAATTACGGAGTTAGCCTGGCGACACTGGTGCTTGCCATCTACCTGACGCAGTCGCCATTCATGCAAACAGTGGTTAATGCTGCGAGCGTTGCCAACCTGAGCACCGATGAAGAAGGCAATGTGGTTCGGGATTATGAAGTTTTCAGCTCACAGCGTCTGGATGAGTTGCAGGCTGAAGGGAAACCAGTATTTGTTAACATGACTGCGGCCTGGTGTATTACCTGTCTGGCTAATGAGCAGACCACACTGAGCACGGATCGCGTTAAGCAGGTTATGGCAGACCGGGAAATCACCTATATGAAGGGTGACTGGACCAACGAGGATCCGGAGATTACTGCGGTACTGGAGCGATTCAATCGACCCTCCGTGCCACTCTATGTCCTATACCCGGGGGATACCAGCAAAGAGCCGGTGATACTTCCCCAGATTCTGACGCCAGGAATTGTTGCTGAAGCATTTGAATCGATCTAGACAGAATGCGCGTTTAAATCAAGCGCTAAAAAACAAAAAAGGCGGCTCATCGAGCCGCCTTTTTTGTTAGATATTTTGTTGTTGAATTGAGCCGTTAAATTATTCGACACCAGGCAGATTCAACTGGCGTGAAAGTACTCTATCTTCAGTCGGTTGATTTCAATAATGTCATGATTGTCCAGCTTCACAGATCGCGGACCAATATATTCACCATTCACTCTGGGTGGCGCAGAGCCTTTGGGTTGGTCCAGGCACACGATGAAGTGCCCATCTGGTCGGCGGTTTATCTGGACTACTTCAGAACCGGCTTTGCCCAGTTTTACCGAGGGTTTAGTCAGAGGTAATTCTTTACCAGCACCGGTGCGGTTCAAGATTTGCAGTTTGGCGCGCTCAAGCGGAGGCGGTGACTCCGGTTGCTTGGCTGGTTCGTAATCAATATCGTTAGACGCAACTAAGCTGGGGTAGACCGGCTGCTGAGCCGTGGGCCGAATGAGTACGGTTTTCTCAGTATCGTCATCAGCTGCGCTATTCACGTTCTCATAGCGTATTTCGTGCTTGCCAATGACGATAACGTCACCGTTTTTGAGTGGGTGTTTCCTGATGTTGTGCCCGTTGACCTGAGTGCCGTTGGTACTGTCGAGATCTTCCAGGAAGGAATCATTAAAAATAGTGAGCAACTTTGCGTGATGCCCGCTCACAGCGAGATTCTCGATACGGATGTCGTTGTCTTCCTTGCGTCCGATAGTCATGACTTCCTTGTCGAGAGGAAACTCGTCTATCTGTTTTGAGTTGAAGCTGAACACAAGTTTGCCTGGCATGGGTCGGCTCTCTTACTAATCTGTAGCACTGCTGCCAATTAAAAATCCGTTTAGGTTTCTGCTTGTGAGACCTGCATCAGAATGACGGAAATATTGTCCTTACCGCCATTGCGATTCGCTTTTGAAATCAGCGTCTCTGCTGCCTTCTCAAGGCTGCCAGACTGCTCCTTCAATATTTCCTGAATTTGCCAGTCTGCGACCATATCCGATAAGCCGTCAGAGCAGAGCAAAAACACATCGCCTGCTTCCAAGTCGTGATGTAGGGTATCCACCTCCACCTGTGCTTTGGTACCCAGAGCTCTGGTGACGATGTGTCCTACATTCGCCGAGCGCGCTTCCTCTTCGGTGTAGAAGCCACGATCTATCAAGTCTTGCACCAGGCTGTGATCTTTTGTGATCCTGCGAAGCGAATCAGCGCGGTATAAGTAAAGGCGCGAATCACCCACATGGCCGGCATAAATCTGTGAATCCTGAATCATCACAGCAACCAGAGTTGTACCCATGCCGCGGTGCTCATCAACGGCTTCTGCAGCCTGGTAGATCATGCTGTTACTGTAGGAAATTGTATTACTCACGTAATCCAACAGCTGAGAACCAGTTATCGATTCAGTAGATTTCGGTTCGCACATGCTCTGAAGTTTTTCCAGCACTGACTCCACCGCCATGTGGGCGGCAATTTCACCAGATTGATGGCCACCCATACCGTCTGCGAGCACCGCAATGCCCAACTCCTGGTCAAAGCCGATATAATCTTCGTTGAGCTGGCGTTTGAGGCCAGTGTCAGTAAAGCCCGCTATTCTCACCTGGAAACGTTCTTCTGACATCTGGTTTGCCTACGAGCCCCTCGAATTCATTCACTACCGCCAGGTAAACGGCCGACATACTCTGGTTAATTTTTTCCTGACCATCAAATAGAAACAGATATTGTGCATACACAAGGCAGAGCAGGGCGAACAATACATTACCCGATTTCCACTTGTAGGCTGTTTGTTCCTGGCAGCCAGCTGGGAGATAGCTTCGCTGTCTTCCGGATTGTGTGGCATTTGCTTCACTGCGTCCGCTATTGTGTCGATCTTGGTAACCTTATCTAGTCTTACAGGTTTCGACTGGTCTTCTTTGCGGCGATCAGCAACTCGATTTTTAACACGTGCAGGGCGTGCAGTAAATGATAGCTGTTGACGCTTGGATAGCTGGTTATCAAATAGCTCAATCGCTTGCTGCAGACTATCCTGACTCCTGTTCTCAGGAATCGTTGAAAGCATATTGGTAATAAGGCCCTGTATGTCTGTCGGTAACTTGGCAAAAGCCTTGCGGATCACGAAGCCGGTTTCATTGCGGCGACGAGGTAAGCATCCGGTAAATAATTGATAGAGTAGAACGCCGACTGCGTAAATATCTGCTGACTGGGAACGCTCCTCACCTTCCAGATAGTAGAAACAGGCCGTCTCCACGTCGCTGGTGTCGTCCTGTAGCGAGAAGTCAGTCACTTTCACCGCACCATCTGGATCAAACAGCACGTTGATGGGACGCAAATGGCCGTGAACAACACGGTTGTTGTGAGCGAATACCACGGCTTCACAGAGTTGTTTGGCAATCTGAAGGGTTTGCTGCCAGGTCAGCTGGAAGGCCAGTTTGTCCTGCAGTGTGCCGCCACTCATGTACTCCTGGACTAAAACGAAAAAATCATCGTTACGAAATGTGCCCAAAGTACTTACGATATTTGGATGCGTCACAGACGCCAGCAGGCTCATGGCTTCGTAGCCGGAACTGCCTCTGACTTTCTTTTTGACGATGAGGAGTGTGCCTTTTTCCTTTTGCTGATAGAGGTAAACGCCACCGAAGCGGTCTTCTCTCAGCACATCAAGCAGCAGGAACTTGGATTTGAAACTCGTTAAGCCTTGCTCTGCCCGCAGTTTCTACTCCTTGTTGATATGGGCGCCCTGGGATATCGCCAGCAGCCGGGTTTTGAGCTCCCCGGCCGAGTCTGGGCGTTGATTCGGATTTTCCTGCAGGCATTGCAGAATCAACAGATTG
Source organism: uncultured Pseudomonadales bacterium (assembly GCA_938091935.1). Classification (GTDB taxonomy): domain Bacteria; phylum Pseudomonadota; class Gammaproteobacteria; order Pseudomonadales; family Pseudohongiellaceae; genus UBA9145. The sequence goes on from CALKNV010000058.1 coordinate 40,419, forward strand.
AGTTCTTCAGATAATTCCTGGTTCAGTTCTCTTGGGTCAGGATAACGGCCGCTGGGCAGCGTGCCTGTAAACAGGTTGTACATGAGCACGCCGACCGAGTATAGATCGCTCTGGGCCGTTACATTTTCTGCTGATTCCTTTTGTTCCGGAGACATATAGTTGAACGTACCCATGACCATGCCGGCACAGGTGCGATCATAGGTCTTGTGCATTTCGCCATAAAACTGGGCAATGCCGAAGTCTAGAATCTTTACATTGTCATCATCATCAACCAGAATATTGTTGGGCTCGATATCGCGGTGAATCACGTTGTTTCTATGAGCGTAGGCAAGCGCCTTCAGAATCTGGACAATGATGTCGACTTTCTGCCCATGGCCAAGTTGGCGCGATTTCATCGCGGTGCCCAGATCAATACCTTCGACAAACTCCATCACGAAATAGGGCACCTCATCTCTGATGATGCCACGGTCTATGACGTGAATGATATTGGCGTGATTAAGGCGGGCAATAAAGTAGGATTCTCGCTCAAAACGCTTGCGCGCCTCTGCATCAAAGCTGAGGTCATTGATCAGCAGCTTGATGGCGACGGGACGCTGCAGGGAGTCCTGAATGCCGCGATAAACATGCGCCATTCCGCCTTCGCCAATTTTGAGGATTTTTGAGTAACCTTCCAACTTCATCACTATTCTTGGGGCCTCGATACCAAGCCGGGTATTTAAAGGGTTTCAGGCTGATAGACTAATGAGGGTGGGGCAATGAAAATGTGATATTCTTCGAAATTACTGAGGAAGGTGTAAAAATTACCTACACCTGGCTCTGCGCCGCAGACTGGTGCGAATTGATGGATTGTTATTCAAACTCTTGGGCATGATCGCTGCGTAGGAAAAATACCCTATGAAAGTCCTCAATTTCACGGCTTCAGCTGTCCTGGTAACTCTGGTTTTTTACCTCCTGGTGGTCGGAGAGTCGCTGCTGTTGCCACTAGTGATCGCGGTTGCTCTCTGGTACTTGATCAATACCCTGGCCCGTGGATTCAACAGGGTCGAAGTGGCTGGTTTCAAGTTTCCGATGCCTGTCTGCCTGGCGGCATCATTACTCACTTTTCTGCTATTGATATGGGCGCTGGTCAATTTTCTCAGCGCCTCGGCTGATGATGTGTTGGACGTGGCGCCTGTCTATCAAGAGAATTTGACACGTCGACTGGAGTCAGTGCCATTTATCGACTTTGCTGCCTTCGAAGAGCGCAGTCTCAGTGAATTGATCACTGCTTGGATCGATATACCCTCTTATGCCACATCGATAGCCTCCTCCTTTGCTGGCATTCTGGCCAACGGTGGATTGATTCTAATTTACCTGGGCTTCTTGTTCCTTGAGCAGGGGCACTTCAGTAATAAAATATCAGCGCTGGTGAGTAATCCCGATAGGGAAGATGAGGCACATCGCATCATCACGCGCATTCGGGACGATATCCAGAAATACATAAGTATCAAGATGTTCACCAGCTCCCTGACTGGAATCTTAAGTTTCACATTTCTGTTTACAGTAGGAGTGGATTTCGCTGCAGTCTGGGGTCTTCTGATTTTTTTACTTAATTTCATCCCGACAGTGGGTTCAATTGTCGCAACGATTTTCCCGGCCCTCATAGCCCTGGCGCAATCGGACGGATATACATTGTTCGTTTTGGTGCTACTCGGTATTGGTGCGCTGCAGATTTGTATTGGGAATATTTTGGAGCCGCGACTGATGGGCTCGTCCTTCAATCTCAGTCCGGTTGTGATTTTGCTCAATCTCGCCTTGTGGAATGCGATTTGGGGGATCCCTGGCATGTTTCTATGCGTTCCCTTCCTCATCATTGTGGCTATTGTACTCAGCCACTTTCCGCAGACGCGCCCAGTCGCCATCATGCTATCCAGCGACGGAAATCTGCGAGTGCCGAAAGAAAAAATTATCACCAATTTCAGCTTAAACCCAAGCTCATCGAGCTTGTTGGGAAGAGGCGAAGAAAAGAATTCGGGCTAGTTAAAAGCTGAATTCTCGCGCCAAAACCAGCGTGGTCGCTGCATATTCAGCATGGTGCCTTCTGCGAATCCCTGACAATCAGACGGGAAACAAAAGAATCTTGCATTTTTTGCCGGACTTACCGGCACTTAGGCCTGCAACCTCCAGTCAATAAGCGCTATAATTCTGTGCTTTTTTGAGCGGGGCAGATGCTCCGGACAATCACCCTAATTCGATAATCAGTACTTAATAGTTGATCAGATGAAATCCGCAGAAATAAGACAGAAATTTCTCGAATTCTTTGCCGCACGAGACCACGAGATAGTATCCAGTAGCCCGCTGGTGCCGGCGAACGATCCAACCCTGCTATTCACTAATGCCGGGATGGTGCAGTTCAAAGATGTATTCCTTGGCGATGAGAAGCGGGAGCGAGTCAGGGCCACCAGCTCACAGCGCTGCGTGCGCGCTGGTGGCAAGCATAATGATCTCGAGAACGTGGGTTATACGGCCCGTCACCATACTTTTTTCGAGATGCTCGGGAATTTTTCGTTCGGAGATTATTTCAAGCGCGAAGCGATTCAGTTTGCCTGGGAATTTCTGACTGTCGAATTGGGATTGCCTCCGGAGAAACTCTGGATCACTGTCTATAAGGAAGACGATGAGGCCGCGGCGATCTGGATGGATGAAATCAAAGTCGACCCGGACCGATTTTCCTGGCTGGGTGAGAAGGATAACTTCTGGGCGATGGGCGACACTGGCCCCTGCGGTCCCTGTTCCGAAATATTCTATGATCATGGCTCTGACGTTCCCGGGGGTCCACCAGGTAGCCCTGACGAAGATGGCGATCGCTACATTGAGGTCTGGAATCTGGTCTTTATGCAGTTTGAACGTAAAGCCGATGGCACGATGACGCCATTGCCCAAGCCGTCGGTGGACACTGGTGCCGGTTTGGAAAGGCTAGCGGCAGTGCTGCAAGATGTGCACAGTAATTATGAGATAGACCTGTTCGCGGAACTGATCTGCGATATCGCCAAAATTACGAATACGGAAGACCTCGAAAATAATTCACTACGAGTGATTGCCGATCACATCCGGTCTTGTGCCTTCCTGGTTGTCGATGGTGTCATTCCCTCAAATGAAGGCAGAGGTTATGTGCTCAGGCGCATAGTCAGGCGTGCTGTCAGACATGGTTACCGTCTCGGTGTAAAGGAAGTCTTCTTCTACAAGATTGTGGCTTCTCTCGCTCGGGCTATGGGTGCGGCTTACCCAGAGCTGTATCGGAAACAGGAGTTTGTTGAAAAAATCCTGATGGAGGAAGAGCGGCAGTTTGCGCGGACGCTAGAAAATGGAATGGCTATTCTAGAAAAGGAGATAACAGAGTTACAAGGAGACGTAATAGCAGGCGGGACCGTATTCAAGTTGTATGATACCTATGGGTTTCCGGTTGATCTCACTGCCGATATTGCTCGCGAACACAACCTCGTGCTTGATATGGATGGTTTTGAGGCAGCGATGAACGTACAGCGCGAGCAGGCCCGTGCTGCCAGTCATTTCACCGCTGTGGACAAGCTTAACCTCGAAGGTCTTGCCGCGACTGAATTTACTGGTTACGCCAGTTTACAGGGCGATGGCAGGGTGATCGGGATTTATTCATTGGCAAACGAAAAACTGCATACCGTACCAGTTGATTCTGAGGTGATAGTTATTCTCGATTCGACGCCATTTTACGGTGAATCTGGCGGGCAGATCGGTGATAGCGGAATTCTGGAGAATAACAATTCGCGCTTCGAAGTATCTGATACCCAAAAGCAGTCAGATGTTTTTCTTCACCGCGGCAAACTGGTGAGCGGAAACCTGAGTGTTGGTGACCAGGTACGAGCATTGGTTGCGGGCAATGATCGGTCAGCGATTACCCTAAACCATTCTGCAACCCACCTTATGAACGCAGCGCTGCGCAATGTTCTCGGTTCTCATGTCCTGCAAAAAGGTTCCCTTGTTGCCGCTGACAGGCTGCGCTTCGATTTTTCACACAATTCTCCAGTAACTGCGGCGCAACTGAAGCAGGTTGAAGAACAAGTGAACGCTGAAATCCTTGGCAACTCCGGGGTGGACAAGGAAGTAATGGGAATTGAGGCGGCTCGTGAAAAGGGTGCCCTGGCACTGTTTGGTGAAAAGTACGGTGATGAGGTGCGTGTTGTTTCAATGGGTGGCGACTATTCCATTGAATTTTGCGGCGGCTGTCATGTTGATCGAACGGGTGATATCGGCCTGTTCAAGATAACAAGCGAGTCAGGTATTTCTGCCGGCGTGCGCAGGATTGAAGCGGTCACAGGGCATGGTGCTTTGGCATTGGTTGAGAAAGAAGAGTCAATACTTCGTGATGCTGCGGCGCTGCTGAAATCTGGCACTGATGAAATTCTCGACAAGCTGACTGGTCTGATCAGTCAGAATAAGACTCTGGAAAAACAGCTTGAACAAATGAAGTCGAAAATGGCGGCCAGCACTGGAGATGACCTCAGTGCGAGCGCTGTCGATTTGGCTGGTTCGAAGGTATTGGTCGCAAAGTTGGAAGGGTTTAACCCCAAGTCGCTACGGGACACCATGGACCAATTAAAGAACAAGCTGGGCACATCTGTGATCGTGCTGGGCAGTGCAGGTGATGGCAAGGTCAACCTGGTGGCTGGCGTGAGTAAGGATTTGACTGACCGGGTAAAAGCCGGTGAGCTGGTGAATATGGTTGCCCAACAGGTGGGGGGCAAAGGTGGCGGCAGACCAGACATGGCAATGGCTGGCGGTAGCGAACCCGAAAACCTGCCTGCAGCGCTGGATAGCGTGCATGCGTGGCTGGAGGAGCGCCTCACATAGGTGTAGCAGACATGGCTCTGATTGTTCAAAAATATGGTGGCACCTCTGTCGGCTCAGTCGAGCGGATTGAAGCGGTCGCAGAAAAGATTGTCAAATTTCGTGACCGCGGTGACGACGTGGTGATTGTGGTATCAGCCATGAGCGGGGAAACGAATCGCCTGACTGCCATGGCCCTTGAAATGATGGAACAACCTACCCCGAGAGAAATGGATGTTTTGCTTTCCACAGGCGAACAGGTAACTATCGCTTTGCTTTGCATGGCGTTGGAAAAGCGCGGTTACGGTGCGCGCTCGTTCACCGGCGGTCAGGTACGCATCCTCACTGATGAAGCGCACACCAAGGCGCGAATTCGTGAAATAGATAGCACTCGGATCATGGCGCAACTGGAACAGCAGAATGTTGTCGTGGTTGCGGGATTTCAGGGCGTAAATGAGAATGGTTGTATTACCACTCTTGGGCGGGGTGGTTCCGATACTACCGCGGTTGCATTGGCTGCAGCTTTGGATGCAGATGAGTGTCAGATCTATACAGACGTTAAGGGTGTTTACACAACTGACCCTCGCGTGGTCGAAGATGCCCGCTTGCTCAGTAGTATTACTTTTGAAGAGATGTTGGAGTTGGCGAGCCTGGGAGCGAAAGTGCTCCAAATTCGCTCAGTGGAATTTGCGGGCAAGTACAAAGTCCCGTTAAGAGTCCTTTCCACTTTTGAAGAAGGTCCAGGTACCCTTATTAGTCTGGAGGAAGACAAAGCAATGGAAAATCCAAGCATTGCAGGAATCGCATTCGAACGCGATGAAGCCAAGCTTACCGTAACCGGGGTACCCGATGTTCCCGGTATCGCCTACAACGTGATTGGTCCAGTGAGTGATGCTGGTATTGAAGTCGATGTCATTGTGCAAAACGTGGCAGAGGATGGTACCAACGACATCACATTCACAGTGAAGCGTGCGGAAGGTGACAGGACCAAGGCGATTCTGGACACTGTGTCTAACTCGCTAGAGGCTCGCGATGTAATCCTCGACAAGAAAATCTGCAAGGTCTCTCTGGTTGGGGTGGGTATGCGATCCCATGCCGGAATTGCCAGCAAGATGTTTAAAGCCCTTGCGGAAGAGAATATCAATATTCAAATCATCACTACCTCAGAGATCAAAATCTCCGTTGTCATAGAAGAAAAATACCTCGAACTTGCGGTGCGTGCGCTTCACAGTGCCTTCGAATTGGGTGATCCGGACGGCGAAAACAGCAGCAGTCGAGTGAGTTAAGCTGCTAAATGTGACTTGTTTCCGGCTCTAAATGGTTGGCAAGGCGTCAATATAGGCAGATACTATGGGAAAGCTGCGGGCAGAAAACTGACCTCAACCCGGTCTAACTCTCTGAAGTGCCCGTATCGTGCGGGTCAGTGAGCGCTGGGCGGAGGTTGTTCGACAAGTTGGAAAGCTTGTAAGAGTCGGAAGACTCGAATCAAACGGGAGAAACAACCAGGAGAGAGACCTCGCTCCGTTAACGGGTAGTTGCCATTGGCCCGCCGGCCTTCCGGGGCTTGACCTGCACCGAAGGAGTACACAAAGGAATGAGTAATGGAGAATTACAATGTTGATACTGACGCGCCGTATCGGCGAGACATTGATGGTTGGGGATGATGTAACGGTTACCGTGTTAGGGGTTAAGGGTAACCAGGTTAGAATTGGTGTGAACGCACCGAAAGAGGTGGCAGTTCACCGCGAAGAAATTTACCAGCGCATCCAGAGAGAAAAAGGCGGTGATGCGCAGGGGGAAGGGGAGTCCTAGGGCTCTGGTTTTCTGACATTTGGAATATTGAGAAACCCGGTCATCGCTTTGGTGGCCGGGTTTTTTGGTGTTTGGGACTTACAGTTGGAGGTGGGAGCTGTGAGGGATTGCGTCATTTGTCTGGGTCAAATTGTTGCGCAATCGGACGAGCCGGGGGGAAGGGATTGACTCGCCCTTCGGGCAGCCTGCGGCCGTCTTGATTGCATACGCAATCAACCGAACCAGAGGGTTTTCACCGGGCTCAGCTCTCCGCCACAACCAAAAAAGCCCCGCAATGCGGGGC
>CALKNV010000059.1 GCA_938091935.1 uncultured Pseudomonadales bacterium
CAAAATTTCTCAGCTCACCACCGTAAGCCTCTGCACACACTTTAGTCAGTGCGGCCGTCAACGTCGTCTTACCATGGTCAACGTGACCAATTGTGCCTACGTTAACGTGTACTTTGGTTCTCTCAAATTTTTCCTTTGCCATGCCAGACAGCCTCTATCTTCGTTCGTTGGATCGATAATGTTTAAGTGAATAAATCAGTTTGGGGTAAATCTGTGCGAACTACGCTTGTTCTTTTAAAAGTCTTCTTTCTATATATAATGTTGAACTTAATACTGCTTGCGAATCTGGTGCTCACTCCCGGAGTTGAACCGGGGACCTCTTCATTACCAATGAAGTGCTCTACCGCCTGAGCTAAGCGAGCTGAAACACTAATTAATCAACGTCACCTTGATTAAAATCAATCGATTAAAACCAATCAATTAATGCCAATCTCGAGTTACTCTTTCCTGCTCACCCTCAGCTTTATCGCCAACAGCTGATAGAAAGCCCAGCAGTATAATGAACTCAGTTGCTACTTTTCTGTTTCCGAATGAGGCCGAGAATTGGAGCGGGTAGCGGGAATCGAACCCGCGCAACCAGCTTGGAAGGCTGGGGTTCTACCTCTGAACTATACCCGCTAAACTCTTGACGATTCTGCCCGATTAACTGTTCCTGCTTCCTGAAAGCGAGTCTGCCGCACTTCCACAATGCTGATCTAAGTCCCGCTAGAAGCAAGCAACATCAGTGGTGGAGGGGGGTGGATTCGAACCACCGAAGCTTGCGCGTCAGATTTACAGTCTGATCCCTTTGGCCACTCGGGAACCCCTCCCTATAGATATCCCAAGGGTCAAAATCCCTGGCTCTCTCACTCAGGGGCGGCATTTTATTGGAATTGGGATGCTTGTGCAATCGTTTGACAGAGATTTTCTACTCGACTGAGATTCGGCCTTACCCCAGTTAAATCAAGCCATTCAAGCTCGTTGACCCGCTCGGATTCAGTGGGACGCAACCAAACCTGCACACTCGAGACAAACGCGTCAAACTGCTGGATTTGGGGGCTATAACCGAGCTCAGAGACCTGATCCCGCAGGACAACGGCCTCAGTCGCACTCTCAAACACCCCCAGCGCGACGGCATTTTGCAGCTCACCGCGCGTGATCAGGTAAGTTTCGGCCTCTATCCCAGCCTCCTCGACTCTTTGTGCCAGGTCAGCCAGGGTTAGGCGGGCTATTTCAGTGGAGGCAGTCGGGGGCAGGAATACCTGATATTGCAACCTGCTGGTGGCCAGCGAACCGGTGAGAAATGCCTGCAGGCCCCGGCTTCGCGCCTGAGCCATGAAATTTTCAGCCTCATCCGCAGAGTCAAAGCCACTCACCAGCGAGCATTGGCGTCGCGCCTCAAGCGCCGCGAAACCTGTCTGTTCCTCGAATTCTGATACCAGGGTCAGTCCGGAATTGATCAGAGGCTGGGCCGCCCCGCGAGGGGATTCTGGTAACGGATACCGATAATTCCAGCCAAAATAAGCCAGATTTGCCAGAATGAGAAAAACTACCGTGTAACGCATTGATCTCCGGGCCCCGCTAAGCTGGACAAGCGATGGCCAGGCCATCCAATACCAGTTCAGGCGCTATATTCAGGTCAAAATCGCTACCAGACCCCAGGGCCTCAGCGATAAGTTCAGCGTCGCCGCCGCTTACATACACCGTTATCTTCTGCCCACTGGCGCACAAACTGTCAATTGCAGCACCGATCAGGGCAATCGCGCTGGCCAATCCGCCCTGCAGGACCGCCTCTTCTGTAGAGGTGCCCGGACTGATACAACCACTAAACTGACGGTTTCGCAGCCTTATCCCCGTATTCTGTTCCAGGGCATCTGCCATCATGTTGAGCCCCGGCAAAATATAACCACCCCAGTGGTTTCCGTCAGCGCGTAACAGGTCGACAGTCAGGGCCGTGCCGGCATCGACCACAACACAGCCTCCCTGCGCTTGGGCAAACGCTGCGACCATGGCAAGCCAACGGTCAATTCCCATACGGGAAACGTCGGCATAACTATTCTTCACACCACCACAGCTTGCGCTCACCTCTGCAATCCTCAGCTCGATGTTCCAGCGCTGCCGCACCCAAGTAGCAATGTCTTGCAGAGTAGAATCTGCGCGCACGCTGCAGGCGCGAGCCGAAGTCACCACCAGATCCAGCGGCAGGGCTGTCTGTAATTCATCGAACGTCGCTGATTTGCCCTGGTTGACTACCTCATTGACAGCATCATGCGGCAGTGTGAGAACCCTCCACTTGATTTGACTATTACCTGCGTCCAACTCAAGAATCACGGCTGTTCTCCCGATTTAGACTGACGCCGGACCGACGGCAATATTTCCCCTCCGCGCAGCACTTCCTGCCCCTGCTCGGTGAGAACGCGCAGTTCGCCAAATTCATTTACACCTAGCATTTCGCCAAAAATATTTTGATCTCCTAGTTGCACCTCAATAGCCTGCCCCATAAAAGCATCTAGGCGATTCCACTCGGCCTGAAAGCCTGCAAAGCCCGTTTGTATGAACCCATCCACATTGCCAAGCAAATGCCTGGTGATAGTTGAAGCTATCTGGTCTGGATTCGCAGCCGGCAAACCCAGCGCCTCCAGGTCTGTCACCGGCCGACCCAGACTTGCCGTGACCTCCTCCGGCAAGTTCAAATTAACACCGATACCGAACACAAGAAACTGACTGCCTCCGCGGAACATACTCTCCAGCAGAATTCCACTCAACTTGCGATCTTGATTGAGTAAATCATTCGGCCACTTCAGCTTGAGGCCCGTAACGCCCGACTCCGTCAGCGCCTTATACACACTTAGCGCCGTGACCAGGCTGAGTGCGGCGAGATCGCGATTCTCGATTTTTAATTCAATCGCCAGGGAATAATAGAGCCCTGCGCCGACCGGGCTCTCCCAGACTCTACCGCGCCTGCCTTTACCCGCAGTCTGCTGTCTCGCAAGCACCAGGAACGGACAGTGCTTGCCCGCTGCCAGATCACGCATGGCCTGGGCGTTGGTTGAATCCAGGCGCTGATAGATGCAGACGTCCGCAAGCGCCAGGCTTTCCAGCATGAGTTGCGCCGCAGCAGCGTTAGGCCCTTTGTTGTATTCCTGGGTTTGCATCATCTCGATTGCTGAATGATGGGCGACTTTCTCGACTCGCGATTCAGCGATTCCTGATTTATGAGCCTACGTCTCCCATTCGAGTATTTCATTTGGAGCGCGTAATTAAACTCACAGCCCACACAATAGAAAAAGGAGCAGAGCCATGTGTCACACACATATCCCTACTCCTTTAATCAAGCTTTCATTTTTACTTCGGTTTACCCGGCGCTTCAGCCATAGCAAGACGCCGGGGTTATTATCTTGTACCGAATCTACTCGCTAGTTGTCGCAGCATCAGCTTCTTCTTCGTCACCGACGTCGCCACCGCTGCGAATCTTGGAAATCACCGACATCGCTTCCAGCATCACCATGACACTAACAGTCATGACCGCCAGATTTAGAGCAACCAGCAACCAGCGCTCAGTCTGGAAATAGTCAATCAGGTACCAGACGCTGGCCCAGAACGCCATGAATATGATGAACACCATCGGCGCCAGGGTATAGATGGCGGGCCGACCAAGTTTCATCAGATAAATGGACACGATCAGGAGCGTTAGACTGGCAAGAATCTGGTTGGTAGCACCAAACACAGGCCAAATCAGGTTACCGCCATCGCCGGGATAGTTGCCAGCAGTTACACCAAACGCCAACAGCAAACAAAAAGCGACGCCAATCAAGGTGGAGATGATGTTGTTCTTCAACGGCGGAATGTTATAGATGGCGCCCCATTCCTGCACGATATAGCGCTGCAGACGAAGTCCAGCATCCATCGTGGTACCAGCAAACAATACAACCATCGTTGCAAGCATGGTCTGCGAGAAGGCTTCTGGAATTCCCCAACCCGTGGAAATGAGAACCGCACCGCCTTCGATGAAACCCTTCTGGCCAGGCCCGCCACTGAAGCTGGAGTAAATTGCCGACCAGTCAGCAGCATTGGCAGCATAAAGCGATCCGGTCACTGCCACGATCGTGATCAGGGCCAGTGAGCCCTCACCTAGCGCACCCAGATAGCCGACGAACCGTGCATCTTTTTCATTGTTGAGCTGCTTGGAACTGGTTCCGGAGGAAACGATACCGTGGAAACCGGACAAAGCACCACAGGCGATCGTTACGAACAGGATCGGGAACAATGGTGGCGTGCCTTCTGTTAGGTTTGGATTGAACGCCGGCGCAGAAACCGTAGGCATGGCAATCAGTACCGCCGAATACATCACTATAAGACCAATCACCAGCTGCGCACCGTTAATATAGTCACGGGGCTGCAACAGCAACCAGACTGGCAGCATTGAAGCAATGCCCGCATATACAAACAGGATGATAATCCAGTTACCGTTGGGTCCGAGCAGGAAGTTAGGATCATCGGTACCCGGCAGGTACAAAGGCATCACACTTCCGACCCAGATGGTGAAGTAAAGAATGACCACACCAATGACGGAAACAGCCAGCAGGTTAACCTTGCGGCGAATCAATACCCCCACACAAATCGCAACAGGAATTGCTGCCCAGGCTGGAAATACCGAGGTTGGGAAGATCACCATGTCAGTAGCAATAATAGTGCTGAACACGGCATTCACCAGCATCAGCAACAGGAAGATCACCACCATGAATAGCGCACGGGTACGCTTTCCGATCACGCTCTCAGAGAGCGCACCGATCGACTTGGCATCATGACGACTGCTCGCCCACAGGGCGCCGAAGTCATGCACGCCTGCGAAGAAAATTGATCCGAAGGTGACCCACAAGACGGCGGGCGCCCAACCCCAATATACCGCAAGGGCTGGACCGGCAATAGGCGCCGCTCCCGCTACAGCGGTAAAGTGCGAACCCCAGAGCACAAATTTATTGGTGGGCACGAAGTCCACACCGTCATTAAATTTGTGCGCAGGCGTTTCATAATTCGGATCGAGGCGGTAGATCTTTTCCGCGATAAATTTTGAGTAGACGAACCACCCAAAAGTGAAACCTACCAGCCCGAAGAGGACGATGAAGATCGAGGACATAAAGCGCTCTCCCATCTTGTTATTATGAATTTTAAGCCGTGCATCATAGCAAGAGAGCGGTAGCGGGGCCAAGCGAATAATCAGGCGCAGAACCAGTGAATTCAAGGGCTTGCGCCAAATTTACTGACCCTGATTGCGCTAATTGCTGGAAGGTCGCTCTACCCCTGCAAGGCGACGCTGCTTCACTCGGCTGCGTGATACGTCCAATAACCGATGAACATTTCATCCCAGCTCTGCAGCCCGAAGGTGATTTCCTTGCTGGGATCCGGGTTGGCCGGGTTGTGCTCAGAATTGTCGAATGTCCCGGTCACATGCACCGTGGTACCGGCAGGCAGCCTTGCTGGCTGGGTCAATTGATAAGTCGGCTGCCAGGCATAGCTATAGGAAGGCACGCTCAACAAATCAGCCGCAGTGCCATCAGGATAGACGGCCCTGAATTTCATATCCTTGCCCCGAAAATGCATATGCGCACGCAGCCCGGTCACTATCACATCTTCATCGAAGGTGTAGCGAGCGGCAGCCTCGTGCTCGCGCGCATAAGGGGGAATACGAAAAACTGTGGCAACTGAGCGGGTGAAATTCTCATGCTCAGGCGGCTCTTCATACATATAAAGACCCAGCAGCGTTTCATCTACAGTCTGGCGACCATTAGTCGTATAGTGAAACTGCATGGAAAGCTTGTGGCCCTTGGGGATTAATACACCAGTGTTTTCCGGGAAGGTCATGGGGTCCATCTTGCCCGGGGCATAGCCTTCGAGAAAACGGCGGGCTATGGATCGGGTGTCAGATTCGCCTCCGTCAAAGTCCTCTGCGGGTGCAGTGACGTAAGTGAGCAGATGGTGCAGGACAGACTCATCGCCGGCGACGAACTGGACAGATTTAACCCACTTATCTTCCTCGAAGGGAAGATCTATATCGACACTAATATAATCCAGCACACCAGTAGCGGGAATCTCGTGAGCCGGCGCCTTGATGATGTAATCCGGCTCGCCCAGTACCCAGGAACGACGATCAGGAAATTCAAGCTCGGCCAATGGGTCCGACGCGATGATGCCACGGGGCGCGCCAGCATCGATCCAGTGCACCAAGGTTTGTAGCTCTTGCTCGGACAGATAATTGGCGTTTTCAAAGTGGCCAATGGATGGATCCACCTGCATCGGTGGCATCCGCTTGGTTAACAAAACTTCCTTGATCATCGGCGACCAGCCTTGCAGCATTAAGTGGCTATCCATCGCAAAAGGCCCGATGCCTCCTTCCCGGTGACAAGAAGCGCATTGCTCCGCAATGATAGGGGCCACTTCGCTGGCATAGTCCGGGACCGCGTCAGCATGGGCTTCGCGCGCGGGGTAGCGCACTTCGCATCCGCTGGCAGGGCTCAACCGGGTATCGGTCGCATTGCCGCCAAGCCCTGCATCGAGAGCTGAATCCAGATCTGCTGAGACTGGCCCGCGGTAGAGTAGAGAGAGCCGTTCCGGGTCCAGAACGACCACTTCACCTGCGTGACGCAATTCCATTGTTTCTGAAACTAACTGACCGTTATCTATCAGCATGGGTAAATCTATACTGAGAGCCGCTTTTTGCTCTCGCAGCCTATCCATATCCTGGTCGGCCGAAGTGTTAATCAGCGCAAGCGCCACATCTTGTTCCTGCCAGGTCTCATTGCGAGCCTTAAGTTCATTTATCGCGGTGGGCATGGCGGCGCAATTCGCATCAAATGCCATCAACACCAGGGCTTCCTTGTGACGGTAGCGGCTAAGTTGATGAAACTCCCCAGTTGTATCCAACAGGGCAAAATCACCCGCCCGGTCTGGGGCAGCGTACGCCAATGATGCAGCACACTGCAGAGCCACAAGCGCATTAAGTAATAGAATTCTCATGATTTCATTCCTGGACACCTTCAACGTGTCTTATAGTAAGAAAAATACCCGATAAACATTTCATCCCAGCTTTGCGCGCCACCGCGCACCGTAGCGCCAGGATCCGGATTACCCAAATTGTACTCGGAGTTATCGAAGGCACCTTCGATCATCATCCTGGAACCTGCTGGTAGCAGCATAGGTTCAGACAGTCGATAGGTGGGCTGCCAGTTAAAGTTGTAATCCGGAACGTTCAATACGTCATCCTGCGTTCCGTCTGGATAAACCACTCGAAATCGCATGTATTTGCCACGAAAATGCATGTGTGGTCGCAGGCCGTGCAACATAATTTCATCGTCAAACACATGGCTGGCGCTCATCTTGTGCTCAGCAACACCAGGTGGGATTTCGATACTTGTCCCGCCGTGACTGAGTGCATACGTAGAATACTGGTGTTTGGGCACCACCTCAGCAAAATAGAGCCCTAACTGGGTTTGGTCTACCACTTCTTTACCAAAAGTAGTGTAGTGCAGCGACATCTGCACAGCAGAGCCTTCGGGAACAAATACGCCTGTGCCTTCAGGGAAAGAAGATGCCTCTTCCTTGCCTGGGGCGTAACCTTCCAGAAATTCTCGGTAGCGGTCATTTTCGCCCTCGATAATGCGCTCATCATAGTCGGCCGGCACAATAAAGCTGAGCAGATGATGCAGCACCCTCCGGTCGCCAGGCAGATGCTGTACCGATTTAACCCACACATCCTCAGAGAATGGTAGATTGATGGTTACGTTTTCATAATCCAGCACACCCGTCGCAGGCACTGTGAAAGCAGGAACATCGACGATATAGTCTGGTTCACCCAACTGCCACACTGGCCTGGGCTCCAGCTCCGGGCGTCGGGTCAGGGGGTCAGGCCCGCCCTCGCCTCTTGGCGAGCCCGCATCTATCCAGTGCACCAGGGTTTGCAACTCAGCCGGTGAAAGGTAACGCGCGTTACTGAAATGGTTAACGTGGGGGTCAACCTGAACTGGGGGCATGCGCCTGCTCATTAGCACCTCTTTGATCATGGGTGACCAGCCCTGCACCATCTTGTGAGAGTCCATTGGGAACGGCCCTATACCACCTTCGACATGACAGCTCACACATTTAGCATTGAGAATAGGTGCCACTTCACCCACATAGTCCGGCGCCATTTTCATGTGCAAATCTTTTTGAGGGAAATTAAGAGGGCAGCCTACAGTTGGCGCCGAGACCATTTCAAGCTGATGATCTATTCCCTGCGCGACATCATTCAGAACCGCAGCGAGGGTTTGGCTGCCTCGCATTTCTTGTCGGTGGCTTTCGCTGCGATTTGCCTGAGACTCAACATCGAGACCACCGCGATAAAGGATTTTCTGTTTGCCCGGATCTAATACAACGATTTCTCCGATCTTCTCTATGCCGAGACCCTCAGTAACGAGCTGGCTTGAATCCAGCAAGATAGGCAGACCGAAGTGATATAACTCGTCAAGCAACCGCGCTGACTCAAGACTTTCATCTGGCGCGACGGCAATACCCAAAAAATCTATACCCTGCCGCTCCCACGTAGTTCTTAACAATTGATATTCAGGAAGGTTCTCTATGCTCGGCTCGCAAGCGCTGGCAACAGAGATCAGCACCAGGGCTTTACTGTTGCCGTATTTCCGCAACTCGTGCTGACGACCCTGCTGGTCCAACAAGGCAAAATTATCCACCTTTGGAAGCTTGCCCAATGTGACAGTAGAGTTAAATTGCAGCAAAAAACCCGCAGAAATAATAAGGATTTGGCGAATTATTCTGCGCGCAGGAAGGGTCACTGTGAAGCGATTCCGAGTCTCAAGTCTGGGCCTGACAGCTTAGCGATAACCTGAGTTCGGCCCCGCAACTGACCATGAGGTATTGTGACATAATGCAATCCTCGAAAATTCACACGCTGCTCCACCGTCAGTTCTCGCAAAGACCGCAAGCCAGTCCAGCGCACGACCGCCTGAAGCCTGCTTACTCAAGTCCAGTCAGGATTCCGCCTTGGCGCTAAGCTTTCTGCCAACACCATAAGAGTTGAAACTTTGAATCAGGGAGAAGCGGCGAAATAGTTCATACATGCCCCAGCCGATCCCGAGGATTACAATCAATAACATCATCCATCGCATTAAGGCCGCAAAAAATAAGGCATCCAGGACCGGTGCCTGAAAGCTAAACTGCCCTAGCTGACCCCCTCGATCCACCATCCAGTGCCAGGCACTGTGTGCAAGCAGGGCTGACAGCAGTATCGAGCCAATTCGCTCATCTACCAGATATTTAAACAACAGATTAAGAACCGGTATCACCAGCAACAGCACCATCAGCTGCCCGAGCTCTACGCCAACGTTGAAGGCCAGCAGGGAAGAGAACAGGTGACCTCCGGCAAACTGCAGTGTCTCACTGAACAAAAAGGAAAAGCCAAAGCCGTGGATTAAGCCGAAACCGAAGGTTACCACCCAGCGGTGCTCCAACTTGGCACCCACAATATTTTCGAAAGCCATGTACACAATAGAGAGTGCAATTAGCGTTTCAATAAGTGGTGGGAACCAAAGCACATCCGGCGCCATGCCGAATGCTGAACTTATCAAGGTTATGGAATGAGCAATTGTAAACGAGGTAATCACCGGGATGAGACTACGTATGCTGCGCAATGGAATCACGAGACAAAACAGAAACAAGAGATGGTCGATGCCTTCAAGGATGTGCAGAAAGCCCATTTCGATAAAGCGCAATGCAGCCTGATACCAACTCGGATCCAGCTCTACCAGACCAGGATTGCCAACGTAGTTGAAAACCCTCTCCGCCCCAGTGGGGACCAGGAATCGTAATACTGTGGTAGTTTCCTCTGACAGAGTTCCCAATTCTGGACTCACGGAGAATTGTGAGCTCTCAGACTGGATTGGATAGGTCACCAAAATATCGAGTACGCCCTGACGCCAAAACAAATTCACACTGTCGTTCAGCGGCGGCGACATGATGTTTTCCATCGCCGTTTCATAATCTATAAAGGTGCGGTTCGACGGCAAGGAAACCCGGGTTGTCACTAGCTCTTTCTCAGTCAGCTCAACGCCATCTTCATAGAAATGCATGGATTCAGTGATGTAGACGCGGGCCGCGTCTTCCTGCGCGTCTTCAGACTCCGAGATTCTCAGATAACCGGGCCCACGCAGCGGAAATACCACTTCGCTGAGCGCTTCCATCGGCACCCTCAGCAGAACTGTGAGCTGATCCCCCTCAGGTTTGACGAATGAAAATACCGTGACACGGGAAGGAATATCATGGGCTTGAACCGCCAGCGGCCAGCTGAAAATGGCTGCAAACAGCAGTAATACGCTGACAAGGCGCCGGAAGGGAATCATATCGTGACCTCTGGAAATACCGTTTCTGTGCTGATCTTAGACCTGATCTATTGTTATTTTTGAATACTTTTTTCTTGTTTTACAGCAACTTATGCCGTCAAAAGCGGTGCAGGATAAGGTGCTATCCGGAAGGATGCAACTGCACCGGAAACCGCTGTTACAAATTCTTACAAGTGGTCTTCGGATAAAATCGGCTGCGAGTATACTGCTTGGTGTTTAGACAGTATACTCGGGGCTTGCTCTGAGAGTTGACTGCCTGGAGAGGGCGGATAGAGGAAAAGGAGAATAAAAATGACAATTAAGAAACTGGCGATCGGTTCATTTCTAGCAGCAGCCCTGGTTGCACTGGGAATAGGTCAATCAAAGCTACAAGAACCCACCATTGCTGCGAGCAATGACACCATGGCGCCGGCCTTCCAGGTCGACCCGCTTTGGCCAAAACCCCTTCCAAATCATTGGATTACCGGCAACACCATCGGTGTTGACGTGGATGACAGGGATCACATCTTTACAGTTCACCGAAATACAGAAAACATGTTTGGCGGACGCACCGAAATCGGTCTGGCACTGGGCGTGGCTGAATGCTGCACACCAGCACCTCCTATCCTCGAATATGATATTGAAGGCAATCTGATCAATGCCTGGGGCGGTCCGGTAGAAGGCGCTCCTTATCAGTGGCCAGAGTCCAACCACGGTATTGAAGTGGCTGCGAATGGCGATGTTTGGATCGGTGGTAATGGCGGCCCTGACTCGCACGTGTTGGTATTTTCCCGCGATGGTGACTACATCCGCACTGTGGGTGTCCCTGGCGAAGAATTCGACAGCAACAGCACCACTGCATTTGGCCGAGTCGCTGAAATTGCTATCGACGAAGAAGCGGGCGAAGCCTACTTCGCTGACGGTTACGTGAACAAGCGTGTGGCTGTAGTCGATGTCGCAACCGGCGCTTTCAAGCGCTACTGGGGCGCCTACGGCAGCAGCACCGTCGATGACGATGCCGACGACACTTATACGCCCGGCGAGCCTGGCCCTGATGTGTTTCGTGGCCCGGTACACTGCGCAGAGCCTTCAAATGACGGCCTGATTTACGTCTGTGACCGAGGCGCCGACCGCGTGCAGGTTTTCCGTCCTGACGGTACATTCGTCAGCGAGCACATTTACAACCCAGCCACTCTGGCACAGGGTTCTACCTGGGACATCGCATTCTCGCCTGATGAAGACCAGGAATTTATCTACCTGGCCGACGGTCAGAACTTCAAGATCTCGATCATCGATCGCGAGTCCATGGAAGTCCTTTATACCTTCGGTGATGGTGGTCGCCAGCCTGGTCTGTTCTATGCACCACACAGCATAGCAACTGACTCTGAAGGCAATATTTACACCACAGAAACTTACGAAGGTAAGCGTGTACAGAAGTTCCTCTACCAGGGCATGCGTCCAGTCACTGTGCGTGATCGCGCGCCAACCTGGCCTGCTTCAGAACTGTAAATACGGCTAGAACAGCCCAAAGAAGCAACATAGAAATGCCCGGCCTTCCGAAGGAAGCGCCGGGCATTTTTTTTGCGCTTGAAAAACTTAAGAGAATAGCCAATTAGTGATACCTTGCACTTCTGTCTCGTAGTTTCACCATTACAACAACAAGGAAACCACTATGGGAATAAGTCGCAAAAGTGCAGGGATATCTGCCGCATTAGCCACCCTCTTCTTCAGCCTCTTGGGCGGCCAGCATGTCCTGCAGGAGAACGCCCGGGCCGTAAGCATTGATCGTCTCATCCCTCATTTTGAAGTCGACCCGTTTTGGCCCCAGCCTCTGCCAAACAAGTGGATACTGGGTCGCACCATAGGCATTGCGGTAGACGATCGCGACCATCTGTTTGTGGTGCACCGTGACCAGGACAGTATGTTCATGAACCAGGCTTTGGGCCTGGACCGAGGCAGGGCAGAATGCTGCTCTGCCGCTCCCCCGATACTGGAATTCGATCCATCAGGGAATCTGGTCAATGCCTGGGGAGGACCCGGTGAAGGCTACACCTGGCCAGCATCAAATCACGGGATTGAAGTGGCGCCAGATGGCAACATCTGGATTGGAGGCAATGGCTCCGGTGATTCACATGTCCTGGTTTTTACTCGCGATGGTCATTTCGTCAGGGAAATCGGTATTCCTGGAGAGCCAACTGACAGCCTGAGCACTGTCTCATTTGGTCGGGTAGCAGAGATTGCTATCGACGAGACTGCCGGAGAAGCTTATTTCGCCGATGGCTACGGCAACAAGCGTGTTGCCGTGGTCGACGTGGCGACTGGTACTTTCAAGCGCTTCTGGGGCGCCTACGGCAATGAGCCGATCGATGAACGTGTTACCTATGATCCTTTTGAGCCACTCCCACAGCAATTCGTTGGCCCAGTGCACTGTGCCGAACCATCCAATGATGGCCTGATCTACGTCTGCGACAGGGGCGCCGATCGTATCCAGGTGTTTCGAGCCGATGGCACTTTTGTAAAAGAAGGACAGGTGGCCCCTCTAACCTTGGCCGGATCTACTTGGGACATAAGCTTTTCGCCAGATGAAGCGCAGGAGTTTATTTATGTCGCGGATGGCGGCAATTTCAACATCCATATTCTTGACCGCGACACGCTTGAAGTGTTGGCAGAGTTTGGTGAAGGCGGTAGGCAACCCGGTTTATTTTTTGCGCCCCATAGCATCGTCACAGATTCGGACGGCAACATTTATACGACAGAAACCTATGAAGGCAAACGCGTTCAAAAGTTTATAAACCGCGGTATGCGCCCGATTACCGAACACAGGCCTGGCGCCCCCTGGCCCGATTCTGCGCTCAATTAGACCCTGTTTCCGCAGGACGTTAAGTCTATATAAAGGTCGAGTGTTCGACTCTTACGACAGGCGGTACAGCTGCCACTTGAACCACTCACTGCGCTCATTTATGCTGAAAATTATCGGAATAACTGCAACTTAAGGGAACCCTATGACCAAGCTCCGACTCGCAACCTTCTCCAGTCTGGCCGCCCTCCTGCTATGGGCATCCGTTGGCGTAGCCGCTGAGGACATCACTGTTGATTTCACTTACGAGCGCAACGTCAACATTGGTAATATTGTACCCGCCCTAAAATTGCCGGCTTTTGCAGATGAAAGGGGCATGGATGACCCAAACCTGATCACCGCCGATTATCGCGCCCAGAAGCCTTTAGCAGAGATCATGCGCGATGCTTTTATTCAGGGCTTCAACAAAGGTGGCGTGGAGTTCGTTGAAACCGGTGAAGACATGCAAATCGTCGGCACCCTGATCAGTTCTGAGCTTGAGAGCATGGATAGAAGCGGCGTCCCTTCCCTTCGACTCACTATCCGCACCCGAATCGAACTGAAAGGCGGCGGCCGCACCATTTGGGAGAATACGCTGTTTGGAAGAGGGACCGTGGCAGAAGAAGAAGGTATTGTCGCCGCAGTCAATGCCTCATTGGAGAGAACCGTGCGAGAGTTACTGCGCGACGACTATTTCCTGATTGAAGTGCAGTAGGCGATCAGCCCTTTCAGGCACTGCAGCCCAACGCCGAGTATAAGGCTAGATCGAGGCGACTCTTTCCGTCCGGAAACAGCTCAAGTCCCGTGAGCCTCTCAATTTCCGGCAGGGAACTGCGCAAATCGCAGTGATGCACATGCACAGCGGTGTCCTGTGGGAAAAGAAAAGCCGCGGCCCTGCCCTCACGAGTCAAAACCACTTTGAAGAATCCATCGGGAATGCGGTGCTGTTTATCCGTGTCCAGCGTCCTGGGTTCCGCTTCTGGATAAAACACTGGACCCGTGACCACATAGACCGCAGCTTCCCTGTTCACCAGATTGCGCACGGCCCAGTCCAAGCCATACCAGGCACCCTGGCTTAGGCTACTCGTTCGCACCACGGCATTGGTCGAATAGTTAACCTCAGACCAGTATGGCGTTGCCGCAAAGCTTATCAGCGGCGCATATTGAGCTCTCACCAGCCCTTGTTCCTGAATGGCAAAAAAATCCGCCTCCTCCAGGGTATCCGCTACGAAGTCATCAGCCACCAGCTCTCGTGACAGGCTGGATGCAATGCCTATAGATCCGGCCGTGACCTGGTAGGCTACCCAATCTGCCGTTTTGGTCGTCGTGTTAAAGGAAAGCGTATAAATGGATCGCACCAGGGTGTGATTACTCGGCGCGGCTCCTTGCGGGCAACCCAGCAGACAATGACCAAATTTGTAGACCTGGGATTGCAGGGGCGGTGTAAATAGCAATGCCATCGCTGTTAGCGTCATCAAACAGCCAAGGTTTTTCGGTCGCGAGCGATCCCGGCCGTTACCGAATCTGGCAGCTGGCTGTTTCATTGTTCGCAACGCAAACCTCTCAATCTATTCGATCGTGCTTCTCACGAAATTTGTGTGAAGATTCGGAGGCAGAATATCAAGAGAGCCTCTATCTTGGTACCTGAGTAAAGTCTCTGCGCCCGGGTTTCTTTGTTAGCTAAGAATAGATGCTGGTTAAATATTAACCGACGCCACCCAATTTGGGTGTCATTCTCGGGGTGGGAATCACATTGAAAATCCTTCTGGTTGATGGCGAACCGGAAATTCCGTACGAATTTCTTCTCATCAGCGAGCATACGGTAACCATTGCTTGTAATGGCATGCAAAAGCTAGACCTGGTGCTGGAAGACATCAAAATGTCTGAAATGGATGGCCTAGCCTTTCAAGCGAAGGTGCGAATCTAGCGAAGGTGCGAAATACGGACATCAACGATGGGCGAAGTGCGTTGAAACCCAGTCGGTAACATGGTCATCATGATCAAATACCTCAATATTGACGGGAATCAGCACCAATAATTGGCATATTGCCCACGACTTGTTAACCAATTCCCATGGCACGCGTCCAAAACATACGCATATTCAGAATTAAAGGAGAGGGACTTACACTGGTCTGAAATGTCGATATCCTGCGGGTTGTAGCCCCCGAACTTGAGGCAGAAGCAGAATCATGGCAAAAACACCTACTCAATTATTCAAATTTCCTAAGTTTTTAATTATCAGGAAGCCAAGGGCTGATGCCCTGACTAGTATGCGTGTCCAGTATTGACTCTAAGTTAAATTCGCAGAGCTATCAGGAGAGCAGAATGCTTAAAATCTCATCACTTGCCAAAGTAGTAGCGGCTACCACGCTTGCAGCCGTTGTTGGGCTGTCAGCCAATGCTGCAGAGCGCGTCAGTGACTTTTCACTGGTCGATCACAATGGCAAATTTTTCCAACTGAGCCGTCAGACAAATTTTGATGCAATCGTTATGCTGGCACACGAAGACAGCCGGGACGTGCGTCGGGCGGCTTCTGAGCTGGCTGAGCTGACCGAGCAGTTTGCTGATCAGAACGTAGGTTTCTACCTGATCGACTCCACTGGTGCGAGTGACAGGGAAGACATGCGTGAAGTAGCCGAAGACGCTGACATCGAGCTACCCATCCTGATGGATGAAAGTCAGCTTGTTGCGGCTGAATTGGGAATTACCCGCGCAACTGACGTGGTTATTCTGGACCCCGAAGCGAAAGAGGTCGTTTTCCGTGGCGCCCTGAATGATCGTTGGGCTGAAGGCAGCCGAGCGCGACGCGCTTCTGAGCACTATGCTGCTGACGCGCTGACTGCTTTCCTCGCGGGCGAAGAAATTACCGCTGAGCAGCTTGCCTCCAAGGGTGACCTCATCGCTTTCGGCACAACCGAATCTATCTCCTACGCAAATGACATTGCGCCCATCCTGAAAGAGCGCTGCGTGAGCTGTCACATGGAAGGCGGAATCGCGCCTTTCGCGATGACCAATCACCAGATGGTTCAGGGCTGGTCACCAATGATTCGTGAAGTGCTCTACACCAAGCGCATGCCACCGGGTCAAATCGACGATGCCTACGTGCATGATTTCCGCGACGTCGCGCATATCACTGTCGAAGAAACTCAGCAGCTTGTAGCCTGGATCGAAGATGGCGCCAAGAATACTGACGACTCAGACCCATTGGCTGAATATTCACCAGAATGGGTGAAGTGGGCCTACGGCGAGCCTGATATGGTAGTCGATGTGCCACCTCAGACGATTCCTGCCACTGGTGTTCAGGACTACCGCAACATCGTGGTACCACTGGAACTGGAAGAAGACGTTTGGGTGAAAGCGATTGAATTTGAAGCCGGCGACCCTACCGTTCTTCACCACATCATCGCGTTTGCCTATGGTCCAGATGGCGTTAACCAATTCGGAATCCTGAATCAGGGCATCGGTCTTGGCGCATACGCTCCTGGTAACGAAGTGAATACCTATCCCGAAAATTCTGGTTTCCCACTGCAAGCGGGTGGCGGACTGATGCTTCAGCTTCACTACACTACCTCTGGTCGTGAAACTACTGATGCTTCAGAAATCGCTCTCTACCTTTGGGACGAAGAGCCTGAGCGTCAGGTCCTCGGTGGTTCTGCCGCAGAACTGAATATCGATGTTCCTCCTTTCGCGCAGCGTCATGAAATGGTCGCTACTGCGAAGTTCCGCAAGGACTCTTACCTGACGATGCTTGGACCACACATGCACTACCGTGGTTACGATGCTAACTTCAAGCTGGTCTATCCAGACGGTCGAGAAGAAGAAGTCTTGAATGTACCTAACTACCAGTTCAACTGGCAGAAAGTTTATGACTTCAAAGAGCCCAAATTCGTGCCCGCAGGTACTGAAATGGTGTTCACCGGAACGTTTGATAATTCCGAGCACAACCCGGCCAACCCAGATCCATCACAGACTCTGTCGTGGGGGGAGCAAACCTGGCAGGAGATGTTCTTTGGTTTCTACCGCTACGTTGAAGCTGGTACTGAAGGCGGAGAATAAAACCTAGCATTAGGTATTGTTCGAAAAGCCCGGTCGCAGGATGTGACCGGGCTTTTTTTGTTTTCAGAAAAGTGCATCCATGCACTTTTCCTCAGTCGCCGTTTAGGGCTGGCGGAATTGCGCGGTATCCCTTGCCCTAAAACGGCTCGCTTTTGCTCCGCAAATGTCGCCATCCCTGGCTCACTCACAGCAGTTCTTTCTATCGAGTTTTCGGATTAGAGCCTGGTTTTCGGGTGCGACCGAGTTGGCGCGCTAAACAGGGAGATTGCTTCCGGACACGCCGTGAACCCTTCCCCGGGGGCTCGGGCCAGAGTCTGACCGCCAAGGACAGCGGAATTGCCTTGCGCGGTCCTGAAGTAGCTCTCACGCTCCGCGCGATTGTTAGCATCGCTCGTAATGCGATTACCCTATAAATCGACACCCAATTTGATGATCACTCACCTTATCTCAGGAATGTTGACATAGCTCTTGAAGCACCTTGATAGCTCGATAAAGACTAAGGTTTTCGACTGATGATCCACTTGAGTTGGAAACATGTAGCTGCTGTTTGCTTCTGGACCGTAGCCCGCAGGACGCGGGCTCCGAGCCCCCATGGATGGGTTCACGGCGTGTCGCGGAAGCAAACAGCAGCTCCATGTCTTGCACACAAAGTTCAGCATAGAGGCTCGGGTTTTAACGGTGGGGAGCTAGTGGGAGAATCTGTCAGTTTGCAGGCTGGGTGGCTGTGATAGACTCAGATTTTCAAGTTTGTACCGGGAACAAGTACGAAGCCATGAGAAAGACTACCGCCGCATTGTTCGGAATCCTGAGCTTTTCAGCGTTTGCTGATACCACCCTTTATACCAACGTGAACGGTTATACGCTCAACAGCGACTATGAGCTGCTGCGCTTCAATGCGATTCAATTCACCGATGACCGAGTTGATGCGATCTTTGGTGCCGGCGAGGAGTTGCCGGACGATGCCAATGAATTTATCGACGGTGGCGGGCAGACCATGATTCCTGGCCTGGTGGATGCCCATGGCCATGTCCTGACTTACGGACTGGGACTACTGCGGGTGGATCTCGTGGGCGCCACAACAGAGGCAGAGGCAGCGCAGCGCGTGCTGAATTTCGCCGCGAACAATACCGAACTAGATTGGGTTCAGGGACGCGGCTGGAACCAGGTGCTTTGGGATAGCAATGAGTTTCCAACGGCGGCGAGCCTTGACGCCTTGGTCAGCGATCGCCCCGTATGGCTGACCCGTGTTGACGGCCACGCTGCCTGGGCTAATACCATGGCCATGGAATTAGCTGGCATTGATCGCGACACAGAAGACCCGGTGGGTGGTCAGATCATCCGTGATGAGGACGGTAATGCGACTGGTGTGTTTGTAGACACGGCCATGTCCTATGTCCGAGAACAGATTCCAGACACGACTTTTGAAGAAGAGAAAATCGCACTAACAGCCTCGATGAAATCGCTGGCAACCTACGGTATTACCAGCGTGCACGATGCCGGCATTGGTAGCAGCACCATTGCAGCCTACAAGGAGCTGGTCGCAGAGGCACCCCTGCCGATTCGTGTGTACGCCATGATTTCCGCAGGTGATCCGCTGTACCAGGACCGCCTCGACGAGGGCTTTTTCGAGAGTGATGATTTGACCTTCGCCATTGAGAGCGTAAAAGTTGTCGCCGATGGCGCACTGGGCAGCCGTGGTGCTGCGCTGATTGAAGACTACCATGATGAACCGGGCAATCGCGGTCTGCTGCGTTACAACGACGAGCGCCTGGAGTTCTTGATGCGCGCCGCGATGAACTCTGGTTTCCAGGTTAACACCCATGCTATTGGCGATGACGCCAATATGCGCGTGCTGGATAATTATGAACAACTCATTCTTGAAACCAATTCAAGAGATCGGCGTCACCGGGTGGAACATGCCCAGATCCTGCGCTACGAAGATATCCTGCGCTTTGCTGAGTTGGGGGTCGTTCCCTCGATGCAGGCGACCCACGCCACCAGTGACAAAAATATGGCTGAAGACCGGCTCGGGCCGGTGCGAATCCAGGGAGCCTATGCCTGGCGCAAGCTGCTAGAGACTGGCGCACGCATAGCCAACGGTTCAGATTTTCCGGTTGAACACCCCAACCCTTTTTATGGATTGCATGCCTCGGTGACTCGCCAGGATCAGCAAAACGAACCGCCGGGCGGCTGGTACTCGGAAGAAAACATGACACTAGTAGAAGCACTGGCCAGCTTCACCATTGATGCAGCCTACGCCGGGCATCAGGAAGATGAACTAGGTTCTCTGGAACCAGGTAAGAAGGCTGACTTCATCATTCTGGACCGGGATATATTGGCAGTTTCGCCCACTGAACTTTGGCAGACACAGGTACATGAGACCTGGGTCAATGGCGTCAAAATAACTGATTAGAACAACAAATACCCAGCTTGGAGGGTGTGATGAAAGAGAAAGCCATGCAGCTAAGAAACGCACTGGTCATCGGCTTGTTGAGCAGTTTACTGATTGCCTGCAGCCAGGAATCCACCGCGCCTGAAGAAACCGCAAGCCCAGTCACGGAAGTGGCTGCAACAGCATCCCCGTTTACGGCAGAGGAAATAACGCGTTGGGAAGCAACCGCTGACAACGTAACAATCCTGCGCGACCGCTGGGGCATACCGCATATCTATGGGGTTAGCGATGCAGACACCGTGTTCGGTACCCTCTATGCCCAGGCTGAGGACGACTTTTACCGACTCGAAACTAATTACATCAATGCCATGGGACGTCTTGCTGAGGCCGAAGGAGAGAGTCAAATCTATCGCGACCTCCGCATGAAACTGTTTATCGATCCTGTCGATATGCAAAATCAGTATGACGCCAGCCCGCGCTGGCTGAAGGAGTTGATGGACGCCTTCGCCGATGGTCTTAATTACTACCTGCACACCCACCCGAACATAGAACCCCGAGTCATCAAGAAATTTGAACCATGGATGGCACTGAGCTTTTCAGAGGGCAGTATTGGTGGCGATATTGAGAGAGTGAATATTAACCGCCTGCGGGATTTCTATGACCCTGGCTCAATGGTTGCCGTCGCAGAAGCCCCGTTCGATGGTGAACCCAGAGGGTCAAATGGATTTTCCATCGCGCCAGAGAACACGGCCAACGGTAACGCGCTGTTCCTGATTAACCCACACACTTCTTTTTTCTTCCGCTCCGAACTGCATATGGTGAGCGAAGAAGGATTAAACGCCTACGGTGCAGTGACCTGGGGGCAATTCTTTATTTACCAGGGCTTTAATGAGAACACAGGCTGGATGCATACCTCGAGTCGCGCCGACGCCATCGATGAATATCTGGAAACCATCGTGCAGCAGGATGACGGCTACTACTATGAGTATGGTGACGGTCTGCGCCGCCTGGAAGAGAGAGTCATCACCCTACCCTATAAAGATGGTGATGACATGGCTGAGATCGAAGTGACAGCCTACTACAGCCACCACGGCCCGATCATCAGGGAAGACGACGGCCAATGGGTTTCCATCAGCCTGATGCAAGAGCCAATCAAAGCGCTGTCCCAATCCTATGGGCGCACCAAGGCAAAAGATTACGATGAGTTTGCAGCGACCATGGAGTTGCGCACAAACTCGTCCAACAATACTGTGTACGCAGATAGCGACGGCAATATTGCCTACTGGCACGGTAACTTCATCCCGCAGCGTGATCCCAGTTTCGACTGGAATAGCCCATTGGATGGCAGCAATCCGGCCACAGACTGGGGGCCGCTGCACGCTGTCACCGAGATGATTTCGGTGTTCAACCCAGACAGCGGTTGGATTCAGAATACCAACAACACCCCTTTCAACGCTGCAGGCCCCGGCAATAGCCCGAATCCTGCAGACTACCCGGTATACATGGCTAATAATCCTGAAAACCCGCGCGGCGTGCATGCAGTCAGGGTGCTTGAAGGAAAATCCGATTTCACCCTGGACTCTCTGATCGAAGCCGCCTATGACCCGGCACTACCTTTCTTCGAAGAACTGATTCCTAACCTCTTGCTGATTACCGCGGTGGACAGCCCGAGCATCGTTGACGACAACGGTAACAGCATAGTGCTTGAAAGCACGATTACCGCTGACGCCATTGAGTACATCGACTTGCTCCGGGATTGGGATACCCGAACCAGCGCCGATTCTGTTGAGACTTCTCTGGCAGTGTACTGGGCGCAAAACCTGATGGATGCCGTCCGTGCCGAAGCGAACACGCAAAACATCAATATTTATGAATACATGGTCAACAATGCTACACCAGACCAACTGCTCAGCGCCCTGACCGCAGCG
Organism: uncultured Pseudomonadales bacterium; assembly: GCA_938091935.1. GTDB lineage: Bacteria > Pseudomonadota > Gammaproteobacteria > Pseudomonadales > Pseudohongiellaceae > UBA9145. The sequence continues at coordinate 21,559 of CALKNV010000059.1, forward strand.
GCAGAGACACTCACTCAAGACTTTGGTTCCTGGCAGGTGCCCTGGGGTGAGATCAATCGTTATCAAAGGATTACCGGAGACCTGGTGCAGGACTTTAATGACGATGAGGCCAGCCTGCCGGTTGGTTTTGGGTCCGGCAGGTGGGGCGCCCTGGCCTCCTTTGGTGCCCGCACCTACCCAGGTACCAGACGAATGTACGGCACGAGCGGTAACAGTTTTGTAGCTGTAGTGGAATTCGGCAGCCCGCTGCGCGCCAAGGCAATCACTGTGGGTGGCCTGCAGAGCGATCCTGACTCACCCCATTTTGATGACCAGGCTGAAATGTATGCGAACGGTGAATTCAGAGATGTCCTGTTTTACCGCAACGATATTGAAGCCAATCTGGAACGCGAATACCGCCCCGGTGAGTAGCATTCAGGATCGAATAGACTGAAACTGACAAAGAGCACGACTTTTGCATGAGTTCCAATTCTAACTATAAGGCTGGCCGCCATTTCCTGCAGATACCGGGCCCTTCTAATGTGCCTGATAGCGTGCTACAGGCCATGGCCAAACCTGTTATTGATCATCGCGGCCCTGATTTTCCAGCCTTGACCCAGGGCATTCTGGAAAAACTGAAACCCGTCTTTAATACCCAGTCCCATGTTTTTATTTACCCTGCATCTGGAACCGGCGGTTGGGAATGTGCCCTGCTTAATTGTCTGTCGCCTGGTGACAAAGTGCTCGCTTTTGAGACTGGCCACTTCGCTACCCTGTGGAAAGATGTGGCTGAGAAACTGGGTCTGCACATCCTGTGGATGCCGGGCGACTGGCGTCACGGCATAGACCCCGCGCTAGTCCAGGAAAAGCTTACCGAGGACAGCAAACACGAAATCAAGGCAGTGCTCGCCGTTCATACCGAGACCTCAACCGGGGTCACCAGCAGAATTGGCGAGATTCGCCAGGCCATGGATGCTGCCCGGCACCCAGCTCTGCTTATGGTTGACGCGGTTTCTTCCCTTGCCTGCACTGAGTATTTGCATGACGACTGGGGCGTAGACGTCACCGTCAGTGCATCCCAGAAAGGGCTGATGTTGCCACCAGGACTTAGTTTCAATGCGGTAAGTGAACTCGCGCTGGAACGCGCGGTAGATAGCCAGAGTTTGCACTCTTACTGGCGCTGGGATGCCATGCTGGAACAGAACCAGCGCGGCTCCTTCCCTTACACGCCAAGCACCAACTTGCTCTACGGTCTCGATGAAGCCTTGAATCTGCTCCATCGTGAGGGGCTTGATAATGTTTTTGCCCGGCACTCCCGCTTTGCTGCTGCTACCCGTGCCGCACTGGCAGGCTGGGAGCTAGAAAACGTCTGCCTGAACCCCGATGAATTCTGCAACTCAACTACCGCGGTGATGATGCCAGAGGGCTACGATGCCGACGAACTGCGTGAAAATATCCTGAACCGATTCAATATGTCCCTGGGCACTGGCCTGGGGCGACTCAAAGGGATGGTGTTTCGCATTGGTCACCTGGGCGACTTCAACGAACTCATGCTGATGGGGACTCTTAGCGGGGTAGAGATGGGACTCAAGCTAGGAGAAGTGCCGCATCAATCGAGCGGCGTGCAGCAAGCAATGGAAGCGCTGATAAGCAGCTGAGAATTTCGTGCCGCTCGCGGCGCAGTCGATTAGTTTCAAATAATAATAAAGGGAGTCTTCATGGACCCGGCCACCGCGGTAAATACCAGTGCGGCAATATCCTTATTGGGTTTCTCTGCCGTCATCTTCCTCCTGCTATTCCTGATTGCGAAATGGAAGTGGCATGTATTCTTTGCCCTGCTTATCCCCATCCTGCTGTTTGGTATTCTGCCAGGCATTCAGCAGAACAATTTCATAGATGCCTTTGAGAACGGCTTCGGCAATACCCTCGGGTCCATAGGCGTTGTCATCGTACTGGGTTCTATCATCGCAGAGGCGCTGAAACACACTGGCGCAATTCAGGTCATCACCCGCTCCATGGTCAACCTGGTGGGCTCGCAGCGCATGCCACTGGCCCTGACCCTCACTGGCTTTATTATCGGTGTCGCGATCTTCTCTGATGTGGCCTATGTAATCCTGAACCCATTGGTGCATTCGGCCGCAAGAACCATGGGCGTCAGTATCGCCGTCATGTCTACAGGCCTGGTCGGCGCGCTGCAACTCACCCACGCTATCGTGCCCCCGACGCCCGGCCCACTCGCGGCGGCGGCGCTAGTAGGGGCCGATATTGGCAAAACCATTATCTACGGCAGTATTGCCTGTCTGTTTGGTTCCCTGGCTTGTTGGGCATGGGGGACGCTGTTTGCGGGTCCGCGCATCGACACCCCGCCCAGCGATGAATTCGAAGGCATAACCATCGATGATCTCGATAGCGACGGCCCATCAGAACTTCCCAGTACACTCAGTTCCTACATGCCGATAGTAATCCCTATCATACTGATCGGTACCCAGAGCGTGGTTACCCTGACCTTCCCTGAGGGTCATATACTGCGCACGATATTCCTTTACCTTGGCTGGCCGGTGATGGCCTTGTCCGTAGGCGTTTGGCTGGCTTATCGCAACATCAAGAGTCAGGATGACAGGGAGAAGGCACGGGATGCCTGGGTCGAGGCAGCACTGAAGACCTCGGCCATGATCCTGGTGGTCACGGGCCTCGGCGGCTCTCTGAGTGCAATCCTCAGGGGCACGCCGGCAGTGGATTTTATCGCCACGTTTTTTAGTGACTATGGTTTGCCTGCTATTTTGCTGCCCTTCGTCATCGGCATTATCGGTAACATGATTACCGGCTCTACGACGGTTGGGGTGATCACCGCAGCCTCATTGGTCGCGCCCATGCTGGGTAGCCTGAACCTGTCTCCAGAGGCAGCCATGCTTGCAGGCGCAAGCGGCTCCGTGATTATCAAGTACGTGAATAGCAGTTACTTCTGGGTGTGTACGTCGCTGTCGAAACTTAGCGTGACCGATGCGGTATTTAGCTACGGTGGTGCCACCCTGGTAGGTGGCCTGGTGTCTTTCGCGACGGTTTGCGTGCTGTGGGGAACTGGCCTTATTTGAAGCATTGAATACAAAGCTGTCTTCGGTTTTTCGAGACAGCCAGGTGTCTAACGCAATTCTTGCAGTTTGCTTTACTGAAACTCAGACCGGAAACGGCCCATCTTCGAATTGTTCATCGTGATAGCCTTTGCTGCCAACAAACTTGGAAACTTCTGACTCGGGCATGGTTCCTGTCCCCTCCATCGCATCCAGAACCGCGCGAAAATTGAAGCGCGGCTGCCAGGCCAATTCCTGCCTTGCCAAAGCATTCACGTAAACCCTATCCATGTGTTCAAACATTCTCCAACCCAGCCGCTGATAGATTAAGTCGAAGTCCGGATAGTAACCCGCCACCACTTCTGGAGCATGGCGATGCAATTCAGTCAGGTCCTGCCGCGTGAAGGGTGACGTGGCGCTGATAATATAAGTGCCAAAACCCACTTCCCCTGCCTTCTCCGCTGCACAAAGATGCGCATTGACCACATCTTCAAGATCAACCCGGCGATTCAAAAACTCATTGGCCTTGGCGTTCGCATTACTGAACGGATCGCGAATCGACGCCTTGTCATCTTCTTCCGGAAAAAACCTTGAGGTTCGCAACACCACGCAGGGCAGTCCATGCTGCTCGTGTTGCAATCTGCACAGGCTTTCCGCCGCCAACTTGGTCGCGCCGTAAATGTTCTTGGCCACTGGAACCAGTTGTTCCGTGACCCAGGCAGCGGGACCGTTTTCTTCAGGCTGCATGGCATGGCCATAAACACTGGTGGTGCTGGTGAAGATGAAGGCCGCGACGCCCTGCGCGGCAGCTGCGTTAAGCAGCGTCTGAGTACCACTTACATTGGTATCAATGAATTCCTGCTTGCTGTGGGTGACCACATGGGGTTTATGTAAAGTCGCAACATGGAATACGGTATCCACTCCATCCATGGCCTCAGTAATCAGCTCAACATCTGTGACAGAGCCAAGATGGGTGGTGTACGGCGAGGCTTTAATATCTATGCCGATTACCGATTTACCTTGTCTGGCCAGAGTCCAGGCCAAGGCCTCACCGAGGTGACCGGCGCTGCCGGTGATCAAGACTCTCTCCATGTGAATCCAATCAGCTCCGCATTTGTTTATTAGGGGATAAGGCGTGAGGGGAACCTGTTTCAGTCAGTGTCCAACTCTAGCTCGAGACCAAAGCCGAATCGCGCCAATAGATTGTATAGGGGCGCGAGCACCAGCCCAGCCAGGCAGCCTGTCAGAGCAAACAGCAGAGGCATGCCAAGCAGCGCGAGAAACGCGAGAGCCGTGCCCGCGTTGAGTGTGCCAGCGCTTAACTCGAATAAAAAACCGCCCACGCTGTAAATTATGCCCACTATAAATCCCAGGCTAGCCATCATTAGCGCCAGCAATTTCGACAGTGAGACTACCCCTAATCTGATTACCCTGGCCATTGGGTTTCCCCCGGTTGCCTTAGAGTTAATGAACGTCCAGCGCCATCTGTAAAACACGAGCGACATGCAGTGCCTCGCGCCCGCTACCGTGTTGAATCTGACTACGGCAACTGGTGCCGTCCGCCACAATGAGCGTCTCCGCATTCGCCTCTGCAATCGCGGGAATCAGGCTGAGATTGGCCATCGCCATGCTGGTGTCATAGTGTTCAGCTTCATAGCCGAAGGAACCGGCCATGCCACAGCAGGAAGACTCTATCAGCTCAACATTCAAGTCAGGAATGAGTTCCAGCACCTGACGAACCGCCCCCATCACTGCAAACGCTTTCTGGTGACAATGCCCGTGCACGAGTGCCTGCTTCTGTGGCAGCGACTTGAGTGCCAGCGGTAAGCGACCGGCCTGATGCTCGTGCAGCAGGAATTCTTCAAACAGGAAGGCATTATCAGCTAGCGCTGACGCTTCCTCACCGGGAAACAAGGCCCGGTATTCGTCGCGAAGCGTGAGCAAGCATGACGGTTCCAGCCCCACTACCGGGACCCCACGGGCAACAAAAGGTGCCAGAGCTTCAAGTGTGCGTTGCGCCTCAACTCTAGCTTCATCCAACAGGCCGGCGCTAAAGAAAGTGCGGCCACAACACAGTGGCCGCTTGTGATCATCTGCTGAAGGGCAATGGACGTGATAGCCCGCCGCCGAGAGAACCGCCATGGCCGCGATGGCATTCTCAGTTTCAAAACAGCCATTAAAAGTGTCTACCAGCAGCACGACTTCTTTCTCGTCTGCTGCGACCACCGCATCTTCAACGATGGGTTTGAAATGATCCTTGCGCCAGGTCGGGAGTTTACGCTGTGCCGTTAATCCCAACAGCTTCTCTGAGAGTTTCGCAATAGCGGGTACTCGATCGCGCAGATTCATCAGAAAGGCAGCACTCTTCAAGCGGTGGGCATAACGGGGCAGATAGGCGAACAGTCTCTCTCGCAGCGGCAAACCATGTCGGCTGCGATAGTGATACAGGAACTCAGTCTTCATCTTGGCCATATCGACGCCGGTTGGGCATTCCCGCTTACAACCCTTGCAGCCAACGCAGAGATCCATGGTGTCGTACAGGGCATCAGATGTGAACGCATCCTCTCCCAGTTGGCCAGTGATCGCCAGGCGCAGCGTGTTGGCGCGACCGCGGGTCAGGTGCTGTTCGTCACCAGTAACACGATAGGAAGGACACATGGTGCCAACCTGGGCTTTACGGCAGGCACCATTGTTATTACACATTTCTACAGCGCGATCGAAGCCCTGCCATTCTGACCAATCCAGCTGGGTATCAATAGCAATCGGCCCATAACCCGGCTGAAAGCGCATGATTTGACGATCATCCATCCTGTGGGGATTGACGATCTTGCCCGGATTAAACGTTCCCTGTGGGTCGAATAACTGTTTTACTTCCTCGAAATTCTTCACCATACGTGCGCCAAACATCGCCTCATGGAATTCTGAACGGGAAATGCCGTCGCCATGCTCGCCAGAGTGTGAGCCCTTGTACTCGCGCACCACTTCTAGTGTTTCTTCAACAATCGCGCGCATCTGGCTGGCGCCCTCCTGCTCCTTCATATTGAGTATGGGCCGCACGTGCAGGCAGCCGACAGAAGCATGGGCATAGAAGGTTCCACTGGTCCCATGTTTTTCAAAAATCTCCGTGAGCCGACGCGTATATTCCGCCAGGTCCTCCAGCCGCACGGCACAGTCTTCGATGAACGAAACCGGTTTACCGTCCCCTTTCATGGACATCATGATGTTGAGGCCAGACTTACGAACCTCCCACACAGCATGCTGAAACTCGTTGTCGGTGGCCTCTACCACGGCATTGGGAAAGCCCAGGTCGCCCATTAGTTCTATCAGCTGCTGCAAGGAGTGGAGCTGCTCGGCGCGGTCAGCCCCAGCAAACTCCACCAGCAGCAAAGCTTGCGGTTCGCCCTGCACAAAGCGATTCACAGTCGGTGCGAATATAGGGATATCACGCGCCAGGTCGATCATAGTTCGATCCACCAGTTCTACCGCCGCTGGACCCAGCTTTACGATGTGTTGCGTGCTTTCCATTGCCGCATAAAAAGTGGGGAAGTGGCACACTCCGAGCACCTTGTGAGATGGCAATGGCTGCACATCAAGGTGTAAGCGCTGGAAAAACCCTAGGGTCCCCTCGGAGCCAACCAGTAGCTGACCGAGATTGGGTTGCTTCTCAGTAAGCACGTTGATGTTGTACCCCCCGACTCGACGCAATAGGTCCGGAAAGCGCGCGGCGATTACCGAGGCCTCTCTGTGGCCAAGCGACAAAAGGCTATTGAGCAACTGCTCTGGCACTGCAGGCTGCGGCGTCGAACCATTGAGTTTGCCAAAATGCACTTTGCTGCCGTCGGCGAGCAGTGCTTCTACTGCGCGTACATTGTGGACCATATTGCCGTAGCGAATTGAGCGCGCACCGCAGCTGTTGTTGCCTGTCATACCACCGAGCGTCGCTCGGTTGGCGGTGGAGACATCCACCGGATAAAACATACCGTGGGGTTTGAGAAAGCGATTTAAATGATCCAACACCAGACCCGGCTGCACGCAAACTGTCTGTGCTTCCGGTTTGAAGTCGAGAATTTTGTTGAGATGGCGAGTGCTGTCTATTAGCAGGGCTTCACCAATGGCCTGTCCGTTCTGGGAGGTACCGCTACCGCGCGGCAACACCGGGATACCGGCTTCTGCAGCAAGCTGCACAGCAACCTCCACATCATGATCATCTTCCGGGATGACTACCCCGAGAGGCATGAGCTGATAGATTGACGCGTCCGTGCTGTACCGCCCCCGGCTGAAGTCGTCCAATAGAACTTCGCCCTTGATTTCCCGTCGCAAGCGTTGAGCAAGTTCACCCGGGATACCCGTCATTAAGAGAGTCTCCTGTGGCTGTTTACGCCGCGGGTGTTTGTGGTGAGAGTCATGAGTCAGTTCCTGTCTTGGCCTTGCGTGCCTCTCAGATCGGTTGTCGAATCTACTAGTTTTTTTACTGTAAACGACGCCAGGTGAGAGTGGCCGTAATGCGACCCTCGGGATTCTTTAAAGACAGCCTGAGCAAATCACGATCAAATTCGTAGTGGCGAACATTGTCGCCACCGACCCAGCGCGGCACCATAGGAGAGCCTTCTACGTGGTGAGTAACTATGCGATTTTCGCTATCGATGCTAACGCGTCCCCAATAGGCGAATCCGCCTATTACGCGCTCGTCGCCTGGCTGGGATGCCGCCTCTTTTTGGGGTAAATCGATAGGCATGCCCAGGCCGGACATGTTGCCAAACTTATCGTAGCTGAGCCGGCCGATGTAATGCATGTCTCTGGCGGGACCCTGCTCGGGAAAGGTGAAGTAGCTGACTAACTCATAGTCACCGATAAATCGTTCTTCATCAGACATTATCTGGGCAACACTTGCAGGCACGATGACAAGCAGGAGTAGCGCAAGAGCAACTACCACACCAGAACCATTGAGTGGGGCCGTCACTCTTGCATACATCTCAGCGCTCCTAATCAGTAACCGACCGCGCCGCCATCGCCGCGCCGGGAG
>CALKNV010000060.1 GCA_938091935.1 uncultured Pseudomonadales bacterium
GCGAGCTTAGCGAGATGAAAGGACCAGGCGGCGTCGTTAACAGAAAGGCATTCAAGCTATGAATTGGGAACTTCAGCGCGCTGACCAGGCCGCTTCTCCGCAACCTGGCGGTAATGCCGTTGACGATTTCATTCGTCAAAACGTCATGATGGCCAAGTTGGAAGATATGGTGTCCTGGGGCCGTAAGAATTCTATCTGGCCCTTTAACTTCGGACTTTCCTGTTGTTACGTGGAGATGGCGACTGCGTTTACCGCGCGTCATGACCTGGCTCGTTTTGGGGCTGAAGTGATTCGAGGCACACCTCGGCAGGCTGACATGATCGTGATTGCCGGTACTGTATTTCGCAAAATGGCTCCTGTTGTGCGCCTTCTTTACGATCAGTTGCTCGAACCCAAGTGGGTGATTTCCATGGGATCCTGCGCCAATTCCGGCGGTATGTACGACATTTACTCGGTGGTGCAGGGTGTGGACAAATTCCTGCCCGTAGATGTTTACGTGTCTGGGTGCCCACCGCGGCCTGAAGCGCTGTTGCAGGGCCTAATCCTGCTGCAAGAGTCTATTGGGCGTCAGCGTCGACCGTTAAGCTGGGTCATTAACGACCAGGGCATTATCCAGCGTGAGGCCAATCCGGTGCAGCGCGAGGTGCGCCACGATGAGCGAATCGCCGCCACAGAGTTGCGAACTCCGGATCAGGTTTGATAAAAAAATCAAATAGATATAACTCTTTATTCAAGTAATTAATGATGGAAAGCGCCCAGATCAGCAAGCCAGCAGCAGCGACCGATAATGCCCTTGTGACTCAAGTGCTGCGGGATTTTGGTGACCGCATTTTGGCGGTTCAGCCCACTTGCGACGGCATGCCCACCTTTTGGGTCGACCGCAAAGATATCAAGGCGCTGCTCAAGAGCCTGCGCGATGATTCATCGCCTCGCTTCGAGATGCTGTTCGATGTCACGGGCATCGATGAGCGGGTCAGGGTGCACCGCGACGGCCAGCCGGCTGCGGAATTTACGGTCGTCTACCATCTGATGTCGTTCAGCGGTAACTGCGATGTCCGGGTCAAGGTTCCCTTGCAGGACGCCGATTTGAAGCTTCCCACCGTTATCGACCTGTGGCCCAGTGCCAACTGGTACGAGCGCGAGACCTGGGACATGTTTGGTATCGTGTTCGAAGGCCATCCCAATCTCTACCGAATTGTTTTGCCCCCCACCTGGGAAGGGCATGCCCTGCGCAAGGAACATCCTGCCCGGGCCACGGAGATGGAGCCGTTCTCGCTTGACGATGACCAGGAGGCGTTTGAGCAGGAAGCCTTGCTCTTCAAACCAGAAGAATGGGGGATGAAGCACAAATCGGACACGTCCGAATTCATGTTTCTGAACCTGGGTCCTAATCATCCATCCGTGCACGGTGCCTTCCGTATCGCGCTGCAGCTGGATGGTGAGATTCTGGTTGATGCGGTCCCGGACATTGGCTACCACCACCGTGGCGCCGAGAAGATGGGTGAACGTCAGTCCTGGCACACCTTCATACCATACACAGACCGCATCGATTACCTCGGTGGCGTCATGAACAACCTGCCTTATGTCATGGCGGTTGAGAAGATGGCTGGCATTGAGGTGCCTGAGCGGGTGAAGACGATTCGCATCATGTTGTCGGAGATGTTTCGAATCTGCAGCCACTTGTTGTTTTACGGCACTTTTGCGCAGGATGTAGGGCAGTTGTCTCCAATTTTCTACATGTTTGTAGAGCGTGAGCGCATCTTCAATATTATCGAATCTATCTGCGGTGCGCGCATGCATCCGGGCTGGTTTCGCATCGGTGGTGTCGCCCAGGACTTGCCCAACGGCTGGGAAACCCGGGTCAAAGAGCTGCTGGACTTCATGCCGCCGCGTCTTGATGAATATGACCAGATGGTGATGAATAACGGCATCGTGAAGCGTCGTACCCAAGGCATAGGTGCTTATGATACTCAAAAGGCCTATGACTGGGCGGTCACAGGCCCGGGACTGCGTGCCACTGGCCTCGAGTGGGATTTCCGCAAACAGCGCCCTTACAGTGGCTATGAAAACTTCGATTTCGACGTGCCTATCGCAGTGAACGGCGATTGTTACGACCGCTGTGCCATTCGAGTAGAGGAAATGCGCCAGAGCCTGCGTATCATCAAGCAGTGCGTGGATAATATGCCGTCTGGCGATTACAAGGCCGACCATCCGCTGACTACTCCTCCGCGCAAAGAAAAGACCATGCAGGACATTGAAACGCTGATTAATCACTTCCTCAGCGTGAGTTGGGGACCTGTTATCCCGCCAGAAGAGGTTACTGTGGCGGTAGAGGCGACCAAGGGCATTAACAGCTACTACCTGGTGAGCGATGGCAGTACTAACTCTTATCGCACCAGAATTCGAACACCATCCTTTGCGCATCTGCAGATGATCCCGGAGATTAGCCGCGGCTTTATGGTGGCGGATTTGATCGCAATCATTGCCAGCATCGACTTTGTAATGGCGGATGTGGATAGGTAAGTAGGCAGGCAGGTAAATAGTTAGATAGATAATTGGATAGATAAGCAGCTTGTTTAGCCAAGAACCCAGTTCTAGAGACCAGATTAAAGAAACATGAGCACCCAAGTAATTGCCAGCACCAAAAACCGTGCCAGACAGCTAACCGAAGAAGAGATAGCTGAAATCGAGCACGAAAAGACGCTGTACCCTGATAACCAGGCGGTAGGTCTGGAAGCACTTAAAATTGTGCAGAAGTATCAGGGGTGGGTGTCTGATGAATCGTTGCTAGCTATCGCTGACTACCTGGACTTGTCGGCGGCAGATCTTGAGGGGGTGGCAACCTTCTTTAACCTGGTTTACCGCCAGCCCGTTGGAAAAAACGTGATTCTGTTCTGCAACAGCGTGAGTTGCTGGATATGTCGCTGTGACGACATCAAGGACCACATTTCCAAAAAGCTGGATATCGACTTTGGTCAAACCACTGAAGACGATGAATTTACTTTTATTCCGGTGCCCTGTCTGGGTGATTGCGACAATGCGCCGGTGATGATGGTAGGTGACGATCTACATCGCAATCTCACGCCCGAGAAGGTCGATGAAATCATCACACAATACCGTAACAAGTCTGCTTGAAGTTTAAGCATTTGATATCAGGAACTGGATAGAAAGTTGGTTTCAAATCCGTTAACAAAGAATATCGATATGTCCCGTCCACCGCTGGAAATAGCGGCTTACGAGGCAAATGATGGCTACCAGTCGGTTCACAAGATCGCAGGTGGACTGAGCGCCAATGATGTTTTAGACACGATCAAAGGATCAGGTCTAAAGGGTCGTGGCGGGGCGGGATTTCCCACTGGTCTGAAGTGGAGTTTTGTCCCGCAAGGCGAAAACTCACCAGAGCAGAAGTATTTAGTGGTGAATGCTGACGAAATGGAGCCTGGCACTTTCAAGGATCGTTTGCTCATGGAAGGCGATCCGCATTTATTGCTGGAAGGCATGATCATTGCTGCCTACACAATCGGTGCCAGCAAAGCCTATATTTTCTTACGCGGTGAATATACTACCTCTGTGCGAACGCTGAAGAACGCAATCGCCGAAGCTTATGACAAAGGCTATCTTGGCAAGAACATACTGAATACAGGTTTCGACCTGGATATTATTTTGCATACCAGTGCCGGTCGCTACATTTGCGGAGAAGAGACCGCATTGCTTAACGCGCTCGAAGGTAAGCGCGCTAATCCCCGGGCGAAGCCACCATTTCCGCAAGTGAGTGGGCTATGGGGTAAGCCAACCATCGTCAACAATGTTGAGACGATTTGTAATCTGCCGGGCATTCTGACCTATGGTATCGACTGGTACAAAGGGCTGGGGCAGGGTGCCGACGCTGGTACCAAGTTGTTTGGTGTGAGCGGCCGGGTTAAGAATCCTGGATGCTGGGAAATGCCGCTTGGTGTAAGCATTCGCGAGTTGCTGGAAGGAAAAGCTGGTGGGATGCAGGATGGGCTCGGGCTCAAGGCATTTTTACCGGGTGGTGGGTCTACTGATTTCATGCTGCCAGAACATCTTGATATTGCTCTGGATTATGACGAAATCGCTAAAGTCGGAAGTCGTTTGGCTACTGGCACCATGATAATTCTCGATGACCAGACTTGCCCTGTGGGCATGGTTGGTAATCTGATGAAATTTTTCGCCCATGAGTCCTGCGGATTCTGTACACCCTGTCGCGATGGTCTGCCATGGGTAGACACAATTTTTCGCGAATTTGAGGAAGGCCGCGGGAGCGAAAAGGATTTGCAGATACTGCGCGAGCATGTTGATTACATGGGGCCGGGTCGAACATTTTGCGCCCTGGCACCTGGTGCGACTGCACCTTTAGGAAGCGGCTTAAAGTACTTTGAAGATGACTTTAAAGCCCATATTAAGCAGAAACGTTGCCCTTACAAGCACTAATTGATCAGAAGGGCTGGAGTATTAGATGGCAAAAATTGTTATAGATGGGAAAGAGTACGAAGTAGATCCCAATAACAATCTATTGCAGGAATGTCTGTCTCAAGGGCTGGACCTTCCTTATTTCTGTTGGCATCCATGCATGGGCTCAGTGGGTGCGTGTCGTCAGTGCGCGGTCAAACAGTACCGAGATGAAAACGATGAGACAGGTACCATTGTAATGGCCTGTATGACGCCTGCGACAGATGGCGCCATCATCTCTATTGATGACGAACAGGCTCATGACATGCGAGAGCGCGTAATCGAAAGTCTGATGATTAGCCATCCTCATGATTGCCCGGTTTGTGAAGAAGGGGGCGAGTGTCACCTTCAGGATATGACCTTGATGTCTGGCCACAACTACCGGCGCTATGACAAAAAGAAAGTTACTCATCGCAATCAGTATCTCGGTCCATTCATCAATCATGAGATGAATCGTTGTATCACTTGCTACCGCTGCGTCAGGTATTACGATGACTATGCAGGTGGCACCGACCTCTCGGCCCAGGCATCACACCACCATACTTATTTCGGCCGCCATGAAGAAGGCGTGCTGGAAAGCGAATTTAGCGGCAATCTTGTTGAAGTTTGTCCAACAGGCGTATTCACAGATAAGCCGTTCTCGGAACACTACACCAGGAAATGGGACCTTCAAGCCGCTCCAAGCGTTTGCGTAGGCTGCTCCGTTGGTTGCAACACCACACCCGGTGAACGCTACGGTACGTTAAGACGGATCGTTAATCGCTATAACAGTGAGGTTAACGGCTACTTCCTTTGTGACCGGGGCCGATTCGGCTGGGACCACGTAAATAGTGAGGAGCGCATTAATGCTCCTGCTGTTGTTAGCAACGGCCAGTTTTCCGAATTGAATGATGCGGAAGTGCAGCAGCTTCTGACTGATCTCAGGAGCGGTGATGCAATCGCCATTGGTTCACCACGGGCAAGCAACGAGTCCAACTATGCAATGCGCTGCCTGGTAGGAGTCGATAACTTTTATGCAGGCGTCTCGGATCGCGAGCACGATGCAAACAAACTGATGCTCCAGCTCCACAGAGACAGTGCATTCAATATCCCTAGCGTGCGCGATATTGAAAAAGCTGATGCCGTGCTCATCGTTGGTGAAGACGTTACTAATACTGCGCCGCGGATCGCCTTGGCACTGCGGCAAAGTGTTCGTAATAAGGCTAGCGAACTCGCAGCAGAAAACAATATCCCAGGATGGCAAGATGCCGCCGTTCGGGAACTGGCTCAACACAATCGAAGCCCACTTTTCATTCTAAGCAATGCGGCCACACGACTGGACGACGTTGCTGTTGATACCACAACGGGTTCATATGCAGATCAGGCCCGAATAGCTTACGCTGTGGCCAACGCGATTGCGGGTCAAAGCAATGATGATCTTGGACTGTCCGATTCGGCGCAGTCTCTGGTTGAGACTATTAGTCAGGCGCTTAAGTCGGCCAAACGCCCGTTGATCGTCACAGGCTCCAGTAATGGTGAAGCTGAATTAATCAAGGCTGCAGCCAATGTTGCCAGAGCCCTCAAATCTGATACGCCCACCGATCTTTGTCTGATCGTACCGGAGGTCAACACGTTGGGCCTCGAGATGTTGACTCAAGTAGATCACAAGCTCGGCGTCGCCCTTTCAAAATGCGCAGCCGGTGAAGTCAACAAACTGGTTGTGCTGGAAAATGATCTATACCGCCGAGCCGCAACCGCAGATGTGGACGCAGCTCTGGCCAAGGTAGAAAACGTTATCGTGCTGGATCAAATGCCCACCGCGACGACAGCCCAGGCAAACTATGTTCTCCCGGTCACTGCATTCTCGGAGCATGAGGCGACCTACGTTAACTATGAAGGCAGAGCACAGCTAAGCTTTCAGGTACACCGCACCCGGACTGGTGCTATGCCTGCATGGAGATGGCTCAGTGACGGTAAGGATGATGTGAACACCATCATCAATCGCTGTAGCGAAGAAGCTTCTGATTTCGGTCATCTGGACGATCTGGTGCCACACCTTTCACAGTTCGCCGCTGGGCTAAAAATTCCGCGCCAGTCGCATCGTTACAGTGGTCGAACAGCGATGATCGCAAACCTTAATGTGCATGAACCCAAGCAGCCCATTGACGACGAGTCGGTCATGTCTTTCTCGATGGAAGGTATGCCATCAATGAAGGATGCTTCGATACTTGGCACTACCTGGGCACCTAGCTGGAACTCCAATCAGTCTATTAGCAAGTTCCAGGAAGAAGTTAATGGTGAGCTCAAACAGGGGCACACTGGAACTCTTCTCATTTCAGAAAAGAGCGATGCCGGCAGCTTTTTTGAGCCGGCTTTGAGTGAGACTAGCTCAGCCGACCAGCTGGCCCTATCCTGGGCATTCCAAATTTTCGGCAGCGATGAGTTAAGCGCCAAGTCTTCCGCGATTCAGGCGCGTATGACAGATGCCTATGTTGGACTGTCTCCAGCAGATGCTGAGCGCCTGGAGATCAAACAAGGGCAGCCGGTAACGATCGACGGTGGAGCCACAGCAATAGCCTGTGTCCGTGAGCAGGTTGCTGAGGGAAATTGCATTGTTTATTGCGGTGAGCAGCTGAATCCAAATGACTTTGGCAGTAGCGTAGCAATAGCCAAGTCAGACAGCAGTGCAGGTGACAGAGGCATTGCTGGGTTGATTGTGAGCGATTTGCTGGAGGAGAGCTACTAAAGATGACTTTAGAAGTTGGGTCAGGTCTCACAATAGGGCTTATCCTGGGAGTTGTTATTGTCGTTGCGGCAATGCTGATCTGGGTTGAGCGCAGATTGCTTAGTTTTTGGCAGGAACGTCTTGGGCCAAACCGCGTAGGTCCTTTCGGTTTGCTGCAGGTTGTGGCAGACATGATAAAGATTTTTACCAAGGAAGACTGGGTGCCGCCGTTCGCGGACCGCTTTAGTTTCGTGCTGGCACCGGCAATCATTATGACGGTAATCCTACTGTCTTTTGCCGTGATCCCGTTTGGGCCAAATATAGGTGTTGTCGAGTCCAATATCGGTGTGCTTTTTATTTTGGCTATGGCCTCATTGGGTGCCTATAGCGTCATGTTGGGTGGCCTGTCCTCGGACAACAAATATGCGCTGCTCGGAAGCTTGCGAGCCGCCGCACAAATGGTTAGCTACGAAGTATTCATGGGCATTTCCCTGTTGGGTGTTGTGGCTCTATCCGGAAGCTTCAACCTGAGAACAATCGTAGAAGCCCAGGAAGGCATGTGGTTTGTCATTCCCCAGTTTATTGGCTTTGTTATTTTCCTGATTGCAGGTGTGGCTGAAAGTCATCGCCTACCGTTCGATATACCCGAGGCGGAGCAAGAGATCTGCGCTGGCTACCACACCGAGTATTCCGGCATGAAATTCGGCATGTTCTTCGTGGGTGAGTACCTTGGTTTAGTACTGGTTTCCTCATTAATCACTGTTTTGTTTTTCGGTGGTTGGATGGGACCTTCGTTTCTGCCACCAATCGTCTGGTTCGCACTTAAGTCTGGCGTGTTTATCGCTTTCTTTATTCTGTTGAGAGCTGCGATTCCACGTCCTCGCTATGACCAGCTAATGAGTTACGGTTGGCTTTTCTTGCTGCCGTTGTCGTTAATCAACCTGTTAGTAACAGGTGCGATTATTTTGAGTACCTAGGGCTTGGGAGCTTCAAAGTAGAAAGATGTTTACATTAGTCAAAGATACATTGATCAGCCAGGTCGTTACGCTCTGGGGCGTATTCAAGAAGCTGTTTGTCAAAGCTGACACGGTTGAATATCCCGATCAGCAGCCCTATATGTTCCCACGCTGGCGTGGTCGCATCATCCTGAGCCGTGATCCTGATGGCGAGGAGCGTTGTGTCGCCTGTAACCTCTGTGCCGTTGCCTGCCCGGTGGACTGTATTGCCTTGCAGAAAGGAGAAATGGAGGATGGCCGCTGGTATCCCGAATTTTTCCGAATCAATTTTTCTCGCTGCATTATGTGCGGCTTTTGTGAAGAAGCCTGCCCAACTAACGCAATTCAACTTACCCCAGATTTCGAGATGGCGGAGTACGTGCGTCAGGACATGGTTTGGGAAAAAGAAGACCTTCTAATCGACGGTTGTGGCAAATACCACGATTACAACTTCTACCGAGTTGCCGGCAAACAGATTGCAGGCAAGGATAAGGGTGAAGCCTTGAATGAAGCGAAACCTGTGGATGTCAGGAGCCTGATGCCGTGATTACCTTATTCTATCTGGCGGGCGCAATCGCGGTGATATCAACTGCTGCTGTCATTGTGCAGACTAATATCGTGCACGCCTTGCTCTACCTGATTCTTTCACTGCTTGCGGTGGCTGTTGTGTTCTATGTGCTCGGTGCGCCTTTCGCAGCTGCATTGGAAGCCATCGTATATGCAGGCGCAATATTGGTATTGTTCCTGTTCGTGATAATGATGCTGAATCTCGGACAACACACCCGAGAACAGGAACGTAGCTGGTTAAGCGCCCGCATGTTCGTGGCACCAGGAATCATGTCTGCTTTATTGTTGGGTCAGTTTTTAAATGTCATGTCACAAATCGATCAGGACATGGCGATTACCAGGGTAGGGGTGATGGAAGTCAGCGCATTGCTGTTTGGTCCCTATGTACTTGCCGTTGAATTGGCGTCGATCCTGCTACTGGCGGGTCTCGTTTCGGCATACCACCTGGCGAAGAAATAAGTAACAAACCAAGATCGAAACTAGGGAAGAGAACAAGAGAATTATTCGATGGAAACAATACCCGTAGAGCACGGCCTGATATTGGCCGGCATATTGTTCTGTCTCGGCCTGATTGGTGTGCTAACCCGGCGCAACATAGTCTTCGTGCTGATGTCATTGGAAGTCATGCTTAATGCCAGTGGTCTGGCGTTTATCGTGGCGGCTACCCGATGGGGACACGCCGAAGGGCAGGTCATGTTTCTCATGATTCTCACCTTGGCTGCCGCCGAAGTGGCCGTTGGCCTTGGTCTAATCATTCAAATGTTCAGGCGCTATCAGACTGTTGATATCAGCGTGCTGAGCGAGATGAAAGGATAGGATAGGGAATTCCGTAACGATGCTTGAACTGATCTGGTTACTACCAACATTCCCACTGCTGGGCTTCCTTGCCCTGGTGCTCACTGGCGGAACTCTGCCAAAGCAGATAGCCGGTCCCATTGGAGCGGGCTCCATTGGTCTTTCGTTTGCCGTTGCAGCGCTGATCGCGATGGAATTCGTTGGTTCCGGTGAAGATTACTTCGTCTATGAAGCCTGGACCTGGATGTCTGTGGGTAACTTTAGCCCCGGCGTTACCTTTTATCTGGACGGTTTGTCCACCGTCATGATGCTCGTCATCACTGGCGTTGGTTTTCTAATTCATCTCTACGCCACCGGTTATATGGCCGATGATCCGAGCTTTGCCCGGTTCTTCTCTTATATGAACCTGTTCGTGGCCGCCATGCTGATGCTGGTATTGGGCGACAACCTGGTCCTGCTGTACCTGGGTTGGGAAGGTGTTGGTCTTTGCAGCTACCTGCTTATTGGTTTCTGGTATACCAACCCTGCGAATGGCTACGCTGCCCGCAAGGCGTTTGTTGTTACTCGGGTAGGTGACACCTCAATGGCCATCGGCCTGTTCCTGTTGTTCGCCCAGCTCGGCACATTGAACATTCAGGATCTGATGCATGCTGCCGAAGGAGAGTGGGAAATCGGCTCTGGCTACGCTGTTGCTGCCGCGCTTCTACTTCTCGGCGGTGCGGTTGGCAAATCAGCACAGCTACCGCTTCAGACTTGGCTACCAGATGCCATGGCTGGACCAACGCCAATTAGCGCCTTGATACACGCCGCAACGATGGTAACTGCAGGTGTGTATCTGATTGCGCGGACACACATACTGTTTGAATTGGCACCTTCCGTACAACTGTTAGTCGCCTGGATTGGTCTCGCCACGCTATTGATATCAGGCTTTACAGCGATGACCCAGTCCGACATCAAGCGAGTTTTGGCCTACTCGACGGTGAGCCAGATCGGCTACATGTTCCTCGGCCTTGGTGTTGGCGCATGGTCTGCTTCTGTATTTCACCTGATGACCCACGCTTTCTTCAAGGCGCTGCTGTTTCTGGCTTCAGGTACCGTTATCCTTAGCCTGCACCATGAGCAGAATATCTTTAAGATGGGCGCGCTGCGAAAAGCACTGCCGGTGTCTTTCGCTTCCTTCCTGATAGGCAGTCTGGCGTTAACCGCATTTCCGTTTACATCAGGTTACTTCAGCAAGGATGAAATACTCTTGGGCGCACTGGCCGTCGAAGGCGTTGGCACCTGGTTGTGGCTCGGCGGCGTTATCGGTGCATTCTTCACCGGTATCTATACATTCAGACTCTTCTTCATTGTTTTCTTTGGAGAAAGCAATGTCGAACATCACGTCGACAGGGAAGTAGGGGGCTGGCACATGAATGGCCCTCTTATAATCCTGATGATTCTCGCGCTGGTTGGCGGATTCATCCATGTGCCGGTTGAAGCTGTGTTTAGTCACGGGGAAGCCCATGATGAGCACCATGTGAGTGGGCTTATTCATGGCATCATGATTGCCGTCCCACTAATAGGAATCGGAATAAGCTATTTATTCTTCATGTCCAAGACCTTCTCCGTTGAGAAACTCATGTCCAGTGGACTGGCGCAAAGCCTGCATAAATTCTGGTTAGGAGGATGGGGTTTCGACACGCTCTATAACGCATTGATTGTTGCGCCGTTCCTGTTCCTGGCTCGAATCAACCGCAAAGACCTGGTGGATAGCTTTTATGCCTTGATCGTTACGCTTTCTCAGGCAGCCAATGGCATGATCGTTAAGACACAGACGGGTTCCCTGCGCTGGTATGCCTTAACCCTGGTGGGTGGACTGGTCATTATCGTGACCCTGGGAGTTCTACTATGATTCTAGTGACTCTCATCGCAATTCTTTTTGTCGGTGGCCTTGTAGCCTGGTTCTCTGAACGCATCAGCCCAACCATGCCAAGACTGGTTGCCCTGATTGCCGTGACCCTGGACCTGCTGCTGATGTTCAGCCTGCTCGGTGCCGGCGATGCCGGTGGCTGGGTTGCTACTTTTGAGGCAGATTGGATACCTCGATTCGGTATTTCTTTCTACTTCGCAGCTGACGGACTCAGCGTGCTGTTGCTAATGCTCACCGCATTTCTTGGCATCATTGCCATAGGGGCGGCATGGGGTGAGATAACAGAGCGCTCGGGTTTCTTCTACTTCAATCTGCTTTGGACTCTGGCTGGCGTTCTCGGCGTGTTTACAGCGCTTGATCTGTTCCTGTTTTTCTTCTTCTGGGAAGTTATGTTGATTCCCATGTACCTCATCATTGCTATTTGGGGACATGAGAATAAGCACTACGCTGCCATGAAGTTTTTTATCTTCACCCAGGTGACTGGCATGCTGATGCTGATTTCGATCCTGGTATTGGCGTACTTTCACTATGTGCAGAAGGGGTCGCTGAGCTTTAACTATCATGACCTGTTGAATGTCAGCACTGCGGGTTCCATGGGTATGTGGGTCATGCTGGGCTTTTTCCTGTCATTTGCCACCAAGTTACCCAGCGTACCGTTTCACTCATGGTTGCCTGATGCTCACAGCCAGGCCCCAACGGCGGGTAGTGTGATCCTTGCAGGTATTCTGCTGAAAACTGGCGCGTATGGATTGATTCGATTCACGGTGCCGCTTTTCCCCGAAGCATCAATGGCATTTGCGCCTTATGCCATGGCTCTGGCCGCAATCAGTATTCTTTACTGTGCAAAAGTGGCCTTCGCCCAAACCGATATCAAGCGCCTGATTGCTTACACCAGTGTCAGCCACATGGGTTTCGTCACGCTTGGCATATACGCCTGGAATGAGCAGGCGCTGCAAGGCGCCATCATGACCATGCTGGCACATGGGCTCAGCGCTGCGGCGTTATTCATGCTGGCCGGTGGCCTTCAGCATCGCATCCACACGCGCGATATGTCGGAGATGGGCGGCTTCTGGCCCAAGGTTCCGCGTATGACAGCGGTCGCCATTTTCTTCTCGGTTGCGGCACTCGGTATGCCGGGACTTGGCAATTTCATTGGGGAATTTCTCGCTCTGATCGGTGCTTTCCAGGCCAATATCACGATGACCGTGCTGGCCGCATTTGGATTGATTCTCGCTTCTGTTTACTCACTGTGGGTGCTGCAGAAAGTTTTTCAGGGCGAGTATCGCAATGCAGATTTTGATGATAGTCATCTCACCGATTTGAGCCGTAGAGAAATGATCTACTTCGCTTTGATGATGGTCGGATTAATATGGATGGGAATGTACCCGCAGTCTTTCCTGAACATGTCTGAACCGGCCTTAACTCAGTTGTTAACCAGCACACAGGGAGTAGCCGTCGCTGTGCTACAGGGTGCGCTATGACCATTACAGCAGCCGATATTTATCTTCTTCTACCATTGTTGCTGGTGACCGGCACAGTGGTCGTGGCCATGACCGCCGTTGGAATCAAGCGGGATTACACAACGACTGCAATTATTACGATTACCGGGCTCCTGGTTGCGGCGATTGCCGCTGCCGTTTTAATGTCCGGGACAAATCAGCAGGTTACGCCGCTACTTATTATTGACCAGTACAGCCTGTTCTTCACTGTGGTGACATGTGCCAGCGCCATGTTTATCGCCATTTTGAGTTACCCCTATCTCCTGGCTTTGGATGACAGCAGGGAAGAGTATTATCTGCTACTGGGTGTTGCCACCGTAGGTGCTGTGGTAATGGTAAGCAGCAATCATTTTGTTAGCGCGATCCTTGGTCTGGAAACCATGAGCATGTCGCTGTACGGCATGGTGGCCTATACAGTCCATTCGAAATCAGCGGCACAGCATCCATTGGAAGCCTCAGTTAAGTATCTGGTGCTGTCTGCGGCAGCCTCCGGGATTCTGCTGTTTGGTATGGCACTGGTCTATGCCCAGACCGGCACACTCGCATTTTCCAGCCTGGTCGATCTCGCTGACAGCAGTCGCGGTGACCTTGGTAATGATTTTACCATCGTGGCCTTATTGATGATCACCGCGGGTATAGCATTCAAGCTTTCCCTGGCGCCGTTTCATATCTGGACGCCGGATGTTTATGAGGGCTCGCCACTGCCAGCAACCACCTATCTGGCCACGATTGGTAAGGCTGCCATGTTCGTCATCCTGCTACGCTTTATGGAAGCGTCGGAAGCGCTGGCGTTCGAAGGCATTCTCACAATTCTGTCGTTGATTGCGGTAGCTTCAATCCTTGCCGGAAATCTATTGGCTCTGATGCAGCAAAACCTGAAGCGGCTACTGGCCTATTCCTCCATCGCCCATATGGGCTACATCCTGATCGCTATTATCGCGAGTTATTATGTGGATGGACGCATTGGCATTGAGGCGATTACCTTCTATCTGCTGGCCTATTTGATCATGTCCCTCGGTACTTTCGGGGTAGCGTCAATGGTTTCAGACAGCAGCAAGGAATATGACTCGATTGATGACTACAAGGGTTTGTTCTGGCGTCAGCCGGTGCTGGCTGCAATTTTTACGGCCATGATGCTGTCATTGGCAGGTATCCCGTTGACTGTCGGTTTTATCGGTAAGTTCTATCTGTTTTTTGCTGGTGTGGAAGGCGCGCTGTGGATGCTCTTGGCGGCCATGGTCATCGGCAGCGGTATTGGGCTCTATTACTATCTTAGAGTTATCTATCGCATGCTTGAACCAGCGCCAGAGAGCGGTGTCTTCAATCGCAGTGGACAAACCGCCAGTGCTTTTGGCGTCGTTGGCATCCTGTTCGTGCTGTTACTGGTACTAGGTGTTTACCCTGCGCCGGTGATAGACCTGATCGAAGCGATATCCGCCTATATCTGATCTCTGCCTTGCCGATGCCCTGGCTTTAGCGACAGTGCTTGCCGGGGCCGCCTAGGGAGACCCACAGAGCTGAAGTGACAGGAGGTCACCTGTCGATGAAGGCCATCAAACTAACATCATTGCAGCAACTTTTGGTGCTGGCGCTTGCCGCATTCGCTGTGGTGTATCTGCTAGACCTCCTCACCAACGAACAATCCATGGCCAGCAGACAGGCCTATGACCGGATCAATCTTCAACAACTCTTCACTGACGAAGCCTTTGACAACGATATCCTGACGGATAGCTACCTCATTCCTGCTCGACAGGAAGAGTCAGATCTGGTGAATCTAGACTTGCTCGGCCTTAGTCGTGATCGCCTTGCTTATCGCGCTCGCAGGGATGGTGAGATCTTCGCAATCGCAATACCGGCCTCTGCTGATGATGGTTTCAATGGCACAGTGGATCTGTTAATCGCCATTGATATGTATGGTCGTATCGCTGCCGCGAGGGTGCTTGAAGATATCAGTAGCGATGCACTGTTTGGGCAGTTGGAATTGATACAGTCCCAATGGATGACAGAATTTAGCGGTAGTTCGATGCGGGATATCCTGCGAATCAGTTGGTCCACTATTGGTAGCGAAAATGAATATGACCAATTTGTCGGTGCTTCAATTACGCCGAAGACCGTCTCTAACCGTATATACGATGCGCTAGTGTTCTTTCAGTCAAATCGGATTGCCCTGATGCAAGATGGCTGAATCTTCTGTCGACTGACGTTACTTTCAAGGATCACTTTTCCGCTCATGCGGCGCAGTATGCATCTGCCCGGCCTCAGTATCCAAGCGAGCTGTTTGAATTCATCAGCGCACAATGTTCGCAAAAAACCATTGCCTGGGATTGTGCTGCCGGTAATGGCCAGGCCGGATTAGGGTTGTTACCTTTCTTTGAATCTGTGGTGGCCACAGATGGAAGCATCAACCAATTGCGAGAGTTGGATAAAGTCTGTACTGATCAGCGCTTCAGTGACAATGAGATTATGCGTATGCCATGCTCGCTGAGCAAGTTGCTTTGCAATCCTGCTCGGTTGATTTGGTGGTTGTTGCGCAGGCGCTTCATTGGTTCGACAGTGAGCGATTCTTCGCAGAAGTAGACAGGGTGCTCAAACCTGGCGGTGTTCCAGCACTCTGGTGTTATGGTATCCAGCATATTGACGCTGACATAGATCGTGTAATTGCGAGATTCTACGGCGACATTTTAAGCCCCTTTTGGCCGGAAGAGCGAATACTGGTGGATGCGGGCTATCAACACATTGAGTTTCCATACCAGGAGCTCAGCTGTCCGACATTTCAAATGCAAAAGCACTGGAGCCTTAAAGAATTGTTTGCCTATTTTGCTTCCTGGTCGGCGGTACAGCGCTATCGTGGAAGCATGGTTGAAGATCCACTGGAGCTGGTCAAATCTGAACTGCAGGAGGTTTGGTCAAAGGGGAAAGCATTACCAGGTGATAGGGCGTTGACCATGAAGAAAGTGATAAGCTGGCCGCTATCTCTCCGTGTAGCGGTTAAACCAGTATGAAAAGGCCTATAGTGTGAGTCGGGTAGCAGTAATAGGAGGTGGAAGTTTTGGGACGGTTATTGCAAATATAACTGCCCAGAATGGTCATCTCGTCCATTTTTGGATGCGCAGTGAAGAGCTGGTATATCAGGTCAATGAGCGTCATGAGAATCCACAGTATCTCCCGGGCTATCAGCTCAATGAACGGGTAAAGGCGACCTGCGACATGGCTGAGGCCGTGGCCGGCTGTAGCGTAATATTCGTGGCTGTGCCAAGTTCCTCGTTTCGCAGCGTGGTGCGGCAAGTCGTCGAACATGCTCCGGCAGACGCCATTCTGGTTAGCACGACCAAAGGAATTGAGTCGGGCAGTTTCATGCTCATGAGCCAAATCTTGAGAGAGGAGGCTCCCGCGGCTAAAGTTGGTGTACTGAGTGGACCTAATCTGGCTAAAGAAATCGCCAGCAACCAGCTAACAGGCACTGTGATCGCAAGTGGTCTTGAGGAAGTCAGAGAAACCATCAAAGACATACTGAAGTCGGATTCATTTCGTGTTTATACAAACGATGACATGTATGGCGTAGAGCTTGGCGGTTCCCTGAAAAACATCTATGCCATCATCGCGGGCATGGCTGCGGCGCTAGGTATGGGACACAACACCAACAGCATGCTGGTGACGCGAAGCCTTACTGAAATGGCTCGCTTTGGTCGGAAAATGGGTGCCGACCCAATGACATTTCTTGGTCTTGCCGGGGTAGGTGATCTGGTGGTGACTTGCTCAACACCGCTTAGCCGCAACTATCGAATCGGAGAAGCTCTGGGTAAAGGCAAGAGCTTGCATGAGGCAATAGAAGAAGTTGGTCAGGTTGCCGAGGGTGTAAATACGGTGAAGCTAGTTGCGGAAAAGGCCGCAGAAGTTGGGGTTTATATGCCGCTGGCAACGGGCCTGTACAAAATAATTTATGAACAGGATTCAATCAGCAGTATCATTTCTTCGTTGATGCTTGGTGAACAGGCTCTTGATGTTGAGTTTGCAGCAGGCGCGGCCAAAGTTTTAGTAGAGGAGTAAAGTATGTCTGAAGACCTGGATGATATCGTCGAAAACCTGCGTGAACCATCAGCATGGGCCCGGGTTGTATTCATGCTTGGTTTCGCCATTGTGCTTTACATGGTGATTATACCTTTAACGCTGCTACTGACGCTGGCTCAGGCATTGTTTTCGGTATTCACCGGCGCAGACAATGACAATCTCAGGAATTTCGGGGCTTCGTTATTGGCATACATCAGCCAGGTCGTAAGATTTCTTACTTTTAATTCTGACGAGAGACCATTTCCATTTTCAGAGTTTCCAGAGGACTGCGGAGAAGGGGAATTAGAGAAGACAGAAGCGAAGCAGCACGCCCAAGCGAAACAGGCGGTAGCAGATTCGCCAGCAGGGAGTGAGCCGGCCGCAGCGATTAAGCCAGCCACGAAAAAGTCAGCCAAGCGCAAATCCTCAAGCACGAAAGTCGCCAAAAAAACGACCAAAAAAGCCAAGAAAAAGGCTGCGAAGAAAACAGTAAAGCCAGACAATGATCAGGCGCCCAAATACAGCAGAGCGGAAGAAAAGGCGGGGAGTGAAGAAACCAAGGAGTAACTCGCTTGATGCGACTGTACTTGATGCGGCATGGTGAAGCAGAGCAGGGGCTGGATTATGATTCGAACCGTGCCCTAACTGCCAGAGGGCATGCAAATAACCTTTCCGTTGCCAGGCAATGGCTAACCCGGATCACCCATATGCCCATTGCTTTCTGCAGTCCTTACCTGCGAGCGCAGCAAACTGCGGCGGATTTGCGATCTATTATGCCCGAGCTGGAATTCAACAGCAGTGACTGGCTGGTTCCTTCTGCAACGGTTGCCACGGTATTCAATCGGCTCAGTGCAGCATCTGAAAAGCAAGTAGCCGCCATGGCGGATGCATCACGCTCTGCAGATGTGGATAAAATTACAACTCAAGATATATTGCTGGTCGGTCATAACCCTTTGTTAAGTCAGGTTTGGAACGATTTGCTGGATGGCGATGGACAACACCGATTTGGATTGAGCACCAGCCACCTGGTCAGTATCGATGCAGATGTGCCGGCGTCAGCATGTGGATCATTCGTATATACTATTTCACCATGATTAGACATAAATCATCTCTATGTTCCAAACTGCTATCAGCAAGCGTGCTGATGATTATCGCCTCTGCAGTCTGCGCGCAGCAAACTGATCATCCGCTTATTTCTGGCTTTCCCGATTCTGAGATTATCAGCGCGGAATTTGAAGCAGACAGCAATTACAGTTTGGTACTAGGGCGGCTGCAGCGCAGTCGTGGTGTAGTGATACCTGAAAACTCTGAGCGACTGCGTGGTGATGTGACCAGGCTGATTTATGAGGTATCCCAGGAATTCAATGGCGAAGATGTCCAGCAGTTTTTCCAGGAGCAGTTTACAGAGCGCGGCTATGAGAAATTGTTTAGTTGCGCCGGGCGAGAATGCGGTAGCAGTAATTATTGGGCAAACGACATATTTCGTAATCGCGTCTTATATGGCCCTGAGCGGAATCAGTATTTCACCGCGGTCCGCATTGATTCGGCTATCTCTGAACCATCACACCTGGTGCTTTACATTATTACCCGAGGTAATCGCCGCATTTATGCCTACCTGGAAATAGTTCAACCACCGGGCACAGCAGCGCCGGTTGAATTTGTCAGCTCCGAGTTTCTGGTTGATATTGAACAGTCACTGAGTGTGGCCGTGCCCGGTCTCACATTCACTAATGATCGTCAGCTCGACCCAGCAGCAGACCTAAGCGGACTAGCGTCCGAACTACAGAATATGCGCGAGCGCAGCTTTTATGTGGTTGCCCACCTCTCCGGGCCGCAGGAGTTAGAACAACTTTTGAATCGTTCCTCAATAAGGGCGCAAACAGTGAGGCAGCAGCTGATAAATCTTGGCGTTGATGCTTCGCAGCTTATAGCCAGAGGGCTTGGTCCGCTGGCGCCATCCTGCAAGGCAGGAGAATGCCTGGAGCGAGTGGAAATAGTTTTGATTCAGGCTATCGACTAACTGATTAGGGAAAGAAACTCATTTCGGGTCGATGGACTACTCCTGAAGGCACCTAACATGCAGGATGTTGTCATAGTGGAGTTTTGTTTTTCAACTCCTCTCATCATCATACACATGTGTTTGGCTTCGATTATCACAGCAGCGCCCGCCGCGTTGGTTTTATCGATGATGCAATGGGCGATCTGACTAGTCAGGTTTTCCTGGATTTGTAGTCGCCGTGCAAATACATCTACGATGCGGGCGATTTTAGATAGACCAATTACCTTACCCTTGGGCAGGTAAGCGACGTGACACTTGCCTATAAACGGCAGCAGGTGATGCTCGCACATGGAGTAGAGTTCGATATCTTTTACAATAATGATCTCGTCGGTTTCTGACGGAAACATGGCGTCATTGATGACTTCATCGATATCCATGTCGTAGCCCTGGGTCAGAAACTGCATGGCTTTTGCTGCTCGCTTCGGCGTATCCACCAGGCCCTCCCGATTAGGGTCTTCACCGGTCGCTTTAATAATGTCGAGAAAGGCTTGTTCCATAGCGGGATCCAGCTGTTTTGAAGTCTGCAGTTATTTGGAAATTAAGGTCTGGCGCACGCTCACCGCAAAGTGGTGTGAGAGCGAGCAATAATTATACTGCCTGTAGAGTTAGATAACAGACTTTCAGCAAAGGCTATTTACCCATGTTACTGAGAGAGTACGTCGAATTCACCGCATCAAGGTTTTCTGCGACAGACCTGCATTATGGGCATGGCACGAGCACAGCACTGGATGACGCGGTCTATCTTGTCTACGTCACCCTGGGGCTGGATTTTGATCAGGATTTTAGAGAATCCAGCCGAAGACTTAGCGAATCTGAGATATCCCTTTTGAATCAGCGCGTGGAGCAACGCGTTTCGCAACGGCGACCCGTGGCCTATATTGTTGGAGAGGCATGGTTTTGTGGTCAGCCCTATACGATAGACGAGCGGGCGCTGATTCCCCGCTCGCCTATCGCCGAGCTGATTCAGCAGCGCTTCGCGCCATTGTTGCAATCAACGCCCGGGCGAATACTCGATCTTTGCTGTGGCTCCGGCTGCATCGGCATTGCCTGCGCCTTGGAATTCGAGACGGCCGAAGTAGATATTGTCGACCTCTCTCGCGAGTGCCTGGAATTGGCGCAGGTGAATATGCATCGACATGGCACCTTCGGTCGAGTCCACGCAATCCAGTCAGATTTATTTTCGAACCTGTCTGGGCGGCGCTATGACCTGGTTGTGAGCAACCCGCCTTATGTGTCTGAACAGGAGGTTGATTCACTTCCTGCCGAGTTCAGGCATGAACCGCGCATGGGGCTTCTGAGTGGTGACGAGGGGCTGGCGATACCGCTCAAGATCCTCAGGGAGTGCCAGGAACACTTGCACCCAGACGGCGTCCTGATCCTTGAAGTGGGGTATAGCGCACAGGCATTAGCAGAGCGACTGCCTGAAGTCCCATTCCTGTGGCTCGAGTTTGCCGAAGGCGGTGAGGGTGTGCTCGCAATCACAGCGAAGGATTTGGGACGCTACAGGGACTACCTGATTTAGTGTACAATGCGGGCCTTTTTTCTGGTCTCCCACTGGCATCGACAGGCGCGCAACGTTATGTCTGGCAACAGTTTTGGACAACTTTTTACCGTAACCAGCTTTGGTGAGAGCCACGGGCCTGCATTAGGCTGCGTTGTCGATGGCTGCCCTCCAGGGCTCGCATTGTGTGAAGAGGATATGCAGCGCGACCTGGATCGTCGCAAGCCAGGTCAGTCTAGATTTACCACGCAAAGGCGAGAGGCCGACTCAGTCAAGATCCTGTCTGGTGTATTCGAAGGCAAGACCACTGGCACCCCCATCGGGCTGGTCATAGAAAACACTGATCAACGATCACGGGACTACAGCAAGATCCAGGACCAGTTCCGGCCTGCCCATGCTGATTTCACCTATTTTAAGAAGTACGGTATCCGAGATTATCGTGGTGGCGGACGCTCCTCTGCTCGAGAAACCGCAATGCGAGTTGCGGCAGGTGCGATTGCCAAAAAGTACCTGGCTCAGCAATGTGGCCTGGAAATAGTCGGCTATCTGTCACAGCTCGGTCCGATTGCCATAGAGCAAGTGATTGAGGCCGAAATAGAGAATAACCCATTTTTCTGTCCGGACCCCACGAAAGTAGCGGAAATGGAAGCGTACATGAGTGCCCTCAATAAGGAAGGGAACTCGATCGGTGCCAGAATCACTGTAATCGCGCGAAATATGCCAATCGGCCTTGGTGAGCCTGTATTTGACCGACTAGATGCCGATATAGCGAAGGCGCTCATGAGTATCAATGCAGTCAAAGGTGTGGAAATCGGAGCGGGCTTCGACTCCGTGACCCAGAAGGGCTCGGAGCATCGGGATGAGATAGGAACAGCCGGTTTTGCCAGCAATAATGCTGGAGGGGTACTGGGTGGAATTTCCTCGGGTCAGGATATTTGTGCCAGCATCGCTCTGAAGCCTACTTCCAGTATTCGTTTACCTGGGCAATCCATTACGACAAGTGGAGAGGAGACGGAAGTGATCACCACGGGTCGCCACGATCCCTGCGTCGGCATTCGCGCCACACCGATCGCTGAGGCAATGCTGGCTCTGGTGATTATGGATCACTTCCTCCGAGATCGCGCTCAAAATGGCGAAAGAGTTAAAGATTAATCAAATAATATCATATAGATATAACAGCTAATTAAATTAAGGTTGTAGGTTAGTATCATGAGCGGAAAGACCCTTTACGATAAGATTTGGGAAGCCCATCTGGTTAAAGAGAGGGAGGATGGGACCAACCTGATTTACATCGACCGCCACTTGATTCACGAGGTGACGTCACCGCAGGCGTTCGAGGGTCTTCGCCTGGCCGGCCGTCTGCCGTGGCGGGCAGCCGCCAACTTTGCGACACCGGATCACAATATTCCGACAACCCGCGACGAACGCAGTCAGGGATTGGCCGGCATCAAAGACCCTGTGTCAAAGATTCAAGTTTCAACGCTGGATGATAATTGCAGTGAATTCAATATCTTCGAGCTCAAAATGAACGATTTGCGTCAAGGTATAGTTCACGTCGTTGGGCCAGAGCAGGGGGCCACGCTGCCAGGAATGACTATCGTCTGTGGCGATTCCCATACCTCGACCCACGGAGCACTTGGTGCGCTCGCCCATGGCATAGGCACATCAGAAGTTGAGCATGTGCTGGCTACCCAGTGCCTTATGCAGAAGAAAATGAAGAACATGCTGGTACGAGTTGATGGGCAGCTGTCTACCGGCGTGACTGCAAAAGACATTGTGCTGGCCATAATAGGTAAGATTGGAACCGCTGGTGGAACTGGTTACACCATTGAATTCGGCGGTGAAGCGATTCGCGGCTTGAGCGTAGAAGGGCGAATGACGGTGTGTAACATGGCAATCGAAGCCGGCGCGCGGGCCGGGCTAGTCGCTGTCGACCAGATTACTCTGGACTACATAAAGGGCAGGCCATTTGCCCCTGCTGGTGAAGTCTGGGAGCGCGCACAGGAGGCATGGCGTAATCTGGTGAGTGATGAAGACGCCGTGTTTGATGCCGTTATAGAGCTCAATGCTGCTGATATTGAGCCTCAGGTCACATGGGGTACGTCACCAGAAATGGTGGCGCCCATCAACGGCAAAATCCCCGACCCAGCCGCAGAGGCTGATACTACCAAGCGCGGAAATATGGAGCAGGCCTTGAATTACATGGGTCTGCGCGGCGGCACCGCGATCCGGGATATCAAGCTGGACTGCGTGTTTATTGGCTCCTGCACCAATTCCCGCATTGAAGACCTGCGCGAAGCCGCCAAGGTTGTGGCCGGTAATAAAGTTGCCGAGAGTGTTGAAATGGCGCTGGTGGTGCCGGGTTCCGGGCTGGTCAAGCAACAAGCCGAGGCTGAAGGGCTGGACAAGATCTTTGAGGCCGCCGGTCTGGAGTGGCGTGAGCCCGGTTGCTCGATGTGCCTGGCCATGAATGCCGACCAACTGGGGGAGGGCAAGCACTGCGCGTCTACCTCTAACCGTAATTTTGAAGGACGCCAGGGCTTTGGCGGCAGAACTCACCTGGTGAGTCCGGCAATGGCGGCAGCTGCAGCCATACATGGCCATTTCGTTGATGTCAGAGAGCTGGGGTAAGGTGCGATGAGGAAATTCAAAACTGAGTCAGGCGTGGTCATGCCTCTGGATCGTGCGAATGTCGATACAGACTTCATAATCCCCAAGCAGTTTCTAAAATCTATCAAGCGGTCTGGCTTTGGCGTCAATCTATTTGATGAGCACCGCTATCTGGATAAGGGCGAGCCGGATATGGATAACAGCAATCGACCGCTGAATCCCGAATTCGTTCTCAATCTGCCACGATATCAGGGGGCCTCGGTGCTGTTGGCGCGTGATAATTTCGGCTGCGGCTCGTCTCGAGAGCATGCCCCATGGGCACTTGATGACTATGGGTTTAGAGTCATTCTGGCACCAAGCTATGCTGATATTTTCTTTAACAACTGCTTCAAGAATGGGCTGTTACCCATTGTTCTGGATAGAAAAACTATTGATGCGCTGTTTCAAGAAGTTGAAGCCAACGTTGGCTACCAGCTTGAAGTCGACCTGCCGGAGCAGCTAATTCGCAAGCCTGATGGCACAGAGCTTGGCTTTGAGGTCGACGCTTTCCGCAAGCGCTGCCTGATCGAAGGCCTCGATGACATTGGCATCACCTTGCAAGATGCGGAATTAATCCGAAACTTTGAAGAACAGTGGCGTACGACGGCGCCCTGGTACTTCACCACGCCGGAAGGCGTCTAATATTTCTATATAAAGTTTCATATAGAGAATAATTACATATAGTTAAGAGATATATCTAATGAATAAATTTAATGTAGCTGTCGTCGGTGCTACTGGCGCTGTTGGGGAAGCCCTCATCAGTATTCTCGAAGAACGCGACTTCCCGGTGGATCAACTCTTTCCCTTGGCCAGTGAAAGGTCGGCAGGATCTACCGTGATGTTCAAAAACAAGCCAATCATGGTTCAGAACCTGGCTGAGTTCGATTTTTCGCAGGCCCCGATAGGATTGTTTTCTGCTGGAGGCAGTGTATCTGCGGAATATGCACCGAAAGCCGGCGCCGCTGGCTGTATTGTCATCGACAATACCTCGCATTTTCGCTACGACGACGATATTCCCCTCGTGGTGCCGGAAGTAAACCCGGAGAAGATTGCCGAATACACGAATCGAAATATTATCGCGAACCCAAATTGTTCGACAATTCAGATGCTTGTAGCGCTTAAGCCAATTCAAGATGCCGTTGGTATCAAGCGAATCAATGTAGCGACTTACCAGGCCGTATCGGGCACAGGCAAGGCTGCGGTCGAGGAGTTGGCGAAACAGACTGCTGCTTTGTTAAACGGTCGTGACGCAGAGCATTCCGTGTATCCGAGGCAGATCGCTTTCAATGCCCTGCCACAGATCGATGTATTCATGGAAAACGGCTATACCAAAGAAGAAATGAAAATGAACTGGGAAACGCGCAAGATATTTGGCGATGACAGCATCGAAGTCAGCGCGACTTGTGTGCGCATTCCGGTATTTTACGGGCATTCAGAGGCTGTGCAGATTGAAACCCGTGCGCCTATTGAGGTTGCCGCCGTTCGAGAACTGCTGGAGCAGGCGCCAGGTGTGGAAGTAATTGATGCGCATAAGGATGGGGGATACCCCACGGCAGTGCACGATTCTGCGGGCCAGGACTCAGTTTTCGTAGGTAGGATTAGGCAGGATATCTCATTGCCCAATGGCTTAAATCTTTGGGTAGTAGCTGATAACGTGCGCAAAGGCGCCGCGTTGAACTCTATTCAGATCGCCGAAGAGTTGATAAAAACCTACTTATAATGAATACTTGCAAGCCGTAGTGAAGAAAGTTTCTAAACCAGAATTGGGGCTAATTGCCTGTTAATCGAATATTCAACTAGTGACATTTCACTGCCGCGGAGCGGGGATTGAGGCCAGTAAATAACTGTATATTTATCAATTAATTATGAGCTTGACCCCACTTCCTGACCAATAATATTCAGTTGAGAGCTGCAAGAGAATAAAGGGACTATGCTAAGGAAATCTGCTGTCTTGCTTGCCGCGTTGCTATGTGGCGTGGCCTCTCAGGTATATGCCCTGGGTCTAGGCAATGTTACCGTTGAATCCTATTTAAATCAGCCACTTAGAGTCCGCATCGAAGTCCTGCAGCTGGGAGATACCCGGTTGGAGGATATCTCTGTGCAAATGGCGTCCGTGGACAATTTTGCACGCTTCAACATTGAGCGTATCGGGTTTTTGTCTGACGTTCGGTTCCGGGTCGAGACCACTGCTGGCGGCAATTACGTCGTACTTACCAGCAATCAGATTTTACGCGAGCCCTATCTCAGCTTTATCCTCGAAACCCGCTGGCCGAACGGTCGTCTGTTAAGTGAGCATACCATCCTGCTGGATTTGCCGGTATTTGAAGACCAGGCACCCACTGCCACAGCAGTGCGCCAGCCCATAAGCCCCGTGCTGCGTGAACCGGACAGCGCCGATCAAACAGCGTCGCCTTCGACTACAGCGGCGTCAACTCCTGCAATACCTGCTGTGCCAGGTCCTTCGGTTGCGCCGGTGCTCGAGCCAGAAATTATCGCGCCGACTGAGCCTGAGCAGGAAAGCATCAACGAATCAGCTGCTGTGGAAGAGCAGGCGCCCGAAGCAACGGTCAGTCAGCCCAGCCCGGACCCGGTGCCAGAAGCAATAGTTGCAGATGCTGACGCTGGGGAAGTAGTTGAGGAAAATACGCCAGAAGAAGAGTCTGTCTCCGTTATGGAGCAGGCCGCGCCAACTGAAGAAGTTGCCGCTATAGAAGATGAGCCTCAAGAAGACTTGGTGGGTCAGGAGGAAGTGGAGGCAGAATTAGAAGCTGCCCCGGATGCGGACGACTCCGTTGCGGATCTCGCAGCCGATGAAGTTGAAGTGGGTGCCGAGCCTCTAGAGCCGCGAACAATTGAAACCAGCGATGCCGATACCTTGCTGGATATCGCGCAGCAAGTGCGTCCTGATGCCTCAGTAACCCTGCAGCAAACCATGCGGGCAATTCAGGTCCTTAATCCTGATGCCTTCATCGATGGCAACATCAACCGCATGCGCAGTGGTCAGGTGCTGCGTGTCCCCAACAGGGAAGAGATAGAAACAACAGATGCGTCGGCGGCTGCTTCTGAGGTGGTCAGGCAAAATCAGGCGTTTGCAGATCTGCAGCCGTTGGCCGCGCCAGCGCAGGACGAGCCAGACACACAGGCTGCGCCGCAAGGTCAATTAAGTGTAATCACCGCAGAGGATGCGGCAATCGATGCGACCTCTGGTGCTGGCGAACTTGATGATGAGCAGAATACTGAACTGGATCGTCGTATTGCCGAATTGGAGAACCAATTGGCACTGCGACAGGAAGAAGCTGACCGCGCTCGCATAGAGCGTGAAGAGCTCGATTCGCGTCTGACTGACTTGGAAGCACAGATTGAAGCTTCTCAGGAAATCATTCGATTGCAGGACATGCAGCTCGCTCAGCTTCAGGAATCACTTGCAGAAGCCGCGGCAGAAGCAGAGGTTATTGCCGCCGAGGAGGCGGCCCTGGCAGCAGCGCAGGCAGAGATTGAGGCAGCGCAGGCGCAACCTGCGACGGGTACAAGCCTCATGGATGACGTCATGCGTATTCTTACTGGCAATACCATGATCATGCTGTTCGGCGTATCACTGGTGATCTTGCTGCTCGTTGGCTTGCTGTTGCGGCGCAATAGAGCCGCAGCAGATGACGATGAAGATGAGCTCGAGGGACTGGAGCAGCAGAATTTTGCTGGAGATCAAGAGGAAGGCGACGCAGCAAACACGGAAGTCGAACAGACTTTAGAGAATAAGCCTGATGCTGACGAAACAGATCTTGATCAAGAGTTAGACGAAATCCTGGCGTCCGGAAGCAGCGAAACCGAGATGCTCACAGAAGTCGGCGATGCCTCCGAGATTGAAGAGGGCATAGTCGCCGAAGCAGATGCGCTGATTAAGCATCAGAAATACGAGCAGGCCGTCAGCTTGTTGCGGGAGTCGCTGGATACGGACCCCTCTGACCATGATATTCGGTTGAAACTGGCGGAAGCCCTGGCCTTGCAAGATGATCTCGCCGCCTTCGAAGAGCAGGCGGACATCATAGCAGACGAGCGCAGTCCAATCCTGGATCGGGAAGTGAGCAGCCTGAGGGCGAAGTTGAGCGGCAGCAGTGCAGCAACCGCATCAGAAACCCCGGGAGCAGAGGAGTCTGAAGTTGACACGGGGCTGGAATTTGAAGGTCTGGGCGATGCAGAAGACTCTGCGGAGAAAACAGAAGAGAAGCCAGCAGAGAAGCCAGCAGACTCGCGTGAAGAGAGTAAACGGAATGATGATACTGCCTCATTTCTTGATGATCTGGGCATAGACCTGGATGCCTTTGATGTCGATGAGTTCGAGTTTTCCGATGAGATCGCCAAGGCGGGTGATGACAGTGGCGAGCCTGAAGCAGAAGATTTCGATGATGATGAGACCAGCCTCGATGATGAACTGGATATGACCTTCGATCTAGGTGCCATCGAAGTTCTTGAGGATTCGCTAGGGCAGCAAGAGGAACACTCAGGTGAGGAGCCGAACTCCACTGAGCCGGAAGACGTAAAGACAGATGATGAGGCTTCTCTTTTCGATGAGCTAGATGAAGATAATGGTGCATCCGCATCAGACAAGGCCAATGACGAAACCACCATCGAATTTGATGAGGGATCAACTGAAGAAAAGGAAGCGCAGGAATCAGTTTCGCGGGATGACAAATCCGAGGGTCTGGAAAAGGATGATGACACCGTTCTCGACCTGAATGCAGAAAGCGAAAATGCAGAGCTCAGCAGTGGTGCGGCCAAGGAAGTTGATGATCTTGATATAGATGCATTCGAATTCGATGCTGATGATTTCAAGACTGAAGATAAATCCGGAGTAGGGTCACAAGCCGAAGCAAAAGACGAAGAAGAGCTTGATCTGGAGACCTTCTCCTTCGACACAGAAGACATTCCCAAGCCTGGTCCAGCTGCTGAGCCGGAGCCATTAGCGGCTGACGATGAGAACGTATTGGACTTCGATTTTGACAAAGCCGAAATCAAAGAAGACCACGATGCGGATTCTGTAGAAGAACCTGAAGAAGTTGAGACCTTTGAGTTTGATGGAAATCCCACTAAAGCTGAGTCCAATATTGATGACAGTTCAGCAACAGCTATTGAATCCGATGCTACAGAGATCGACATTGATGAAGTCAGCTTCGATATAGGTGAAGAGATCGCGGCTGAGGAAGGCAAGGAAGAAGAGCCAGTAGCAGACAGTGACGAAGATGATTTCGACTTTGACCTTGATGCAGAGCTGGAAGCAAGCACAACCGAGGAAGAGGAGTCAGAAGTAGAACTGCTGTTTGATGACGAGTCAGACTCCGGCCAGAATTCTGATTCCGAGTCTAAAACTCCTGTATCCGCTGACGAAGATATTGAGATTGATGTGGATTTCGACGAGCCGCCTGAAGGTGAAGGGGCTGTTGAAAAAACCGTAGAAGCGGAAGAGGATGATCTCGACGATCTGGGATTCTTATCAGATGATGATGAAATTGAAATCGAATCTGTGGATGGCGTGGAAGAAGTGAGTCTCATGTCCGATGATGATGAAACTGCCACCAAACTTGAACTCGCCTATGCCTATCAAAAGATGGGTGATGCTGATGGAGCGCGTGAAATCCTTCAGGAAGTTATCGCCGAAGGCAACGAAGCCCAGGTGAAAGAAGCAGGGGAGCTGTTGGCGAATCTTGAAGACGCCGACTAATCTTTAACGCTAATCCGGCATGCTCAAAGACACTAAAAACGGTTAGCTGACCTCCTATAAACGCGCCCACTTATTTCCCTAGCCAGTAATCGAATAATGGTGAACGAGTCCCCCGCGACCAGCGAACCCCTCGAACGGATCGCACTAGGCATCGAATACGATGGTTCAGTATTCTCTGGATGGCAGAAGCAAGCATCTCCTGTGCAGAACACTGTTCAAGAAAACCTCGAAAATGCACTCTCGCGGGTAGCCGATCAGCGTATCAGCACTATTTGTGCTGGCCGCACAGATGCCGGTGTCCATGCTACGTGCCAGGTAATACATTTTGACACTAATGTAGACCGCGGCGAAAAAGCCTGGACACGAGGCGTTAACAGTCTGCTTCCCAGGGGTGTTCGGGTGACTTGGGCAAAAAATGTTGACCCCGAGTTTCATGCAAGGTTCACGGCTCAAGCCAGGCGCTACTGTTACGTCATTCAGAACAGCCGAATTGAGCCTGCTATTTTTTCCGGCAAGGTCACACACGTCAGAAAAGAACTCGATGTAGCCGCCATGCATCGGTCTGCTCAGGCCTTGCTTGGAGAGCAGGATTTTTCTGCCTTTAGAGCTGCAGGTTGCCAATCGAATAGTCCCAACAGAAATGTCACCTCAGTTGCCGTAGCGACATGCAATGGGCTCATAGTCATAGATATTTGTGCAAATGCCTTTCTCCAGCATATGGTTCGTAACATTGCCGGGTCGCTGCTGGATGTTGGCGTCGGTATAAAGAGCGAACACTGGATAGCAGAATTGCTGGTGGGCAGGGACCGTTCCCGCGCGGGTGTTACGGCCCCGCCTGACGGGCTATACCTGGTCTCGGTGGAATACCCGGATGCATGCCGAATAGACAGCGGCCCTCGATTTCCGTTGATTATCAGCGCCTACCAATAGGCGAAAAGGGCTGGATTTGCTAGAATGCAAGCTTTCTTGAGCACCCAAGCCTAC
Organism: uncultured Pseudomonadales bacterium; assembly: GCA_938091935.1. Classification (GTDB taxonomy): domain Bacteria; phylum Pseudomonadota; class Gammaproteobacteria; order Pseudomonadales; family Pseudohongiellaceae; genus UBA9145. The sequence goes on from CALKNV010000060.1 coordinate 29,899, forward strand.
CTTGCCTGAAGTCTGGATAAAAATCTGCGGTCTTACCCGGTCTGATGATGCCCAGCATGCTGCGGCGCTTGGAGCAGATGCTCTCGGTGCGGTTATTTACCCACCCAGCCCCAGGGCGGTTTCACCCGGCCAACTGTCCGAGATTTTTGCCGGAATTGGTCCTGAAATTCAACGTGTCGCCTTGTTTGTGGATCCGGAAGAGGATCTAGTGAACAGCGTGTTGGCATCAGAGTGTATCGATCTTCTGCAGTTCCACGGCAAAGAAGATCAGGCCTTTTGCGAAAGTTTTGGCTTTCCCTATATGAAGGCCATACGGGTCAGGAACGTCATTCAGGCTTTAGAAGAGATTGCAGCACACTCTGCTGCACAGAAAATTCTTCTGGATAAGTATGTTGAGCATGCGCCGGGTGGGACAGGCCTGACTTTCGATTGGGACATAGCCGCTGAGCTTGTCGAGGCCAGCGATATGCCAATCGTGCTGGCTGGCGGTCTCAATGAAAAAAACGTGGTTGCCGCGCTAGAATCTGTGCGACCCGCAGGTGTTGATGTGAGCTCTGGCGTGGAACAAAGCCATGGGATCAAGAGCATTGAAAAATTGAAGTCTTTTATACAAGGAGTAAGAAGTGTCTGAGAACATGTCTGAAGTTAAGACTGGCACGACAGGATTCGATGGCCCCGACGCCACTGGTCACTTTGGACCCTATGGCGGCATATTTGTTGGCGAAACCCTTGTCGCAGCGGTGGAAGAGCTGGCCCTCATCTACCAGGAATTATCTAACGATGAAGCATTTTGGGCAGAGTACGATTCTGAACTCAAACACTATGTGGGCAGGCCTTCGCCGCTCTATTTTGCGGAAAGGTTGACTGCAGCTTGTGGGGGCGCAAATATTTATTTGAAGCGCGAAGATCTTAATCATACCGGTGCCCATAAGGTAAACAATACGATTGGTCAGGCGCTATTGGCCAAACACATGGGAAAAACGCGCATAATCGCTGAAACGGGAGCCGGACAACATGGCGTAGCCAGCGCAACAGTTGCTGCGCGACTGGGGCTTGAATGCCATGTCTATATGGGTGCCGAAGACGTGGTGCGACAAGCGCCCAATGTCTATCGCATGAAATTACTTGGTGCCAATGTGGTGGCGGTCGAGTCCGGTTCCCGTACATTGAAGGATGCCATGAATGAGGCGCTGCGTGACTGGGCGACCAACGTGGATGACACCTATTACATTATTGGCACTGTGGCAGGTCCCCATCCTTACCCGCAGCTGGTGCGGGATTTTCAGTGCATTATTGGGCGGGAAACCAAAGCGCAATCCCTGGAAATGTTGGGCAAGTTACCTGACGCGCTGGTGGCCTGCGTAGGCGGCGGCAGTAATGCGATTGGATTGTTTCATCCCTTTCTTGAAGATAAACAGGTTGCGATGTTTGGTGTAGAAGCCGGTGGCAAGGGCCTTGAGACAGGCGCGCACGCCGCCCCATTGAGTGCAGGTAAACCTGGCGTGCTGCATGGGAACCGTACCTACCTGATGACGGACGAGGGCGGTCAGATTCAAGAAACTCACTCGGTTTCCGCAGGTCTGGACTATCCCGGCGTGGGTCCAGAGCATGCCTGGCTAAAAGATTTGCAGCGAGTCAATTACGTCGCTGCCACTGATGAAGAGGCTATGCAGGCCTTTCACAAGCTAACCCGACTTGAAGGTATTATCCCCGCCCTCGAGACCAGTCACGCGATAGCCTATGCAATGGATCTCGCCGGCAGTATGAGCCCTGATAAGAATATCGTTATTAACCTGTCAGGCCGCGGTGATAAAGATATAGAAACCGTGGCTCGCATCGAAGGCAACAAGCTTTAGTCTGGGTTGATCAACGATGAGTCGAATCAAAGCAATCACGGAGACGGCCGCTGCGCAAGGCCGCAAATTACTCATTCCTTACCTTGTAGCGGGAGACCCGGATTTGGCCCACAGTCTGGGACTCATGCATGAGCTGGTAAGGCAAGGTGCGGATATCATTGAACTCGGTATTCCATTTAGCGATCCGGCTTCTGATGGCCCGGTCATCCAACGTGGCGTAGAGCGCGCGCTGGCTGGCGGCACCAGTCTGGCGGACACTCTAAAATTAGTCAGTCAGTTCCGCAAACAGGATAGTCAGACTGGCATCGTCCTGATGGGATATCTCAATCCAATTGAGATCATGGGCTATGGGCAGTTTGTGGCGGCCGCTACAGAGGTTGGCATAGATGGTGTGCTGGTAGTGGATATGCCGCCGGCAGAGTCTACTGAATTGCACCAGAAGCTCCATGACGCGGATTTGGACACGATATATCTGGTTGCGCCTACTACCAGTGCAATCCGGGCTAAGGCCATTACCGAGGTCTGTTCGGGATATCTCTACTATGTTTCTCTCAAGGGAGTGACGGGCGCGGCGCTGACGGACCATGAATCAGTCGCTAACAGCATTAATGAATTACGCCAGCTTACTGATTTACCCATTGTGATCGGCTTTGGTATAAAAGATGCAGTCAGTGCGGCTGCCATGGGTAGCCTTTCAGACGGTATCATCATCGGTAGCGCGCTGGTCGAGCGGATAGCCGACATGTCGCTAGGGACCGTGGACGCATCAGCCCTGGTGCGCAGTTGTGAGGTGATCGGTGCGGCAAGGGCGGCGCTGGATGGTCTGCAGGAAGACAAGGCGGCTAGCTAACAGCAGTCGAGTGATTTTTTAAGGAATACGAATTGAGCTGGATCGACAAAATATTGCCTTCGATCTCCACCGTAGGTGGAGAGAGCAAGAAATCGACAGTCCCGGAAGGGGTGTGGAAGAAATGTCCGCGCTGTGATGCCATGCTGTATCAGAAATCCCTGTCGGAAAATCACGAGGTTTGCCCAAAGTGCGACCATCACCTGCGAATTACTGCGCGTCGCCGCCTTGAGCTCTTCCTTGATCCTGGTGGCCAAGAGGAGCTCAGTGCAGAGCTAGAGCCGGTTGACCTGCTGAAGTTTAAGGATCTTAAGCGCTATAAAGACCGGCTTTCAACCGCGCAAAAAGGCACCGGCGAAAAGGATGCGCTGATTGTTATTAAAGGCACTGTAAATGCTGTGCCTGCAGTGGTTGCAGCCTTCGAATTTGGTTTCATCGGCGGTTCAATGGGGGCAGTAGTCGGTGAAAAATTCGTCCAGGCAGTCAACACCTGTCTGCGGCAGGGCTTACCCCTGATCTGTTTCTCAACCAGTGGCGGTGCCCGTATGCAGGAGGCGCTGGTGTCCCTGATGCAGATGGCAAAAACTTCTGCGGCGCTGGAAAAAATGCGCGAGCAGGGACTGCCCTACATATCCGTGCTTGTGGATCCTGTTTATGGCGGCGTTTCTGCCAGTCTGGCCATGCTCGGCGACATTAACATCGCAGAGCCCAACGCCCTGGTGGGTTTTACCGGGCCGGATGTGATCCGCCAGACGGTGCGCGTCAAGCTGCCAGAAGGGTTTCAACGCAGTGAGTTTCTGTTGGAGCATGGTGCTATAGACATGATTGTGCACCGCCGTGACATGCGCGATCGCATCGCCTCAATCCTCGATAAACTCATGCACTTCCGTAACAGCACCGCTGTGTCAGTTATTGCCGCAGAGTCGGGTGCGTCGACTCATCCTGCTGAGCCCGCGTCGCCCGCCGACCCGGCCTGATAGGCAAATCCTGATGAATTTAGCGCAGTGGCTTGAATTTATCGGGCAGGTCCACCCGCGGGAGATTGAATTAGGCCTCGTACGCAGCCAACGCGTGGCTGCGAGATTGGGTATCAAGAAAGCGCCTTTGGTCATCACTGTCGCAGGCACCAATGGCAAGGGCACGATAGTCGGAGTCATGGAGCAGTGCCTGCGCCAATTCGGCATTGCCACGGGTTGCTATACCTCTCCCCACATCGACATCTTCAATGAACGTATACGTGTGCTGGGCAAGCAAGCTAACGACTCAGTAATTTGTGATGCCTTTGCCCGGATTGAAGCGGTTCGTGGTGACGTGACATTAAGCTATTTTGAATTTGCAACCTTGGCAGCATTGTTAATTTTTCAGCAGCAGGAGGTCGAGGTTGCACTGCTTGAAGTTGGGCTGGGAGGTCGACTTGATGCGGTAAACATTATAGATCCCGATGTCAGCGTGATCGCGACTATTGGCCTCGATCATCAGGATTGGCTTGGCCATGATCGCGATACTATCAGCCTTGAAAAAGCGGGTATTCTAAGAGCTGAGGGTTGGTTCGTGTGTGCCGACCCTGACCCGCCACCAGCGCTGCCAAAACAGGCAGAGCAACTAAATTGCCGCTCGCTTTACGTTGGCAGGCAATTTTTCATACAGCAGCAGGACCACGGTTCTCCTTGTTGGCATGGAAAGACGAGGGATGGGGCAGACCTCGCATTTTCTTTGCCTGCGGTTCCAGGACTACTTGCCGACAATGTTGCTGCAGCGGTCCAGGCATTGGTGATCAGCGGTTTGGACGTGGACTGGATATCGCGTGCGGATGCACTCAGAATAGACGCTATCCCTGGCAGGCAGGAACTTCGCAGAGACCGCGATAGCGGGTGTCGGGTGCTATTGGATGTGGCTCATAACCCTGATGCAATGGCTGCTCTGGCCAGCAGGGTCGCTGAACTGCGTGATTCAGGGCAAGAGTTGGGAAAAATCCGGATCGTATTGGCTATTATGGGCGACAAAGATGTCGATTCAATGCTCGACGCCTTAGAATCCACCATCGACTTCTGGTATATTGCGCAGGTCGAAGAGCCCCGTTGCATGTCCTCGGTCGAACTTGAAAATCGTCTCCAGCGACTCACCTCGATCAAGGCCGTGACCCGCTTCGAAAATGTTCAGGAAGCATACCGATCAGCTTGTGTGGAAGCTGACGAAGAGGATCTGGTGGTTATTGCCGGCTCGTTCTTCACGGTTGCCGCAGTGCGACAGCATAGCTTGGACACTAATTCGAAGAAACTTTGAAGGTAAAAACCGAAGCAGGTGGCCTCACGCGTGACGACTGCTGGAATGGAGACAATTTAACTATCGGAGCCAGGCGCCTCGCGCCCGCTCCCTGAGGGATAGCGGAATTGCAGCAGAGCACTAAACAACGCATTGTGGGCACCGTCGTGCTATTGGCGCTGGCCTTGATTTTCTTGCCGATAATTTTTGATGGCGAGGGCAGCTATCAAACTACCATTTCCAGCCGCATTCCTGCGACTCCCAACGTATCGGTTCTGCCTGAACCGACACAGTCACGACCAGTAATTCTTGCCGATAGTAACAGGCCTGATGAGACAGAACCCGCTCTATTACCCGAACAAGATCCATCGCTAGCGGGCGAGACCACCGTCCCTGCGGAGATCGGCGCCAGTGGTTCTGACAATGAGCCGGTGGAGGCAGTAGCAGCGGATGCCGTCGAAGTTGCACTTAACACCGTAACCGAGATAACGGAGTCTGCGCCCGATTTTACTCGCCCCGGATCAGTGTTAGACGAGAATGGCTTGCCCCAAGGCTGGGCCGTTCGTCTCGGATCTTTTTCCAACGCAGATAACGCTAACGCGCTGCTTGAGCGCCTGCAGGAAGCAGGTTATCGGGCTTATAGCAGGATAATTTCAGCGGAACAGGGAGATTTAACCGGCGTATTCGTGGGCCCGTGGCTGGATCGGCAAATATCGAACGGATATCAGCAAAGCCTGCAAGAAGAATTTCAGTTGGCCGGCATTGTGGTGCCGTATGAAGTGGAGCAATAAACCAGCCAAACTATGGGTGCTCTGAATCAAATAGATACTGCCATACTTATTGTTATAGCGATCTCCGCTGCCTTCGGCCTTTGGCGTGGTTTCGTCAAGGAAGTGCTGTCATTGCTGAGTTGGATCGCAGCTTTGCTGGTAGCTCGGGTTTATAGCGAGCCCTTCGCCGGATTGCTCGTGAATATGATTGAAAGTGAAGCCATTCGCTATGTGACGGCTTTCGCATTGCTATTTGTCTTGGTGATTATGATAGGAACCCTGATTAATCACTTCATGGCGAAATTGCTGACCATCACCGGGCTCAAATTTCTTGACCGGTTGCTGGGTGCAGTTTTTGGCTTGGCACGAGGGACAGTCATCGTGCTGGTTATTTTGTTTATTTTGAATGTGTTTGTGTCCGAAACTGAATGGTGGCAAGAGTCTACTCTTATCCCTTATGGCATGGTGATGATTGAAGAATCTCAGATTTTTATTGGCGATATGAACAGTGTCACTCCAGTACAATAATGTAATCGGAACGAGGCGGGGCTTCAGTCTATGTGCGGATTAGTTGGCGTTGTAACCAGTAATGATGTGGGTGTGTGTATCTATGACACCCTGACAGTGCTGCAACATCGGGGTCAGGATGCGGCAGGCATAATGACCAGTGATAACGGCAAGCTCAACCTGCGTAAGGACAATGGTCTGGTGAAGGATGTGTTTCGGACACGGCATATGCGCCGTCTGACCGGGCAGATGGGCATAGGTCATGTGCGTTATCCTACCGCTGGAAGCTCCAGCCCTGCGCTAGCGCAACCATTCTACGTAAATTCCCCATACGGTCTCTCGCTAGCTCACAACGGCAACCTTACCAATGTGGCAGAACTTAGCCGGGAGCTTTACAAGACTGATCTTCGGCACATGAATACTGATTCAGACTCGGAGGTTTTGTTGAATGTCTTCGCACATGAGTTACAGCAGAAGGGGAATATTGAGCCAGCGCCCGAGGATATCTTCGCCGCCGTGTCTGGTGTTCACAAGCGCTGTCGCGGTGGTTACGTTGCTGTAGTCATGATTACCGGCTACGGCATTCTCGGATTTCGTGATCGACACGGTATTCGGCCGTTGGTTTTCGGTAGCAGAACTACCAATGGTCGAAAAGAGTACATGATTGCTTCTGAAAGTGTGGCGCTAGACTCGCAAGGTTTTGCAATAGAAAGAGACGTGGCGCCTGGGGAAGCGGTTTACATCGATGTGCAAGGTAAATTGCACTCCAAGGTTTGTACTGATGCTGGAGAGCATACGCCGTGTATTTTTGAGCATGTTTATTTCGCTCGCCCTGATTCCCTAATGGATAGCATCTCCGTCTACAAGGCGCGGCTGCGCATGGGGCAACGCCTTGCTGATAAGGTCA
>CALKNV010000061.1 GCA_938091935.1 uncultured Pseudomonadales bacterium
CTCTGGTTCAACACTATCGCTTCAGCAAGGAGGACATACGTCTGCTTGAGCAGGATCAGAAACAAAGCCAACACTGGCAGGCGCGCTACCAACACCATCAATACCGTCACAGGAAACTGGCAGACGCCAACAACCAGAAGAAAGCCCGCGCCAAAGCCGCTAACCTGGCGGGTGCGCCTGATTTTTCCAGAGCATCAGCCAAAATGGAAATTGCAGCGGCCGTAGCTCGAGTTAAAGCAAAGAAGCGAAGGGAGAGCGATTGATCATGCCGTCTATCAGCTCCCCAATGCAGTTTGGTGCAGGTCAAACGGCTGCAATTATGCGACAGGTGTTATTTGCAGCGGCACCTGCAATCCTCATCTCTACCTGGTTCTTTGGTTATGGCCTCGTACTCAATCTACTGGTTTCCAGCGTGCTCGCCCTGGCTTTTGAAGGACTCGCGCTAAAGGCAAGAGGACTGCTGATAAAGCATCATCTCGCCGACAGTAGTGTGTTGGTGACAGCTCTGCTGTTTGCCGTGGCTGTGCCTCCGGGCTCGCCCTGGTGGTTGCTGGGCATAGGCATCGGATTTGCCGTGGCCCTGGGAAAACATGCCTATGGCGGTCTCGGCCATAATGTGTTTAATCCAGCCATGGCTGGCTACCTGTTTCTGCTGCTGGCGTTTCCTTTGGAAATGACTACCTGGCACCTTTCCGAGGCTGCACTGAACTTGGGTTCGACAGCATCGCCTTTGGGTCTGTCTGCCTTGTTGCAAAATCTACAGTTAACGTTCCCGCTGTTGGCGAACAACCTTGATATTGACGGACTGGCGATGGCGACTCCGCTGATCGAATCCAAGATGTCAGTCCAGAGCGCCATCAACCGAGCGATCGCGGAAGAACTGCCCGTCCTCTCCCGCAGCGCTGAAACCGGTTGGGAATGGATCAATATTGCCTACCTGGCGGGCGGCCTCTTCCTGTTGGCCCGCAGGGTCATCAGTTGGCACATACCGCTCTCAATTATCGTCACCGTGATCTGCTGGTCTGGCTTCTTTTATTCTGATGGCAGCAGTTCCGTTGTGGGTACGCCCTATCTGCACTTATTTGGTAGCGCCACGATGATTGGTGCATTTTTTATCGCCACCGACCCCGTCAGCGCAGCCACCAGCAACCCTGCAAAGATCGCTTACGGCATTATCATTGGCAGCAGCATATACGCTATTCGGGTTTGGGGCAGTTATCTCGACTCGATCGCCATCGCGGTCTTGTTTGGAAATTTTCTCGCCCCCCTGTTGGACCATTTTTTTCGGCCAAGAATCTACGGTCAGGGCTCCGAACGCAAATTGCATAAAGCAAGAGCGCCGGACAATTCGCTACCAACCCAGGAGGCCATGCATGAGCGAACTTGATCGCTTTGCAGAGTCATCAACCACTGTCTGGTCTAACAATCCTTCGCTGGTGAGCTTGATGGGGCTAAGCCCGCTATTAGCCGTTAGCCAGACCGCAGTTGTCGGCACCGCTCTCGCTCTGATCACTCTGCTCGTATGCCTGGCCTCAGCGCTAACCGTGCATGGGCTGCGACGCTATATCACGTCCCGTCACCTGTACCTGTGGATAGTTATCATAATGGCCGGCCACACCTCGGTGATTAGCCAGCTGCTGCAGATTTGGTTCTATCCACTCTATCGGGAGCTTGGCATCTATACCTATCTCGTCGCCTGTAATTTCGCGCTGCTGGTAAAGATGCCTCGCTATCAGAAGGCTGCTACAACACTGCCGGTCCTGCTCGACGCCCTCAGGCTTGGCATCGCTCTTGGCATCACTCTCTTCGGCTTCTCCCTGTTGCGCGAATTTCTCATCAGCGGGGCAATCTTTTCAAATCTGCCTCTTTTGATCCCAGGTAACTTCGATGAAAGTGCTGCGGCAATGCAGTCAGGCTGGCTAAAATTTGTTGCCTTGCAACCCGGTGCCTTCATACTTCTCGGGCTTGTTGTAGCGATTTGCAATGCCCTCGGCATCAGCAAGCCCGAGGCGTTTTATCATCGTGACGAACCGCCGATAGAACGGGCCCGGGTTACAGGGCGACTGAAATCCAGCGAGCAGTAAGCAGGAAACTCATGAACAAGATCAAACGCACAGAAATATTCACTCGCTGGCGAGATGCCAATCCCAAGCCAACCACTGAGCTTCAATACAATAATAGCTTTGAGCTGCTAATCTCAGTGATTCTGTCGGCTCAGGCGACCGATGTCAGCGTCAACAAGGCTACCGATAAACTCTATCCGGTAGCCAATACACCGGAGGCGATACTCGCACTCGGTGTCAATGGATTGAAAAAGTACATCAGAACCATCGGTCTCTTTAACAGTAAGGCCGAAAACGTCATCAAGACCTGCTGCATACTCATCGAGAAACACGATTCGCAGGTACCAGATAATCGAGAGGCACTTGAGGCCTTACCGGGCGTTGGCCGCAAGACCGCGAACGTGGTGCTTAATACAGCATTCCGGCAGGTAGCGATGGCGGTAGACACCCACATCTTTCGCGTCTCCAACCGAACCGGAATCGCCCCTGGCAAGAATGTGCTGGAAGTTGAAAGGAAGCTGCTAAAGTTCGTGCCTGAAGAATTTCTGCTTGACGCGCATCACTGGCTTATCCTGCATGGCCGCTATACCTGCATTGCTCGCAAGCCGCGCTGTGGCTCCTGCCTGATAGAAGATCTTTGCGAATACAACAAGAAGACTGAAACCTGAAAATTGCCAGGCATTACTGCAGAAAGAGCGCGACTCTCTCTGTGCGCAGCTGAATACAGACAGCAAATCCGAATTGGGCCGGTATATTTCAGTGAACGATCAGGCCTGCAGCGCCCTATTTCCTGCCCTTCTGGGCGGCGATTCGCAAGCGCAACGCATTGAGCTTGATAAATCCGGCTGCATCAGCCTGGTCATAAGCGCCGGCATCATCTTCGAACGTCGCAATATCCTCATCAAATAGAGAGTCATCGGACTGCCGCCCCACCACGATTACGTTACCCTTGTAGAGCTTTAGTCGAACCGAGCCATTCACATACAGCTGTGAGTAATCGATGAGAGACTGAAGGGCCTGCCGCTCTGGCGACCACCAATAACCGTTGTACACCAGGCTGGCGTAGCGTGGCATGAGGTCATCCTTAAGATGCGCCAGTTCCCGATCCAGTGTAATTGATTCTATTGCGCGGTGTGCCCGCAACATCACGGTGCCGCCGGGGGTTTCGTAGCAACCTCGAGACTTCATGCCAACATAGCGATTCTCGACAATATCTGCCCGACCAATACCATTATCACCGGCCACCTGGTTAAGCCGTGCCAGCACCGCAGCCGGTGACAAACGTTCACCATCGATGGCTACTATGTCGCCGCGCTCATAGCTCAGCTCCAGATAAGTCGGCGCATCAGGCGCAGTTTCCGGTGAAACCGTCCAAAGCCACATGGGTTCCTCTGGTTCCGCCGCCGGATTTTCGAGAACATCCCCTTCGTAAGAGATGTGCAGCAGATTGGCATCCATGGAGTAAGGTGATTTTGTGCCGCGCTTTTTCTCCACCGGGATCCCGTGCTGTTCGCAGTAGGCGAGCAGCTTGTCGCGAGAATTAAGGTCCCACTCTCTCCACGGCGCAATAACCTGGATACCGGGGCTCAGCGCATAGGCCCCGAGTTCAAACCGGACCTGGTCGTTTCCTTTGCCAGTCGCGCCGTGAGAAATGGCGTCAGCACCAGTCTCCTCAGCTATCTCTACCAGGCGTTTGGCAATAAGTGGGCGCGCGATAGATGTGCCAAGCAGATACTCCCCCTCATACAGTGCGTTGGCCCGAAACATCGGATAAACGTATTCTCTGACAAATTCTTCCCGCAGGTCTTCAATGAAGATTTCCTTGATACCCATAACCTGCGCCTTGGTCCTGGCGGGTTCTAACTCCTCACCCTGACCAATATCTGCGGTGAAAGTGACGACCTCGCAGTCGTAGGTTGATTGTAACCAGCGGGCAATGACTGATGTGTCCAACCCGCCGGAATAGGCAAGTACGACTTTATTGATGTCGGACATGAATACGCTCCCAGGGAATATTGCCAAGCCAGCGCCAGTATCATCGGGCAGACGCAGACAGCAGAGGCTTAAAAGGAACGCATTCTAGCATTCGGACCGAATTTGGACAGCGCCCCAGGCATCGTGCGCAGCGCTTTGGCACAGACAGGGTGTGGCTCAGGCACTGAGCAGCATCACGATTATGACGCGTCAGCTGCTGTCTCGAGCGACTCGATAGCAACCGCCGAATGGCGGTCTATACTAGGTTAGATCCGAACTCGAGCACCTTTGCTTGCCGCGCCTCAAGCGCCGACACCAGCATTTCAGGTACCTGGCGCTGTTGCCACGGTGCCAGCATCAAAAACAGAAGGCTGCCGTCACATCGGCAGAATCGAAATCTCCCACAAAGCGCAATCGAGGTGCTGCCGGCCTCACGGATAAAGGCCATCTCGCCGCAGCTTGGGACAGCTTGAACCAAATGGCAGACGACGACTGAAGTCTCCATTTCCCAGCCTGATCCATGATACACCGCCCCAAAGGGTCTATTGCAGCGGGAACACTGACCACTTTGGCCGCAATTGCTGTAATTGAGGCTCGCCCGCATAGAAAACTGGCTTTCCAGTTGATCTACCCATTTCTCTCACTTCGATTTTCCTGAACCCACGAAAGTTTTCTCAGCGTCCTGATGACAGCCCATGCCACTACGGAGGGTGCCCCTTCTCGTTTTCGCTTGTTTTCCCCTGCTTTTCGGCCTGCGGGACCCTGATCTGTTGGCCTCGCTCAGCTTGCCCACTTTTTATTTTAGTAGACTAATTCAGCTGCCTAACGCTTTTAGATACAATTGGGCTATTCACTAGCCCATCGACTCACTGGCACCTCATCCGCTTTAAGCAGGACTCATGACGACTAAGACAATAACGATTACCAAACCAGATGACTGGCACCTGCACTTGCGTGACGGCGAGATGCTTGAAACCACAGTGCCCCACACCGCCCGCAGCTTCAGCCGCGCCATCGTGATGCCGAACCTCAAACCCCCTGTTACTACTGTAGATCAGGCATTGGCTTATCGGCAGCGAATCCTCGATACCCTGCCAACTGACACAAACTTTTCACCGTTAATGACGCTCTACCTGACGGATAGTCTTGCTCAGGAAGAATTAGCACGCCTCGCCGAAGAGCCTGATGTGGTGGCAGTCAAGTACTATCCAGCCGGTGCGACCACGAATTCCGACAGCGGCGTAACCTCTATCGACAGAGTTATGCCAAGCCTGGAAGTCATGGCGAAGCGCGGCATCCCCCTTCTGGTTCATGGCGAGGTCACTGACGGTGAAATTGATATCTTCGATCGTGAACAGCGCTTTATCGACACGGTGTTGGTGCCGTTACGCGCCCGATTACCGGAACTGAAGGTCGTTCTGGAGCATATTACAACTGCAAATGCGGTGGAATTTGTGTCCGAACAGAACAGCAACGTTGCCGCAACTATTACAGTGCATCACCTTCTCTATAACCGCAATCACCTCCTGGCTGGAGGTGTCAGGCCTCACTTTTTTTGCCTACCGGTGCTTAAGCGCAACTCACATCAGCTTGCCCTGATTGAAGCCGCGACCAGCGGCAGCCCGAAATTTTTCCTTGGCACCGATTCAGCCCCGCATCCCAAGGACGAAAAAGAGGCCGCCTGTGGCTGCGCCGGCATCTACACTGCCCCAGGCGCTTTAGAGCTTTATGCAGAGGTTTTCGATCAGGCTGACGCACTGGATCGGCTGGAGGGCTTCGCCAGTCTTTACGGGCCGCGTTTTTACGGACTGCCTGTGAACACGGAGAAGATCAGTCTGGTACGAGATTCCTGGCAGATGGAAGAATCCTTTCAATTCGGTCGCAATACAGTTATACCTGTTCGCGCGGGCGAGACCCTGCACTGGCGCCTTGCAGGCTAAAGCGAGTTCACGTGGAAAACAGCAGTATGCATGAAGCAGATCTTGAAACTGGCCTGACCCCGATGTTGGCGGATCGCTTCCGCACTTATCTACCGGTGGTTGTGGATATCGAAACCGGGGGATTTAATTCCGCCACCGATGCGATTCTGGAGATAGCCGCCGTGGTATTGGCGATGAACGAGGATGGCTATCTTGAAATAGAGCAGAGCCAGTTTCACCGGGTTATCCCGTTTGAAGGGGCTAACCTGGAAGAAGCGGCGCTTAAGTTTACCGGCATCGATCCGTTTCACCCCTTGCGAATTGCTCGCTCGGAAAAAGATGTCTTTCAGTCCCTATTCAAAATGATTCGGGATGCCATGAAGGCTCAACACTGTAAGCGGGCAATCCTGGTCGGGCACAATGCGCACTTCGACCATGGCTTTGTGCGGGCCGCCTCAGCGCGTCACAAGCTGAAGCGCGATCCATTCCACCCGTTCTCAAGTTTTGACACCGCGAGTCTCAGTGGTCTCGCTTACGGGCAAACCGTACTCTCCCGTGCTTGCGCCGCCGCAGGCATAGAATTTGATGAATCCGAAGCCCACTCAGCAAACTATGACGCCGAACGCACGGCGCAATTATTTTGTAAAATAGTGAATCGCTGGAAAGATCTGGGAGGATGGCCGCCTTCGGCCTGAAAGAATGCAGGACAAAGCGAGTTTAAGAGTACAAGCCCGGCACATCGGGCTTGTAATTCCGGATTTAATCAAGACTTGGCAGAAGACTCTTCGTCACCACCAGCCTGATCAACCAGCGGCTGGAGCTCGCCCTTTTCATACATTTCAGTGATGATGTCGCAGCCGCCAACCAGCTCGCCTTCGACAAATAGCTGAGGGAATGTCGGCCAGTTGGAAACCTTGGGCAGGGTCGAACGAATTTCCGGGTTGCTCAAAATATCCACGTAAGCAAAGCGCTTGCCGCAAGCCATCAGCACCTGGGTTGCCTGAGCAGAGAAACCGCACATTGGCTGTTCTGGATTTCCTTTCATGTATAGCAGGATGCTATTACCTTCGATTTGCTCTTTGATCGTATCTTCTATGCTCATGACTGACCTCAAGTAGGGGCGCAATTAATTTGTATGGGTTGTGACGGACAGAATGTGCAAGCTGTCCAGCTTGCTCCTCAATATCGCCCTGCAAACCTGTCGAATGTGGGGGCGCAAGTTTACCGCAGTGGCAGCACATCCCGCCAGTATCTAATTGGGGCACAGCGCCCGCATTCAAGGGGCGAGTCCGACAGCCGGGAACGCCTATCGCAAGGCAATAAAACAGGAGGAAGTAGCCACGACCCACGCCGGCATATTGCGGCAAACGCTGGCACAGTCACAACAGATCACTGACCAGAAAATGGCCTGGCTACTCAGTCAGGTTTTCCCCAACCACCCCCACCCGGCGTACGTACCAACAGTCTATCCCCTGCTCTCACCGCCAGTGAACATTTCCCTGGCAGGACTTCACCATTCAACAGATTTTCTCCGGGCGTGCCCTCCTCTCCGCCTCTTAGTCCCCAGGCAGGAAACGCTCTGCGCTCAGTAAGCAGGGAAAGTTGCGCCGGTTCCAGAAATTCGTATTCACGGGTAATTCCATTACCACCGCGCTGCAGGCCATCGCCTCCACTACCCTGCCTCTCGGCATATCGACGGACTCGCAGCGGGTAATGCATTTCCAGGCTCTCTACCGGAGTATTCAGGGTGTTGGTCATATGACTATGCACACAGTCCAGCCCGGCATAATGAGGCCCACCACCCAGTCCTCCGGCAAGGGTTTCATAGTAATCCCAGCGAGTCCCGGATTCGGCGTCTATACGACCCATGGCGATATTGTTCATGGTGCCCTGACTGGCAGCCGGGATTGCATCAGGTAGCGCTTGGGCGAGCGCACCAAACACTAGATCCACCAGGCGGGTTGAAGTTTCCACGTTCCCTGCAGCGACCGCCGCCGGTCGCTCAGCATTGAGAATAGATCCGGCCCTGGTCGTGATTCGAATCCGGCGAAACAGGCCCTCGCAGGCTGGCGCCTCATCCGGCAGCAAGCAGCGAAAGCAGTAATACGCTGCGGCAGCCACTACAGACTCTGGGCAATTAAGGTTACCTGGCACCATTTCGGATGAAGCTGAAAAATCCAATTCAACTTCAGCCGCATTAATCCGAAGCGCCAGATTGAGAGGGATAGCGCTGCTGCCAAAACCGTCATCATCCAGAAAATCTTCAAACAAGTATTCGCCCGGACGCAGAGTTTGCAGTAATCCCTCGGTGATGCGGTCGGCGTAATCATTGAGTTCAGCCATGCCCGCAAAATAGCTATCGAGGCCGGTCTTGCCCACTAGCTCCTGGAGTCGCCCCACACCCACCTGGTTTGACCCGGCTTGGGCGGCGAAATCGCCACTCAGTTCGGCTGCGTCCAGTTCCAGCAGGCTCAGGCACTCTTGCTGCAGTTCTCCGCCGGCGAATAATAGGGTCGGCGGAATCACGATGCCCTCTTCTTCCAGATGTTGGGAAACTGGCATCGACCCAGGCGTATCACAGCCGATGTTGGCGTGATGGGCACGATTAGCAACAAAACCAATTAGCCTCTCGCCGACACTTGAGAACACCGGTGCAATTAGAGTGACGTCCGGCAGATGGGTGCCACCCAGATAAGGATCGTTTACTACCAACATGTCCCCGGCCTGCCAGGGCCGTTTGCGCACCAGGTCACCCATGGCAAAGGCCATGCTGCCGAGATGCACCGGGATATGCGCGGCCTGCGCAAATAGCTGACCATCTGGCCCAAATAGCGCGCAAGAGAAATCCAGACGATCTTTGATATTTGGCGAAAACGCCGTGCGCTTGAGAACCAGCCCCATTTCATCGCAGATGGAGGCAACACGACTGGCAAAAAGCTTGAGTTCAATTGCGTTCATACAGACAACCAGAGCGCCCGGCTTGCCCATTCAAGATGCCGCAGCGTACTGCAAGTGCCGCGCCCTGGCAATTGCCCGCGCCTGGAGATGCAGCTAGAATTGCAAATCATCCGAGGGTGGCGCGAGCTACCCTTTTTTATTTTGCGCCAGTCTTTCATACGCAGCGCAGTGAGAAGAAACCGAGCCTGCTTCGGCGCTAAGTTTCAAGTGGTAAAAACCATGGCACTACAACACTTCCTCACCTTACAGGATCTGCCAGCGGCGGATCTTGAAGCCATCATACGCCGAGCAATTGACCTGAAAGCGGAACCCCAGCCGGCAGTCAGCCTGATGGGCAAGACCCTTGGTTTGATTTTCGAGAAAGCTTCCACCCGGACCCGGGTGGCGTTCGAGGTGGCGATGAATCAGCTTGGAGGCGCGTCGGTTTTTCTCACCAACAACGACTCCCAGCTAGGTCGCGGTGAACCCGTTGCCGACACGGCCCGGGTGCTGTCTCGCATGGTTGATGTGATAGCCATTCGAACGTTCTCCCATGCCAGTCTTGAGCAATTCGCTGGGTATTCCCGGGTGCCAGTCATTAACGCCCTCAGTGACGATTTTCACCCCTGCCAACTGTTGGCCGATGTACAAACCTTCATGGAAGCACGCGGCGATATAAGGGGCGCCAGAGTTGCCTGGGTAGGCGACGGCAATAACATGTGCCAGTCGTATATCAACGCGGCAGCCGTGTTTGGCTTCTCACTTCAGATCGCCACGCCATCTGGCTTCGAACCGAAAGCCGAATTGCTGGAGCAACATGCCAAACAGGTAAGTCTGGTATCGGATCCCAAGCAGGCCGTAGCCGGTGCCGATCTCGTGGTGACCGATGTGTGGGCCTCGATGGGCATGGAAGCTGAACAATCCGAGCGCGCCTCCCGTTTCGCGGCCTACCAGGTCAATGCGGCACTAATGGCATACGCCGCTGAATCGGCCCTGTTTATGCACTGTTTGCCAGCGCATCGCGGCGAGGAAGTGACCGCTGAGATACTCGAGGCTGATGACAGCGTAGTCTGGCAGGAAGCCGAGAACCGAATGCATTCCAAGAAAGCCCTGCTGGAGTACCTGACTACCGCTTAATTGCCCACTGATCTTGCCTTAATACTGACCACAATATATTGTGGTCACCTGTTCTTAGCAGTTTGCGCACTGATTCGAGGCATTTTGGCGGTTTGTCACTGCTCAAAAAACAGCCAATAGCCGATTTCATCGTGACGGCCCGGCGTAACGCCAGTTTCCAGCCATCAACCACAATCTATTCACATTTTCCCCACAGCAAACACACAGGGAAATCCCTTGCATTCCCCCCTGAACCGCATTATCTTGTGCGTTCGATTTATAGCTTGTCTATATATTGTAGTAGCTAAGCTTAAATCAAGGGCTAATCTTAGTAAGCAAACAGCCAAAAATGCAGGCAAATCGAGCACCCTGGCGGGTCGCTCGGTTCAATAATAAGAAAAGCACTTGATGAAAACCGGCCATTTAATGCCGGTTTTCCGGACTGTTTTGAGGGTTTCCGCGAAATCTCGGGTCACGAGAAAAAAAACACTAAAGTCCAGCCGCAAAAACACAATATATAGTATATGGCTTGAATGCTGCCTGGCAGTTAACCGACAAGTTCGATAATTGGATTTGCCAGCACTGGTTCTGCCGGACGGGGTCAACTCATCGTGAAAAGTCGCAAATGCTGATTTAGCAAGGCGTTCACGCTGGTTATGTAACACAGCAAGCGTCGCGAGGTAGGCAACTACCAGTAAATTGCAGGCAGTAAAAGCGATACACAGATGAGACCTAGCGCTAAACCGCTCCAGAGTGAGAGGACAGCGATCGGCAGCAATCAGCCACTGCAGGACCTAAAAATAAATTAGGCAGGAATGCCTCGTAGTAAAGACCAAATTCGGAGCACATAAATGCAGACTGATGTACGACCCACGAGCGGGTCTTCGCAAGCCGCCAATCCCAGCAATGACGAGTCTCTTTCTGTAGCATCCACCGCACCCGGGCAACTTAGGGTTATAAAACGCAACGGCGCGGTAGTCGCATACGATGAGTCAAAGATTTCAGTAGCCATCACCAAGGCTTACCTGGCAGTTGAGGGTGGCAACGCCGCCGCCTCTTCCAGAATTCACGAATCTGTAGCACAACTGTGCTCTCAGATCACCGACATCTTCAGAAGACGCATGCCTTCCGGCGGCACTATTCATATAGAAGATATTCAGGATCAGGTTGAACTGGCCCTGATGCGCACCGGCGAGCACAAGATTGCGCGTAGCTACGTGATCTACCGCGCCGAGCGCTCTCGCATGCGGGAGCAGAAGCAGGAAACTGAGAGTCCCAAGGAAGCTGAAATTTCCGTGACTTTTGAAGATGGCCACCAGGGCCCTTTGGACACTGCGCGACTGCGCACTGTAATCGACGAGGCCTGCGAAGGTTTGAGCGACGTTTCCGCAGATGCCATCTACAACGAGACCCTGAAGAACCTCTACCCCGGGGTGAAAATGGAAGATGTGCGCACCTCTCTGGTGATGACAGCGCGCACCATGGTTGAGAAAGACCCTAATTATTCTTACGTCACTGCACGCCTGCTGATGGACACCCTGCGCGCCGAAGCACTGGGTTTCCTGGGCATCACCGATTCAGCCACCCAGTCAGAGATGCACTACCGCTATGCGGCGACGCTGAAGCCATACATTGAGAAAGGCGTAGAGCTGGGATTGTTGTCGCCACACCTGCTGGATTTCGACCTGGGTATGCTGGGTGAAGCCCTGAAGGCAGAGCGCGACCAACAGTTTACCTATCTGGGTCTGCAAACGCTGTACGACCGCTACTTCATTCACAGTGAAGGCGTGCGCTTCGAACTGCCGCAGGTTTTCTATATGCGTGTCGCCATGGGCCTGGCCGCAGAGGAAGACAATAAAGAAGAACGCGCGATTGAATTCTACAACCTGATTTCAAGTTTTGATTACATGGTGTCTACGCCTCAGTTGTTTAACTCTGGCACTTTACGCCCGCAGCTTTCTTCCTGCTTTCTTACCACGGTACCAGATGATCTGTTTGGCATTTACTCAGCCATTCGCGACAACGCCATGTTGTCGAAATGGGCTGGCGGACTGGGCAATGACTGGACACCAGTGCGCGCCCTCGGTGCGCACATCACCGGCACCAACGGCAAGAGCCAGGGCGTCGTGCCATTCCTGAAGGTGGTAAATGACACTGCAGTTGCAGTTAATCAGGGTGGCAAGCGCAAAGGTGCCGTCTGCTCCTATTTGGAAACCTGGCACCTGGATATTGAAGAATTCCTTGAGCTACGCAAGAACACCGGTGACGACCGTCGTCGCGCCCATGATATGAACACGGCTAACTGGATTCCCGATCTGTTTATGAAGCGGGTATTCAATGACCAGGAATGGACACTGTTCTCACCCAACACTGTGCCGGAACTCCATGACATGCACGGCAAAGAGTTCGAAGCAAAGTATGAAGAATACGAGCGTCGGGCAGCAGCGGGCGAAATCAAGCCTTACAAGACGGTGCGCGCAGCTGACCTGTGGCGCAAGATGCTATCCATGCTGTTCGAGACAGGACACCCCTGGATTACATTTAAAGATAGCTGCAACGTGCGCTCACCACAGCAGCACGTGGGCACCATCCACTCTTCTAATCTCTGTACCGAGATCACCCTGAACACCAGTCAGGAAGAAGTCGCAGTATGTAACCTGGGTTCAGTTAACCTGGTCAATCATGTGGATGAGAATGGCCTGAACCAGGACAAGCTGAAGAAGACCATCAAAACCGCTATCCGCATGCTGGATAATGTTATCGACATCAACTACTACTCGGTAGATCAGGCGAAGACGTCCAACCTGAGACATCGACCAGTAGGCATGGGTGTGATGGGCTTTCAGGATGCTCTGTACAAGCAGCGCATTGCTTACGCTTCAGACCAGGCAGTTGATTTCGCTGATGTCTCAATGGAGATGATTAGCTATTACGCTATCAGCGCTTCCAATGAACTGGCGGAAGAACGTGGCCGCTATGAATCCTACGAAGGCTCGCTATGGGATCAAGGCATCCTGCCAATCGACTCGCTGAAAAAACTGCAGGAAGTCCGCGGTAGCGACTACCTTGACGTGAATTTCGAGCAGCGCCTGGATTGGGATAGCCTGCGCACCCGCATCAAGCAAGGCGGCATGCGCAATTCCAACGTGCTGGCGATCGCGCCAACGGCAACCATTGCCAACATTTCAGGCGTATCCCAGTCGATTGAACCGACTTATCAAAACCTCTACGTGAAATCGAATCTCTCTGGAGAATTCACCGTAGTGAATCCCTACCTGGTTGAAGACCTCAAGCGCCTCGACCTTTGGGATAGCGTCATGGTCAATGATCTGAAGTACTACGAAGGTAGTGTGCAAAACATCGACCGCGTGCCTGACGAGATCAAACAGGTCTATGCCACCGCCTTCGAAGTGGAGCCGCGTTGGTTAGTAGACGCTGCCAGCCGACGGCAGAAATGGATCGACCAGGCACAATCACTCAACCTGTATGTGGCCGGTGCCAGCGGGAAGAAGCTGGATATCACCTATCGCATGGCCTGGTTGCGTGGACTCAAAACCACTTATTACTTACGCGCTCTGGCGGCTACCACCACAGAGAAATCGACAGTCTCGGATAATAGTTTGAATAAAGTCTCTGCTGAGCCCACCGCGGCGGCAGTTCCCCAGGCCTGTTCACTGGATGATCCGGAATGCGAGGCTTGCCAGTAGACAAGCCGATATTCAAATCGCGACTAGCAACGTAAACAAATTTTTAAAAGGATACTCACATGTTGTCTTGGGATGACTTTAATCAAGAAGATACAGCCATAGCGGAGACCGCTATTGCGAATCCACCGCTACCCTCAGCCGCGCAGGCAGCTGAGGCCGCAGACTTTGCAGCACAGCAGGCAACGCAATCGGCGACAGCGGCAGTTGAACAAGCGGTGGCGCCCGCCGAGAGTGAAGCAATCACAGCCGCAAGCGTCACCTCTAAGCTGGACGCTGCCGACAGCGCGAGCAATGCCGATGCGCTGCAAAAAGCAAAGGACGATCTTGCCAAACTTGACGTCAGTGCAGGCCTGGAAGAACTGGAAGGCTCAGCCAATCGGGTAGCGGTTGACGACAAGCGCATGATCAACTGTCGCGCTGACCTTAACCAACTGGTTCCATTCAAATACGACTGGGCCTGGCAGAAATACCTGGACGGCTGTGCCAATCACTGGATGCCTCAGGAAGTAAACATGAATGCGGACATCAGTCTCTGGAAAAACCCCAATGGGCTGACCGATGATGAACGTCTAATCGTCAAGCGCAATCTGGGTTTCTTCTCAACTGCTGACTCTCTGGTAGCCAATAATCTGGTGCTGGCGATCTATCGACTTGTCACTAATCCAGAATGCCGCCAGTACATCCTGCGCCAGGCTTTTGAAGAAGCCATCCACACCCATGCCTATCAGTACTGCATCGAGTCCTTGGGCATGGATGAAGGTGAAATCTTCAACATGTATCACGAGATTCCCTCGGTAGCGAAGAAAGCTTCCTGGGGTCTGAAATACACTCAGGCCCTTAGTGACCCCCAATTCAATACTGGCACTACTGAGAAAGATCAGGATCTGCTGAAAAACCTTATTGCCTTCTATTGCTGCCTGGAAGGTATCTTCTTCTACTGTGGGTTTACCCAGATCCTCTCCATGGGTCGCCGCAACAAGATGACTGGTACGTCTGAGCAGTTCCAATACATCCTGCGTGACGAATCCATGCACCTGAACTTTGGCATCGACATGATCAACCAGATCAAACTGGAGAATCCACAGCTGTGGACTGATCAAATGAAAGAAGAAGCCACGCAAATGATTTTGCAGGCGACGCAGCTGGAAATCGAATATGCGCGCGACACTATGCCCCGGGGCGTACTGGGTATGAACGCAGCCATGATGGAAGAGTACCTGCAGTTCATCGCGAACCGCCGTCTCGTGCAAATCGGTTTACCGGAACAGTTCCAGGGCGTAAGCAATCCATTTCCATGGATGTCGGAAATCATGGATCTGCGGAAGGAGAAAAACTTCTTCGAAACACGCGTAATTGAATACCAAACTGGTGGTGCATTGACCTGGGATTAAACCAGGTCAAGCGATCAATAGAAGCTAGTTGATTCGCGCTCAGGAACAAGCACGCAACACGAGTATCGGCTCGCACAAGGACAATGGGTAATGAGTGAAGAAAAACAATCCGAGAATGATCCAGAGCGTACCCTGCTCACACTAGATCAACTCAGTCAGACTATTGAGGTAATGACCAATGTGGTCAACCGTTTGCGGCAGCACCTCAGTGAGCAACTCAAGGCCCAAGCTGAAGCTCAACAAGTTGCCCGGGAAGAGGCGCTGCGCGATATTGAGGCGGAGGTTGCCGCACAGGAAGCAGCAGAAGCTGCCGCAGCGGCAGACGAGCAGCAGGACGCACAGATTGCGAGTGAAAACACACAGCAAATAGAGAACAAAGACGGCAATGAAAGTTTTGTTGTAGAAATCAGGCAGCAGGACGCTACGCCGCCCCGAAAAAACAATAAAACACTGCACTAGCTGAATACTGTTATTTGTGGCCGTCATCGCAACAGCGGTGACGGCCTTTTTTGTTCTGATGCCTGACTCCGTTAAACTATTGAATCACTATTGGGCTCACTCACCAGCCTTTCGATAACGAGTTTTACAGAGGTTGTGAAAATGCGCATAGGCGCCCTCCTTCTGGCTGCCGGATTCAGCAGCCGCTTCGGTGGTATCAAACTGCTGGCTGAACTTGACTCAGGCAACCGCGTATTCGACCAAACCTACGCAAGGCTGCAAGCTGCCGTGCCTGAAATTGTGGTACTTACCAGACCAGAACTCTCCACTGAACTGGATGCTGAGGAAAGGCGAGTCGAGGTTTTTTCTGAGGCCGAACGCGGCATGGGAGCCACGCTTGCCTTCGGTATGCAGTTCTCCGGAGGCTGGGACGCGTGCATGATCTGCCTGTCGGACATGCCCTTTATCACCACCGATACTTATCGCTTCCTGGCGGAACAGGCCACGCCCGATTCAATCTTGCTCCCTGAATGCGATGGCAAAACTGGAAACCCGGTGGTTTTCGGCAGTGCGTTCTTCTCAGAGCTCGGGAAACTCAGCGGCGATGCCGGCGGTAAGGTGCTTACCCGACAGCATCCTGACAAAGTGATTAAACTCAAGCTGCCGGATCGGGCAATTCTGTTGGACATCGATACGCCGCAGGACCTGGCACAGTTGCAAGCAAGTCAGGCCTGACCCGGTGAACCGCCCGCGCCGGCTTGTTGCCATCCCGTCAGCATTCAACCTACAATCAGAGTGAATTCCGAACCTGAACTCACTCGTGAAAAAAATCAAAAACGAAGCAGCCTTGTTTAAAGAAGCTTTGAAGGTCGGGGGCAGATATTTTGCAGCGCGCGGCGCCGGCAGATTTGAAGCAACCGATCATCAAGACATGAAAGCCCGCGCAATCTACCTGCTTCTGGTAAAGGACAAGGTTATCCAGCCGCTCGCCAGTCACGATGAGACTGTGCCCAATATGCGTCACAAGCTGGCACTATGGATGACCAAAGTGCTACCAGCCGACCACCCCCTGATGTTGGATTATGAGAGCTAGGGGTTTTTCACTGAAAAGCATGCCGCGATTCTCGCCTACTGATCGATCAGCCGGTTTTTGGTTTGCGCTGGTGCTGCTACTGACCCTTTCTCCTCGCTCCAGTTATGCGGATCTGACAACGGCGCGACAAGCCATGGAGGATCAGGCGAATCCGCTCATGCTCATGACGACTTCTCAAGGCGCGATCTATATGGAGCTTCTGGCTAACGAGGCACCCGACAATGTCGCCCGTTTCATAGAATTGGCTGAGGGGCAGGTCGAGTTTTTTGATGAAGTCGCCAATGCCACTTTTACACCGCGCTACTATGACGGCATGCGATTTCACCGGGTGTTACCGGGTTTTGTGATTCAAGGGGGCTCGCCCTCATACCATCCCCTGGGGGCACCCGAGCCGATGCTTGCTGACGAAATTAACGCCACAGCGCTCGGACTTGATCGGCTGCCGGTCCTGAGTGAAGACGGTAGTATCAACCCCATGCTGAACGTGGGGAATCAAGAGGAATTTGCTCGACGCGTGCTGGTCCCACTCTATCGAGAACTGGGTATTGAGACAGTGTCAGAATTAGATCCTGCCGAGGACGACATCGTGACTAATCTTCGGGGCCTGACGGTGATGCGCCTCTATGAGTATGAAGGTTATTCCTACCGGAGTGAGCTTCAGACCCGTGGAATATCACGTGGAACCGTCGCACTGGCAAATGACGGACCGAATCGCAATGGCCCAGAATTTTTTATCGCCCTGCGCAACGCCGATTGGCTAAACGGAAGGCACACCGTCATTGGCAGAGTCGTTGAGGGTATGGATATCGCTGATCGTATCAGCGGCGTGGCTATCGACCCGACCGCGTTCAATCCCCAAAGCAGCATTATTTATTCAATCCGAAGGATTAACTGAGATCAAAGTTAAATTTCAAAACAAAAATAGAATAACGGTCTGAAGGAAAAAACAATAAAAGGAGGCTTCTTATGTCCAAACGCAGTAAGAAACAATCCGTTCAGGGCACCTATGCACTTTGTATCACCATCGGCCTGATGACTGGGCTCGGATTCGGCCCTTATGTCGGCAATATTCTGCTTTCTATGCTGGGCGGCGGACTTCTGGGCTACGGCGCTGGCTATTGGTTTACCCATCTAAGAAGCAAAAAGTAACGCTAAGTCACGATTTCAAATCCGAATCTCGCAGCTTCTGCACTCGCTATCCGTAGCTTTCAACGAATACTTCCTGACGATAGGGAGGCAGCGATGCAAGAATCTGCTTGCCATAGCGCTTAGTGACTATGCGTTCATCGAATAGCGTGATGCGGCCAGTGTCTGCCTCACTTCGCAACAGGCGCCCACTTGCCTGCACCAGCCTAAATGCTGCGTCAGGAACCGCGAGGGTAATAAATGGGTTCTTGCCCTGCTGCTCAACCCAGTCTGACAAGGTGGTTTCGATAGGATCATTGGGCACCGCAAACGGTATCTTTGCGATTAGAACATGGGTGCAATATTTGCCTGGCAGATCTACGCCTTCCGCGAAACTGGCCAGACCAAAGATCAGACTGCCCTCCCCTTGATCGACCCGTTGACGGTGGTATTTCAACAACTGTGCCTTCTGGTAGTCATCCTGGCACAAAACCAGGTCTGCCAATTCAACCGGTAAGCGCTGCATGACATCCTGCATCTGTCTTCGACTGGAAAACAGCATCAGCGCAGCGATAGGGTCTTCCAGCAGTTGCGGCAAGGCAGTCACTATGACTTCAGTGTGCTTCTCGGTGTCTGATGGCTCGCAGGACAGTTTCGGGATCGAAAGGGTCGCCGCATTGCCAAAATCAAAAGGGCTGGGAATATTCAGGTAGAAGGTTGCCTCGGGTAAGCCCGCACGCAGGGTAAGTAACTCGAAGCTTCCGAGGGCTGAAAGCGTCGCCGAGGTCAGCACCGCGCCAGCGCAGCGCTCCCACAGTTTCTCTTTCAAATTCTCGGCTGCTAGCACCGGGCTCGCCGACAGCAACATTTCTATCTGGCTATCGTCTTCAATGTAAACCATCCAGCGCGCAGTCGGCGGGGAGCCTGGGTTGTCGGCGTGGGTATAGCTGTACCATAACGCTGCAGTGGCCTCCGCGCGACGCGCAGCGCTGCCGACCAGTGGAAAAAATTGCTCGGCCTGTTGCTTTCTATCCAGGTCCGACGCTTCCTCCAATTCAATTTTTAGTTCATCCGCTATCCCGCTCAGCAGTACCGCCAGGCGTGAAAAGTCAGCCAACAGGCTGCTCGCAATATCCTGAATCTCGGCTGGGATCACACCCAATGGAAACGTAAACCGACTGCGATTGTCATGAAAATCACCATGCTCCTGGAACAATGGTTGGAGCAGCAGCCAGGTGTCTTCGAGACGCTGCAGTAATGCTTCCTGCAGGCCTGTATATTGCTCTCTGGTCTTGGCAACAATAAACTCATCACTCAGCAATTGGCCTAGCAGATCGCCGTTGCGCTCCAGCCAACCTCGGGTTGCTCGAATTCGCGTATTGACTGCAAAGTGATTGTTGCTCTTCACCGGCAAATGATGAGCTTCATCGAAGATATAGATGCACTGCTCGGGTTCCGGCAGAATCGCGCCGCCCCCTAGCGCCAGATCCGACAACACCAGATCATGATTGCTAACGATGACGTCGGCCTTATCAAGCGAATCCCGGGCCTTAAAAAAGTAACACTGACGGAAATTGCTACAGCGCGCACCCAGGCACTGTGCGTTGTCCACTGTCAGTGGCCGCCAATCCTGATCAGATAACGGACGCTTCCAGTCATCCCGGTCGCCTTCCCAACTACCATCAGTCAGTGCATCCAGCATTTCCTGATACAGGCTGGAATCAGGTTCACCGTAACTACCAGGATCGTCACCATAGAGATCCATCATGGCCTGGAGGCTGTCGTTGGGTTCCAGCAAACCGTCCAGCTTCGATAGGCACAGGTAACGACCACGCCCTTTGGCCAGGGCAACACTGAACTGAAAATCAGAGCCGTCCTGCAGTTCCGGAATGTCTTTGAGCATGACCTGTTCCTGCAAGGCCACTGTGGCTGTCGCTATGACAACCTTGAGATTGAGGGCTTGGGCCAATGGGATGGTAGCCAGAAGATAGGCAAGGGTTTTACCTGTGCCTGTGCCGGCCTCAATCACGCAGACGGGTCCCGAAACGGCATCGTCAGCACCCGCTTCGGAGTCGTCAGGGCCTATCACCGCTAGCTGCTTGGCGATCTCAGCAATCATCTGCCGTTGGCCATAGCGCGGTATCAAGTCTCTGGATTTAAGCAGCTGCCGATAACTGGCCTGGATCAGATCTTTAACTTCATCTGCCAGCATGTAAGGTTTCCGGGGGGCGAGGATTTTGGATGATTTTCACGGGGCGCAAGTATAACCCAGTCTCACACCAGTCGAGGCATTAGTCCGGCAAGGCTACTGATTGCCAGTCTAATCGCTCCCGATGCTCCACACAGTCACAGACGCAAGAAGTTCTGTTAAACTGCGGTCTGTATTAGCAATCAAACCCTGAAGCAATTAGCCGTTCGGCAGCACCGCCCGAATCGTCTTCGCAACAAACCTTCGCAGATCAGAGACCATGAGTAAATCAACGCCTGAACCATCAGCTGATAGCCCCAGCCTCGAATCGACTGAGCAAGCCCAGGCGCCAGACGCTGCGGAACCCAGTGGACAATCTAAAGACACGGGAGCAGATCCCGTATCTGCAAAAGAGGAAGACGCTGCGCTTTCAGTCTCGTCACCAGCGTCCCCGCCACCTCCCTTACCGGCGGGGAACGCTGAAACCAGCACCACTCCAGCGGGATCGGTAGTGAAGGAGAATACTGCCGTTGCGGATGCAGGTGCCGAAACCAAACCTGAGCCAACTGTGAAAAAGGAAAAGGCGCAACCGCAAGAGAAGGCAAAAATTTCTGCTGCCGCTGCGCAACCAGAATCGGTATCAGAGTCAGAGTCAGAGTCAGAAGCCAAGTCTGAATCGGATGCCACTGCAGAGTCCGTGACCGACAAAACCGCTGTCGAGGCCGAAACAGAACCGACCAATGAAGAAGCCGAGCCGCAAACCCCGAAAACACCCCCCAACTCTCCGGTCAATGCTGACCCCGTAGACTTTGCTGCTGAAATCACCGCACTAAGCACGGAACTGGAGAGCCTCAATTTTAAAAATACAACACGCCTTGTGACCGCAGAGAATCGGATCAATCGCTTGCGAAAACTCATCCCGGCAGACGAGACTGAATTAGTAGCAAGACATACCACTCTGGCCACCGCGCTCAGCGCAAAATTTGAAGAGAACGGCAAGCATCAACAGCAATTGGAGACAGCCACCAGGGAGCTCACCGCCTCACTAGAGAAGGCTCTTGCCGATGGGCAATCCCATGAAGCACTGCCTGCCTGGGACAAAATTCAGGGAAACCTGAGCAATACCAGCGGCGAGATTCGCGCTCGAATAAAAGAGCTAATCGCACCCTTCAAGACTAAGATCGATGAACTCCGGGACTGGAAAATATTTGCTGCCACTGAAAAGAAGAAAGAGCTCATTCAACACATGCAGCAGCTTATCGAATCAAAAATGAATGCCGGCGACAAGGCCAAGCGCATCAGCAAATTTCACGCCGAATGGAAAAACCTGGGGCGTTCGAACCAGAATGAAGAATTGTGGGCTCAGTTCAAGACGTTCTCTGATAAAGCCTACGAACCTTGCAAGGAATACTTCAAACAGCGCAAGCAGCAGATGGCGGAGAATTTCAAAGCCCGCAAAGCGCTCATTGAATCTCTGGAGCAGGAGACCGAGCGCTTTAAGGAAAACGAAGTTGATGTCGCAACACTAAACAAGCTTCTTAATAGCGCGGAGGCAGACTGGAAACATTATGCGCCGGTGGAACAATCCAAGATCAAAACGCTGCAGAAGCGCTACTACGACCTCGTCAACAAGATCCGCAAGCGCCGCAAAGATTTGACCCGAGGCAACTCAGACAAGAAAAAAGACCTGATCCAGCGCGCCGAACAATTGCTTGAGCTTGAAGATAAGCAGCAGGCGATGAATACTGCGAAGCAACTGCAACAGGAATGGAAAACTGCCGGCCCTACTTCATTCAAAGAAGACAAGAAGCTGTGGGAACAATTCCGGGCAGCCTGCGACAAGATCTTTGCCAAGCGCAGCGAAGAAAGAGATCAGCGCGCCGCTTCCATCAAACAGGCTGAGCAGGAATTGAACCTGATCCTGGAGAAATTATCAGCGCTAACTGAGATGGATGATGAGAACCTACGTAACGCCAGGGCTGAGTTCAATGAGCAGGTGCAGGCTTTTTCTGGCGCTTTGGATCAGCGCATAAGGAAACAGCGCAGCAAATTGCTGGACCGTTTCAATAATCTCAAACGCACCCTGGATACCCGTTTCAAGACGCTGCCGGACAAGAAGAGTCAGCAGCTACTGGACCGCATAAATGTCGGCATCGGGCAACTGGTTGATACCGAAGACAAGTTGCTACAGAGCAAAGATGACGACGCATTCGAAAAGGTCCGCTCAGACTTTGATCTCGAGGCGTGGCAGCAACTAGAGCTAACTGGCAAAGAGACATTCGATAGCCTGCTGCACGCAAGAGCCGGTCTCATCCAGTCCAGCCAGGACGCGGTGAGTTACCGCTCCCAGGGCCAGCAGGCAGAGGCTGAACTGCGGGAATTGTGCATTACGCTTGAAATCAAGGCCGGAATGGATACACCGGAAACTGACCAGGCCCAACGCATGGCACTGCAGTTATCGCACTTGCAATCGGGATTCGGCCAAGCCAAGCCAAGCCAGCAAGAAAACACTCGCCTCGCTCAGGACAGTCGATTGCGCAGCCTGTGTATCGGGCCGCTAACGCGTGAAAGATCCGATGAACTTCAGCAACGTCTTCAGCTAAGTTTGAATCGCTTGCTCAGACACTAACTCGATTGCGAAGCGTCAATACTCTGCCCGGCGCGCTAACCCACGATCCTAAGTTTATTCAGCACCGGATTAGCGTAACTAAACAGGTAATGGCGATGTAGCTTGGGGTCGACCGCCTTCAGGCGCTTTTCAAACTTCTTGCGCGCCCCACGATCGATCTCGTCTGGTTCAGGAATGTCTTGCAGCTTGTGCAGCGGTACCATGCCGTCCTGCCTGAGACGTTCCAGAGCCAGGTAATTACTGTCCGACAGCACGTAGTTGTTAACGATCTGGTCATCAATCTGAGCGGCAATTACTTCCGGATCGTCGCTGGTCAAGGCCAGTTCCTTACCGAACGCCACATGCACTTTGCCCTTGAAACCAATCATGCCCGTCACAATGCTTTTAAGGTCAGAGTCATCGGTCTTGGTAAAACTGCCTTGTTCCTGAATCTCGTGCAGCTCAGTGGCCTTCATGACGTCACAGGCATCATATTCGTAGGAAATCGACACTGGGACGATATGCAGTTTGCGCAGGCTACCGGCCAGGGGCAAATCCCGCTTGCCCATCGCCAGCATTTTCAGCAGCGCCGGATCCGTGCGGTCTATTCCATCTTTGGCTCTGCCTTCACGCTGGGCTATCCAGACATTTTGCCCCGTCTCAATACAGTAATGAATATACTCAGAAAGCAGCTTCAAGGACTGCAACAGTTCCCGCCCCTTCGCCGAGCGCGCCACGATAAAGCTCTTGTTGAGTCGCATCAGGTCCGTGACGAATGGCTTCTTCAGCAAATTATCTCCGATGGCAATTTGCAGGGTCTCTAGGCCACCGTGGTACAGCATGTAATTCACAAACGCAGGGTCCATGGTGATATCGCGGTGATTGCTGATAAACAGGTAGCTGCGATCGGAATTAAGTGATTCCATCCCGGAGTTGCTCAGGTCCGTCGTGGTGTCGTGGATCATCTTGTCCATGTACACCGCGATCACGTCCTGCATGGATTTGACGTCATGCACGTCTTTGGCCTGACCACGCAACTTTTTGCTGGCGGCGCTTTTCATGAATGCGGGAAACAGGCGTGTCAGGCGCGGGTAATAGAAGCGAGCAATACTTCCCAGGAATTCGGGATCGGTCATCAGATTATCCAGAACAGGGCGTATTTCCGGGTCCTGGTAAGGCCTTATGTCCTTAAACTTATCCAACTATATATCTCAATATATCAATTACATATTGCTGTTATTTAAATTAAATACTTGCCCATAAAAGCGGCACGCGCATTGTAGCGTCTTAGCCACGGATTGTGTA
>CALKNV010000062.1 GCA_938091935.1 uncultured Pseudomonadales bacterium
TCTGGGACTGATCGCAATTTGACACATTATTCAGGAATTTTCTGACCCCTGGCTAGCGGGAGGATGCTGTGTCGCTGCATTGCCAGCCGGATTCTTGGGTATTACCCTTGCCAGCGAAACGGTAGGGCCTGTGACTCTAATTACTCCCACAGTCCGGAAACACTGGCTCTCTGTCAAGTGCTTGAGTAAATTACTGAGCATCGGCGGTGGTTTGGGCGGTTTAGCCACGGCCACTGGGAGAATTTAGAGCAACTCACGCCAATACAGCAATACAGGAAGCCATAGTGAAGAAATTATCAGTCTTATTTGCGGTCTCGCTAAGTACGGTATTTGTGTCGCAAGTTTTAGCCCAACCCGCGCTACTTCGGGACAACACCCTAACTATCCTTCAGGCCGCCTCTCTGGATGGCGATAGCCCGGTCTACTATGCCAACGTACAGCTTTACGCGAATGCCGATGGCAGCCTCACTGTGGTAGGGGGTGAACAGCAGAACCTGGTGACAGTCGACACAGTGCAAATCATGATCATGGAGTCAATGCCGGTGAAGGTGAGCGCTACGGTGAGTGGAAACAAGTCTGTTCCCTGTGTCAATTTGCTGCCCGCTGCTGTTTCACGCAAAGACAGTGTCTTTACCGTGGTGATGGCTGAGACCGTATTGGGGCCAGCAGAAACTTGCATTGCTGTGCTTGAGCCATTTGAAACCAGTGTCAGTCTGGATGTGCTGGGGCTAGCCGCGGGTACTTACACAGTTATCGTCAATGGCGTAAGCGCTGAGTTTACTCTTGATTCGGATAATGTGGGCCCTATGTAAACCTTCGCTGGAAGAACCATGAGGATCCTAGGGGGCTATGGGGGCTATGGGGCTCCTTGAGATTCGCATGAGCGTTCACTTTAAGCCCATGAGGGCCCCATGCGAACCGCTAGCGTACCGCTCGATTTAGTAAATCCTGTGCAGAATTAATACCGGGCTGTGCTGCCAGGCCTAAGTCCTTGTTTCCGCTTTAGTCGTTTTTTTACTCGCGCGCTGGTAAATCTGATTTTCATTATGCGACACTCGGAGCAAGCGAAGAACTGCCTGGCTTCGTATTTCACAATCAGCAGAACTCAGGCCGCCGGGCAACACCTTCCAGGAGTGAAAAAACTATGAACAATAATAAACTGATACTGGCTTTTCTGGGCATAGCGTTCATGAGTCCCGTGCTTAATGCACAGACCATGTCCGAGCAGGAAGTTGATGGGCTTTTCGATTCGCTTTCCAATTGGGGGCGCTGGGGCGAGTCTGACCAAAAGGGTACGGTGAATCTAATCACCTCTGAAACCCGGATCGCAGCAGCGCAGTTGGTGCGGTCCGGTGTCTCTGTGTCTATGGCTCATGAGGTGCTGGAGGAAGAGGCAGCGGATAATTTCAGCCCTTACGACCACCGCATGACTTCGATTGGTAGTAGCCCGGGTCCCTGGTCTGGTGATTTTATAGGCGTGTCCTACCATGGCTACGCCCATTCACATCTCGATGCTTTATGTCATCGCTTCCAGTTCGGCACCATGTACAACGGTTATTCCGAGGATGAAGTAACCGAGGAAGGTTGCGGTCAATTGGCCATTACGGCTTTTGAGGAGGGTGTTTTCGGTCGTGGCATTGTGATGGATTTCCCGCGTCTGCGCGGCGTGGATTGGTTAGAAAACGGAACTGCCATCACCACGGATTGGCTCGACGAGTGGGAAACGCAAAACAATATTCGGGTTGGCGCTGGTGATATTGTGCTGATCCGCACTGGTCGGTGGGCCCGCAGGAGAGCTCTGGGTCCCTGGAACCTGGCCGCAGATTCGGCTGGCCTGCATGCTAGTGCCGTAGCCTGGTTCAAAGAGAGGGATGTTGCATTAATTGGCAGCGATTCTGCCCTCGATGTAAAACCTTCACAAGTTGAAGGCTACGACTCTCCTGTGCATGCCCTGGTGCTGGTGGCGCTGGGTATGCCTATCTTTGACAACCTGGATCTGGAGGCTGTTGCCGAGCAGGCGCAGCGGCAGGGACGAGCCGAGTTTCTGTTTACTACCGCTCCGCTACGGGTGGTCGGCGGCACTGGCTCGCCACTCAA
Source organism: uncultured Pseudomonadales bacterium (assembly GCA_938091935.1). Classification (GTDB taxonomy): domain Bacteria; phylum Pseudomonadota; class Gammaproteobacteria; order Pseudomonadales; family Pseudohongiellaceae; genus UBA9145. The sequence goes on from CALKNV010000062.1 coordinate 2,098, forward strand.
TCCCATCGCGACTTTCTAATTGGGCGCAAGCGTGTCCTGGCAGGGAGTACTGACGCAGGAGAGTGGCTAGCCTGCATACCCAAGAACAAAGCTTCTGGTTCAGTCCAGATTCATTTGAGCCTGCGTATAAACTACTAATGTTGCTAGTATGTAGGCAGATGAAACGACGGTGATTGCTTTGCTTATGTGGATAATTTCACGATCTAACTTGCTTGGATGGAACTTGCCTGGATGGTGCCTGGCCGGGCTATTGGCCTGGCCTGCGCTTGCAGTTGCGCAGGAAGAGCCAGCGGCAGAAGCAGGCCTTGAGGCTCCAGCGGCGGCGATTGGCACAGAGGAAGAGCAAGCGGCCGCCGCTGCCGCTCGCGCCAAGGCAGTGCGTGAAGCAGAAGAGGCCGCCCGGCAGGCAGCCAGAATCAGGGAACTGACACTGGAGCTGAGGCAGCGGCAGCAGGCAATCGTCGACCTGCAGAGCGCACAGGGCGTGTACGATCCAGCGCTGATCGAAGCCCACGATGACATCGCCCGGCTCTATATCGACTTGGAAGACTATGACAGTGCCGCGCGATCATTGAATGAAGCCCTCCAGATTATCCGCATCAACACTGGCTTATACAGCGAACAGCAGCGCCCGCTGATTGGTCAACTCATTGACAATCATGCACGCATGGAACAATGGGCCGAGGTAGATGACCTCGTGCATCTCGATCACCATATCAGCAGTCGCTTGTATGCCCCGGCTGATTCCCAGTACCTGGAAGCGGCTGAGGACTATGGTAAGTGGAAATTGCGGGTGCTACGTGAAAACCTCCTGCAGCTAAACTCCCGTGGCCTCATGAATACGGCGGAGGATCTCAGCAGTTTCTACGGCCGTGTGCTTGTGAGTATTGAGTTTTCGGACGAAGTAGAACCTGAGAACCTGGTCAGTCTGCTAAATGGCAAGTCACGTGCAGATATGGCGCTGGCCAGAAACATCGCCAACACACCCTATACCTATTTCCAGGGTACTGCCAATCGCTATGTCACCCAGCAGCGCTGTCAAAATCGGCGCAATGCAGCCGGCCAGCTGGTGCGGCAATGCGTCAACGTGCAGGTTGAAAACCCGCGCTATCGCCAGTCTCAGCAGGAAGCCAAGCGCCTGGCGCTATATCGCTACACCAACGAGATTGATCGAACCCTGGAGCGACTGCGTATGCTCAAGGATGGCAGCAATTCGCTCACTGCGTCGCAGCGAGCTGAGCTGGACACGCAGATCACTCAGCTTCAAATGGAGGCGTCTTCACTCCAGCGCCGGCGCGGGGGATTGCGTTTCTAAGCTCACTGCAGGCTGCCTTAAAGCCCCGATTTTGCTGGCATTTTACGGCTGATCAGGGTACAAAGACTGGGCTCGGTGCAGGACTCGCCGGGCATCAAAAAACCAACTGGAGGACGTTATGTCTCACATTGCCAAGCGCTTCTCTCAAGTTCTACTGACAGCGATTGTCGCGACAGTAGCACTGGGAAGCCAATTTGCGGCAGCCTTGGAAGTCGGGGATAAAGCTCCTGATTTTTCATTGCCTGCTTCAGACGGTAGTACCTACAGCCTCTCCCAATTCCTGGGTGAAAAGCCAGTAGTCATTGCCTTTTTTCCGAAAGCCTTTACCGGCGGCTGAACTATGCAATGTAAAGCGCTGCGTGACAGTGCCAGAGAAATTCAGAATTTCGACGTTGCATACTTTATGGCCAGTGTAGATACGCTGGAAGACAACACTGCCTTCGCGGCAGAGCACGAAGCCGGTTTCCCGATCCTCGCCGACGAGAGTAAGGAAATGGTTGACGCCTATGGCGCACTGATGGGGGCAGGATTTGCGAATCGCTGGACCTACTACATCGGAGCCGATGGCACGATCCTAAAGATCGATAAAGAAACTAATCCGGCCACGGCTGGACGTGACCTGGTGCAAACCATGGATGATTTAGGATTTCCCAAAAACTAGGGTTCATCACGTCAGAAGTGTGCAACACAAGAAAACCCGATGGCAGCACTGTTATCGGGTTTTTCTTTGCGATAGGAAAAACTATTGCGGGCAGCGGGCGTCTAATCAAACACTAGGTAATCATTCGGAACTGGTTGAGCCCCCCATGCCCCTGTGCCAGAATTGGCCGCCTTGAGAATAGGATAGCTTGCATGAAGAAGACCGGATTATTCATTATTGCTGGTGTTGCTGTAGTGACCCTGCTGGGTCTGGTGTTCATCGCAGCGACTTTCGAGGCGCCTGAAGGTGGCACCACCACTGTGGTGCTGGCACCACCGGTGCAGCCCACCGTCACAGAGACTACTGCCCCTGCGCGGGGAACCTCCCCTTCCAACAACAGCATCTTGCCTGAAATCAGAATTCAGCCGCAGACAGAGCCGGCTGTTGCAGCGGCTTCCGATCCTATTATTGAGCCGCCTCCAGTTGAGGTAACGATCGAAGATCCAGTCATAGAAGAGGCGCCGGAATCAACCACGATTCAGCTGCCGGCACTGAACGCCAGTGATGCGTTCGTGTTTAATGAGTTGAGCGGCATCCCGAATGGAACGGCTGTCATTAGCCTGCTAGCGCAGGACCAGATAGTTCGCAAGTTCGTGGTGTTCGTTGAGAACGTCAGTCGGGGAGAGTATCCGCAGACTGGCGTTCCCTATAAGCCCCTGGGTGTAGAGATGCCTGTGCGCAATATCGATGACAATCTATTCGTCATGGAAGCTAGTGCCCACGCACGTTTCAACGAGATCGTGGATACCTTTACTTCACTGGATACTGATGCAGCCTATGCGCTCTATCGCTTGCTCTCGCCGCTGTTCCAACAGGCCTATGCCGAGATAGGTTTTCGTGATCGGAGTTTTGATGACACCTTGAGATCGGCTATCAGCAATGTGCTGCGTGCGGAAGAAGTTGAGGGGCCTTTTCAATTAGTTAAACCTTCCGTAATGTACCTTTATGCGGATGCCAGCATCGAGAATCTGCAGGAAGTTCATAAACTGTTAATTCGCATGGGCCCTGATAATACCGCCAAGATAAAGGCCAAGCTGCAGGATTTCAGTGAGCGCCTGTAAGTCACTGCCAGGCCAGGACTCAGGAGAAATGCTGCCATGATAGATTCCGCACTGGTCGACGTTAATTGGTTGATCGAACATTTTCAGGATGCCGAACTGGTCATTCTGGATGCTTCGGTGCCGCCGGTTGTGCCTGGCTTTGAATCCATAAACAGCGAAGAAAATTTCGCGGCTATTCCTGGTGCCCGTCGCTTCGATTACGACAAGGAAGTGTGCAAGCCAAACAGCAGCCTGCCTCATATGATGCCAAGCCCTGAGCTGTTTCAGGAAAAAGTCAGAGAGATTGGAATCAACCAGAATAGTACTATCGTTGTCTATGATGATGTAGGGCTCTATGCCAGCCCCAGGGCCTGGTGGATGTTCCGTGCCATGGGACATGATCAGGTCTATGTGCTGAACGGCGGCTTACCCGCCTGGATTGCAGCGGGTCAGGCCACCGCCGCCAGCTTGGCTTCGGCTGAAGTGCAAGGTGATTTCGAGGCGAAAGAGCGAATCGATCTATTTTGTGACTTTAACGTGGTGCTAGCAGCGACCAACGACAATGCTAGCCAAATTATCGATGTCCGATCCGAGGGGAGATTCAATGCTACGGCTCCCGAACCCCGTCCCGGCATCAGAGGTGGTCACATGCCCTCGGCCTGTAACCTGCCCTTCGCCAAGGTGCTGGATAACGGCAAGCTACGTGACAAAGCTGAATTGCGGGGAATGCTGCGGGCATTGGCCAGCCCCGACCAAAAAGTCATAAGCAGCTGTGGGTCAGGTATCACAGCTTGCGTTATGACCCTGGCAGCCTGGGAAGCTGGGTATCGGCAGCTTTCGGTTTACGATGGCAGTTGGGCGGAATGGGGACTCCCCTCAAAGCTTCCAGTAGTGTCCTAGGTTAATGCTTGCCATCAAAGATGCTGTTGCTGGAGCTTGGGCGAACTGTAGGCAGCTATGAGTTGCATGTATGGGTCTGATGCCCGAGACTGGAGATCGATACGTTGGGTGAGAAACGGTCAGGGGAATCTATCTCAGTCTACTCACACTTACCTTTAGTTCCTGGTTGACTGCGGCCGAATATAAAACTCTCTTGCTTACCGGCGCTGCGCTTGCAGCAATCCATACACCTTTTCACCATACGCCTTCCAAATACCTGGCGAACGATAAATATACTGAAATAAGGCATAGAGAGCTGGCAACAACAGGACCGCGCCGATGGCAAGAAGCGCCGCGGATTGATAAACGCCTGCAAACGCCAAGAACACCGAAAACCCAATGCCCGCTATCACCAGCAGTTCGAGCAGGACGAATAGAATTTTCCAATGCCACTGTTTGCCCAGTGCCCGTTGGTTGAGCCATGCCGATATAAACAGCAGGATTAGGACTACGACAAACAGCCCTCCATATCGGGAAGGCGGCCCACCAGTGTCTGTTAGCAGCTTGCGGAGTAATTGTCCGCTGCTGAGCAGAAAGAGCAGCGCAATATAGCAGAGCCACTGCCAGGGCAGGCGCAACAGTTTTTTTGATGGACTATTCACTTGTTTGGCGACTCGGCTTGTGTTGCGCCCTTTCTACCCAATCGGTGAGATCGGATTCAAGTGACATAAATCAGCCCGGCATCTTGAATTCATCGACGAAGTTCATGAAACCCTCACTGTTGTCCGTGCGCAAAGCCACGATCTCCTGATACTCGTCCGATTTATACCACTCCCTGGCTTTATCCTTACTCGGAAAACGCAGGACGATGGTCACATCAGCGCCACCTGCTTCATTTTTCTCGCTGTTGTAATCTGCGACCAGAATTTCGCCACCATGGTCAAAAATAGTAGGGCCGACAACCCTGGGATAGGCTTTGTAAGCCTCTGGATTGGTGACGTTGTAGTTGGCAATTACATAGGCTGACATTATTTTCTCCTTGCAGTCCTGCATACCAGATGGCGGTGTCCACATCTTCTCACTAGACGCCACGGCCATTTCCGATGGACAACAGGGAGTCTACCACTTCTACACGCTCAACCAACATGGGGCGTGTTTGCATCCGGGATGGGTTTCTATAACGCCGATCATTAGCCCAGTCGGGTAGGGTCATTCGAGTTGCGCGTGAGTCCAACCATTTTCGAGAGGATGTGCTGAAACTCAGCCTGACTCATATCAATGTGTTCCAGCACTCTGCCATAGAGGGTAAAAGTAGGCACATTGCGATTATTGAACTCGTTCTGGGCCTGCATCAGGCAGTAAAGCACGAGGCGCTCTTTGCGATTGAGACCATCGCGCACGTCTGGCAGCAAATCCGGCAGGTCGTCGTAGTCAGTCATGGGCTGGTGTCGTTGCGGGTTTAGCGCGAGTATAAACAATTAGCGAACCTGAAATCTGCAGCTCGAAGGGAATTGTCAGGTGAAAATGGGTGCCTGCAGAAACAGGAGATATAGGGCTTGACTTGCAGGCTGAATGACAAGCCGCTTCTGTGAAGCGGTAGGCCAACCCGCAGTTTTGAGGGAAGTTTGCTGCGCCCTTGATAAGCTGAGCGTTATCGAGGGCGCAGCGGTTTACTCATGCCGGAATGGGTGTTTAAGCAACCCGATCTAGGGCTTGCATGCCTGACTGAATCGCCCGCGCATAACACCTGCGGTTCTCTGCCACTTGCGTTACTGACCCGACGCGTCGCAGCTCCTGTTCGCCGCAAACTTGTTCGGCGGCTTTGCGAATTTGCTTTTCTATTTCCTTGCGGCCCAATTCAGTACGCGCATCTTCAGTGTTGAAAGTGATTTTGACCTTGTCTAGTGAAATTTCGGACTGCTCGACGTCGGCAAAAACTAAGGGGCTTAAGCTGGTGGCGATGAGCATGAAGGCTGGGGCGATTAGGTTTTTCATAGTTACTCTCCATAACTGCTAAATGCTAGGTAATGTTTCCCGAAAGGCTAGTGTGTCCGAGAGATAAATAAGCCGGGCCGTTTCGCTATGATTCGAGCAGCGAGTGCGCATACAGATTCTCTCAAGGGCACAACGCTATTTTTAGGCTGCTGGCACCGTAGCTGCCTGAACAAAGCGTGAAGAAAACCCCCAGAAAAGCTGAATACCAGCCATAAGGGCACTCAATCGCTGGTTAAGTAGAATTTTGAAACAGATTGGGCAGATTGACAGATGGGCCCGCACAGTGATCGAGTCGACACCCATACGCTAGAACTGCACGGCGATTCTTTGCAAATGCCAATGTGAACTCTGTTCTTGCGCGCTCGGTTAAGTTGCCGAGCAGCAGCATGAGCTCTGCGTGAGCGCGTAGCTTGGTTTCAAGTATCTGGTGGTTAGGGTGTAGCGGGTGCGACCGATATCTGGTCTAGAATAATGGCGCCTTTTGGTGAATTGTCGAACACGAAGCTGACACGACTCACTGCGCGACTATCGAATGGACCGGAGTCAGCGGCAAACGCATCAAGTGGAAGTTCGAAGCGGCGGAACAGAATTTCGGCCGGTTCGGTGGAATCGAGAAAGCTTGCCCGTCTGGGAATAGCCTTGATTAAGGGATAGAGCACCGAATCATAGTCGAGCGCGAGTTGGGCACGGTTTCCAGATGCATCAGTGAGTTCTACGGTCCAATTCAAGGTCTTAATGGCATCTGAATCTTCTTCACTTTCTTTGGATGGCGATGCATTGCCAGATGAGGTTCTGTTGTTTAAGTCTTCATTTTCCAAGTCTTCGTCCCAGCCCGTGGGTTTGGTTGGCGTGTCGATGGTCGAGAGGGAGAGAATAAGGGAGTCAGCAGTCACTGGCTGGCTCAAGTCGAAGCTAATGCTTGGGCTCGCATTGTTATCGAATTCTACCTGGTCGTCCCAGGCGACTACTACGGAGTAAGTATCAAACTCGTCGTTCTTAATTGCATTACCCCGTTCATACCATCGAGTGAGGTTGGTGGTGCTGACGCTGCCGCCTTCATCCAGGGTAGTAAGCTCCAGATCGTTCTCGAAGTCCACGATGACTCTTTCTTCTGAGTCTGCGAAATCGTTGATGAAGAACGTGTTGGGTAACCAGTCTTTGCCGTAGCGGGCATCTTTGAACAGAGGAAGGTATTGCTTGCGATCCCAAAGTACGACTTCCATAAAGGCGCTGAAGTAGACCCGGGCTACGTCACGCTGGGCTTCTGGTGGCATGATGCGCCCGAGATCCAGGGCCCATGAGCTAAAGGGGCCCGTGTCCAGGTTTTCCCATGTCGTATTGAACTGGCCGTGATTTGCACCCACCACATACAGGCTGGATCTGAAATTGTATTGATCGCCGGAGAAACTGACTCGGGAATACTGTGCCGCGCCTTCAAAGCTCTGTACATCTCCATCCATGTCACCATGAATTGTAAAATAGTTGACGTCGTTGATTGGCGTAGGGCGTTCGCGGGGTTCATATTGTCCGTAGACTGGCGCGATTGCGATAACCCCGCGCAGATTAAAATTGAAGTCAAACTCCACGCTAGCGTCATCCGGGTAGCGCGATAGGGAGTTGAATGCGGCCGCTATACCCACAGCCTCTCCCCCTCGTGAGTGACCAATTATTGCCAGCCGATCCAGATCGATCTTGTTTTCAAAGAAATGTCCCGCCTCACTATTCCAGTCGCGAAAGAGCGCCAGGTGCTCCAGAAGCAGCCAGCCCCGGGCATCATTCTCTTCGCGCAAACCCGGTCGTCCAGCGGTTGGGATGATATAGGACGAGAACGAGGAGTTGATGTAGTTTTCATCAACTGACGCCAGGATGATGCCGCGGCTGGCGAAGAGTTCTCCCAGGTAGTCATAACCGGGATCTGAGTAGTCTTCCATACCGTGGTTGCCATGCACCACCAGCACAACTGGAAAGGGTCCTTCTCCTTCCGGGTACCAGACCCTGGCTTGCAGTGGTAGTTCAGTGGAATCGAAACCCCAGTAGCTGGTGCGTAGCCATCCGGTGACGCCTTCCCAATTATCTATTAGCTTGCTGCCGTCTACGCGGCGAGAAATCAAGGTGACGTCCTCAGCAAATTCCGGTCGCCGCAAATCTTCTCCGCTGCCATAGGTGAGCGTGCTGACCTGATAGTCCCCTGGTAGTCCAGGATTTGGTAGAGCCAGGGTACGGTCCGCTAGAACATAATTGTCCAGCGCCGGATTGGCAGGCTCCTTTTCGCTGAATACAGCATATAGACTAATTGCGATGCCTAAAATGCCTGCGCCGAGAGACAGCAATGTTCCGATTTGTTCACGCGGTCTGAATTCCTGGCCTTGCAGTCCCGCTATACCGGCGCCGATTAGTGCAAAACAAAGCACGGCCAGAGAGCCGCCCACATAGCCCACCATGGACGGCCCAGGCATCACGGCCATTGTCAGCATGGGAAGAACGAGTGCGGCTAAGAGGCGCAGACGGGGCTGTATCCGCGCAACCAGCAGGGCCAGGCCCAAAAGCAGCAAACCAAGCAACAAAGGTAAAAACAGCCAGCTCAGATAGGCGGGCACTTTCTGCCAGGCGAAATTGGAGAGGATGCTGAAGTAGAAATAAAGCAGAGCGACACCAACACCAAGCGCTCCAATCCCTAGGCTGGCACCCCTAAGGTGGGCAGATGAGGGTGAAAAGAAGCTCCTGATGGGCTCAATTAGACGCGTGAGTTGGCGGGGCAATTTCACTAGAAAAATCCTCTTCGAATGATTGAGTATTTAAACCAGTCGTGTGCAATGAGCGCGGTATAAGCTCTAGCTGTTCCCGCCAACCTTGATGTCATTGGCAGTACTTTCTGCCGGAGCGTCCTTTCCTGGGCCGGCTGTGCGATGAACGTCAAAGACAGGAAAAGATAAAATCAGGCCAACCAGCATAGTCAGGCTTCCCCCCAGAACCAGAGACAGGGTCGCCATGTACCAGAACACCGGATTTGCCCCAGCTATGGTAAGTGCAGCGGTGAGTATACTCATTGTGCCGAGTGTGGAGACACTTATAGTCTGCCACCAGGAGTTCTTGTCATCTCTGAGTGTTAACGGAAGCAAATGTAAAAAACCTATGTAAAGAACAACGGTGCCTGAAGCCATAGAGAGCATGGCTGACCATCGCCAAAACTCATCAGGCCCAGAGTCAAGCTGGTACAGCGCTACTGGTAGCACGGAAATCACAATTAAATGCATACTGAATAACAGGATTGTTTTCAGTCGTATCGCAAGTAAGTTATGCGAGGTCCTGTCGCTCACTCTGACGATGACCGTGGCTATTGTAGTAAAGCCAGCCATTGCAATTGCAATCTCAGCGAAGCCAATGAGTACTGTTGCTGTGTCCATAAAAAAATTCCAATGACGCTGATTTGCTTATTTATTTCATGTGCCCTTGATTCTGATGATGGGCTGTTTCAGTCCAGTCTAAGAGCTTCCAAACAGCAATGGAACAGCTATTTTGCGGTCAATCACTTAAACCTGCTGCTGGCATAAACTATCAGCCTGGCAGAAAAATTTGATAGCATGAGTTACCAGTTTGCTCCGGTTTTACGTTCCGGACGGCAATGAGGAAGACACATGACCAACACGAATCCTGGCGTGGTAGTGGCGGCGCTCTATCGCTTCGCGCGATTTCCTGATTTTGAAGCATTCAGACAGCCTTTACTCGAGGCAATGCTGGCTGCCGAGGTGCGCGGCTCTCTGCTGCTGGCGGCCGAGGGCATCAATGGCACGATCGCCGGAAGCCGGCAAAGTATCGATAAAGTACTGAATTTTTTACAACAGGACGAGCGCTTCGCGGGACTGGAAGCCAAAGAGTCTTATGTGAACGACAATCCGTTTTACCGCACAAAAGTGAAGCTCAAGAAGGAAATTGTCACCATGGGGGTGCAGGATATCGATCCCAATGAGATCGTTGGCACCTACGTTGATGCAGGCGATTGGAATGAACTGATTTCCAGGTCCGATGTGTTGTTGTTGGATACTCGCAACAAATACGAAGTGGAAATCGGCACCTTTGATGGGGCGGTGAATCCTGAGACTGACTCATTCCGAGAGTTTCCCGAGTATGTGGCGCGTCACCTTGATCCTGACAAGCATAAAAAAGTCGCCATGTTCTGCACCGGTGGCATTCGCTGCGAAAAATCTACCGCCTATTTACGCCAGCAGGGTTTTGATGAGGTTTATCATCTCAAGGGAGGAATTCTGAAATACCTTGAGCATGTGCCGGAATCAGAGAGTAAATGGCAGGGAGAGTGCTTCGTTTTTGACAATCGGGTTACGGTAAATCACAAGCTTGAGCAGGGTGCTTACGATCAGTGCCACGCCTGTCGCATGCCGATTACAGAGCAGGACAAGGAAAGTGAGCACTATCAGAAGGGCGTAAGCTGTCATCACTGTTACGATAAGCACACGCCTGATCAGATGAAGCGCTATGCCGAGCGCGAGCGACAGATCGAACTGGCAAAGCAGCGCGGTGAAACCCATATTGGCCAGCCGATGCAGGATACAATCGAATCTCGTCGCAGGGAGAAGCTGAGTTTCAAGGCGTCGCAGCGAGAAGTGGAGCGCGGCAAAGGCTGAGAGCAATAAGCTGCTGCGATTCCAGGCGAGAAACATCTCCTTGGCATTGATTAGCGATTGGTGCGAAGGAATGAAGGAGACTGCAATTTGAACACGGAAGAGGAACCTATTTTGATGAGTCCTTATGGGGATTTTCTTGGCATCGAGCTCCAGGATATCTCGGCTGGATCGGCGATCTGTACGATTGAGCTGAAAGATCATCATCTCAATAACGGCGGTCGCGTGCATGGTGGCGTGCTCACGTCATTGGCGGATACTGCGGCGGGAGCTGCCGTCCGCGCAATCCGGCCGGAAGGTAAACTCTCGGCGACGACCGATCTAAGCATTTCGTTTATACGACCGCCAACAGGGGAGAAGCTCGTGGCTCATGCTGAAGTCATCCATGCCGGCCGACAGTTATTCCGTACCGAGATAGTTATTCACTGCGAAGACAAACTGGTGGCAAAGACCAACGCCACCTTTATGATAGTGACACCTTTCAAGAAAAGTGACACCGTTTAAAAAAGAGACGCCGTTCAAAAAAAGTGGGATTCAGTGAAATAGGTTTAGTGTGAATTAGTTCACTATTAACGATCCCAAGACAAGCTTTACTCTGCTTGTGTAAACCTTTCCGGGTTTCGCGCGTATTAACTATTAAGAACCGTGCTCATAACAGATCTTTCATGTAAGTTGTCAATACAGGTTATGAATAGTAAGAGGGGGCAATACCCTTCGAACATTTGAGTCAGGAGGCTCAGGCCATGAGAATTTTTAGGATTAGAATACTGGCTACGATAGCAATGATTGGCTGGGCGCTCCCCGCGCTAGCGCAGCAACTGCCTGAGTTGACAGCTTCAACTGCCACTGGTGCGACCACAAGCGCGAAATTCTTCGGGGGAGTATCAGCGGACAATGGTGCGAGCTTCGGCAACAGTTTTGGTTTTGACACGCCGCTAGACATCACCGGGTCAATTCAGGTTGAAGAATCTCATGTCAATACCGTGGGGAATTTGTATATTGTTGCCCAGCTAGGCGAACAGCTCCTGTTTCGCGATGCTGCTGGCAATTACCTGGAATGGGACATGAACCTGGCGACGCTGCAGGCGGCAAGCCCTGACAAAACCCTGGCATCCACTGAGCCGCTCACAGTTGTTGATGATCTGCCATTGGGGCCAGCGGGCGCAGCGGGCCTAACTCTGAGTGTTTTTCTGGCCTACGATACCATTGCGGCTCCAGGCGAGCTGTTTTATAGCGGCGCACCCATTGCCGTTTCTATTGGTACGGCGCCGCCGGCAGAGCCAGCTAGCTTGACTATCTACTCACAATCGATCTCCGCTCAAATCATTCAGTCGCGCTGCGTGGTATGTCATGTGAGTGGAGGGGTCGCAGGCGGTACGCCGCTGCTCTACGTCAGGAGCACAACCGCTGATTTCTTAACCACAAATTACAACACCATAGTCAATTACATTAAGAACGTTCCAAATGGCTCCAGCCTGATTCTTTCTAAACCACAGGGTCAGGCACACAGTGGCGGCGTGCAGCTACAAAGCGGTTCGACGGAGTTCCAAAATCTGAGTGATTTCGTCAATGCGGTGCTCGCTGAATAGCAAGTCTCTGCTGGTGTTTCCCACCTCTCACTTTCAAAAACCGCTCTGCCCTGTTGTGTTAAACAGGGCAGAGCGTGATCTACTTAAAAGATTTCCCCGTCGCTATTCGTTAACATCCCCGGCGTAAGAATTGCCCCTTTCTTTCAGACGCTTTGCTCTGAAGTAAAGTAGCTATTGAGGCTGCCAGCTCGACGAGCATGAGGGCATTCCAAGTCTGCAAACAGTTGAAATCGCGGATCTTCTCCGGACTAATGCCTAGAATAGAATCCTACTTTGACCCTTCTCTCGGCCTTACGCTCATCACTTTCTATGGACAGGTCTATCCCATGGATCTGGTTAAATGCATAGACCATTATTACGCAGGCACTCGCAGTAACCTGGCACTGTTTGACTTTAGCGATGTGGATATGATCGGTACTGAACCCGCGATGCCGCGTCAGGTGTTTAACCGTCCAGCTCGCTATTCACGTAAGGGAGACCGCAAGGCTTTCGTATTTCCCGGGCCTGTAAAGAGAGATCTACGACCGTTCCTGAAAGAGTATTGCCGTATCGACGAGACCGAGTCCAATCTGGAGGTGTTTGACAGTTTGATTGACGCTCACCGATGGTTGCTGCAGGATCAAAAGGCACATCGCAAACAGGATGGAGCCGACGCAGCGTCTCCCCTGAAACAAGCTGCCCTCTGATCAAGGCATCTGGTCGCTACTTTTTTATACTGTTATGCCGGGCTTGCTGAAGCGATGAAGTGACAGGACTATCTTGCTATTCGGACGCAAGTCGATACTACCAATCTGGATTAAGTTAGGATCCGGGCTGGGCTTATAGCCGGATCAGATTTGGATCATAGTCAGCGTTAAATCAAGGATTCGCTCTGGAGGACAGGATCATGCAATGCCCTAAGTGCAATGGCGATCTGGAAACTAAAGAACACGAGCATATCAAGGTGCAGCGCTGTAGCAATTGCTACGGTTTGTTCTTTGAACCCTACATGTTGACCGAGACTCTTGCGGCATGAATGGCCGAGTCCTTCCTGGACGTGGGCGCTGCCTCACTGGGCCGCAAGTATGACAAAATTAACGACATTGACTGTCCAAACTGTAATGTCGCCATGGAGAAGATCGAGGATCTGGTGCCGAGCCACATCTGGATGGAGGCCTGCCCCAGCTGCGAACGTGTCTTCCTGGACGCTGGTGAACTGACCGATCTCAAATACGAGACCTTCTCCGACAAGATTAAGTCCCTGTTAAAGGGCAAGCGCAAGCACACCGAGGCGTGAGCTAGTCCCCGGGTTGTGGGATCGAGGTGGTTACCACCGGGCCTACGCCCATGATCTGCACGGTTACCGCTTCATCTTTCGCCATATCGTAATGATGCCCACCTGGCGGCTGGTAAATAAATGTTCCTTCAGGAACTGCGGTCATATTGTCGGGATCATAAACGTCTGATTCCGGGCCATAGGATGTATACCATGTTCCTTTTATCACAGTGATGTAGCGTGCTGTGCTGTGATAGTGCGGGCGGCTCCCGGTGCCCGGTGCAAAGGTGATGCGCATGACGTACATACCGGGTTTCGAAGGGTCGCCATAAATTAGCACGCTGCGCGAGCCCTCGGCGGGTTCCAGCACGTCAGGTGTGCCAATAACAAACCCTAGTTCATCTGGTTCTACGTCTTGTGCAGACACAGTTGCTATTACACCAGACAATAAGAGCCCAAAAGCCGCTAGCACGGCGGTGCGGGCAGCGGCGCGAGGCACTGGAAATCGGGACTTCGGTGAGTTTTGGAGCATGTGGGTAAGTGTGCGCATTGTTATTCTCCTTGTGGCTGGCAAACCCTGACTGAATACTGCAACCGGAACCACGCTAGACTAATTCACGCTGTGGTAAATGCCAAGTCGCCAATCCAGTAATACCCGGCTTCATCTGTGGAGAGAGAGTTGGTTAGCTGGGCCATTGGGGTTCTCAATCTGATCCTGGCTGATGATTGGCGCGTATGATATCTACTTTAGATATGCATCATTTAGCCCAATACTGCTGTCACTCAGACGCTGCGGCGTTAGCTGCGACTTCCAGGCCCGTTTAATCCAGCTATAGCTCGCTGAATTCGGGAAGGGTTGCGTTGTAGCTCCATGCAGTTGCGGGGTATTGTGATAAGGACTATTGTTGTGAGGGGATGCTGCGATTTTATGAAGAAACTTGCCATTATCACGGTGCTGGGAACAATTATTGCTGCTTGTGCCACGCCGCCAACAAATTTTGCAGGAATGAGCGAAGCAGAGCTGCTGGCCTATAATCGAGATAAGCCGGTTATGGACCAGATATACTGCGAAGATCGCAAACAGCGAACCGGATCCCATATTCGTCGGACCGAATGCAGGACCGTGGAAGATTGGGTGGAGCATAACTTTCGCACCCAACAGACAATCCAAACTATGGCGGTGGGTCGACCGTTTAACTAGTTCTTTCAAGCCGACAAACTGGAATCAATGGAGAGACAGCATGCAACTGACTGCTTTATTCAGATTCTGCAAAGTTCTCACTGGCGCTGTTCTGGCGCTGAGCCTATTTAATTGCGCGACGCAATCCACCAGCCTTAGGTCTATGTCGGAAGGCGAGCTGTTGGCTTATAATCGCGGCAAGCCGGTTATGAAGCAGATTCATTGCCAACATAACCAGCACTCGACTGGTTCTCATATTCGCCGCACTGAATGTAAATCAGTTGAAGATTGGGTCTATCACAATTTTCGTACACAAATGGCGATCGATATTATTTCGACTCACAAACACTCAAATTGACTAACTACATCACACTAGATTATTCCCATGAATTCAGGAAATATCATCAAGTCTATAGCTGCTGCAGGGCTGGCATTAACTCTATTAGGCTGCGCAACTCAGCAGTCGAATTTTACTTCGATGTCTGAGGGTGAACTGCTTGCCTACAATAGCGGGCGACCGGTACTTAAACAGGTTTACTGTCGGGAAATGAAGCTGACCTCATCCCACATTCGGCGCAATGTGTGCAAGCGGGTAGAAGATTGGGTGCAACACAATATGCGCACAATGATGACGATTGGTACGATGTCGGTGAGTGACTATTCAGTCTTTGGTCGATCGGCGGACTAATGCGCCGGTCGGCTTAGTTGAGCGATTGGATTGAGGGCTCAGCGCAAGTAAGTTCCGCAGTTTAGCAAAAACCCTGAGTGAAACAGCTTCCATCCTGCTCCCATTGAATCGGTGGCTCGTGATTCTGGGCTCTGAGGATGTAGGTTGTCCCTTGCAGAGGTGAGCCATCAAACCACCACATCACGAAAACCATGCCATTGAAGACGCCAACAAATTTGTTGTCGTATGGGCCTCCAAAACCAGGCCACTGCCATGTGGGGATCCCGTGTTGCCCGGAATTGAATTCCCACACGTTGTAAACGGCACCACGGAATGCCGCGACTTCAACCGCGTTTTTGCAGGGCGTTGCCGCCAGGATGGCTTCTGAAAATCTCGCGCGTTGGCTGAACTGTTGGCAGGCGGGAGTGGAGATTGAGGCAATCGTCCCAATGATGGCCGTGACCATCATTCACTCCAGCAAGGTAAATCCCTGATGTTTGGTCATTGCTGAACGCTGGGACTGCTGGAGAAAATTCATCGCTAAAAGTAACAAGCGTAATTAGTATCAATACAAATGTGCAGCAAATGCATGGGCTCGTAATGAGTCATTATTCCAAGCCGACTCTCTTGAACCATAGTCGAAATAGAGCTCATGTGACTCTGTTTCAACTTTGAGCTTCAAACTTGAAACCTTTCTAGTCTTTGTTGCTTTGAGCTGCCTGGTCTGTAGGTTATGCTTCTGCGCCTTGATTGGCTGGAACGAGCTGAATTTATTCGAATTTCTGGCTAAAAGGGTAGTGCTATTGCAGTTTGATGTTGTTAGGAAAGAGATAGAGCCTGTGCCTCCGCAACGGCAATGGGTGGTATTTTACCCGGGAGGCGATGGCAAAAAGCGTCGGGCCGATGACCTGATCGTACCATCTGAGTTGGCGGGATCAGAGTTGGTTGACTATTTTTCAGACCTTTGCCACGAGTGGGCAGCACCAGATCGGGACAAGATGAGGCCAATTGAGCCAGCTAGTGATCAGGCCAAGTAGAGAATAAGTCGGTGCGATTTAAACGCAGTAAGGCATTTGAATAAGTAGTCAGGAACCAGTTATGGCGGTGAATTCGGCAATCCGCAAAGACGAAACTTTTATTGAACAGTTTTTGCGCCTTGAGTCAGCCGGCGGCATCTTGCTGATTGCGGCTGCCGGAATGGCGATCCTGTGTGCTAACACGCCCCTGTCCGGTGCTTATCAATTGCTACTGGATACGCCCGTGGAGTTTCGGATCGGTGGGCTTGAGATAGCGAAGCCATTGCTGCTATGGATAAATGACGGACTGATGGCAGTTTTCTTTTATCTCATCGGTCTGGAACTCAAGCGAGAACTGCTTGAAGGCGAATTGTCGGACCCGGCGAATATCATCTTGCCCGGTGTCGGCGCTATCGGTGGCATGCTGGTACCAGGCTTGATTTACGCCTACTTTAATCTGCAGGATGACGTGGCCATCAAGGGATGGGCGATACCAGCGGCAACAGATATTGCCTTCGCGCTTGGCGTGCTGGCGCTACTGGGTTCGCGGGTTCCGCCTTCGATAAAAATATTTCTCACGTCCCTGGCAATTATTGATGATATTGGCGCCATCGTGATCATCGCGGTGTTTTATACCGCGCAGATTTCGTTCAGTGCCCTGTTTGTCGTTGTGGGTCTGCTGCCGGTGCTCTATATCCTCAATCGACGCAACGTCACCAGCTACTCACCTTATATGATAATTGGCATTATTGTGTGGATAGCGATGTTGAAGTCCGGTGTTCATGCCACACTTGCCGGAGTTCTGCTCGCTTTCTTTTTCCCCATGCGCGATCGCAAAAATCCTGATCATTCACCCCTGGAACATCTTGAGCACGATCTCCATGGCGCTGTAGCTTATTTTATCTTGCCGGTATTTGCGTTTATGAACGCAGGTGTTGACCTGCGGGGCATGACTACAGATCAATTCCTGCATGGTGTGCCAATCGGCATAGCGCTGGGACTATTCGTCGGCAAACAGGTAGGCATTTTTGGCTTGTGTTGGCTGGCGGTGAAAGCTGGTTTGACGCGGCTACCTAATGGTATGGATATGGTAAGCCTCTACGGCACCGCGGCTCTATGTGGAATCGGCTTTACCATGAGTCTGTTCATCGGCTCACTCGCGTTTGAGGAAACGGGGGTGAATCTGCTGTTTGATGAGCGGTTCGGTATCCTCGCCGGCTCAATCGCGTCGGGCCTCATAGGCTATTTTGTGCTGAAGGCTCATTTAGGCAAGAAGGTGGTTCTGGATCAGACGGATTGAAGCCTTACTGCACTTTCCTGCGCAGACTTTGCGCCAGGGAATCAATCCCATCAACCAGACCTCGAACGCAGTACAAGCCTGCCAACTTTATCCTTTCTGTTGCGGTCAGGAACGACTGAGAGCGCCAAAAGCGCGTGAGTTTCTGCCACATTGGCTGATCATGCAGATAGGCGGCAAAGCGACGGGAAACACGCGACAGCAGCAGGGCAGCAAGGGCCAGGAAAACAATGCCAGGTATGATGGGTAATACCAGGCCGATCAAGCCAATCACCGCGAATACGGCCACCACGCAGAGCACAATCGCCTTGATCAGGAATGGATGTTCTTTGGATTCGTCGTGCCAGTTGCTAAACATATTCTCTCTCCACTCGCTGCAGGCTTTTCACCGCAGCGTCTGCGTTTACCCGATGTATCGATAGTCTATTCAATGCAGCTATCGTGCCACTCTGTAAGTTGCTGAATTAATTCGATTATTCCTATCTTTTGCTCTGATAATTTGGTGAGATTCGCCATTTTTTGGTCACTATATTGGCTAAATCCTTTGGGTTGTAGGGACCAAGGAGTGGTGTTTGTCGTATTGTCACCGATAGGGCACTACAGTAACGTGTGAGCTTCCGGTCAACCAAAAAGCTCAGTTTTTACATATGCGAATTCATGACTACTTCAGCAAAGCTGAACTGCAGCAATTTCTTGCGCGCAGTGATGCTCAGGCATGGTTGGCGGTTCTGATTAGTTGGACGCTGGTGGCCTTGGTTTTCGCGTTGGTGGCGCTGTGGCCGAATCCCCTGACAATTCTGCTGGCGTTGATCATTATCGGAGGTCGCCAGTTAGGGTTTGGTGCGCTGATGCACGAGTGCGGTCACGGTTCGCTGTTCGCAACCAGAAGCTTAAATAGTTGGGTAGGGAAGTGGCTGTGTGCGGGCCCGGTGATGTATCGCATTGACGATTACATGGCACGGCATCTGAGGCATCACCGCGACGTGGGAACAGCCTCGGATCCTGATCTTTCGCGATATCAGGCCTATCCGGTAACCTCGGCCTCATTGCGGCGCAAGCTTTTCCGGGATGTTACTGGTCGCACCACGATGAAGTTTCTGCGGGATTTACTGCGGGTGAATGCCATAATCGAAACCGAAGATGGTCAGCGGAAGCTGAGCGCGACACGATTTCTTTCGCGCATGCACGCGCCCATTATCAGCAACCTGCTGTTGCTTTTGATTCTGGCGAGTCTGGGGCAGGCGTCGCTATATCTGCTCTGGGTGGCAGCCTATTGCAGCACTTACATGGTGTTTTCGAGAATTCGTAATCTGGCAGAGCATGCAGCAGTGCCCGATCTAAGTAGCAGCGATCCCCTATTGAACACCAGAACGACCCTGGCCTCATGGTGGGAGCGTTTAACTTTTGCACCTAACAGCGTTAATTATCATCTCGAACATCATCTGCTGCCAGCGGTTCCCAAGTATCGACTAGCAGGTTTTCACCGCGCTCTGCAGGCGAAGGGTTTGTTGGAGCATGCGGATATTGCGCCTGGGTATCGCGCGGTTCTTGATCGTATCACTGCAGAACCACAGGCGCAGGCAGTTTAATTCAGTCTGGCCTGGTGAGCCCGCGTCAAGAGTAGGTTTGGCTTTTTAGATCAATCATTCAATCTTGCGCCGGCAAGTCGTGCGACTGCAGACAAGGTGGTTTGGGCGGCGTTTAGTCCCAGACGAAAGTCATCATCGGTGAAGGTTGTCCAGACATCTAGTGGGGTATGCCAGGTTGGATTCCAGCCAGCCCCAGTGTGCGCACCGCGTTCGTTCTCGCGCAGACTAATTGACGGCACCGTGTTCATAAATACGCTGGAATCCGTATTGGTCATATGCGGACCCACAGTGGCTGGATAGTCGGTATTGAACTGATCGGCGGCAGCCTTGAATTTAAAAGCCAGCTGCATGGATTCCTCGACTAGCTCAGAGCCCGACTGAAACTCTATGTTCACATCGGCTTCCGGGCGTTGGTCCCGGCTCACCACGCCATCTGCGCTGGGGGCTCCGTGATCCCACAGCATCATGTCGTGCTGAATCATGCCCAGCCAGCGCGGTTCTGGGTACTCGCCGGAGCCAGCGGGATTCTCGATGCCCTGCAGATCCACGCGCTGGTCAAAATAGGCCTGGGCACCATTGAGGCCGGTTTCCTCGTTGTTCCAAAGTGCGAAACGGATACTCACATCGGTTTCTACATCGGGTGAACTGAAGATGCGGGCAAGCTCCATAACCAGAGCAGTGCCAGAACCGTTATCGTTAACTGCCTCGTTAACACCGTGTCCATCCATGTGGGCGCCGAGAATGTACATTTCATCGGGGCGGGTGGTGCCGATTTTGGTGCAGTAAACCTCGGATCGTGTCCCGTTTACGGGTTCTTCCCGGTTTAACTCACGAATGCGTTCATCCGGCTGTGCCATCAGGTCGCGATTTACGCTGGTGGGCACGCGGTAGCCATAAATCGATGAGCCACCTGGTCCATTGCCATTGCGACCAACCCTGCCTCCCGTGGGAGTCGTGAGATCGGGATCGTCGTTGCTGCTGGATCGGCGGCTGCGGGGAGGCCTGGGTTCAGGATCGAACACATAATCGATGCGCTCGGGACTGCAGCCCATGGCTTCTAACTGCGAGGCGATCCAGTCTACCGCCATGCGATTACGTTCTGTGCCTTGGCGGCGATCGCCGAACTGGGTCAAGCCCTTAATAGTGGCTTTATAGGATTCCAGATCCAGGCGGCTCACCATTTCGGCAATTTCCTCATCGTTAGTTTGCGCCAGGGCGCTGGCCGAAAGGGTTGCGGCCAAACTCAGGGCAGCCACTGGGGCCAGTATGCGGGCGTAATCAGACATGGGACACCTGTTTCCGGGGTTTTCAGATAAGATGCTGAGCATAGGAAAGCTGGGCCCCAGTGTCTACATCCCTTGCTCAACATCCCTGGCTCTATATTCTTGAATCAATAAAAAGGCAGTCTGAAAACGGTGTTGTTACTATTAAGCTGTTGTGCAGTTGCCGAGGGTGCCTAGTTGATGAATAATCAAAGGCCCTTCAAATAAAAACACCCGTCAAGGTGATGAAACGGGGCAGCGATCGAGGCTCGAGTTCAGATCATAGGCGCAATCGCGAGAGTTATCGCATTATTGCTGCCAGTTATCCTGGTCTATCAGCTATTGAAAAGCATTGCGGAATTCGATTGCCTTAGCTTGTTGTAAGCCATCTGCTGAAAAGCTTAGCTCCCTGGCTCAAAAGTAGACGAACAAAAATAAACAAGTAATAGCAAAACAAATAGACAGCGCAGAGGAAGCAGGACATGAATAGACGCAGATTTATCTCACAAAGCCTGGTGCTGGGTGCGGGCGTGTCGACCCCATTGGCACTCACGCGAACAGCGTTCGCCGCCAGCATGCCTGCAGATATCGTCGGGATGAATGCTTTGAGCCTGTCTCGCGCCATCAAGGAAAGCCAGGTCAGCTGCGTCGAGGTAATGCAAGCCTACCTCGCCCATATCGAACGCTACAACCCGGTCTACAACGCGATAGTCGGTATGGCGGAGGCAGATGATCTGCTGCAGCAGGCACGAAATGCGGATGCGGAACTCTCCCGCGGTGAGTACCACGGCTGGATGCATGGTATGCCGCACGCAGTCAAAGACCTGCAGCCAGTGGCGGGTTTGCGCTACACCAGCGGCTCGCCAATTTTTGCCGACCGCATTGCCGATCGTGATAGTGGTATGGCAGCAAAACTACGTGCTGCGGGGGCGATTTTTATTGGTAAGACCAATACCCCGGAATTTGGACTGGGCTCGCAATCTTATAATCCCGTCTACGGAGCTACTGGGAGTGCCTGGAACCCCGACTTGACCGCTGGTGGCTCAAGTGGCGGCGCGGCCAGCGGTCTGGGAACCCACATGCTGCCGGTGGCTGATGGCAGCGATATGATGGGCTCCCTGCGCAACCCAGGGGCATTCAACAACGTCATTGGATTTCGCCCCAGCGTTAATGTGATGAGTGGCACCGAGTCGGTGCCCAGAGCGCTATCAACGTCCGGCCCAATGGGCCGCAACACCGCCGATACGATTGCACTGTTGGATACAATTGCATCCATTCGCTTTGGTGGTGATTTCAATGCCCTGGATCTCAGTACCAGCAAGTTCGCCTGGATGGGAAACCTTGATGGCTACCTGGCCATGGAAGATGGTGTGCTGGAACTCTGTCAGGCTAGTTTGAATGCGGTAGCAGCAACAGGAGCAAGCGTTGAGGCTACCACGCCGCTGTTCAACTATAACGATCTCTGGCTGTGCTGGACGACCTTGCGCCACGGTGGTCGCGCCAGCATGCGGCGGTATTGGGATGATCCGCAGACCCGCGGCCTGCTAAAAGATGATCTGGCCTGGGAAATTCAGGAGTCCATGAGCATTACTGCCGGCGACACGTCAAACGCAATTCGTATTCGCCAGGCCTGGGATCGGGAGCTTGACCGATTGTTCAATCAATATGACTTCCTGGTATGGCCGACGGCGCAGCTGTTTCCCTATGACAAAAACACCCCCTGGCCAAGAGAAATCGCCGGCCGCAGCATGGATACCTACCATCGCTGGATGGAGGTCGTCATGTATGCCAGCCTGGGTGGTCTGCCTACGGTCAATGTGCCGGTGGGCTTTGATGCCCTGGGGCGGCCCATGGGTATGCAGGTTATGGGGCGCTATGGTGAAGACAAGAAGGTTCTGGAGTTCGCCCTGGCCTATGAAAACATCAATGACTTCCTCGATGCCCGCCCTGATCTGGTGGCAGCAAGTTGAGCGAAGCCCTGTAACGGCCGGGATCCTGGCATGTTGAAACATCGACAAGTAGCCAGCGTGTTGGTGATTAGTCATTTATTGATGTCAGCGCCTTTGCTTGCTCAGGATTATGTTGTGCCCCGGGATGAGTTTGGCTATCCCGATCTCAATGGTGTCTGGAACTTTAATGATTCCACGCCGTTCGAGCGCCCCACACGCTTTGGAAATCGGGAATATCTGAACGAAGAAGAGCTGGCCGCCAAATTTAATCGACTGGCCTCTAGCCAGGAACGCCGCACCCAGCGTGAGCAGGACGTGGCGCAGCGTGTGCTGGAAGTCCCTACGGACGATACCGGCGCCTACAACACATTCTGGTCGTACTACGACGAGCCGTTTCCCAATACACGAACGTCCATGATCATCCATCCGAGCGATGGGAGAATCCCCACGACCCAGAATGGCGTGATTACCCAGCGATCACCGCCGCCTTCAAATCCCTGCAACGACGGCCTGGTGGTGATTGCCGATCGCCCGAGCCGAATTTCTTTTGCTGCGATATCCTGTGACAGGCCCGAGGATTTTGGACTAGCTTCTCGCTGCCTGCTGTTTCCCCAGACTACTGGTCCCTACATCAAGGCCAATTCCTATAACAATAATGTGCAGATCGTAGTGACCCGCGACCATGTCATGCTCTATACGGAATTGGGAAACGATCCGCGAATAGTGCGTCTGGACAACAGTCCTTTTCTCGACAGACGCATAGAAACCTGGACCGGCAGTTCTCGCGGTCGCTGGGAAGGGGAAAGCCTGGTGGTGGAAACTCGCCACTTTAATCCTAAAATGGCGAGCATCTTCATGCGCGCTGTTGCTCACGGCAGTGCAGCTGAAATGGTTCTGACGGAACGATTTACCCGGGTCGGGGATGGCGCCCTCGAATATGAATTCACGGTTGATGACCCGGCAACATTTACCGACCAAATTATTGGTGTCACTCATTTCTCCCGCATGGATACTCCGATCTACGAATTCGCCTGCCACGAGGGCAACTACGCTCTCGCCAATATGTTGCGCGGAGCGCGGTTAGAGGAATTGCGTGCGGAGGGCTACGATCAGTAGCTTGGGTGGTGGCTGCTCGCTGCTGCTATTAGTTCATGATTAGTTCGAGCAGGGCGATTACCGATTGTCTCAGGCGCGAGCCATGTCTGCGCTTACCTGGGTACGGGCAAGTTCAAGGTTTCCTTGACCAACTCCATTACGACATAGCTTGTGCTTTCCTGCACATCGGGTAATTTCAGCAGTGTAGTGCCGAGAAACTTCCGATAGGAATCCATGTCAGAAACCCGTGCCTTGATCAGGTAGTCAAAGTTGCCGGATATCAAATAGCACTCTTGCACTTCCTCCAGGTTAATTGCAGCTGCCTTAAAGCGTTCGAAAATATCCTGTGATGTTCGGGTCAATCTGATCTGAACAAATACAATAAGGTCCGCATCCAGAAACTTCGGATTAAGCAGCGTGGTATAGCCTTCGATGATTCCCTCACGTTCCATCTTGCGTACTCGCTCCAGGCAAGGGCTGGTTGAGAGTCCCACCCGTTTTGCCAATTCAGAGAAGGTAATCCGGCCGTCTTTTTGCAGTTCGCGCAGGATTTTCTTGTCAATATTGCTCAAATTCATCTTGCTGCCCATTTGAATATATTAGGTAAAAAATACTGTTAAGAGGCTAATAATTAGCAATATATTCTTATAATTGATGAAAAATCAATAAAATGCGTAAAAAATTTGGGGCTCGGCTATTTATAATATTCGGACTTTCAGGCGGCTTACTGCTGCCGTTGGCTTAAGGCGAACTAGGTCTAATAAACAGACGGGCGAGGTATTCTGAGATGTTAATCGGTGTTCCCAAAGAGATAAAAAACCACGAGTATCGAATTGGATTGACTCCCACCGGCGTCAGTGAACTTGTGGCGAACGGCCACGAAGTGGTGGTGGAAAAAAATGGCGGCGCAGCTGTCGGCTTTTCTGATGATGACTACAGGGAAGCGGGTGCCAGTATCATTGAGACTGCCGTAGAAATTTTTGAACGTGCCGAGATGATCGTCAAGGTCAAGGAACCTCAGTACCAGGAATGCAAGATGCTGCGCGAGGATCAGACGCTGTTCACTTACTTGCACCTCGCGCCGGATCCCGAGCAAACCAGGCTGTTGGTCGAGTCCGGTGCGACTTGTGTTGCCTATGAAACTGTCACCGATGCGGATGGTGGTCTGCCCCTGCTCACACCAATGAGCGAAGTGGCTGGTCGTATGGCGGCGCAGGAAGCGGCGCTGTGCCTGGAGAGGGCTCAAGGTGGTAAAGGTATTCTTATGGGTGGCGTGCCGGGTGTGCCACCTGCGAACGTGCTAGTTATTGGTGGTGGTGTTGTTGGCATCAATGCGGCGCGCATCGCTATGGGCATGGGCGCAAACGTCACGATTGCTGACCGTTCGCTCTCAAGGCTCAAGGAAATCGATGCGGTTTTTGGTGATCGTCTGAATACGCTTTATTCCACTCGGGCTAATATCGAAAAGCTATTGCCTACGATAGATGCGGTTATTGGTGCGGTGTTAATTCCCGGAGCCGCGGCACCCAAGTTAATTACTCGCGAAATGCTCAAACTCATGCAGCCAGGCAGTGTGCTTGTGGATGTGGCGATTGACCAGGGCGGTTGTTTCGAAACAAGCAAACCAACTACCCATCAGGATCCTATCTATAGCGTTGACGGAATCATTCACTACTGTGTGGCAAACATGCCAGGCGCAGTTGCTCGTACCTCAACACTGGCTCTTACTAATGCAACCTTACCTTTCGTTGTCGCACTCGCGAATCAAGGTGTGCATCACGCGCTATTGGCCAATGCCAATTTATTAAACGGATTGAACGTGCATAAGGGCATGGTGACGATGGATGCTGTGGCTGACACTTTGGGCTATGACTACGTCGAACCCGCGCAGGCTTTGCAGCCGGCATTGGTGTAGGAAACTGCCTGAGTCTGCCTTTACTTCAGGCCGGTAGTGAGCTGGTGTATCCCCCATGATAGACTCGTAGCTTGAGTGTGCGCCCGCCCGCTCTGAAGTGAAGGAGTAAAGTGTTTTGGCAGTTAACCATCTATCGCGGCGTGATTTCCTGGTAAATACAGCCTCTCTGGCCAAAGGGTCGCTGCTAGTCCTGTCTACGCCGGCGATCTTAACGGCTTGTCGCGAGGCCAGTGAATCGGCTCGGAACGAAGCCGCATTCACAGTTTTTAGTAATGAAGAAGCTGCCGAGCTAGCGGCGATTGCAGCCCGTATCATCCCCAGCGATGACACGCCAGGTGCCACGGAGGCCGGCGTGATTTATTTTCTGGACAATATCTTCGGCGAACCGCAGCGCGAGCCGCAACTTGATATGTTGCGCGATGGTCTGCGTGAACTCGGCCTGCAGGTGGCAACTGAAACCGGTGCAGCTTACTTTCATGAATTGACTGAAACGCAACAGGACGAGTTGTTGAGTCAGAATGAGAAAACGCCGTTCTTTGCCACTATGCGCTACCTGACGATTGCAGGCACTTTTTCCCTGCCTGAATACGGCGGCAATCAAAATAAGGTGGGTTACCAGATAATAGGTTTCGAAGACCGGGGAGCCTGGGCAGCGCCCTATGGCTTCTACGATGCAGACTATATGGAGAAAGGAGAATAATCATGGCTGAATCAGTATCTCCTAGTTATCCAACCCGAGAAGAAGTCGACTTCGTTATTGTAGGCTCTGGTGCTGCCGGTGGTGTCATGGCAAAGGAGTTGTCTACCGCGGGCCATTCTGTGGTCTTGCTGGAGCAGGGGCCGCACCTGACAGCCGAAGACTTTCACCACGATGAGTGGGCAATCGATCATAACCTGCAGCATATGTGGGGTCGGACTCAGGGTTATCCCCAGACTTTCAGAAAGTCTGAAAATGATGTCGCTGAGGAGCGGGAAATGGTGTGTGGCTATGCCCATAACGTGGGCGGAAGCAGTATGCACTTTTCAGGCAATTTCTGGCGCTTTCGCCCTATCGACTTTATGGAGGCCAGTGTCCGCGGCACAATTGCAGGCACCAATTTCGCCGACTGGCCGATTAGCTATGAAGACCTGGAGCCTTACTACACTAAAGTCGATTGGGAGGTAGGTGTCTCTGGCCTGCAGGGGCCGTGGGATCCACCCCGTTCCCGTGAATATCCTTGTCCCCCGATGCCAATCAAAGGCTCTGATGTATTGTTGGAGCGCGCTGCGAAATCGATGGGTCTCAACCCATATCCGGCGCCAGTTGCCATTCTTTCTCAGCCTCATAACGGTCGTCCAGGCTGCATCCACTGTGGTTTCTGTAATGGTTTTGGCTGCGAAGTAAACGCCAAGTCCTCATCCCTTGTGACAATGATCCCAATTGCTCTAGCTTCAGGAAATTGTGAGCTGCGCACTGGCTGCACTGTGTATCAAGTGGCGACTAACGACGCTGGGAGGGCGACCGATGTACTCTATTGGGACGCGGACGGAAACGCCCAGGCGCAGCGCACCAAGGCTGTGGTCTTGTGTGCAAACGGTTCTGAAACTCCTCGACTGCTGTTGATGTCTGAGTCCAGTCGGTTTCCGGACGGTCTCGCAAACAGTTCGGGTATGGTCGGCAAAAACCTCATGTTTAACGGTTACTCGACTGTGGCGGGCTTATTTGAAGAACCAGTGAATGCGCACAAGAGTGTGCCGGCCACCCGAGTTGTTCACGATTTCTATGAGCTGGATCCCTCACTCGGATTCTATGGTGGTGGCGGTATAGATGGGCGCCACCCTTCCAGGGGTACGCCTCTTGGTTTCGCTTTGATGAGTGGTGGTCTGTTCGGCGGCCCGAGTTGGGGTGCTGAATACAAGGGCAATCTCGCTCATCAGTTTGCCCACGTTGCCGGGTTCGATGGTCATACTACCTCGCTACCAGTCGGCAGCAATAACATCACCCTGGATCCTGAAGTGCAGGACAAATTTGGTCGTCCTGCCATTCGCACCACCTATATGGATCATCCAGATGACCTGGCAACCATGCGCTGGTTTCTGGATAAGACTACCGAGATGATGGAGGCTGCTGGTGCCACTAACATAGTCGGTGAATATGCGGAGAACGGTCAGGAAGGAAACGTGCATTTACTTGGCACTTGCCGTATGGGGGACGATCCTGCCACATCGGTTATTGATGCCAACAATCGCTCTCATGACGTTCCTAACCTGTTTATGTGCGATGGGAGTTCACTGGTCACTTCAGGCCGCGGGCAGCCCACCATGACGATCATGGCACTCGCATTCCGTGCGGCAGATCTCATCAATCAAGCGGCGCAGCGCAACGAAATCTAGTTGTTGCCAGCGTTAATCCGAGATAGATGGTTGGCGAGACAGAAAACAAAAAAGCACCGCTGCGATCGCAGTCGGTGCTTTTTTTATGTGCTTTCTTTGCAGGCTTTTTGATGCAGTCTAAAAGAAACTTTGACTAGTGCTGTTCCGCGGCAGATTTGATGCTGGCAAAGACTGAATGGCTACCGTCCTTGTTGATCAACAGAATGTCATAGGGCGTAAAGCGATTCCCCATCTCCATGCCGGGTCCGCCAATGGGCATGCCGGGGACGGCGAGCCCCATGGCGCCTTCAGGTGGCGCGGCCAGGAACTGCGCAATGAACTTCTCTGGAATGTGACCTTCGAAGACAAAACCTTCCTGAGTCACTGCCGTGTGACAGGATGTCCATTCGGGCTTGAGGCCCAGTCCCGCTTTCACTTTGCCAATGTCGCGAGGATGGTGGATGTTTGATGAATAGCCACGCTCATCCATATGCTCGATCCAGCCCACGCAGCAGCCACAGGTCGGCTCTTTGTAGACATTCAGAGTGATATCGTCAATCGACTGGGCCCCTGCTATTGGCATGATCAGCCATGCAAGCAGGGCGAGTAAGGAATGAAAGAACTGCTTGTGCAGGATACTGTGTGCTCTGAAGATGTTGGTTTTCATGCGGGTCATCGCCTCCCCTCAGGAGTCAGTATGTAGAAATCTTGTTTCGCTTCCATTATAAAGTTTCTGGCCAATTAATAAATTGGCATTGTTTGCTGAATATCAAGATCTGGGGCGGTAATTAGCTACTGATTCTTGCTAAATCGCTGTTAGTTGCCTGATTCCACGATTCTTTCGAGTGGCTCCAGGCTTCTGCCGGGGCGGTAGGCCTGCCGTTCAGTGAAGTCGTATCGATCTCCAGGTTCGAGGAAATAGAAGGGGCCACCACTGTCGATCTGGCGGGTATTGTCGTATATCACCACGTAGCTGTTGCCGATTACCTCGAAGCGGTTGTCGCGAACCACGATAGCCGTATCCTCATCTAGCCCAATGCCCAACAGTTCAGGTTTTGCAGTAGTTATTTCCAGCAGATCGAACTGGCGGTTGCGCCTTAGCAGATGTTGATCGATAGCAATGTTGGAGATGAAGCCAAAACCTTCTTCGTGGTCTCCCATCATGATGGCGTTGCTGGTGGTGTCGCCCCGCGCGAGATAGGAACCCAGGATCGTGGCGCCGGCAGATGAGCCGCCAATCACACCGCCACGCTCCAGCAGTTCCTGCAGGGCATCGTGGACTTCAGTATTCAGGTATGAATCGGCCAGGCGCCATTGTCGCCCACCAGCAAACCAGACTCCGTTTGCTTCCCGAATCGTCTGGGCAAACTCGGGTGTATCGGCCTCGGCGCGGTCATAGGTATGAATGAGTTTAAGGTTGCTAAGGCCGGCGGCCCGAAATTGATTTAATCCCTGCCAAAATTCGTCATAGTCTTCCGCGCCCCCGGCTGTTGGAATCACCACGATTGGTGCATCGCTGCCGCCCGCAAGTTCGGCAAATTCGCGCAGAATATCAAGGTCGCGCATGCCGCCACCGACGATGACAAGAGAGCCACTGTCCGGTCCACGTGTCTGGGCCGCGCCTACGGAAGAAAGTAGCAGCATCAGCACACTAACAAGAATAAGCCGCATAATAGTTCTCTGTTTTTATCCGATTGGTTTTATTGCTGGGAAAGCCGATACGAACCGGGCATTGCTGGAGCATGCACGGGCGGGCTACCGTATAGGGAACCGCGCAGAAATTCTGAGTCTACCTCCAAACTCAGTTCGTTGAGTTGCCCAATCGCATTTAGCATGGCCTGATAGTCTGGACCATCCCCACCCAGGGCTGCGGAATCAGACCGTGAGATATTGTGATGCTCGACGCTGGCGTATCGGACGAGTGTGTAGATCTCATCGTATTCTGGATTCTCAACTGCTGTGCTGTTTGGCAAGTACAGCACGCGCCACTGGCCCACGGGGCGAGCACCAATTTTTTCAAGGTAAGGATACACGTGGTCCCGCGTGATGCTGTGAAAGTCTTCGAAACTTCCTTTTTTAATACGGCGATATTCAAGACCCAGGACTGGCTCACCGGCTTGTGCCGCCATCAGCCGCACGGGATTAGGTGCGTCGGCGGTCGCTGTAGCAACCGGTTCAAACTGTTCATTGGTGCCTGGCATGTAAAGGGGGCGCGTCTCTGCCATATAGCCCTGCAGGAATACACCACCGCGAGTGCCCTGTGAGACCTGGCGACGATTACTCAGGCCGGTGGTTGAGGCATCACTCAAGCCGCCATTACCTGCCAGTTGCAATGAGCCTCCGGTATCGCCAGCCGCCTCATTACTGCGAGTTGCTTGCCAGTGCTCGTAGCTGGCATAGCGGGCGAAGCGCAGCGCCTCATCCTGTCCTGGCGAGGCATCATCCCCCAATGGATAGATAATCTCAAAATCACCTAGAATACGTGCGCCCAGGCGCTCGAACCAGGGCCAAACCCCGGTGACACTCTGTTCATACCAGTAGTCATAGCTACCTTCATCAAGATAGGCATGGCGCATCATGATGATTTCCTGCTGGTCAGTGCGTGGCACTTCATTACGGACAGGAACTGCCTGTTCTTGTGCTTGAGTGCCCTGCGTCATCAGCAGGGCCATAAGGACAGAAAAAATAGTTAGCACTTGCTTCATAAGCGGGAACGCTCCGCGTGTTTGGCGATAGGATTTGGCAGTATTGCCGAGCGATATTAAAGCATATCAAGGCAGTGGCTTCACCGTGGGTCAGCGCTAAGCGAAAACGGCTACCAATAGGTTTTGCCAGTTTAAACCTCATGGCTAGTTACGAAACCCTGAGTGATGACTTTGATCTTGACGTGCCGAGTCTGAGGATTCGGCTTAATTTCTATTACTTTCTGGGGCGTGTCTTACAGTCTCGTTTGACAGGGTAATTGTGAAATTCGCTTATCTAGAGTTTGGGTTCCAAGGATCTCCCACTCCAGCCAACTCGCAGAAATCGCCTGTGTCCAGAAAATGCGTATGCAAACACTCCAGGCTAGAGCCCATCTCTTGGAGCAAATCAACTGTTTCTGGATAGGCAACGCGAGTAAAAAAGCCAGACCGGCCACCTCTAGCCATATCGGCAGTTGACTGACCCAGTCGCGTAATCACTTTTACATCGCCACCCTGGGAGACCAGGTAGCGGATTAAATCATTGTCTCCCCTTGCAGCAGCGTAGTGCATAGGCGTAAAGCCCCAGGAATCCAGTTCGTTCACGTCGGCGCCGTGTTCTTCGACCAGATATTTAACGGCAGGGATGAAATTGCCCGGGACGTTTCTGATGCTGAACGATCCGAGGCCAGTAAATCCACCGCCAGCAGCGACATGAATCGGATAAGCATTAAAAGCATCGGTTGGAATATAGGGTAAGCCCGAATCTTCCTGTTGCCTGCCATCCTGCTGTCGACGCTCGCGCATGCCGGGCACCGGCCACGCGGTGGGGATATTTGGATTGGCGCCATAACTGGACAGCAGCTCCATGGCCGCGATGTCCTGGGCATAGGCGGCACGCCAAAAGGGCGTGGCACCTTTCAGATCAGTACCAATTTTGGTCAGGCCATATTCGAAATACCAAAGGTGTGTATTCAGTCGCACATTGGGATTAGCGCCTGCTTCCAGCAGTGCACTTAACACTTCCATGTATTCAGTACTCTGTAAATCCTGTGCTCGGGGCTGCGGATAGTTGGATTTGGGTGCCCATTGAGTTTGCAGGGTTGCAAACAGGGGGCCGGCACCATCGGTGCTAGCTACGAGGTTAGGATCGGCACCGCGTTCGATAAGCAACTTGGCGACATCAAACTGTCCATTCAAGGTAGCAATCAGTAAGGGGCTTGTTGCATCGCCACTCACTTGATTGATGTTTGCACCGCCGTCTAGCAATGCCTTGGCTGCTTCTGTATGCCCCTCTCTGGCGGCATGTAATAGCGCAGTCATGCCCCCAGTGGTGCGCACCAGGGTTTCTCGGTAGGGCGGCCTCGCGAGGTCGGGGCCTTCTGGATAGTCTGGGCGATATCTGATGAGCGCCTCGGGGTTGAAATCCCGATAGGCTGCGTCTGATTGCCTGAATTCCCGTTGCGCCTTGATGGCGGCTTGAACTGCGTCAACGCTGGCAACATCCATAGCGCCTTCGAAGGCTGTGTATTCGGCAACGGCCTTCTGTAGCAGCTGGCTTGCCTGCCGGTCGGCATACACTTCCTGCAGTACATCCACCACGGTCGTGGAAATGGCAGGATCTGCACCCGCCTGCAGAAGTAGCTGAATAGATTCCGCTCGGTTGTTGGCCGCTGCGAACATCAGAGGCGTTTGTCCGGCGGAGATTTCCTTGGCATTGGGATCGGCGCCGTGTTCAAGTAACAACTTGACTGACTCAGCCCCGCCGACTTCCTGCGCTGCCAGGTGTAATGCAGTCACGTGGCTATTGGTCGTAGTTGCCTTGGCATCCGCGCCTGCGTTCAACAGCAAGCTAACAATGGCGCTGTCGGCCTGACTGCTGGCGATATGTAGCGGGGTATAGCTACCTATTCTTGTGGTTGGGTCTACTTCGGCACCGGCATTGAGTAGTGCCTCAACAATTGTCGCATGACCTGATTGTGCGGCTAGATGCACAGCGGTCAGGCCATCACCGGTTGCCTCATTCAGGTCGGGTCTATCGGTAAGCAGCCTCGCGACTCGCCCGGCATCACCGGCGCGGGTCGCCTCGATAAGATCGGATGCGAAGCTCCCGTGAGACAAACTTAATGTGCCACCAAATACCAGACACAACAATCCGTTTAGTGCCCTGGGCCTGGAACCGCAAAGTGACTGAAGCTGGGCAAGCCTGATCATCACACCACGGCTCCTGCTTTCAATGCCAAGGCGCCGTTGCTGTCGCCGAAACTGTCCAACTCGTGTCCCATACCATTCATCAGAGTGACAAAGGCGTTCGCCATCGGCGTGCCTTCAGCAGCGGCCACATGCATATTGCCCTTCAGTGCACCGTTGGCGTGACCCATCAACAGCAGAGGACACCTGATGTGATTATGCAGATTAGGATCGCCCATCGGGGAGCCCCAAACTATGGCAGTCTTGTCCAGTAGTGAGGCATCTCCATCAATCGTATTCTTCATTTTTTCAAGGAAGTAGGCGAGGGCTCCCATGCGGTAAGTGTTAATTTTATGGAAGTCCATGATGTCGTCGGGCACATTACCGTGGTGCGAGGCGCCGTGAATCGACTTGTTGGTTCCGCTTTGCGGAAACGTTCTGTTGGACTGATCGAAACCAGTCTTGAAGGTGATGGCGCGGGTCATATCTGACTGCAGCGCCAGAACCTGTAGATCGAACATTAGTTGCATATGCTCTTCCCAGGTACCGGGTATGCCGGAAGGGGCCTCTGGCATCGCACGTTCTTCGCCGCTCGCGACATTGGTGCTGCGTGCTTCCATTAGCTGAATGCGGCGCTCGACTTCACGTATATGCTGCAGATATTCATCCAGTGCGACTCTATCCGCCGGGCCCAAGGACTTGCTCAATCTATCGACTTCCGTGAGCATCCAGTCCAGCATGCTCTTATCGGTTTGCCTTCTTTCTATTCTATCTTGCTCGGAGTCGCCAGCTCCGAACAGGCGTTCAAAAACCGCGCGGGGTTCGCGAATAGCCGGTAGCGGTTGATTTGGCGAGGCCCAGGCCAGCGATGTGGTATAGGCGCAGTGGTAGTTGTAAGCGCAGCCACCTCCACGGTCGATTTCTTCGATACATAGTTCCAGTGATGGCAGTACCGTATCCTGGCCAAAACGCTGCGCATGCAGTTGGTCAATCGATACGCCAATTTCCATGTCAGACCCTTGTGTCTG
This sequence comes from uncultured Pseudomonadales bacterium, assembly GCA_938091935.1. Lineage (GTDB taxonomy): Bacteria > Pseudomonadota > Gammaproteobacteria > Pseudomonadales > Pseudohongiellaceae > UBA9145. Next base: position 35,729 of record CALKNV010000062.1, read on the forward strand.
CTTGGGCATCGCCTGCGTGAGGAAAACAGCGGTGGAGCGATCGTGATCGCCACCAATCTGATCCGCGTTGAATGGGTTTGCCATATTGCAGTCAGTGGAACTCACTACCGTGAGATAATCCCGGTAGGCTTCCAGTGGTTTCAGTTGGCTGTCGTTGCCAATGACGAAATCTCTGCCTGTGCCCTGAGGGGCAAACAGGTTTCTGGCATGGCCCCAATCACTGCCGCCTGCGCAGCCCATGGATTCCTCGATACAAACCAGTCTTGCCGGTGTCTCGGTGTTTGCGCTGGCTGCTAAAACCCGGCCCGCGGGTACCATGGCGCTCAGAAAAGGCAAAGCGACTCCGGCTCCCATGCGTCCAATGAAAGCCCTGCGTGAAAGGTGTTTTCCGGTGATGAATTTCATTCCTGGTAGCTCCTTATAATTCTTTATTCGCTGCGGCAACTAAGCCTACGCTGATATCTGAGACCTGCATCTTTTGGAACGGATCGCTACGGACAACGCCAAGGATGAATGCCGACATTCGATAGTCGCTCGCCTCAGCTTCGCTAACAATTTTTCTCACGGTTGGTTGATCAAAATACTCGATACGTCTACCCATGGCATAAGCCAATAGATTGGCCGTGAAATTCCTCACAATAGGAATTGGCCGCTTGACGACTACCTCGTTCAGGTCCATTGGGGTATCAATGTCTGTGCCATCATAGTAGGTGCCGGAGGTATCCAGTTCCCTGCCATCTTCCCGAATACGCCAGGCGCCGGTCACGTCGAAATTGTCCAGGGCCAGGCCAATGGGATCCATGAATTGGTGACAGGCGTTGCAAGTTGGATTGGCTCTGTGAATCTCCATCCGCTCCCGGGTGGTAAGAATTCTGCCGGGCTCAACGCCATCGGTTGCCTCCAGAGCCGGTACGTCGGGCGGCGGTGGTGGTGGCGGGTTACCCATGATCACTTCCATAACCCACTTGCCCCGCAATACGGGGGAGGTTCTGTTGGACATGGAAGTCAGCATGAGCACACTGCCATGGCCTAGAAGCCCGCGTCGATTCTCATCCTGATAGCTAACGCGCTGAAACTCGTTACCGATGATGCCTTCCATACCGTAGTGATCGGCGAGTCGCTCATTCACGAAGGTGTAGTCCGCTGACATAATCTCCAGCAGGCTTCTGTCCTCGGTGATGAGGTTGGCAAAAAACAATTGGGTTTCCCGAATCATGTCCTGCTTAAGCTGACCCGTAAAATCAGGATAGAGATATGGCTCCGGGTCATTCTTGCCGGCTTCCTGTAAGCGCAACCATTGCGACGCGAAACTGGTGGCCAGATTAATTGAGCGCGGGTCTGCCAGCATGCGGTCAACCTGGGATTCCAGAATATCAGGATCAGAGAGCGCGCCTTGACTAGCCAGGTTCCTGAGTTCGTCATCAGGGCCGGTTCCCCAAATAAAGAAGGATAAGCGAGACGCAAGATCGATGGCGTTCAAGCGAAAGCTGTCGCCGGGCGCAATGTCCTCGGGTTGTTCTTCCAGCCTGAATAGAAAAGATGGGCTGGCAAGAATGCTCTGCAAGGCAGTACGCACGCCAATCTCAAATCCTGAGTTCTGTGCATAGCGATCATAGAAAGCCATTGGGCCGGCAATGTCTTCTTCAGTGATAGGGCGTCGATAAGCCGCGGTGGCTACCTGGGAAACGATTTCACGTGCGCATTGAGCTTGTTCGTCTGCAGAGTTGGGATAACAAGAGAAAATCCTGCGCCTGCTGGGTGTTTCCGAAACTGGGCCCGCTGTAACCGGGCCAGTGACCATTAAGTCAGCCAGGTGTGGCAGCGCAGTGATGCCATAGTTGGCCCACTGCTGAGCATCTTCGCCCCCGACAAACGACCATTTGAAAGGACTGAGACGATCTTCATAGGGGCCTTCAATGCGCTTCACAAACGCCGCAGCGATTTGGTGCTGGCCCGCTTTCACCTGAATGGGCTTGGTTTGGATAGGAATGGACTGATCACCATTGTGTGCAAGCGCCAATTGCGCAACACCTACACCATCAATGGAGATATCCAAGTCGTGCCCAGGCATGCCTCTACCAAATAGGGTTTCGACGGAAAGGACGTACTCACCATCGGTTGGGAAATCATGGGTCACCACCATGCCTCCCCTGGTACCAAAGGGAGTGCCATCCAGATGATCCCAGGCATGCTGGGAAACATGGATAGGGTTAGTGTATTTGGAAGAGGCAGACTCCGCGTCCGGATTACCCAGTGCGAGGCGGGTGACTTCCGCTGCAGCCCTTAAATAGGATTCCAGCAATGTGGTGGAAAGCCCCTGGGCTGCAGAGAGGTTGTTGAAGTTGCCAAGATAGGTGTCTGAAGGAAGCCAACGCGATGCATCGACTTTGAGATCGAAGAGTTGCTGCACACTGTTTTCATATTCAGCGCGGGTAAGTCGCTGAAATCTTCTGACTCCCGGATTAGGATTCGCGGCGGCATGCTCGTCAATTCTTGTTTCTAACTCGTCAACCAGCGCTGCCAGAATTTCGGGGCTTGGCCTGGCCATGCCAGGTGGAGGCATCATGCCGGCCCGTAGCTTACGAATCATTCTCTCGGCAGTTTCAGGGTGGTTTGGCGCGTTTTCAACTTCGAAGCCAGCCAAAGAAAGATTGCCTGTTTTCAACGCGTCGTTGTGACAAACGAAACAGTAGGTCTGAACGACTTCGGTGAGGTTTACGGATTTGGTATCAAGACTGGTGGGAGGCTGAGTAGCAGCTGCCATTGTCGCTACGCTGGTTTCTGCCCTCTGCTCGTTGCCGGAATCGCATCCAGCTAGCACTAGGCCAATTGCTGCAGCCAAGACAGTGGATACGGATCTGTTCATCTCGAGCCCCTCTTTTAGTGTATGGGCTTGTTTTTGGTTTTCTATTTATTGAGATTTTCTTGCCAGATAGAGCAACCCTCAGACTTTTACTCAATGCAGGGTAGGTGGCACCACAGAAGACTAGCAAAAAAGGGCCTCACTTTCTAAGGGTTTGCTG
>CALKNV010000063.1 GCA_938091935.1 uncultured Pseudomonadales bacterium
CTATGGCGTGAGTGATTTGCGCCTATATTTCGAAAATGATATTCGCTTCTTGCAACAGTTTAATTAGGGCAGGCCATGATTATCAGTGAAAGCTGGCTCCGCGAGTGGGTGGATTCAGAATTCAGTACCGAAGAGCTGGTAGCGCGCCTCACCATGGCGGGGCTTGAGGTGGATGGAACCACAGCGGTTGCCCGTGAATTCACTGGCATCGTTGTCGCCGAAGTTAAAGCCGTCGACCAGCACCCTGATGCTGACAAGCTAAAGGTTTGTACGGTCTTTGATGGTGAAAACGACTATCAGGTAGTCTGTGGTGCGCCTAATGTAAGCGCCGGCATGAAAGCGCCGTTCGCCAGTATCGGTGCAGTCATTCACAGTGACGGTGAGAAGCCTTTTAAAATCAAGAAAGCCAAGCTACGCGGCGTGGAATCCAACGGCATGTTGTGCTCGGCTGAGGAATTAGGGCTCGAAGAGAGCTCCGATGGCTTGCTCGCGCTGCCTGCCGATGCGCCTGTAGGTGAAGATGTGAGAACCTATCTGAGCCTGGATGATACCAGCATTGAATTAGACCTGACTCCAAACCGAGGAGACTGTCTCGGCATGCGCGGCGTTGCCAGAGAAGTAGGGGTCATCAGTCGTAAGGACGTTTGTGAGCCAGCTGAGTCGGCGGTCGCTGCAACTCACAAGGAAGAGTTTCCGATCAAGATTAGCGCGGCTGACGCTTGTCCACGTTACCTTGGGCGAGTCATTCGTAATATTAGTCTCAACGCTGAATCTCCCCTGTGGATGCAGGAAAAGCTCAGGCGCTCAGGACTGAGGAGCATTGACCCGATCGTCGATGTGACTAACTACGTGCTGATGGAGCTGGGTCAGCCCATGCACGCATTCGATTATGCCAAGCTGGCTGGACAGATCGATGTTCGCATGGCTGAAGAGGGTGAGAAGATCACGCTGCTCGATGGCAAGGAAGTTGCCATGAATGCGGAAACGCTGGTAATCGCCGATGCGGAGAAACCCGTCGCCATGGCAGGCATAATGGGCGGCCTGGCAACTTCAGTAACGGACAGTACCAAAGACGTATTCCTCGAGTGCGCATTCTTCGCGCCGTTGGCAATCGCCGGCAGGGCCCGCGGATACGGTATGCACACCGATGCCTCTCACCGCTATGAACGGGGGGTAGACTTCAACCTGCAGCATCGAGCCGTCGAGCGCGCCACTCAGCTTCTGCTGGAAATTGTCGGCGGAGAGCCAGGTCCGATAACCGAGGCAACTGGCACCTTGCCATCAGCCCAGCAGGTGACTCTCCGATACAGCAGTATTGAGAAAGACCTTGGCGTACGCATTGAAGCTGATCAGGTGCAGGATATTCTTCAGCGTCTGGGCTTCAGCGTTGCCGCAAACAGCAACGAATCACTAACCGTGGATGTCCCCAGCTATCGTTTTGATGTCAGTATCGAAGCCGATTTGATCGAGGAGCTCGCGCGGATTTACGGCTATGACAATATCCCACAGTCAGCCGGTCTCAGCCGGCAGCGGTTTCCGCGCAGCTCCGAGCGTTCACTCGGTCTCAACCGTTTGCGTGAGCATTTGGTGACACTCGGCTACCAGGAAATCATCTCTTACAGCTTTGTTGATCCGGCGCTGTCTGAGCTCGTGACCGGCTCGACGGCGCAAACGGTGCCTCTGCAGAACCCCATTTCTGAGGAAATGGGCGTCATGCGAACCAGTCTGTTGCCCGGATTGCTCAGCAGCTACCAGCATAATGCCAATCGTCAGCACGAGCGCGTGCGCTTTTTCGAAACGGGACTTGTGTTTCAGCAGACAGATTCGGGACTGCGGCAGCTTGCCAAGCTTGGCGGCCTCATGGCTGGGGACAAGCTTCCCCAAAACTGGAGTAACAGCAAAGAGCTAGTAGACTTTTTTGACCTGAAAGGTGATATTGAGATTCTGGCAGAGCTGGGTGGCAAGAGTGGCCAATTTCAGTTTCAGCCTATGTCAGAGCCAGGTTATCACCCTGGGCAGTGCGCGCAGCTCAAGGGTGCCGAAGGCACAGTAATTGGGGTGCTGGGAGCCCTGCACCCTGCGATACAGCGAAAACTCGGGCTAGACGCCGCAGTCTTTGTGTTCGAACTGGAATTGAATGCGCTGCAGCAGGCCCAGATTCCCAATGCCAGGGCGCTTTCCAAGTTTCCCGAAGTACACCGTGACCTGGCGATAGTAATTGACGAAACTGTGTCTGCGGATGCTATTTCTGGGCTGGTGCGAGAAAATGCCGGTGAATTCGTGACAGAGCTAAGAATATTCGATGTTTATCAAGGGGATGCGATCACAAAAGGGCAAAAAAGTGTGGCTTTGGGCTTGACGTGGCAGCATCCTTCCCGCAATCTTACCGACGAAGAGATAAACATAATAATTAGTAAGTGCGTCAACGCACTACAACAACAATTTAATGCAGATTTGCGGAAATAGCTGGGGATGAACTATGGCGGATGGAGCACTCACAAAGGCCGATATGGCCGAGCGCCTGTTTGAAGAATTAGGCCTCAATAAGCGCGAAGCCAAGGAAGTAGTAGAGCAATTCTTCGAGGAGATCCGCCTCTCCCTTGAGCGCAATGAGCAGGTTAAGCTGTCCGGATACGGTAATTTTGACCTCAGGGACAAGAAACAGCGTCCCGGCCGCAACCCCAAGACCGGGGAAGAAATCCCCATCAAAGCGCGTCGAGTCGTGACATTCCGACCTGGGCAGAAACTCAAAGCGAGAGTAGAAGGTTATGCTGGAAGCGAAGAATAACGACGAATTACCCCCAATTCCGCCGAAGAGATACTTTACCATTGGTGAAGTAGGCGAACTCTGTGCAGTTAAACCACACGTACTGCGCTATTGGGAGGCCGAATTTCCCCAGCTCAAGCCGGTGAAGCGCCGCGGCAATCGCCGCTACTACCAGCGCCAGGACGTCATCCTGATCAGGCAAATCAAGAGCCTGCTCTATGAACAGGGCTACACCATCGGTGGTGCACGCCAGAAAATGACCGAAAGCCCGGAAGATGTGGCTAATTCCAGCGTCAATTCCAGTGAAATTAAAACGCTGATTAAGGAACTGGAAGAGGTGATTGAGGCGTTATAGCCTCTGAGAGTCAGCTTTCTAGTTGGTTTTAAATCCGGCGAATTCCTGTAGAATTCCGATTCCTTTTCGGGGAACTCCCTGAGAGAAGAACTGATATCCAGATAGTTGGCGACTAGATTATCAGCTGATAATCTGTTGCTGAAGTAGTCGAAGGTTCATACCTAAACTTGCACTTAACTAACAACTTCTAATTTCGGGGCGTAGCGCATTCTGGTAGCGCACTACACTGGGGGAACTCCCTGAGAGAACAGCTAATAACCAGATAGTTAGCGACGTGATTAT
>CALKNV010000064.1 GCA_938091935.1 uncultured Pseudomonadales bacterium
AACAGCTCCGGCAGGCCACCCTGCTTATCAACCAGAAACAAACGCCGCACCCGCTGCGTGCCGCTGGCACGGGGCGAGGCAAACAAAATATGCTGCCCATCCGGGTGCCAGTCCACCATGCGGTCGGCATGGGATTGATAGGTCACGCGCGTTGGCACACCGCCATTAACGGGCACCACAAAAATATCTTCGTTACCGTTATAACTTGCGGTATAGGCAATCTCGCTGCCGTCGGGTGAAAATCGTGGATAGGATTCTTCCCCTGGCGAGTTGGTCAACTGCACGGCCTGCCCACCCTCCTTGTCCACCAGCCAGACATCACCGCCATACACAAAAGTAATCTGCGAATCGGAAATATCCATGTAGCGCATGAGGCGTGCGTTAATCTGCCCGAAAGCCGGCGCTGAAAGCACTGCAAACAGTGTCACGATGAGTAATCTGTTCATATTCAATCTCTTTGTGTTCAATGTTTTTCCAAATTTATTCAATTCTGGTGAGACTATTCTAAGTTAACGTATGTCCAACCTTGCAGATAAGGGATCAGTTTCTACTTTTGCGACTTTTGCCCGCAGGACGCGGACATCGAGCCCCCTGGGGTGAGGCAAGCGTATTTGGAAGCGCAAGCTTCCTGCGCAGCCGAACGACACCAATCTACGATTGGTGGCTGGGCCGGGTTCACGGCGTGCCGCTGAGGTCGAAACCGCTCCATTGTCAGGCACATATGTACAGCTGCAAACCCTTCAGTTTTAGAGTTAATAAAAACAGTAGCCCCGGTTGCGATTTACTCTATACCTCAACCAATCTTCCGATTGAGCCACTCAATAATGACCCGATTCACCTCGTCAGGTTTCTCCTGCTGCGTCCAATGCCCACTATCCATTACCGTATATTTTTCCAGGTCAGTGATAAAATCCTCCATGCCGTTGGCAGACGATGGTGGCAGGATCACATCATTCTCGGCACCGATATAGAGGCACGGCACTTCAATACGGGTCGCCGCATTGGCCATGATCGGACCCATTCGAGGAATCGCGCGATACCAGTTAAGCCCACCGGTGAAGCCAGTAGTCTCATAGGTATCAATGAAATACTGCATGACCTCATCCGGCAGAAAAGGATCACCCGGTGGATCTTCCCGCTGCAGCATCGCCAGCAGGTTCATCTGCCGCTCCGCTGAATCTTCAGGCAGGGTGCGGAAGGTCTCAGCGTCCCAGATACCACCGCGACTCAAAAAGAATTCAAATGACTTACGCACATCCGCCTCGATCACCGCTTCCGCTTCACCCGGCGGCAAAAACGTCGCCACGTAGTAATTAGGCGTCATGACAATGTCATTCGACTGCGCGTCGTCGGCAGGCGGCAGGTTCGGCGGTCGACCCGCAGAAGTGTTAAGCCCGATGATGCCAAGGCAACGAGCCGGGTGGAGCACCCCCATGGCCCAGACCACGGCGCCGCCCCAGTCGTGGCCCACGAATACAGCCTTATCGATACCCTTGGCATCCATCATGCCAACCAGGTCATCGCAGAATATACCCATATCAAATTGCATGGGGTCTTGCGGACCGCCGGTCATGCCATAGCCGCGCTGATCAGGCGCGATGGCGTGATAGCCGGCATCTGCTATCGCGCCGAGCTGATTGCGCCAGCTGAAAGCCAGTTCGGGAAAACCATGACAGAAAATTACGGCGGGACCTGAGCCCTGCTCGTAAACCGCCATATTGATGCCATTGGTAGGCACGATCGTGGGCTCGGGCAAACCTGGCGCAGGGTTCACGCCATTAGTCTGGGCATAGCCCAGGGAAAAAGGCGCAAGGGCCGAAGCAACGGCCAAGGCCATGGAAGAATTGAGGAATCGACGGCGATTTAATGACATAGCAAAATCCTGATTTCGATTTACAGCAGATTACGGGCACAGTATTACAAATTTTGGGAGACTGAAAGCGCACAGACGCTAGCCAAACAATGATTCGTCGCCTACATTAGCAGTCCATCGACAACTGACTCACGCCCCCAGTGAAACTTGACTCCCAGATCCTCTCGCCCATTCTCCCCAATCCCGAGCAGAGCTCGGTGCTAGAGCTGGGGCTAACGCCCTGCAGCAAACCAAACTGGCTGGCGATCGATGCAGATTTTGCGCATTTCCACGCCCACAAATTGCAGCAATTCGAAGCTCACCCTGACGAAGTGTTTGCCGCCCTGCCTCAATCCCAGGTCGTGCAGGAAGAGTTTAGTCAGGTTTTACTGGAAGATCTTCTGACGCATCACGCTGACCGGTATTTCTGCGAGGGCAATTTGCTCCGCCAACACAGCGGCATGGAGTGGCACCTGGATGCCCCTGATCTTGCCGCCAGCAGCCTCTGGATACCTGAAGATATCTGCCTGCTACAGCAGCTTGGTGACGAACACATTCTCACTGCTGCCAGCGTCTGCTCACCGAGCAATTGGCAGCTCAAACACAAGATAGGCCGTAACCTGAATGTGATACATGACCCGGTACCGGGTTATGAAACAACCCTACAGCAAAGGGTAAATAGAATGCTTTCGCAAATGAACGACCAAAAAGTGATTCTGCGTTTTAACTGGTCAATACAGCGAGGCAATGAACTATGCTGGCGCCCTGACCTGTACCCACCCGACTCTAATGATGGCCTGTACTGGAGAGTCGAACGTCAAACCTTGAGACGATTGCCACTAACCAGGGCCATTGTATTTGGCATTCGCATCTACCTGGAGAGTTTTGCACAATTGGAGAAGCGAATACCGGCATTCAGGCATCAGGTCCGCAAACTAATCGATAATCTTGACGCGGAGCAGCGCGCCTACAAAGGCCTGGACTCGATTCTCACGCTACTCTGAGCGCGCGTTCAGTCACCTTGCAGAAATTGCAAACAGCTTATGGCGTCTCAAATGACTGCAGCGTAAACAGCAACTGGGCAGAATCAGTCAGTAAGAGTATGAGGTTTCGATAGGCGGCTTGCCCACCAACCTCAAGCTCGGGAATTGTTAGCTGACCCGTCGCTTCATTGAAAGTGGAGAATCCTGCCTCGACAGTCGTCTTGGGTATCAGACTGGTGGGCAGCGCCCGCACGATAACCTGAGGATCCTGAGTTTCAATTGTGAACGAAATCTGAAAAATACCTGCGCTACCTGCATCTACATTGAGGATTAGCTGATTGCTGCTGTCATCAAAACGGTTCAAGGCGGGCGGCGTCTCGAGCGCAACCACTTCCATATCCGCTAACACCAGGTTTTCCCGCAGCAGCGCACCGGTGAAGTTGACCACTGGCATTTCCGAGATGGCGGCAGACAACTGGACCCGCTGAAGCTGATTGATAGCATCCACTACCTGCATACCGTCCCCCAACACCCTGCCGAACACGGTAAATCCGCCGTTGTCGCTATCAAGAAACGTATTATTTGCGACATTGATGAACCATTGGCTGGTGGCACTATCGGGGTTGCCCGCAACCTTGGCCATGGCGATGGTGCCGCGCAGATTAGACTGGTTAAATTCATTGACGATGGTGCCGTCAATCTGAATCTGGTTCAGGTTAGTCGTGCCTGCAGGGATAAAGTACTGTCCGCCCTGGATTACGAAGTTTGGTACGGATCGATGCACGACAGAATCTTTGAAGCGCCCTGATGTCACATAGTTCAGAAAGTTTGAAACCGTGCCTGGGGCCGCCGTATCAAATAACTCAAGGGTGAATTCTCCAAGATTAGTTGTGACCTTTACCTGCGTTTGCGCATGGACGCTTGAGACAGAGATCGCAAACAAGAGTGCGACAAACTTAAAACTTAGGAAAATTCTATATTGGTTGAGGCTAAACACGATTACTGCAGACCTTATAAATGATGAAGCGCGATTATACGGGTTTGTGAGCCGGGATGTTAGATAGCCCAAAGGTTTGAACCAGCCATAAAAAAGGCGAAGCCTTGAAGCTTCGCCTTTTTACGAAATACCCAAAAGCCGCTATGGAATCAGGCGTGGTACGAACCTGGTCATACCCTGAATCGGGCCGACCTCTCCGGCATACACGTTGCCAGCATTGTCTACCGTCACACCCTCACCCATTGAACCGACGCCACCCATACCGGATGAGCGCTCAGGAGAAACATGCTCGGGCACGAAGTAGTAAACTTCGCCAGTTCTGGCACTTCCTACGCGTAGGCCTTTACGCCAGCCGCCAGGGTTATAGTTCGGATCTGACTCCGAGTCGATGGCATACAACCAGTCATTACTCTTGTCGATGAAGATTCCGCTGTTGCGGCTGAACTGGTACCAGGTGTCGAGATGCTCACCGTCCTGGGTGAATATCTGAATGCGATTGTTACCGCGATCGGCAACAAACAGGCGACCCTGTGAGTCCATGGCCAGTGAATGCGGTGCGCGGAACTGGCCATCTTCCTGACCCCATTCACCGAAGGAACCTACATAGGTGCCATCTGGCTCCCAGATGGTGATGCGGCTCTTGGAGTTGGGACCTGGCTCGTCCTGGAACTGGGCACCGTGAGTCTCACCAATGTAGATGCGACCGTTAGGTGCCACCAGCACATCATTAGGCTCTGTCAGATGCGTTGGCGGATCGCCCATCTCACCAGGGGTGCCTATCACCATTAGCAATTCACCGTCGGGGCTGAATTTGAGCACTGAACTGCCGTGGTTGCGTGCTGCTGGGTTTGCCTCGATTTCGCGCTCGTTGGCGAGACGGGCATCTGCGACCCAGATATTGCCCTCAGCGTCGACATCCATGCCATGGGGCCAGATTATTTGACCAGCACCAAAAGAAGCAACCACACGACCGCTTGGATCCAACTTCACCATGGGATCAACATCTGAGTTGGCACAGGAATTTGTGCCACAGCGATCGCCTGCCCATATATGGACGCCATCCACATCCACGTTGACCGCGCTCACCGAACCCCAGCGACGACCGTCTGGCAGGGTACCGAAATCACGCTGCGTTTCGTAAGGATTGGGTAAATTATTAATTGGCTGCTGACCGGCGTGGGCGTCTGGCGTAATTGCTCCACGTTGGGCGAAGGCCGTGACCGAAGTGGCCAGGAGCAAGCCTGTCAGGCTGATTTTCAGGATGCCCGGGGTGTTTTCTCGGAGGCTGGTTTTAAGCATTGTCATTCTACCTCTTATTACCGCTTGAATTGAGTGTCCGACCGCCAGCGCTTGGGCCGTGGCGGACTAGGGAAAATGGACTGTCCCGGCTTGGTTGTCAAGGCAGACCGGGGACCCAGGCCTTGGCTCGGCGGACTTCGCGGATGGCTTAAAGAAGGACGGCTGAGCCTGAAACCGAGGCGCGCCGTCGTTTTTCCTAGACTCTATCGGGCCGCGTGTTTATGCTCTGCCCGCAACTACTACGGAACTTTCAATTCGCGGAGCCTGAAAGCCAAATGACCCGAGGAATAATCTATTGGATTTTCGCCATCTGTGCGCTGATGGGGGTTATTCTGCTCGCCATTGGCTTTGCGGAAACAGTCCCCAATGCTGGTGGTGTACCCCACCCTGAATTTCCTGGCATGGTAGTCGGGGGAGATGGTGCGGCTCGACTGGAACATATTGGCGGCCTGGCCTTCGCTTTTAACGCCCTACTCTTAACCCTGGTTGTTTGCCTTTCGATTCTCGGCGTTTCGGAACGACATCGCAGCCCCAAATTTCTGGCCGCCATGGCTGGTTCCTTGATTATCATGCTGCTGATCTGGTGGGCAATGTTCAGCACTCACCAGGAGTTCTTGCGCACTGGTGAGACCGGTTACTTCATGGGCTTCCCTATACCTACAGCCTGGCAAATGTATGGCACCTGGCTAGGCGCTATCCCGCTAGTCGCAATTTACACCCTGGGCTTTCGCCATTTCATTTTCACTGAAGAAGACGAAGCAGAATTCAATGCACTGTTGAAAGAGTGCCAGCAGGAAGAAAACCAGGACTAGGACATGGAAGCGTATCGCCAGGAAATAATTGTCGGCGCGGTCGTCATTTATATGTTGTTTTGCATCGTCACAGGATTGTGGGCGATGCGGCGCACCCACGACAGCAGTGATTTCTTTATCGCAGGTCGCGGACTCGGACCCATTGTGGTCGCCTTGGCCCTGTTTTCCAGCACCCTCAGCGGCTTTGGCTTCGTGGGCGGCCCTGGGCTAGTCTATTCAATTGGCGTCAGTTCATTCTGGATGGTGGTGATTTCCTCCATCGGATATGCCATTGGATTCTTTCTGGTGGCCAAGCGCATCCGTATGATTGCTGAACTACGGGATTGTTTGTCGCTGCCGGATGTGGTCGCTGCCCGCTACGGCAGCGAGGCCGTGCGTTTTCTGATGGCCGTGACCATCGTACTCGGCGTGATGGGCTACCTCGCCACACAGATTCTAGCCATGGCGGTAGTCATGCAGGCTATTCTTTCTGGCACTGAAACATTCGCTGATATCGGCCTGGTGAGTTGTGTCGTTATTTCATCAACAGTTCTAATATTTTACTGTGTCACTGGCGGCATCATCGCCAGCGTCTATACCGATGTGGTGCAGGGCGCCATCATGATTGTGGCTGGCTCCCTGATACTGATGACAGCCATGTCTGTCTTTGACGGCGGTATACAAGAGGCTACCTCTATCATTCTGGCTGATGACTCTGAGGCGATAATGCCTTTTGGTGCAGCTGGTGTCATGGCATCCCTGGGCTGGTTTTTTGTATTTGGCCTGGGTCTCGCAGGACAACCCCATCTCATTACAAAAATGATGATGAACAAGAAGATGACGGACAATCGCAACATCCTGCCTATGTCACTGTTTGGTTACGTCATGGCAGCACTGCTTTGGATCTCTATCGGTATTATCATGCGCGCCGCGGTGATCGATGGCGTAGTCGATCCCCTCGCCCTGCCAGATGATGCGGCGTCTACCTTTCTCTCCGTGTTTGCAAATCCGCTGCTGGCCGGGATCGTATTCGCCGGCTTGTTTGCGGCAATTATGTCGACATCAGATGCCTTCCTTAATATTGGCACCGCCGCGATAATTCACGACATTCCTAAGGCCATTCGCGGACACAGCGTAAAGAACGAATTATTCTGGGCGCGGGTGGTGACCGTGTTACTGGCAACGGTTGCGGCAGGCTTTGCACTCTACTCACATTTTGCCGACGCGACTTTAGTCGCGCTGCTGGGTGCATTTGGCTGGGGCACTTTTGCGGCATCCATCTTTCCAGTGGTGGCTGTCGGGTTAAACTGGCGAGGCGCGTCCGTTGCCGGCGCTGTCACGGCGATTAGCGCTGCGCTACTGATCAACTTTTCAGTTCAGCTGGCGGGAATCGTGCTGCCCTACGGCATCAGTGGTCCACTAGTGGCGTTTATCACGTCGATGGTGTTGTTTATTGGCGTATCGCTGGTAACGAAGAAGCCGGAACTTGCGAAAGATATCGATCGCGTTATGCAGATCTAGCCTGACGCGCTTAGCCTGCTTTAGCCTCGGCGTTGGCGTTAGCGTTGGCGGGCGAAGAAGAAGACGATAGTTTAGGGAACTGAGTCACTCTTGCACTAATTGATCTTAACCAGCCCAACCTGATTCGAGCTTGACTGATGAATCAGCAAATTGCCCTCTTCTGTCACCCAGGTATTGCGAATGATTCCCACACCAGAAGGAATCGCCCAACTCTGAAATGACTCGGTTTGAGGATTAAATCGCACCAGGGTATCAGGTCGCATGCCTGACTCGTTGTACCAAATAACATCATCGATCACCGCCATGGAGTAAGGGTGTGAACGTGGACCACTGGGAGAATCCCACTGGGTGATTTCTCCAGTCACTGGATCCAGCCTGCCGATTTTGCCCATCGTAGAATTCACAAACCAGACTATGTCATTGCTATCCAGATCCAGGCGACGCACACGAGTGCGTTCATCCGGCACATCATAATAGCGGATGTCCATGGTATCAGGATCTAGCGCACCGATCTTGTTGGTGCCATTGAATGCTATCCACACGGTACCTTTACTGTCGACTTTTATGCCATAGGGCCTCGGCTCAACATCAATTTCTGTGAGGTCGCCAGTCTCTGGATTCAAGCGCCCCAACATCGCTGCACCCTGAGCCGTAAAATACAGATTGCCGTTAGGGTGAAAGACCGCTGAGTGTGGATCCCTGGCCTCAGTCTTATACTCGGTAACTTCACCCGTCTCAGGATCCAGCTTGCCTACAGAGGCATTGCTGTTACCGGTGTACCAGATATTGCCCTCGGAATCGGGCACGACTGTATGGGGCCTGGAAGTGGGCGGTAATTTGTACTCTTCCATGATGCCAGTTTCAGGATCCAGACGCCCTGTCAGACTCGCCCACATACCTGTCCACCAAATAGAGCCATCTGGCGCCTCTACCGGATCTCGAGAGCGTTGACCGAGAGTAGGAACAGTCCATTCAATAATCTCGATTTCAGTATCTCCGGCAATGAGATTCGGACGTCGGGATACATCTTCAGGAAAATGTTCAGCAAGATAATTAGCTATAGTGGTCGCCTGAGCATCGTTCAACTCAATCATGGTCGAGAATAAACTGCGCCACTCAGCGGCAGTACTGAAGCCTGCAGCTCGAGAAATCGTTGCTGTGCTGTGGCAAGTTGAACAAACGTTCATCACCAACTGTTTACCTGGGCCTTCCGGCAGTGGCGGTGGTGCTCCACGCTGAGCTGACGCTAGGGGAAGAATAAAAACAGATGACGTCAACAGCGACGCTGCCGCGAATAGACAAAGACGTAAATTCATAGGTCACAACCTCAAAGCTTATATGGGTACCAGGCCGATTCCAGATTGCGATTTACAGCCGCCCAAACAGTCGGAGCTGATTTTAGAAGACATTTGGCCTAACCCCTCGAGTCAGGAATCGCACGAATGCTAGATCCCAGACAAACTTCTAAATTACCAGCGTATTGAGTGTACAACAACACGCCAGAAAAATAGGCCTTTTCAGCGGACTTACCCAGCGGCTTGCCTTGAATACCGGTGCTTCGGAGCAACCGCACCTCTTTCAAATTCTGTCCGTCCATCCCATAATCGGGCTATAAATCAACATAAGAGACAAAAATGCTTAATTCCAAATCCAGCCTCATGCTCACACTCATTCTTAATCAGTTCGAATCCAAGCTGGGTCCGATGCTGATGAGCCTGATGCTTATCTGCGCCTCTCCATCACAGCTTGCTGCCCAGGATAGCGCTGGCGACTGGCCGCATTACCGTGGTGACATGACTGGCACAGGGTTTTCGGCTTTAACGACAATCACGCCAACCAACGTCAACAACCTGGAGATTAAATGGCGTTTTTCATTACGTAACGTTGATGAACCCAGCAGCCGCAACCCCAACTCCCAGGTCACACCTATACTGTTGGGAGAGAGGATGTATCTACCGACGGTAGATAGCATCGTTGCCCTGGACTCTCTGACGGGCACTGAAACTTGGCGCTTCCCCATCACAGAGGGTCGGCCCTCGCGCCGTGGTGTAGCTTACTGGCCCGGAAATGCAAACCACCCTTCCCGTATCATCTTTACCGTGGGCAATAGACTTATTGCTTTGGACTCCGAGACAGGATTGCTGGACCAATCGTTTGGTGATAGGGGTGAAGTGGACATGGGAGTTCCCTATATTTCGGTGCCACTCATTTATGAGGACATCATCGTAGTGGGAGCCAATACCCCGCCGGGCACACAGGGCGGCATCGGCAATCCCCGGGCCTTCAGTGCAATTAACGGCGAGAAACTCTGGGAATTCAGCTCGGTGCCGCAGCCAGGAACAAATGGTCATGATTCCTGGGCAGACTACAGCTGGGAGAACCGCCTGGGCGCAAACGCCTGGCCATTCTATTTCACCGTCGATGCAGCGACTGACCTGCTCTACCTACCCTTGGCCTCACCCCTACCCTTCGCCTATGGTGGCGATCGCGCCGGTGATAATTTGTTTGCCAATTCCATAGTCGCTGTTGACATCCACTCCGGCGACTATGTGTGGCATTTCCAAACCATCCATCACGACCTGTGGGATCACGATCCGCCCGCCCCACCTACGCTTTTCGATATCGACAGGAATGGGACATCGATTCCAGCGCTAGCGGTCACCACGAAATCTGGCTATCTATTCATTCTTAATCGGGAAACAGGCGCCGCCATTTACGGTATTGAGGAACGACCGGTCGCTGGCAGCAGCATCCCAGGAGAAGTTGCTTCACCCACACAACCTATTCCAACAATGCCACCGCCGATGGCGCGGGTTAGCTTTGGATTAGATGAGCTAGTCACAGCGGATCTCACCAGTCCGGACCATGCTGAGGCTTGCGCGGATCTGCTCGCGACCACAGGTGAGATTTACAATGACGGCCCCTACACGCCGTGGACGCTCAAAGACAGCGCGGGTGCTGGTGCCGCGACTCTACTGTTTCCCGGCCTGGCAGGTGGGCCTAACTGGGGCGGTGTGGCATTTGACCCAAATAACAAATTGGCCTACGTGTTTGCAAGCGATCTGGGCACCATCGGTTGGCTAGAAGAAACCGGGGAAGAATTTCCCTACCGCTTGAGCACACCGCGTCCTTCAGCATTCGCAGTCAACATAGACGGGCAGCAGCTGCCATGTCAGCAACCGCCCTGGAGTCACCTTACGGCGGTAGACACCACCAGCGGCGAAATTGCCTGGCGCATTCCAGTTGGAGTCAGTGAATCACTGCCTATAGAGAATCAGAACACGGGTCGGCCAGGGCGTGCATCTGCCCTCGTTACTGCCAGCGACCTGTTATTTATCGCGGCCACCGATGACAACCGGCTACGCGCCTTGCGCGCCAGTACCGGGGAGATTTTGTGGGAGGATACTTTGGGCCAACGCGGAAACGCGAATCCCATGACTTTCCTGGACAACGCAGGTAATCAGCGCGTCGCCATAAGCGCGACTGACGAGTTAATCGTGTACGGCCTGCGCGACTAGTACTCGCAGCTTAAAAACGTCTTCTTACATACCGGGCTCTGAGGCAACCTGACCTTCCAGCTCCTCCATGTAAACGAAGACAGGAATCACCAGCTCTCCGAGTTGCGAGTCCATCATGCCGCGCACATCGACCCAGTCAATGCCGAAATCTCCGGAAGCGACCTTGGGCATGGCAAGTGATTTTAGTCGCTCTTCAGAGACTGTGCGCGCCAGGCGTCGAAAGCAGCGATGCAGCGCTATCTTGTCCGGACGCCGCAATCGGGTTGGGTCATCATCACCCTCATGGGTAATCAGGTTAAGAATCTGGGAGTGATCCGCCGCTTCCCATAGCCAGATTTCCCCTGGTTCCGGATTAGTCTCTTCACACCAGGCGTGATAAGCCTCAACCATAGCCGGGTAGCGCTCCGCCAGCTTGCGCGCCACACCTCGGGTCATAGGATCACGCGTCGCCACGTTATGAACAATGACCTGAGCCCTGGTCAACATGATGTCGCCTTCAACTTCGTAAATCATAGCTTGTTCCTCTTACCACTATAATCGACATGAGTAACTTTCAGATTTTAACTCATTTTTTCTGCACTTTGCTCTGACGCCGCGAGCGGACGCATTGTGTGATTGCTCCATGAACGCAAACCTACCTCCCTGTGGGTTTACGTTCCTGGCAACAGTATTCTGCAAGTCCGCTTCGAGACTCAACGAACTCGCTTATAACTCACGCAACCAACTTACGCTGCTGACTCAACAATTCTGGCAGCTCAGCCAAACTATCAACGCTATGGGCTGACCTAAATACATCTACATAGGGCAACATAGACTGAATACCCTGCGCCCTGGGCTCAAACTTGTCATAGCGTAAAAGCGGATTCAGCCAAATTAGCTGTCGGCAGGACTTCGACAAGCGATCCATCTGCTTCTGCAGGTCATCGCCCTCGCCGCGATCGAGGCCGTCAGTAAGCAGGATCACCACAGCGCCCTGGCTCAGCACCCGCCGCGACCACAGACGATTGAATTGTTCCAGGCAGAGGCCGATACGGGTGCCACCGGACCAATCCTCAACGGCGCGAGAAGTGGCCTCCAATGCAACATCCACATCCTTGTTGCGTAGATAGCGGCTGATGTTAGTGAGCCGCGTACCGAACACGAAGCTATGGACACGGTCGCGGTGATTGCTGATGGCGTGCATGAAATGGAGAAACATGCGGGAATATTGAGCCATAGAGCCAGAGATGTCGCAGAGCACGATAATGGCGGGCGGCCGCACGCGATTGCGTTTGAACTGTAGCGGAATCGTGGCACTATTTCTCAGTGACTGTTGCAGGGTCTTGCGCATGTCGATGCGTGACTTTTGTTTTGACGCCTGAAAGCGGCGGCTGCGAACATCCGGCACTGGGAGCTTCAATTTCTGCAGCATATTGCGAGCGATTTGCAGCTCTGTCTCTGACATCTGCTCAAAGTCTTTCGACTGCAGAACTTCCCGGTCTGAAAAAGACAGGTTGGCCTGCAGCTCCACTTCCTGCTCCTGCGGTTCAGTTTGCAGCTCACTACCACTGCTTAGCGCCTCACCCAGCCGGCGTAGCACCTGCTCTTGATCTTTTTCTGTACGTATAGTGGGCAACATGGCACCCATGAGCTTTTCCATGAGCCTGGGATTACGCCAGAACAGAGAAAAGGCCTGATTAAATAGCGGCGTCTGTTCGTGCCTGGTGACAAACTGGGAAAGTAGCGCGGTGTGCAGATCCCGCCGGGACTCTATTCCGACCAGGTTAACGGCTTCGATGGCATCCAGAATCTTACCAGTACCAAGCTGCAGGCCAGCGGCGCGCAGCAAACGCGCGAATAACAGAACGTTGTCGGCCAACTTGCCGTTGAGGGCGGCCATATCGCCAGCCGCAGCGAGAGACTCAGCCATTTTTAGGTTGAGAGGCAGAAAGCTGTAGCTTCACTTCTTCCAGAATACTGGCGGCTTCGCTGCCGCGAATCTTGGCGATGTCATCCTGGTACTTCAACAGTGTGCCAAGGGTATCGTCTATGCCCTGAGGATCTAGAGAAACTTGATCCAGCTGCACCAGCGCATCGGCCCAATCGAGAGTTTCAGCAATACCAGGCAGTTTGAATAGATCTTCCTGACGCAAACGCTGCACGAATGCCACCAGCTGTTGGCTGAGTTGCACGTCGATTCCGGGCATCTTGCGTGCCACGATTTCCTGTTCGCGCTCAACGGAGGGGAAATCTACCCAGTGATAAAGACAGCGGCGCTTGAGCGCGTCGTGAATCTCGCGGGTACGGTTTGAAGTAATAATTACCAGAGGCGGCTCTACTGCTTTAACGGTACCAATCTCGGGAATAGAAATCTGGTAATCAGACAGCAATTCCAGCAGGAATGCCTCAAAGGGTTCATCGGTACGATCCAGCTCATCGATTAACAGCACCGGCGCACCGCCGTCATGAGCCCTTAGAGCTTGCAGCAAGGGACGCTCGATCAGGAATTGTTCGGAGAAGACATCGTTGGCAAGATGCTCACGATCTACATTGCCTGATGCCTCGGCCAGCCGAATCTCAAGCATCTGACGCGAGTAGTTCCACTCATAGACCGCGGAATTTACATCCAGCCCCTCATAGCACTGCAGGCGCACCAATCGACGCCCCAGGGTATCACTGAGCACTTTGGCAATCTCGGTTTTGCCGACACCCGCCTCCCCTTCGAGAAATAGCGGGCGCTGCATTCTTAGCGCCAGAAACAGCGTCGTAGCAAGGCTGCGGTCAGCGACGTAATTACCTTGTTCAAGGAGCTCCTGGGTTTGCTCAATAGAGGTTGGAATACTGCTCATCAGCTTATTGAGTACAGGCTTCCACGGCGCGCTTGGTCATGACCTTGACCAGATGAGCCCGATATTCCGCACTGGCGTGAATATCACTGTTCATGTTTTCCACCGGCAATTCAACTGCGTCGATGCCGCTTGCATCCAGCTGACCGCCAAGCGCTGCTTCCAGTCTCAGGCCACGATGGGCACAGGAAGTTGCACCGGTGACGCCGACTCTAACTTCTCCGCCAGTCTTGGCTACGAAGACTCCAGCGATTGCGTAGCGAGACGCGGGGTTTTCAAATTTCATATAGGCAGCTGCCTCGGCAACCGGGAAGCTCACCGCGATGATAATCTCATCTTCTTCCAGAGCGGTTTCAAACATATCAGTGAAAAACTCCTCACCAGGAATTTCACGCCTGGAAGTCTTCACCGTGGCACCGAGGGCAATGACAGCCGCCGGATAATCAGCGGCGGGATCGTGGTTGGCAATAGAGCCTCCAATAGTGCCTCTATTGCGCACGGCTGGGTCACCAATATTTCCGGCCAGTTTGGCCAATGCCGGAATTGCAGTCTGCACTTCGGGAGAAGCAGCCACTGCGGCATGGGTTGTCATAGCGCCAACTGTCACAGTATCACCCTCGACGCAGACGCCGACCAATTCGGCGATTCCGCCCAGATCGATTACGTCACTAGGACTGGCCAGACGGTGTTTCATGGTGGGCAGCATGGTCTGACCACCGGCCACAAACTTGCCGTCGTCGGCCTGCTGCATCGCTTCTACCGCAGCCTCAACACTCTTCACTTTTCTGTAATTGAATTCATACATGTCAGTTCTCCCTTATGCGCTTGCCGCAGTTGCTTGCTGCGCGGCGCGCCAGACGTTTTCAGGCGTGGCTGGCATATCAATATGTTTAACGCCAAGGGCGTTACTAATGGCGTTGATAACGGCTGGCGGAGCACCGATGGCCCCCGCTTCACCGCAACCTTTTACACCCAGCGGATTATCCGGCGGGTTAGTCGGCGCATAGTCCACGTCGAAACTGGGCAGGTTGTCAGCGCGGGGCATTGCGTAATCCATAAAGGACGCAGTAATCAGCTGTCCCTCGCTGTCATAGCTGCAGCCTTCCAGCAATGCCTGCCCGACACCATGGGCGATACCGCCATGAACCTGGCCTTCCACTATCATGGGATTAATCAGGCGACCGAAATCATCCACCGCCGAATATTTAACAATCTCAACAACCCCGGTATCCGGGTCTACTTCAATCTCACATATATGCGTGCCGGCTGGAAATGAAAAATTCGTCGGATCGAAAAAAGCATTCTCATCGAAGCCTGGCTCGACACCTTCAGGATAGGAGTGCGGCACGTAGGCTGTGAAGGCGACCTCAGCGATCGACATGGCCTTGTCGGTGCCAGCCACGTTAAAGCTGCCGTCGGCGAATTCAATATCCCCTTCCGCAGCTTCCAGCGCATGGGCCGCGATCTTCTTGCCCTTGGCAATGAGTTTGTCGCAGGCCCTTGAGATTGCCACGCCGCCCACCGCCATCGAGCGGGAACCGTAGGTTCCCATTCCAAACTGGGTTTTTGCGGTATCGCCGTGGATAACTTCGATATTCTCAATCGGCACACCCAACTGATCATTAACCAGCTGCGCGAAAGTGGTCTCATGACCCTGTCCGTGTGAGTGAGTACCGGTAAAAACCTGTACATTGCCGGTGGGATTGAATCGCACCTGGGCACTTTCCCATAGACCAACACCAGCCCCGAGTTGACCCACCGCCGCCGAGGGCGCGATACCGCAGGCCTCGACGTAGGAAGAAAAACCGATGCCGCGCAGTTTACCGCGTGATCTTGCCTCTGCCGCCCTACTCTCAAAGCCCTCGTAATCCGCCAATTCCATGGCCTTATCCAGTGCTGCCGGATAGTCGCCACTGTCATAGCATTGGACCACAGGGGTTTGGTAGGGAAACGCATCCACCGGAATAAAATTGCGACGCCTGATCTCGGCCGGGTCCAGACCCATATCACTCGCGCACACATCAACCAGCCGCTCGACCAGGTAAGTCGCTTCGGGACGCCCGGCACCGCGACTGGCATCGACTGGCGCAGTGTTGGTAAACACAGCCTTCACTTCAGAATAAATCAGTGGCGTCGCGTATTGGCCCGCCAATAAAAAGGCATATAAATAGCTTGGCACCATAGTGCCAAAAGTCGACAGATAGGCACCCAGATTTGCCTTAGTGTGAACCCGCATGGCCAGGAATTGGCCATTTTCATCCATCGCCATCTCTGCGGTAGATACATGGTCGCGGCCATGGGCATCGGCCAGGAATGCCTCGGTGCGGTCCGCATTCCATTTCACCGGGCGATTGACCTTACGACAGGCCCAGCCCACCACCAGTTCTTCGGCATATACGAAAATCTTGGCGCCAAAGCCACCGCCCACATCAGGACCCACTACCCTGAGCTTGTGCTCAGGTGCAAGCTGGTTAAAGGCGGAAAGGACGAGTCGATGAACGTGGGGATTCTGGGTCGTGACGTGAAGGGTGATCTCTTCAGTACCGGAGTTATACTCTCCCAGTGCTGCTCGCGGCTCCATTGGATTAGTCACCATGCGATTGTTGATCAGGTCCAGCTTAGACACTTTATGCGCGGCAGCGAAAGCAGCCTCTACCCCGTCCTTGTCACCAAACGGCCAGTTGAAGCAGACGTTGTCAGGCGCCACATCATGAATTTGCTGCTGACCCGGATCGGCCGCAGAGCCGGTTCCAGTTACCGCCGGCAGCACGTTATAGTCCACATCCACGAGTTCCGCCGCATCCCTTGCCTC
>CALKNV010000065.1 GCA_938091935.1 uncultured Pseudomonadales bacterium
GCGGAATCACGCCTGCTGGGATGGTCCATGGCAAAGAGTCTTAATTCCATTATGCTTGGCAACCTGGAGATGCGCGGTCTGATCGACCTGGAGTCGACCGCGGGTTTCAACGCGTGGTCAGGTGACGAGCGAGCGGATATCGCTATCAGCGATCTGCTGACCATGACCGATGGGCTCGATTTCTCGGAACAATATAATCCCGGCGATGACGCCACTGCTATGCTTTTTACCACGGCATCCACCTCTGATTATGTGATAGGCATGCCGTTGGCCGCTGAGCCCGGCAGCCGTTTTAATTACAGTTCAGGGTCGGCAAACCTGCTGGCGCGACTTTATACGGAGACGCTAGAGAGTCCTCAGCAGGCCTATGATGATTATCGCCAGCACATTTTTGAACCCCTGGGGTTTCAGCATGCGGTTTTTGAAACCGATGCCAGTGGAGTTTTCGTGGGCAGTTCCTACTTCTATGCATCCGCCAGAGATTGGGCCCGCATGGGACAGTTGATGCTCAACGGCGGCGAACTAAATGGAGCCCGACTCGTTACGCAGGACTGGGTAGCCAGAGCAACCCAGCCCAATTCGTCCAGCAATGATCGAGCATACGGTTATCAGTGGTGGTTGAATCGAGGCAATGAGAACCTGCGTTTCGCGGATCTTCCTGAAGACATGTTCTACGCCAACGGCAATCGGCAGCAATTTGTTGTGGTGGTACCGTCGGCTGATGCTGTTGTTGTGCGCTTGGGCTGGACAGCGGGTCGCTACCCGTTAGCGCAGAATTTCGGCGCCATACTGAATGCGCTATAGCACACCCAAGTTTGGTAATTAAAATGCAATCTGCAGAATCTAGAATGCGTTAGCCATGAATATGATGCAAATTGACCCTCAATTCGCGAGCTACCTGCGTGAACCTCCGGGGCTGTCTTACACCAACCCAGAAGACTCCTGGTTTACCCAGCGTCTGGTGTCGTCGCTGGAGGTACTGCTTGGTCGCAACAAGATCGAAGCAGTTTATTACAGCCTCAAGCGGCGTGAACTGGATATCCAATCTTTCTTTGCCGAGGCGCTCAAGGAAGCACGGATCAGCGTTGAGTTTGATGCGGCGCGACTGACAGCGATTCCCGAGACTGGACCATTGATGTTCGTCGCGAATCATCCCTTCGGTGTGGTTGATGGTGTTGTGCTTTGCGACCTCGCGCTGAAGGCCAGGGGTGATCTGCGTATCCTGCTGAATTCCCTGTTATGCCAGGATAGAGAGCTGGCGCCATACTTTTTGCCTATCGATTTTGAAGAAACCAAGACCGCTGTAAAAACCAATATCAGGTCGAGGCAGCTTGCGCACGAATTCCTGGCGCAGGATATTCCGGTGCTGATCTTTCCATCTGGCATGGTATCCACTGCCGATAAGATGGGATTTGGTTCGGTAGTCGATGCGCCTTGGACCACGTTCGCCGCCAAGATTATTCGCGAGGCCGAGGCAACCGTGGTGCCGATTTACTTTCACGGCAGCAACAGTCGCAAGTTTCACATCGCCTCCCATATTTCGGAGCCCCTGCGCATGGCGTTGCTAGTGCATGAAGCGCTACGTAGGTTTGGGCAAACCGTTCAAGTGGAAATTGGTGCACCTATTCACTGGCCGGAGCTGGCCAAGCAGGGCGGTCGTACTGATCTGACCAATTTTCTCTACCAACAGGTGCAGAACCTCGCGCAATCTTGAGGTATGGCGAAGCTGCGGCTGTATAGAACTGGCAAAAGCGAGTTAGAGCTGGCTGTAATTCCTGGTCAGGTAGAGGCCTGGCGGCGTGGTTTTTGTGCACTGGTTTGCTTGAGATTGCTGATAACCGATTCCATGGCGCGATTCACCAGGGAGCCTTCGCTCACTACTTTCACTGCACCGGCCTTGAGTTCATGAGCCAGGCGCATGCGGGTGAGCTCCATGACTTTTTTACCTTCACTATCGGCAAAGAACAGCTTCTCGATGCTGTCGATCTTGGATGCGAGGGCGCATCGGACACGTTCCCCAGAAGTACCACGGAATTCCATCCATGTGCCAATAGCAAGCTTGTCGACTCGCCGTAGATCCGGGTCATTACGCGGCAATGCCGGCACGTCTTTCTTATTGCGTGTCGCAAGAATGACACGGTTGGTAAGTGAGCCGCCATTATGCGACTGCTCAGCGGTGGCACCGTGTTCGGCCTGGTGGAAAGTAAATTCCTGTACCTGCTTGAGCTGACGCATAATCTTGGTGATCTTGGTCTTGGAGGCGCCTCCTATTTCTAGCGCTTTACCCAGGTTGTCCAGCAGGCGTGGATTGATATGTTCAAACCTTTCTCTGTCACCCACATGCTTTTCTGCTTGTACTGTCCACAGCAGCACGTCGATGGTGCTCATCACCGGCTTCCATGATTTACCTTCTGGGCCTTCGCGGGTAACCAGCTTCACCAGAAAGCTGTGGATATGCGTATCCAGCAGGTTTCGAATTGACGGATCCAGATAGCCCTTGAGTACGCGTTCATTGATCTTTTGCCGCACATACTCATTCACGTCGTCCATGCTTTGACTGGTATCTTCAGATTCCCGCACCCTGCGCTCAAGGTTGAGGTCGGTTCCGACAATTTTGCTGCGGGCGACGCGCAGGTCATTCAGCAGCTGCTGCAGAAATTCGTTGCCGGGTGCCGTCTCCGCCAGCAGGCGCTCAACGATCCGCTTAACGGTCTGGTACACCGGATCGCTATCGAGATTTACAGTCTGGGTCCAGGAAATGCCGGCCAGGGCTAGCTCGTTAAGCAGCGCCCTTGCTGGATGATTCTGGTTATCAAAGAAAGCAGTGTCTGACAGCGCTACCTTCATGATGGTGATTTGGGTGCGACCGATGAGTTCTTTCATCACCACTGGCAGGGCTTCATCTTTCCAAATTGCTTCGTACAGCATGGTCACAAGATTGATAACGTCGCCTGACTGGGCTGAAATTGCCCCCAGGTCTCCACTGCTTTGTTCAGCCTTCAGAGAGTCATTGATAGACTGGGCTACGTTATTTGCAGAAATCGCGCCGGGTGCCCCACTTTCAGCAGCTTTGCTCAGCATGTTGGACTGAATGTCGGTCAACATGCACATCAGTTTTTGCTGTTGCTTGCGCATTTCTTCCTGTTCTGCGACCAGTTCGCCGCTAATTTCGGTCCCGGCCGTGGCGGCCAGGCTAGTATTGTTCGATTGCTTGGCCAGCCCATGAACCAGGGACTGCATCATGCTGAACATCTCGGCCTGGGATTGCTCTGGGCTTGCTGGTTTGGCCGCAGGCTTCCACGTCATGCGCGCCTCGAGTTCGGCCTGCTCTTCGGCTGCCTTGAGCTGTTGCTCTTCTTCCAGTTGCGCTCGGGCTGCGTCCCGTTTCTGCTTGCGTAGTTCTCTATCCCTGGCGGTGATATCCAGGTCAGGTAAGACCTCTAAATCTACAAGCAGGTCATTGGCCTCGGCAATTACGTCGTCGAATTTTCCGAATACTGTTTTGTTGAACTCACGATATATAGTCAGCAGATAGTGGGCTTTGAATCCCAGCGGCTTGATGGCTTCATTAAAGCTATCACCGACTTGTTCGGGATCCAGCGGGTTGTTGGTTTCGTCTATACGGATATTAGGGTACATGGTTTCCAGACGGGTGAGGAAGCTGCGCATACCCTTGATTTCTTCTTCGCGCAGCTGTTTCACCATACCTTCCATGGCGATCATGGCTTCCAGATAGTCATGGTCAACCAGGCTCAGGTTATCGTAGCTATCAGGTTCAATCTCAGTGTCTCTGACCACCAATGTGTTGAGCTCTTCAAAGTAGTCATGAAGGCTGTTCATGAACCGCTCGGCGATGCCCCCGGATTCCTCGGCAATGGGAGGCGGCTTGGCACCGGCGAAACGCATGGTCTGTGCTTCGATTTGCAGGCGCGCATCATCGAGGGCTTTCATCACCAAACGAGTGAGGGCCTTAGACGCTGCAAATTTTACTTTGTCCAGATGCTCGTTCATTAATGATCTTATTTTCTAAGCCAGCTTACGCAGGGGTGGTTTGTTGTGGGGCAAAGCTAATCTCCTTAAGATTAGTGTTTACTGATATTAGCGGTAAGCTCGACACCAGTACAGGTAACTCCGCCGCGTTTGCCGAGTCCTAAATGATTCTAAACTAATTCATGTACTTACACGGCATTAACGGGCGTAATCTTCCCGGTTTGTGACCCATTTTCCGTTCTAGCCGTGATCTGGGTAGAGGGCGTCAAGTAACTCTTTTACGCTGACTAAATTGCTGATCTTTATAGATATTTTTAAAAATAATTTGATTTAGAATAGAAGCGCTGGCGGCAATATCGGCAAACGAGAGGTAAAGTGGGGAAAATCCAAGCCGAAGCAGGTTGGGGGCGCGGAAATCGACAATCACTCCAGCAGCGATCAGTGCCTGGCTGATTGGGTAGGCCTGATCATGGGAAAAGCTTAATTGTGCCCCTCGAATTTCGGGGTTACGCGGAGAGACCAGCCGCAGCTCAGCAAGCGCTCGCTCCGCCTCGATCAGGCTAAGGAATGTTTCGCTCAGTGCAGATGCTTTCCGATTCAGGTCAGCCGGACTGACCCCCTCGAAGCAGCTCAGCGCAGCGTCGAGGGCCGACATGGCCAGCACTGAGGGCGTGCCGGTCTGTAATCGATTGATGCCCGGATCGGCTTCATAGCCTGGATTAAATGCGAAAGGCGCCTTATGTCCCATCCAGCCCTGCAGGGGATGTTTGATCTGTTGTAAATGACGGGAGGCAACATACAGAAAAGCCGGTGCGCCAGGCCCGCCATTTAAAAACTTGTACCCACAACCAACGGCGAAATCTGCCTGACAGTCATCCAGAGCCAGCTCAACTACTCCGGCACTGTGTGACAGGTCCCAGATCACTACCGAATCGTGCTGATGGGCGAGATGGGTCAACTTTGCCATGTCGAGTTTGCGACCTGTTCGGAAATCAACATGAGTCAGCATCAGTACGGCTGGGCCCTCCGCAATTGCGGCTTCCAGCGCATTGGTTTCCACCAGCTTGAGTTCTGCCTGGGCGCCATGCTGTTGTAGCAGGTCTGTGAGTCCTTCAGCGATATAGAGATCGGTGGGAAAGTTGTCACGCTGACTCAGGATCACCGGGTTTTGATTATTGCTTAGCGCGAGAGCTGCGCTGAGTAGCTTGAATAAATTGACCGAGACAGAATCACAGCACAAAACCTGTTCCCCAGCGGCACCCAGCAGCGGGGCGATGCGGGCGCCGACGCGCAGCGGTAAATCAATCCAGCGGTGTTTATTCCAGCTGGAAATCAAGTCCTGTCCCCATTCCTCTGACACAACCCGCTGCATCGCTTCTGCAGAGGCACGGCTAAGCGGACCCAGTGAGTTGCCATTGAGGTAGATCGTCTGAGCTGGAAGGTCAAACAGGTCTCGGCAAGACGCCAACTTATCCGCCGCATCCAGCGCTGCGATGTCAATGTTTGTCATGGCGCCAGTCTGTTGTGCAGGGTGTTGAGTAAGAGGCGATAGGCCGCAGTGCCCGGGTGAATCCAGTCGAAGTGACCGGCACCGGAGACTACTGAAGTCGGCAGCACATTCGCCTCGAAATGATCCAGCGACACGATGTCGTCGCTGCCGCCGTGCAGCAACAGGCTTTGGGGGTGCAGCGGCTGTTTGACTGGGTTGGCCATGGCGTACAGATCACGGGCCTGCTCCAGGGGCGCCCCCATGAATAGTGGGGCAGCTTGCTGACAGCTGTTGTTGCCCAGGCTGTAGCTTTCCATGTCTACAATAGCGGCTAGACCGATAATCGCACGGGCTGCTGGCAGTTCTTGACCCGCCATTAAGGCCAGATGTCCACCGGCAGAGTGGCCGGCGACGGCGACTCGAGATAAATCGATGGACTGGTTCTCTCCGCGGTTGAGGCGGTCTAAACGAGATAGGGCCAGCCGGATATCCGCCAATGTGCCGGGCCAGCCGCCACCAGGATCGCCGGTGCGGCGATATTCCAAGGACCACACGGCAAAGCCAGCCTGGCTCAGGGCTGAGGCCAGAGGTCGGCTGTGATTTACATCAAAGCTATTGAGCCAGCAGCCACCGTGAATCAGGATCACCAGGGGCGCCGCCTCAGCAGTATCCGGCGTCCACAGCAAACCATACTGGAGTGGGTCATCGCCGTAGGCAATTTCAGCCCGGGGCTCCCGGGTTGCCAGCGCAAGGACTTGCTCGAAACTAACGTTTTCTTCGACCGCAGGGTACTCCTGAGCGCTGAGGTCAGGGCTGAAAACCCCTAGGCTCGAAATTCCCAGGCTAGAGATGACCATGAAACAGCCAGTTAGCAGACCAATTATGATTTTCGTCTTCATAGAATTACGCTCTCAATGTCTCAGCCAAATACCCGTTTCCAGCTTTCCGGGACTCGAGTCACTCTGCCCGCGGCGTCAGTCCATACGTGTCGGGTGTACCCAGTAACCAGTACGCTGCCGCTGTCAGGGTCGACGACTTCGTAACGGAACGTCACGCGTCGGCTGAGGTTTTCTTCGATCCAGGTCCTGACGCGGATCTTATCGCCATAGCGCCTGCTGCCGACATAGCGCAATTGCGCTTCAGTAACTGGAAGCTGGTATCCGCTGGCCTCAATCTCGGCATAATCACTGCCTAGATCGCGCATGTATTGGCTGCGGCCTTCCTCAAAATACACCAGGTAATTTGCATGGTGCACGACACCCATGGCGTCAGTTTCGGCGTAGCGCACAGGAAACTGGGTTTCCAGCACCGTGTCAGGGCTTGAATCAGGCATGAGAATTCTCGGAGGATCGCTCAATTCGTGGTCGGATCGCTATTATAACCGAAACTCGGCAGTAGCTTGCGGCCACATAATCCGTGCAATTCACGACGCTCCAATGCTAACTTTCTATCGGGACGGCGATCAGCTAATCGTGGCCCCGACATTACTGGTGTACGCTTGTGTAAGAAGGAATCAAAAGAAAGAGATGCTGCATTTCCCCGAGCCGCCCAAGAATTACAGTTCGGTATTTCTCGATGAAACCGACAAGCCCCTGCCGGAGAAGATTGATCCGCGTACACGCTATGCTTTTTTCAGCACCATCGCCAAGGGTGGGAAGTCCCTGATCAAGTCGTGCAAGGATTTACATCTGTCTCGATTTATCTGTTACAAAACGCTCAAGCCTGAGTTTGCCGATGATGAAATAGAGCAAAAGCGCCTGATTCGGGAAGCGCGGGTATCGGCTATGTTGCAGCATCCCAACACGATCCCTACCTATGAATTGGGCCGGGATGCGCGGGGATACCCGTATTTCACTATGAAATTGGTTCACGGATACACTTTGCGTGAGATTCTGGACTACCGGGATCGCTACGATTTAACGCAGTTGGTTGAACTGGTGGTGCAGGTTGGGCATGCCCTGCAATATGCCCATATCCATGGCGTTGCGCACCGCGACATCAAACCTGAAAACATACTGGCCGGTCCTTATGGTGAGGTGCTGCTACTGGACTGGGGGTTGGCCAAGGTGTGGCATCCCGATGGTCGCGGTGCGAGTGAGGGCGATAGCGGGTCCAGCAAAGGGCCGCACATTGAAGATATCACCCTGACCGGGCACGGCAAGGCCCAGGGCACAATCCATTACATGTCGCCAGAACAGCTAAACCTCGATCCGAGCATTGATCACCGCACCGACATTTTCAGTCTTGGTGCAGTGATGTACGAAATACTCTGCGGCAACAAGCCGGCAGCTGGTGAAAAGATGCACGAGGTTGTGGAATCTGTTCTTAATGACCAGCCACCGGAAGCGAGCGAAGTGTCTTCTCAAATCGTGCCGCGCCTGCTTAATGATGTGGCTATGAAGTGCCTGAGCAAGAACCCGGAGGACAGATTTCAATCCATGGAAGAAATGGTGATACTCCTGCAGCAGAATTGGCAAACCGAGTTGTCTCGTTTTACAAGCTAAGTTTCCATTGAAGCGCTCAACCTGAAGGTAAGGGTATGCCGGATCAATTCTGGTCTAGGTAATTGGGCAAAGTAAAAAAAAGATCGAAAATAAAAATAGAGAGACTAGGGTGTAAAAAATGCAGTGTCCCTTCTTCGTTAAATTCTTGCTGGGAATCGGGTTCAGTAGCCTCGGTGCATTGGGCATAGCCCAGGATGCGGACCTGATCTTCCTCGGTCAAAACATCATTACCATGGATGCCAGCAACGTCTCCGCAGTGGCGGTGCGCGGCGATCGTATCGTGGTGGCTGGTTCCGAACAGGACGCGCGAGCACTTCAGGGTGAAGACACCCGCGTGATCGAATTAGGCGAGCGCGCGCTGTTGCCCGGGTTTATTGATGCCCATGGTCATTTTGCCGGTGTGGCCCGCTATGTCGATATGCTCGATCTGTCGTCGCCACCCGTGGGCGACGTCACTAGCGTTAACGACATTGTAATTAAGCTTCAGCGCCGCATTGAGAATCTCAATATTCCAGCCGGTGAACTGGTGTATGGCTACGGTTACGACGATTCCTTGCTGACAGAACAGCGCCATCCTAATCGCGACGATCTTGACCGTGCCTCCACCGACCATCCCATTGTCATTCGGCACGTGTCGGGTCATCTGCTGGCGGCAAACTCGATGGCGCTGCTGGAAGCCGGGGTTGGTGCGAACAGCACAGATCCTGCCGGGGGTATCATCAGGCGTCGCCCTGGTAGTGATGACCCCGATGGAGTGATGGAAGAAACCGCCATGCAGTTTTTTCCTGGCACAGGTGAGTTGCTTACGCCCCAGCGGCAGAGTGAACTGCGCCGGGAAGCGGTACAGATCTACGCCGGATATGGCATTACCACTATCCAGGATAGCAATGTAAGTCAGGCATATGTCGACCAGCTAAAAACTGAGGGAATGGAACAGGAGTATGCCGCCGACATTGTGACTTTTGTCATGGGCAATCCACTTTCCGACGATGTCCTGGCTACCGTCGCGGCAGATACCAGCTATACGGGCGGTGTCCGCAACGGTGGAGTGAAGTTTACTCTGGACGGTTCACCACAGGGGCGCACGGCATGGATGTCTGAACCCTATAATGCGGGCCCGCCCGGCGCAGCGGCGGACTATGTGGCATACCCCAGCTATGATCCAGATGCCTGGTTGAATCGAATTGGCCCGCTAATAGCGAGAGGAGTGCCAGTGTTGGCTCACGCCAACGGCGATGCCGCCATCGAGTTGATGATTGATGGGGTGGCTAATGCGATTGCTGGAGGTCCAGTGCCTGATCACCGTTCCGTGATCATCCATGCCCAGTTGATTCGAGAGGATCAACTGGATCGCGTGGCAGAGCTTGGCATTATTCCTTCCTTCTACTCGGTGCATCCTTTTTTCTGGGGCGACTGGCATCGGCTTAGCTTTGGGGAGGAGCGGGCCAGATTTATCTCGCCGGTGCAGGCAGCCATAGCCAGGGATATCCCGTTTACTGTCCATAACGACTCACCTATCGTGCCGCCAGATATGATGCGACTGGTTGAAATTACCGTAAATCGCGAGACCCGCAGCGGCGTCGTGCTGGGGCCGGATCAACGCGCCTCGGTGATGCAGGCGCTGTATGCAATAACCCTTGGGGCAGCCTACCAATATTTTGAAGAAGACGAAAAGGGGAGTATCACCGTAGGCAAGCGGGCGGACCTGGTAATATTGGAGGATAATCCGCTGACGATAGCCACTTCAGATCTGGGCGAAGTTACCGTGCTGGAAACCTTCGCCCGCGGCAAGTCAATATTTCAACGCTAACACTGATTAAGGAGTCGACATGAGAGTCGCATTTATCGGACTTGGTGTCATGGGCTATCCCATGGCTGGTCATGTAAAGAAAGCCGGGATGGAAGTCTGCGTCTATAACCGAACGGCGTCGAAGGCAGAACAATGGTGCAAGGATTATGGGGGCGACATGGCACCTACCCCAGCAGCGGCAGCCGTTGATTGTGACGTGGTTCTGGTCTGCGTTGGCAACGATGACGATGTGCGCAAGGTCGTGCTAGGGGGTGACGGTGCGCTCGCGGCTATGAAAGAAGGCGCAATTCTGGTTGATCACACCACGGCCTCGGCCGAGCTGGCGCGGGAGTTGGATGCCGCTGCCAGAGCCCAGAACAAACAGTTTCTTGATGCACCCGTATCCGGCGGCCAGGCCGGTGCTGAAAACGGCGCGCTCACTGTAATGATTGGCGGTGAGGAGGCAAGCTATGGCGCCGCCAAGCCCGTTATCGATACCTATTCCCGTTTCAGCAAACTATTGGGGCCGGCTGGCAATGGCCAACTGGCGAAGATGGTTAACCAGATTTGTATCGCCGGTGTAGTGCAGGGGCTGACTGAGGGACTTAACTTCGCCATGAAAGCGGGGCTGGACGGTGAGGCCCTGATCGAGACTATCTCAAAAGGTGCTGCCGGCTCCTGGCAAATGGAAAACCGCTATCAGACCATGCTGAACGACCAATATGAATTTGGATTTGCGGTGGACTGGATGCGCAAAGATTTGGGCATAGCTCTGGCCGAGGCCGCGAAAAATGGCGCTGAATTACCAGTAGCCACGATCGTTGACGGGTTTTACGAGGAGGTTCAACAGATGGGTGGCGGGCGTTGGGATACCTCCAGCCTGTTGACGCGCTACACCCGGCGCTAAACCAGCAGAACTGCCATAGTCGGCTTGCTACTAGGCGCTCGACCAGAGTGCGGCCAGAGTGCGGCCAGAGGCGACAGAACCAGCGCCACACTATTGATTAATAGTAAGCAAACCACTAAGTTACGCGTTCAGCTTTGAGTGCCATTGGTGACATTATGTTTGTTGAAAATAAGCGATCAATTTCTGCGGCAATATTAATAGCTTGCAGCTCCCTACTGGCCCTGTCAGCACAGGCACAGTCAGACTATGAAGTACCGCGCACCGAATGGGGGCAACCGGATCTTCAGGGCGTCTGGAACTTTAGCTCCAACACGCCGATGCAGCGACCTACCCGTTACGGCACCCAGGAGTTCCTGACCCAGGAACAGATCCAGGCAGCTATCGCGCGCCAGGAGGCTGCAAGAGAAGCGGCCGAAGCTGCTGCCGCAGCGCGAGTAGTCGATCCGGATGCACCTCCCGTGTCCAATAACCCCGGTGGCTACAATGATTTCTGGGTAGAATCGGCAGGTATCGGTGACACCGTGCGTACCTCTCACATTGTCTACCCTGAAAATGGCCGCGTACCGGAGGCCGTGGAAGGAGCGCCACGCGCATACGGTGGATTGGGGCCCGACGTGCCCGGCACACGTCCTGTCAGATATACCGTGGGTGGTATCGCCAAAGACGGTCCAGAGGATCGCGGCCTGTCAGAACGCTGCATCGTAGGTTTCAACTCTGGCCCACCTTTTGTGCCCAGTCTGTATAACAACAATATGCAGATCATCCAGAATCGCGATACTGCGGTAATTTTCACAGAGATGATTCACGATGCCCGCATCGTCCAAATGGGTGATAAGCCGACGCTGGATGAAGACATTCGTATGTGGTCCGGCGATTCCCGCGGTTGGTGGGACGGTGATACTCTGGTGGTGGAAACCAGAAACTTTAATGGCTATCGCCAGACTTTCGCCAGTACCGGTGCCAATTTCGATATGGTGCTAACTGAGCGCTTTACTCGCACCGCATACGATACCGTGGATTATGAATTTACAATCGATGATCCCTCGACATTTACCGATAAAATTACGGCGATCGTGCCTATGACCAAGGTGGCAGGGCAGATCTACGAGTACGCCTGTCATGAAGGTAACTATGGCATGGTGAATATTCTCCGCGGCGAGCGCATGACAGAACAGCGCGAGTCTGAAGAAGGCAACTAATCGAATTAACTTGGCATTATAGAATTAAGGGTTAGCAATGAAATATCTTAAACAACGATTGATGGGTGTGTTGATGATCACTCTGTTCGCAGCAAATGCGACGGCTCAACAGGATGAATTTCCACGCACACCTTCGGGCAAGCCTGATTTTAGCGGGATCTGGCAGGCCATGACTAAGGCGCACTACGACATCGAGCCCCACGCGGCTGCCTACGGTCCACATCCTGACAAAATGGGTGCGCTGTCAGCAATTCCTGGCAGTCAGGGCATTGTAGAAGGTGGTCGTATTCCTTACACAGAGGCAGCGTTGCGTCAGCGCGATCAAAACCGCGCCAATGCCATCGACAATGATCCCTTGACGAAGTGCTACATGCCTGGCGTGCCACGGGGTAATTACCTGCCATTCCCTTTTCAGATAGTGCAGTCTACCGATGTAATCCTCATTTCTTACGAGTTTGCCGAAGCTAACCGCATTCTCTATGTGGATCAGCCCGAGATTCAATCGCAGGTTGATGCCTGGATGGGGCACTCTAACGCGATCTGGGATGGCGATACACTGGTGGTGACGGTAACTGGCCAGATGCCGGACACTTGGTTTGACCGCGCCGGTAACCATCACAGCTGGGAGATGGTGGTAGAAGAGCGCTATACGCCGATGGGACCCAATCACGTACAGTATGAGGCAACCATCACTGATCCCAATACCTTCACACAACCCTGGACAGTGAGCCTCCCACTCTACCGTCATGTGGCGGAAAACTATCAGCTGTTGGAATTCAAGTGCGCAGAGTTCGCTGAAGAATATCTATACGGCGAATATCGAAAGGTAGGCACACCAATCGGTAATCCACCGCAATAAACCGCGCTAGCCGAAAAAAGCCCGGATGCTGAAAAGTATCCGGGTTTTTTTGTGCCGACTATACCGGGAAGAAGCTGCGGAATGAGAACCCGGCAAGGTAAATCATCAACGCGATCAGATTGGGGGATATGGCAATAAGACCTGGATTCCGGCTGGATCAAGTTGTTGTTCGCCGATAACCCAGTGCTGCGGGATTTAGTCCTCACCCTTAAAGCTTGCAATTTCTGCCAGAGATTTCCTGGCGATAGCAGGAACCTCGGCATTCTCTGCCGGATATCCGGTTACCAGAATCATATAGGGCTTTTCTGTGGCGGGCCTTCCAATCAGTTCGTTAAGGAACTTCATCGGTGCTGGCGTATGGGTCAGGGTAGCCAACCCGGCATTGTGTAGGGCGGTAATCAGGATGCCGGTGGCAATGCCCACAGATTCACTCACATAATAGTTTTTCTGTTTGTTGTTTTCTTCGTCCTTGCTGAATTTCTCGCCGAAGATGACGATCAGGTAAGGGGCAATTTCCAGGAAGGGTTTGTTTGCGTCGGTGCCGAGCGGCGCCAGTGCATCGAGCCAGTCCTGCGGCGCGCGCGACTCATAGAACTCCCGTTCCTCTTCTTCGGCACCCTCCCGAATCTTGTGTTTGAGTTCAGGGTCGCTGATTACCGCGAAATGCCAGGGTTGGCGATGTGCGCCGCTGGGCGCAGTGCCTGCAGCGCGAACACAATCCTCAATGATTTCGCGGGGAACCGCCTGGTCGGAAAAATCCCTGACTGTTCGGCGAGTGCGTACCATGTCGTAAAAAGCGCTGGCTGCTGCCTGCATCTCTTTCTGGGGTTTGGAGTGAAACTCCAGTGGCTGGGTTTGTGGCTTATCTGTGGCCATAGTTATTCCTGCTTAATGTTATCGCGCTACGAGT
Source organism: uncultured Pseudomonadales bacterium (assembly GCA_938091935.1). Taxonomy (GTDB): domain Bacteria; phylum Pseudomonadota; class Gammaproteobacteria; order Pseudomonadales; family Pseudohongiellaceae; genus UBA9145. The sequence goes on from CALKNV010000065.1 coordinate 13,648, forward strand.
ATATTTAATTCCAGTTACGATTTGGTAGTTGGCTGCGGTTGAGTGGACGGTTCCCCTGTAAACTGCCTGTAGCTTTTGCCTTGAGCGGCTGCTGCAAGATCTGGGTTTTTTATTTAGAGACGTACAGTCAAAAGCGAAATCCAGCTTGGCAAGGTGCAGAGTTTAACTCAATTTCTGTGTGAGTTTGATGATGTTGAGAACTTATCCCGCCCGGTGTCTGGCGCCAGTGTTCTGACTATGCCAAATGAGGTTGCTAATTAGCTTGCGGGTCTAACAGCTCACGCTATTCAGCTTACTCAGGAAGTGAAAAGGGTAGCCTTGTGGCTGCCCTTTTTGATCTAGCAGTTCAAACCCACCGACAAAGGCATCGGCGTTGTTGCCAGTGAATACCCCGCCCAGATCAGCTTCAATATTATTGCTGATGATGTCGAACTGATTGACCAGCATGCCGTTGCTGGCGTTCAACGCCACCAGCCCTTGGTTAACCAGGCCTTCAAAATCCACTGACCGGGCATTATTTCCGCTGCGCAGAGTCAGATTACCATCACTTATTACGCCGGTGTCGAAGTCGACACTCATGCTGGCAAACAGGCTATTAATGTCACCCACATTACTTTGGCCTATAAACTCGGAGGCAATACCGCCGCGATAATCGTAGGTACCTTTCATGTTAGCTATTGGCGTCGGTGTAACGTCTGCAAGGTGGTTGCTGGTGTTGAGTCGTACCAGTTCTCCCTCAATCTGCTGGTCTACAACTCAGTTGTCATCGAGGGGAGCATCCCATTTGCCCCAGGAAATACCGCATTCCTTGGTTGCCTAAACAGGGGCCTGATAATCAGCTGTTCTGAGCGTTGACACAGTGCTGATGCCGAGGCTTGCCAGCAGATTGACAACGGATCACTGATGTCGACTTGGGCCTGCGGAGAACTTGACGTCAGCCCTATCGAGGCGAGTTGTATGCGTTGAATAGTTGACAATGAACTGAAATCAACGTCGCTGGCGTCAAGTAATACCGCATTGGAAGTGCTGCCGTTGTTTCCATTTCCGCTATTGCCATTACCGCTTGAACTGCGGTCTACCGTACCGTCAGTCGAGTCTCCACCGGTAGTGCCTGCATCATCGATATTATGGCTACCGTTACTGCTCTTGCCGTTTCCGGCATTGTTGCTATTGTCGTTATTGCTATTACCGTTACCACCAGCGTTGCCATTGTTGCCGCCAGCATCACTGTTATTGTCGTTACTGCCGGAGTAGTTATCATCGCCGAAATTGTCGGTCGAAGCTCCGTCGGCGCTGCCAGTACCACCGGAGCTATTGTCGGTGTTTGCGCTAGTGCCATTGTCGTCGTCGGAACCGCCAGTTATGCCTCCAGCATAGACGCCTGTTATGACTTCGCCCTGTGGGGTAATTACGACCTCATAGTCGGTGCCGCGAATGCCGATGGTGGCGAAATTCGAGATACTTGCTTCATAATTCTCCTGATTCTGTTCACCGATAGCGCCGGTAATGGTCCTGAAGCCGCCTGCAACTAATTTGATTGATGATTCGTCGGTGACCGGGTTTTCATTGTGTTCGTGGGCAACAATCTGAAACTGAGTGGATTCCTTCAGGGAGATTAGTGCCGCGTCCACCATAGGGAGTTGGGTGATGGCACCGGGTGCAGTGAAAAGTGTATCGCCGACATTAACAGCAGAGCGACGGCGTAGTCGGCGACCGCTGCCTGCGCTGTCCCTGGCTACAACCTCACCGCTGACGAATACGATTACGCCCGCCCTTTCGGGCAGATGGTGAACTTGCGCGATTGAATGCATAGGCGAGAACGCCATGGCAAGGGCAAACAGGGCGATGATACAGCGATCGATGAAGCCATCTCCGCGGGAGCAATATTTATTGTTCGGCAGTTATCATTTGCATTGCCCTTGTGCCCCGGTAGCGGTAAGCCTCTTATAATGGGACTGTAGAGCTTACATTACCCTTTTAAGTTATTAACTATGTGACTTAGTGCGCAGGGGATGGGGGTATGGTCCGCAATAATATGACGCAGTTCTCAATTGACGAACGACTACTTCTCAAGTTTTGCAGAAATTGGCGCAAACCCGCGAGCGCCTTAACCCCTTTGATTCCTTAATTCCGGTGTGCCCTGGAAACCGTGAGTTATAAAATTTGCACATCTGGACAATTCCGACGGGTGCCATTCTTCTCAGGAGGATTATAAATATTTCCCAATCTATATATCTAGGCCAGATTTGCCATCTACAGATAAGATATCTTTGAAAACCTTCGATTGGACCTGGCGGCAGTACCAAACCGGATCATTGCTGTCGAACCGAGTCAATATCGTCTTGTAAGTTAAGATCAGCTAGCCTACCTCAATCGGATGACTTATTTTTTGGTTTTGTTCTCTCCCAAGTCTTAACCGCCTTATATTTGCTTTCGTTTTAAGTTCTGCAGTGGTTGACTCAGCTGGCTCAGGCCTCGTTTTGTATTTCCTGCGCAATGCGCTGTACATCGTCCAATACCCTAAGCAGGTTGCCGGACCACATCATGGCGATCTGTTCCTCGGTATAGCCGCGACGCACTAACTCTGCGGTGACGTTAAAGGTCTCTGAGGCATCGTTCCAGCCTGACAGCCCGCCACCGCCATCGAAGTCCGAACTGATTCCTACATGTTCAATGCCTATAAGATCAATCATGTAGTCAATGTGATCAACGAAATCAGATACGGTTGCCGGCGGCGCATCGGCGAAGCCAGCACCTGATGCCCAATGTGCCCTTCTCAGCTCATTAACATAGGTGCCAAATGCAACTGTTTGCACAACGCCACCGTTGTCTTTTAGAGCTAACAACATTTCATCATCCAGATTGCGTGAGTGATCTGTCAGCGCTCGCGCGGACGAGTGTGAGGCTATAACCGGTGCTCGGCTAAGCTCCAGAGTTTGCATGATGGAATCTTTGGACGGGTGAGAAATATCGATCATCATACCCAGACGGTTCATCTCCTTGATGGCAAACCTGCCCAACTCGCTAAGGCCGCCATGCCAGTACACGCCATCTCTTTCCCCGGTATTGGAGTCTGAGAGCTGGTTGTGACCATTATGTGCCAGTGACATATAGCGACCGCCGAGGTCATAAAATTTTTCGATATTAGATAGGTCGCCACCGATCGGGTAGGCGTTCTCCACGCCAATCATGGCTACTTTCTTGCCGTCGGCGATGATTCTGCGGACATCGTCCGAGTTATAAGCAATTTCGATTTGGTCCGGCGCTATTTCCTCGGCAAGGCGATGGATCGCATTAAACTTATCCATCGCGTTAGCATGGGCGTCTCGATAACCTTCTGCACTCAGATCACTCTGACCGGTATAAACGATGAAGAAGGCGACATCCAGGCCGCCTTCATACATTTTTGGCAGGTTCACCTGGGTGTCGAGATCCTGAGTGTAGTTAACCTCGGAGGTGAAATTCTCAGTGTTGATATCTGCGTGAGTGTCGAGTGCGATAACCCGCTCGTGGATGCCTCGAGCAATCTCCATCGGGTCTTGACTCTCAGGGCTGACAGCAGTTTCGGTGGATTCGCTGCAGCCAAGTAGAAAGATTGTTGTTAAAGCGAGGGCGATAGTTTTGCTGACAATAGACATAGATTGCTCGGGTCCAAAGGAATGAAGATGCGTGACAGGAGATAGCCTAGAATCGAGGTTTTTCCTGTTTTGGAGAAGGGAACTTAGCATTGCGCCCGAGGCTTTGACAATGGGGAGTTTGATCAAGCCTGCCCCGGTAGAATACACTGCGCTACTAGATAAAAATTCCTGAACCTCGACTTTTATAACCCATTGATTTGAAAGAGTTAACTATGCGCAGCAACGCTCAAAGAATTGCTTTTGGCCGAACTTACCAGGTCATCGCAAAAACAGTCCTGTTTGTATTCAGCCTCTCCCTGGTAACGCATTCCTTCGCGGAAGGTGGTCGAACCCCGATCTACGCCAAGAATGGCATGGTGAGCAGTGCCTCGAAGTTGGCCTCGGAAGTGGGCGCGGAGACTCTCAAGCGGGGCGGCAATGCGGTGGACGCGGCTGTTGCCACGGCGTTCGCGCTGGCGGTGACCTGGCCATCAGCAGGTAATATTGGCGGTGGCGGTTTCATGGTCTATCACGGTGATGATGGTGAGGCCACCACCTTTGATTTCCGCGAAAAAGCGCCTATGGCCGCCACAGAGCGCATGTATTTGGGCCTGGATGGCACCGTAGTTAACAATTCTAATCATTTCGGTCCTTTAGCCGTTGGGGTGCCCGGTACAGTCGCAGGTCTTTATCTCGCACATCAGCGACTGGGTTCCTTGCCCTGGGAAGAGCTGGTTCAGCCCGCAGTTGACCTGGCGCGTGACGGCATTCCAATTACTTATTCCCTGCAGACCGGGTTTGAGCGCAGCGCCAGTCGCTTTCGCCAGTATCCAGCGTCTGAGCGTAAATTTATTAAAGCAGACGGCTCTTTCTATGAGTTGGGCGAGACCTGGGTACAGCCAGTCCTCGCACATACCCTTGAACTGATCCGCGACAATGGTGCTGATGGGTTCTATCAAGGCGAAAATGCCGAACGCCTGGCCAACTTCATGGCGGATATCGGCGGCTTGATTACCGAAGAGGATCTGGCTGCTTATAAGGCCCGTGAGCGTGAACCCATACGTGGCACTTACCGGGGCTATGAAATCGTCAGTATGCCTCCACCCAGTTCTGGCGGTGTCGGCATCGTGCAAATGCTAAACATTCTTGAGGGATTCGACCTTGCGGAAATGGGGCACAACTCGGCGGACTATCTTCACGTACTGACTGAGTCCATGCGCCGCGCCTATTCTGATCGCGCCGAGCATCTGGGTGATCCAGATTTTAACGAATCTATGCCTCTGGATCGCTTGATGGACAAGGACTATGCAGCAGACTTGCGTGCGTCTATTGATATGACTCGCAAATCAGAGAGCAGCCCCGAGCTGTTTGCACAGGCTTATGAGTCGGAAGAGACCACACACTTCTCTGTCGTTGATGCGGACGGCAATATGATCAGCATGACTTATACGCTGGAATTCGGCTACGGCTCAGCAATCGTGGTAGATGGCGGTGGATATCTGCTAAATAATGAACTGGGAGACTTTAATGCGGTGCCAGGTGTCACTGATGAGCGTGGACAGATTGGTACTGCACCAAACCTGGTGGCCCCAGAAAAGCGCCCGCTGTCCAGCATGTCGCCTACAATTGTGGCGCAGGACGGCAAGCCAGTGTTCGCTATCGGCAGCCCCGGCGGCAAAACGATTATCAATACCACCATGCAGGTCATCCTGAATGTTATCGACCATGGTTTTGATATTGCCCAGGCAATTGAGGCGGGCAGGATTCATCACCAATGGTTGCCTGATTTCACCAGCATTGAATCCAACTCACTTTCTGCTGACACGCTGGAAAGCTTTCAGGCCCGTGGGCACCAGATCCGTGAGCGTGGATCCCAGGGCGCAGCCATGGGCGTTTACTACGATCGTGAACAGAATCTGTTCCTGGGTGCGGCAGACTCCCGGCGCGGCGATGGCGGCGCGGTCGGTTACTGATTAGGAGCGCTGAGATGTATGCAAGAGTGACGGCCCCACTCAATGGTTCTGGTATGGTAGTTGCTCTTGCGCTACTCCTGCTTGTCATCGTGCCTGTAAGCGCTGCCCAGGAAATGTCGGATGAAGAACGATTTGTAGGTGACTATGAGTTAGTCAGCTACTTCACCTTTCCCGAGCAGGGTCCCGCTAGAGACATGCAATATATCGGTCGGCTCAGTTATGATGAGTTTGGCAACATGTCCGGCCTGGGCATGCCTATCGATTTACCCCAGAAAGAGGCGGCTTCTCAGCCAGGCGACGAGCGCGTAATAGGCGGATTCGCCTATTGGGGACGCGTTAGCATCGATAGCGAAAATCGCATAGTCACTCACCACGTAGTAGGCTCTCCTATGGTGCCGCGCTGGGTCGGTGGCGACAATGTTCGCCACTACGAATTTGATCGTGATTTGCTCAGGCTGTCTTTAAAGAATCCCGAGGGTCGCATTACGGCCACT
>CALKNV010000066.1 GCA_938091935.1 uncultured Pseudomonadales bacterium
GCTGGCCGTCGGTGTCATCTATGCTTTGGGACCGGTGTACGCCTTGCAGCGTGGGCTTGATGTAATGAGCATTAGTTTCATGATGGCATTTGCAATTGCTGGAGGCGGCATTACTCAATTCCCTCTGGGTCGATTGTCTGATCGTATTGATCGTCGCCTCGTGATCTTGTTTTGTTTGGTTCTGGGTGCTTTTGTGGCGGCGACAGCGATCATAGTTTCAGCGTTCTCTGCCTCTATCGTTATGATGCTATTGGGAGCCTCGGTTATGCCCATTTATGCCCTCAGTCTTGCGCACGCAAGCGACAATACTAAGCCTGGAGATTTCATCAAGGTAGGCACTGGTCTTCTCATGATGAATGCTCTGGGGTCCGTAATAGGACCTTTGGTTGCTTCTCAGTTGATGCATCGCTTTGGGCCGCATTACTTTTTTATCTATCAGCTTTCCATCCTCTCCACTGCTGCTTTGGCTGTAATCTATATGATTAAGAGTAAGGCGCCACCGCCAGAGCCGACCCAAGATTTTGAGCTTGCTACGACTGCGTCTGCACAGGCTGCATTTACTCTGGATCCACGGAGCAATTCTGACGCTCAAGAGCCTCAGGAGGCGCGGGTGTCTGATAATTAGAGGTCGGATTACAGTTTCTCTCAATTGATCGAGTCAAGTGTAGTAAAGGTGAAAATCTGAGATTACACTCGCGGAGTTCTCGATCTCACAGTGATTTTATTCTTTTGTTCCGGTTTGGCGGCTGCACAGGAAGCTAGCGATGGATACAGATTTGTTAAAGACGTTTCTTGAAGTTAGCAAGACTCGCCATTTCGGAAAAGCCGCCAACAATCTCTTCGTGACCCAGGCGGCAGTTAGCGCCAGGATCAAACATCTAATAAAAGGGGTTAATAAAAGGGGTCAGAGTAAAAATACAGTAGTTTTGAGGAAAGGCTAACTTAGAAGTTTCCCTTCGATGAAATCTAGCAAGAGATGTTCTTGAACGTCTGAGCCGCCTACGCATCAGGTTCAGTGCTTGTAAGTATAAGGGAGATGGTGCCCAGGGGCGGAATCGAACCACCGACACGAGGATTTTCAGTCCTCTGCTCTACCGACTGAGCTACCTGGGCATTTTTTGAGCTTCTGCGCTCGGAATTACTTCGTTAAAAGCCAAGATCTCAGTCGGTCACTTACCTGATGTAAGCTCCCTTCTTCGATTTGTCTTTTGCCTCGTACTTCCTTCGCTCGCGACGCTCAAAACCTGAGAATAGGTTTGGGAAACCCCGCTTTTCGCGAGCCGCGTATTAAATAGTTTCTCAACCCCTGAGTCAAGAGATCGGGCAGATTTGTGATCGGCCGTGATTCCAGTTTGGGGGGCTGCGAGTGCTCGCTAGCCCCGGCGGCTCTCAGGGGGTCTAATTCTGTAGCAGGGCATTGAATAGTAGTTTATAGGCGGCGCGGGTCTGGCCGCGGAACTGTGGTCTGAAACCGAACAATACGACCTGGCCAGCGCCTAAAGGTGCGCGCATGAGGGCGGCTTTGCCCGCTATGTAGTTTTCTTCGCCCAGCGCCCAGCCGCTCATGAGGCTGTCCTCTTCGCTGTAAGTCACTATCGTTTCTATAGGGAGTTCCGGTGGTTCCATGGTTTGTTCCTGGCCGCCTTCTCTTTCTCTGGAAATGGTGACCAGATCGAAGGCTCTGCTGCGCACGAACGACGCCGCCAGCTCTTCCTGCATGCCTGCTGCCATTGGGTGGCTGGTATCTACTTCGGTGCGCATCAGGGAACCGGGAATAAAGAACTGGCGATCTGTGGTGCCGGCCACGGTGTTTTCGATTGGCAGGCCAAATTGGCGAATCGCGAAATCGCTGGCGGCGTCAAGCGTCACTAGTGTGCCGCCCTGGGAAACGAAGTTTTCAAGGGCGAGGGCACCGGCCAATCCGATCCCGCCGACGTATTCTTCCGGCATGGTGCCTGGGGCGTTACCCGTCAGGATTGAGTCGTCATTCTGACTGGGCAAAATGATGGCATCGAAACGGGATAAATCAGCAGACTGAACGTCGGCGTCGGATAGGTTTTCCAACTCGAATTCATAGTTTTCCAGCAGCCAGCGGGTCCAACCTTCGTCCATGTTCGCCACCCAGCTTTTGTACAAGCCGACGCGAACAGCTTTTTGTTCAGCCAGGTCGACTTCTGGTGCTGCGGATATGCCGGAGAATTCCAGACCTAATTCCTCAGCCAATTCCTCGATTTGGCGACGGGTGCTGCGCCCCTCATTTCTGACTACATAGGTTCCAAGTGGGAAGCTTTGACCACCGGCGGAGAATGACGCCGCACTGCGCTGCACCTGCACACCCGCTTTGGTCAAGCGATTGATGGCGGTGACGCTGGCATTGGTTTGCGGTAAGAGCGCGAAACCGTAGTCCGCATCGCCAATCACGCTGCCTGCCGTGGTTTCAGGAAAGCTATCCAGAGCCTGGGCGCTGGCGCTGAACGGTTCGTCCATGCGCACAACCTCGACCCCCATCTGCATGGGTAGCGTCCAGCCTGCCAAATCGTATGGCGGGTCAGGTGGCCCATCAGGTGTGCGACGGCGGTCGGGATATTGCTGTGCTTCCAATAGATCGATGGCGTAATTTCTGAAGGCCTGGTCGCCGTAAACGATATAGGAACCGGCTGCGAAATCTTGCTCTCCTGCGGAGAAACCTTCGCTGGCCTGTTGGATTTCAATGCCGCCCTGCATCAGAATTTTGACCAGATTGCGTGCTTCGTCGGGGTCCCATTGGTCGGCGGGGATCACGTAGGCGAATCGGTCTTGCTCTGCGGCATTGATGGCATCGCGACCCATGGAATAGATGCCATACAGCCATCTCGATTTCAGGTCGGCAGCGATATCCAGCACCGCCATGGATGCCGTGAAGGTGTAGCGCACAGGATCACTGAATCTGGAGTCACCGCCTGGCCAGGGATAAGGATAGAAAATATCGACGCCGCTGGTGGGGGCAGACTGACCGCGACGGGGGTTGCCGACTTGTGCCGGGCGTTCTTCCGGATCGTAGTAGCGCGGTGAGGCAGTGGCATGTGAAGTTTCGGTGAGGATGCCAATCATATTGTGAAAATAGGGCACGGTGCGCATGCCGCCATTCCACCACATGCTGTAAATCATGTCGGATACAGCGCCCGGCATTTTTTTCATGGCGAAGCGGTTCGACATGGCGGAGCCAACCATATTGACTCCCGTGGTCACGCCCGGATGAATATTTGGATTCACGGGATCTGCAAATGGCGGCAGAAAAATTCGCGCCCAGGAGGGTCCGGTTTGATGGTGGTTGTATACAATCTGGGGAAACCACTCTTCGTACAGCATCCGGCTTACGGCAGCTGTTTCCGGCATATTGTTCATGAACCAGTCGCGGTTATTATCGTGGCCCACATAATGATGATAAAGCTCGGGTGGCCGGGTCGTTTCAAACGGTGTTTCCAGGTTGCGTTCATACCACTGCCGCACTACTTCGAGGCCGTCTGGGTTCATGCTGGGCATTAGCAGCATGATGGTGTTGTCGCGAATCTTGCGCGTCTCGGCACTCTCGTCAGTGGTGACGTGATGGGCCAGCCTGGGCAGCATTTGTGAAGGGGCCACCTCCGTGGCATGCAGGCCACCGTCAATCCAGACGATTGCCTTGCCTTCTTCAGCGTGGCTCTGCGCAGTCTCGTCGTCTATGCGGGCATTGGCCAGTTCGCGGCTAATCTGTTTCCAACGGTCGAGTTGTTCGATGTTTTCTTCGCTGGATATATAAAGCAGTAACAAGGGACGGCCCAACACCGTGGTGCCGATCTCTTCCAACTCTACCCGCGGACTGGCGGCATCCAGCTGGCGGTAAAAATCCAGCAGCTGCTGGTAGCTAGCCAATTTGTAGTCGGCGCCGGGCTCAAATCCGAACACGCTCTCTGGTGTGGGTACCTGACTGTGCAGTCCCGAGGACCACAAGAATGCGATGAAAGTGAGGAAGACTTTCAAGTTGGGGCGTGGCGAACTGTTCATTTGGAGCTCCGGGAAATTTTATGGATGAATTTGGCCGTGCGCTTATTCCGAAGGTGGGACATAACCCTCGGCACGGTCGTATTCCTCATTGGCGAGGAACTTGTCCATTTCTTGCTGGAGATATTTGCGGGTATCGGGGTCCATCAGGTTGAGCTGCTTCTCATTGATCAGCATGGTTTGCTGGGCCTGCCATTCCTGCCAGGCTTGCTGGGAAACATTTTCATAAATTTCCTGGCCTTTGGGGCCGGGGTAGGGGGGAACTGCCAGGCCGGGGAGTTCCTTGTTGTACTTGCGGCACTGCACCATGCGGCTCATGCGGGATCCTCAATTAGTTGTTTGGACTCTGGTTCGAAACCCAATTCGAAACCCAATTCGGACTCTAGTCTGAATTCAGGCGCGTGAGGAGTTTCTTGACCGGCGCGGCAAGGCCCACCTCCACGGAATGATCGAGAGGGTACCAGAGCCAGCGATCGGAATCAGCTACAGCAGTGCCGGCCGTTTCCAGCTTCAACTCTGGTGCCAGGAGTGGGGTAATATCCAGGTGGTAATGGGTGAAGCTGTGGCGAATGGTTGGCATAGGCTCAAGCGTTTCGGAATCTACCTGCAGGTCAGTTTCCAGATGGGCCAGCCAACCTGCCTCAGTACTCGCGTCGGCGTCATTGACGGCTTGTTCTGGCAGGGAATATAGGCCGCCCCAGATTCCGCTGTCTGGCCGCTTCTCCAGCAGGACGTGTCCTGATCTGTTGCGCACGATAAGCATGTTAACCGCTTTAACCGGCAGCGCTTTCTTGGGTTTCTTGCCGGGGAATTCGGCAATTCTGTCACTTGCCAGCGCCTGGCAATCTGCTGCCAGTGGGCACTGCTGGCAGGCTGGGCTGCTGCGGGTGCAGAGGGTGGCGCCAAGGTCCATCATGGCCTGCGTGTAAGCGGCGATTTCCCGCTCTGGCAGTAGCGACTCCGCTACCGTCCACAACTGTTTCTTTACGGCGCTGCTCTCAGGGTAGCCCGCGATAGCGAAGTAGCGGGTGAGCACCCGCTTTACGTTGCCGTCCAGGATCGGGGCCTTGATGTGCATGGACAGCGCCGCGATGGCGCCGGCGGTGGAGCGTCCGATGCCGGGTAGCGCTTCCAATGCTTCGACGTCTCGTGGAAATTCGCCGCCATGATCTTGAGCTACCTGCTTTGCAGCTTTGTGCAGGTTGCGCGCCCGGGCGTAATAGCCCAGGCCGGTCCAGAGGTGGAGTACCTGGTCCACGCGCGCATCTGCCAGTGCAGCCACATCGGGATACTGGGCCATGAAGCGGAGGTAGTAGGGAATGACTGTTTGCACCTGGGTCTGCTGCAGCATGATTTCAGAGATCCAGACGCGGTAAGGTGTTGGGTTTTGTTGCCAGGGCAAATCTTTGCGGCCGGATTTCGAAAACCAATCCAACACCGCCCGATTAAATGACTCGGCCTGCGCAACGGCCGTCGCGAGGCTTTGTTCAGTCATATTCCGGCCAATTGTTTTCCATGCTGTCGCCATAGGGCGTGGCACGCCAATACTCTTCATCAGAAAGCTTGGCGAAGCGAATTTTCATCGGGGAAAGGCTAGTTGAGTATGCTGCGCAGCAAGCCTCGCGCCGCGTCCTGCAACTCGTCGGGAACCTGATCGGTAATGGTATCCTGCAACTCATTTCTCAGTGCGTTGCTGCCAATCTGGGTGAAGATCTCCCTGACCTGGGTGAAGTCGGGGCGACAATAGCGATTCACCTCTTCGGCAAAGGCGGCGCTGCAATCCACCGGCCATGACACATCGTGATACAGCTCGTTAACTGGAATTGTCTGCGGATGCGGCGCCCCCAGGACCGTGAACTGCATGTCATAGGCAAAACTCTGGGCATCGAGGTCAATCTGGCCGCTGCCGGTGATATCAAAGTTATCCATACGCAGCTTCACATCTTGCTTTGACTCCAGACCCTGCTCCAGTAGCACATAGCCACTCATGTCGCCAAAGCGCATGACGTCGGGCCATTGCTGAATCGCTTCTCCGGTTGGGCTAAGGGCCACGATCGCCGTGAAAACCTGCTTGATCACGCCAATGTCTACGGAGTTTTCATTGACGCTGAATGCGGTACTGCCTGATAGGCTATCCAGCATGGACTCTACCGAGCTGCCGCTTGCCGTATAGGTAGATTCCAGCTGCAGGAATCCAGTTAGCGTATTAAAGCGTGATACAGATGGGGCCAGGTCAACCAGATTAAGGTTGTTGGCAGTGAGGCTTGTTTGTAGTTCGGGTGTGCTGGTGCGCGTATTTAATCGCACCGTGCCGCGCAACGAGCCGTCCAGAAGCGAGATTGGCGGAATCTCAACGTCCAGCAAACCATCTTCGACATTAGTAAAGATATTCACGTCTTCAAACCGCATGCCGCTCGCTGTAATAGATTCGATAGAGATCGCGCCTAGCAGCGTCATGGAGTTGATTAAATCTACCGGCAGCTCAGTCTCAGGCTGGTATTGCGCGGCTTCGTTGAGTTGCGGCGCAGGCTCGTCAGGTGCTGGCTCGGATGAGGATGTGGGTTCACCTTCGCTAGTTGGCTCAGGAAAAAACGGCGATAGGTCTAGTGCGCCAGCATTTACATTATAGCTGACATTAAGAGGAGCGAGTTCGGAAGCGAGCCTGATCTGCGCATCGCTTTCAATGCTGGCACCGGCGAACTCGATATTGAACGCCGGAATACTGGCCTGCGCATCAGTACCGTTGAATTGCATGTTGAAACTCAGCAGCTTGTCGGTATCGACACCGAAATTTACGTCCTGCTGACCTTCGCGCATACCCAGTGACTCCAGTAACACCAATACATCGAAGGGGGCCGCCGAGAGCGAGCCTTCGTAACTGGGCGAAGAATTTAGATCATTGATGATCACGTCACCGCTGACCAGCATTGGCGTAACGCTGAACTGCAAGTCTGTCAGCTGCAGTGTGCCGGCGTTAATATCTGCCACAACATCTGATCTGAGTGCCAGCGGCACCGGCGCTGACATCCCATTGTTCTCATAGTCGAACTGCAGGTCGATGCTGAAGGGTCGACCGTCGATGTTGGTGTCGAGGCTATCCAGGGTCAGATTATCAATTTGGTAGCGAGCGCCCCGAGACAGGTCCTGAATATCGATGCTGGCATTAGCAATTCGAAGCCGCTCGACGGACAGGGTGGTGATATCGGAAGCTTCCTGCGCATCGGGGATCGAGCTGCTGGATGCAGGCGAAGCAGAGCTTGAATCAGTGCCTGGGTCAGAGGTTGCCGCGGAATCAGCATTGACGGACCAGATGCTGTTTCCCTCTTCATCGATATAATAATTGGCGTGGAAATCTTCGGTGGAGATTTCGCGCACCTGAATCTGACTGCTCAGCAGGGAAGAAAAATCAACGCTCAAAACTGCGGATGACGTGGAGGCCAGTTCCATAGGATAGGCCGGGTTTTTGAGCCGCACATCCGCAAGTGAGAGACCGAGGTTGGGGTACAGGCTCAAAGACAGATCACCACCTATAACAAGCTCATAGCCGGTTGTGGCCAACACTGCGTCTGAAATTGCGGTCTTGTTGGCGTCCGTATTTACCCGCGAAATCAACAGGATTCCTGCAATGATTAGCAAAACCACGAATCCAGCCAAAACTTTCAGGAAATTCTTCACAGGGTCTCTCAATAAATTGGGTTAACGTCGATTGTATAGGGAGCGAAGGATACCAGCATTGCTGCCTGCCTTTCCTGCGTTTAACGGGGAAAACCGGGACAATGGATCAAGTCTAGCGATTCTGCCGGAATCCTGCACGATTCCTGCCTTTCACTCCTGCGGGCGCAGCATTATAATGCGCTTTTTCCGAAAACGGGTCATTCCATGAGCGCTTCAGCTCCATCTACTGCGCGCCGGGCTTCGGTCGAGCGCAATACCAACGAAACCCAGATCAGCGTCAGCCTTAACCTTGATGGCTCGGGCGAGCTGGATGTGGAGACCGGTCTACCCTTTCTGGACCACATGCTGGACCAGATTGCCCGGCACGGCCTCGTGGATCTGACCATAAGGGCGACAGGCGATCTTGAGATCGATGCTCACCACACCGTGGAAGACATCGGTATTACCCTGGGTCAGGCCCTGAATCAAGCTCTGGATAAGACCGGTATTCGTCGCTATGGCCATGCCTATGTGCCGCTGGATGAAGCCTTGTCACGAGTGGTGCTGGATTTTTCCGGCCGCCCGGGTCTGGATTACCACGTGCAGTTTGTAAAAGGCACGGTGGGGAATTTTGATGTGGACCTGTTTCACGAGTTCTTCCAGGGCTTTGTGAATCACGCCATGGTGACTCTGCATATCGACAATATTCGCGGCAAGAATGCCCATCACCAGATTGAGACTATCTTCAAGGCCTTTGGTCGCGCATTGCGAATGGCGATGGAGATTGACCCGCGCGCCGCGGGCCATATTCCTTCAACCAAGGGTGTCTTATAGCTTGTGCCCAGTTCACGTTGGCGCACTTGCGCTACAGGCGTTACTCGCGTGAGCGAAGCCAGTTCGCTAATGAATCTGTTAAAACCATTCAGTTGTTTCTTCGACATAAATGAATAATGTTGCAGTTATAGACTATGGCATGGGCAACCTGCACTCCGTAGCCAAGGCTATGGAGCATGTTGGATCCCAACTCCAGCCCGTCACCGGCGAAGCAACCGAGGTGGTGGTAACTGCCGATCCAGCGATCATTGCGGCAGCAGATCGCGTCATTTTTCCAGGCGTAGGTGCAATTCGTGACTGCATGATAGAGATAAACCGCCTCAATGTGGGCGAGATTGTCGAAGATGCCATGAAGTCCAAACCAGTGCTGGCAATCTGTGTGGGCATGCAGGCCCTGATGAGTCACAGTGAAGAGAACGGCGGCGTTGATTGTCTGGGGTTTTTGCAGGGCAGGGTGAGGTATTTTGGAGATGACCTGCGCGGTGATCAGGGCGAACGACTCAAGGTGCCGCACATGGGTTGGAACAGCGTTAAGCAGCAGGCGCATCACCCGCTGTGGCGAGACGTGCCGGATAACAGCCGATTCTATTTCGTGCACAGCTATTATGTGGAGATGGAAGATGTGTCGAAAGTGACCGGGCTGTCAGTATACGGAAAGGAAATCGTGGCGACAGTTTCGGATAGCAATATCTTTGCGACTCAGTTCCACCCCGAGAAGAGTCAGAATGCCGGACTCACCCTGCTAAGAAATTTTCTGCAGTGGGATGGTGCCGCCGACTAACTAAAGCGCTTGCGGCTAATTTAACAGGATGCTGGTGGCTAAAGGCTAAATAGATATAACCAATAAGTAGAACGAATATATCGGAAAAACTGCCGAAACGAATCCAAAGCACCGCGAACAAAGAATGAGCAACCCATGTTAGTCATACCAGCAATAGATTTAAAAGACGGCCAGTGTGTGCGCCTAAAGCAAGGGCGGATGGAAGACAGCACCGTGTTTTCTGATGACCCCGTCGAGCAGGCCAGGCAGTGGCTTGCAAAAGGTGCCCAACGTCTTCATATAGTTGATCTCAATGGTGCCTTTGCAGGGACACCCGTCAACGCCGAGATTGTAACGGCTATCACCAGGGCACTCCCCGAATTGCCGATCCAGATTGGCGGCGGTATTCGAAATCTCGAGGCAGCGCGTTTCTATATAGAGGCAGGCGTCAGCTATATCATCATAGGCACCCAGGCAGTTAAGGATCCCGATTTTGTGCGCGAAGCCTGTGCAGAATTTCCTGGTAAGGTGATCATTGGTCTGGATGCTGTAGATGGCATGGTCGCGACCGAGGGTTGGGCGGATGTATCAGAGCTCGCTGTCGAAGAAGTCGTGCGGCGGTTCGACGGGCTGGGTATTGAAGCAGTGATCTACACTGACATCTCTCGTGACGGCATGATGCAAGGCGCGAATCTGGAGGCGACTGTTGAATTGGCCGAGCGCTCTACTATTCCCATCATCGCATCGGGCGGTATCGCCAAGCTTGCTGATATCGTGGACCTGAAGGCTGCGGCGAAAACTGCCAGCGGCGCCGGCATCATGGGTGCTATCACCGGCAGGGCGATTTATGAAGGCAAGCTCGATCTGATGGAAGCCCAGAGTTACTGTGACTCTGATGATTAGCCTCTGATGATTAGAGTTTGATGATTTAGGGTCCGATGACCAGGAACAGGTAGTCCTACTATGGCACTCGCAAAGCGCATAATTCCCTGTCTCGACTGTGATAAAGGCCGTGTGGTCAAGGGCGTGCAGTTTGTCGACATTCGTGACGCGGGCGACCCGGTGGAAGTGTCTAAACGCTACTGCGATGCCGGCGCCGATGAGATTACCTTTCTCGATATCACCGCCAGTCATGAAGACCGGGAAACTACTGTAGATACAGTGCGCGCAATTGCCGGACAGGTATTTATTCCGCTCACCGTGGGAGGTGGCATTCGCACCCTCGAAGACATTCGCACCATGCTCAACGCCGGTGCTGACAAGGTATCGATCAATACTGCTGCGGTGAATAACCCTGAGTTCGTGCGCGAAGCGGCTGAGCGATTCGGCTCCCAGTGCATCGTCGTCGCTGTTGATGCCAAGCGCGTATCAGCGGAAGGTGAGCCGCTGCGCTGGGAGATATTTACCCACGGTGGTCGCAAGCCAACTGGCATCGACGCCATCGACTGGGTGAAGCAAATGGTTGGCAACGGAGCAGGTGAGATTTTGCTCACCAGCATGGACAGGGATGGCACCAAGATTGGTTTTGACCTGGAGCTGAACAAGGCAGTGAGTACGGCAGTTAATGTGCCGATCATTGCATCCGGCGGGGTAGGCGAGTTGGACCATCTTGCTGATGGGGTGTTAAAGGGTGAGGCGGACGCGGTGCTGGCAGCCAGTATTTTTCACTTCGGCGAATACACGATTCGCGAAGCTAAAGAACACATGGCTGCAAAAGGCATTGAAGTCAGGCTGGACTAGGGTTTACTAGAGCCTAGAAGTCGTCACGCTGGGCAAAGCTGCCGTTGGTGTTTACGCGGTTGCCAGGCTTGAAAGCATTCACACCCTTCAGCACATTCAGCGCTTCGTTCAGCGGATAATCCGTCACCAGGACTTCTTCCGCGGAGATCAGGGCTTCCGCCATTTCTTCGTCTGATTCCACCACTTCCTCACCATTGCCATTATCCAGACGACCCGGGAGATCGGCTTCGGTGTACTGGGAAATACTGCGTGAGCGTCGGGTTACAAAGGCATCATCAACGATAATGTCTGGGGTAATGCCCTGGGCCTGGATAGAACGTCCACTGGGCGTGTAGTAAAGCGACGTGGTGAGTTTGATGGCGCGAGAGCCGTCCAGCGGCAGCAACGTCTGCACCGAGCCTTTACCAAAACTTTGAGTTCCCATGACCACGGCGCGGCCATGATCTTGCAATGCTCCAGCTACGATTTCAGACGCTGAAGCCGAGCCGTTATTAATCAACACGACCAGCGGCACATCGGGTGCCACCGTGGCGAGGTTGGCAGAGAACTCCAGGTCATTGCCTTCCAAACGCCCCTTGGTGTAAACGATGCGGCCCTGTTCTATAAAGGCATCGACTACCTTGGCTGAAGCCTGCAGCACACCACCGGGATTATTGCGTAGATCCAGCACAATCCCTTTCAGGTCTCCGTGTTCTTCATAGAGCTCCAGTAATTCGGCCTCCAGTTCGTCGCCGGTATTCACGCGAAACTGGGCCAGGCGGATATAGGCGTAACCCGGTTCCAGCATGCGACTGCGGACGCTGGCAATGGCGATGACTTCCCGTACCACCGTAACTTCAAACGGCTCCATGCCTTCGCGGGCAATCGTTACCGTCACCTCGGTGCCTGGCTCACCACGCATCATGTTGGCGGCTTCTTCAGGCAACAGTTCACGCAAAGGTCTGTTGTCGATCTGGATGATCAAGTCACCGGCCTGAATTCCTGCGCGGTCAGCAGGCGTATCATCGATTGGACTAATGACTTTGATGTAGCCGTTTTCCCGGCCCACTTCGATGCCCAGTCCGCCAAACTCGCCGGTGGTAGTCTCTTGCATCACATCATATTCGCGCCCGGCCAGGTAAGCAGAATGCGGATCGAGTCCCGACAGCATGCCTTTGATGGCGTTTTCAAGCAGGGTCTTGTCATCAATTTCTTCGACGTAGGCCATGCGAATGCGATCCAGCGCCTCGGTAAACATGCGCACTTCATCCAGCGGCAAGGGCAACAGCTCCGATTGTTGTGTCTGGGACTGAGACTGGGCGGAAAGCGGCAGGGCGCACAGCAAGCAAATGCTGAGCGCGCCAGTAATCCTGTTGCGAAGCTGAATCATGGGTTTTTCCTGAATTTTCATTTAACTCTCGTGTACTTGCATGTATATGCATCTATACGAGTCATCCAATAGTTTCAGTTTATCCCTGAATTGGCAACATATCTCCCCAGGGAGACCGGAGTAAGGTGACTTTTTGTGACAGGCAAAAGCCCTGTAAAACAAGGGGTATTGGCGGGCTTTAGTCGATCCAGGCTGCGGGATCCTGAGGTTCGCCATTGCGTCTGATTTCGAAGTAGAGCCCGATAGCGGGATCGCTACTGTTTATGCCTGATGTGGCCAGCACCTCGCCCGCATCTACCCAACTGCCGATGTTCACAGCAAGCGCCTCGTTGTGGCCATAAAGGCTCATATAGCCGTCGCCGTGATCGAGCACCACTAACAGACCCGAGCCCCTGAGCCAGTCAGCAAAGACTACCTGGCCAGGGTGAATTGCTCTGACCTGGCTCCCGGGATCAGGCGCATAAGACATCCCCTGGCGGACTAAACTGCCGCCGCCGTAGCGCGACCCGAAGCCATGAACTACCTCAGCTGTCACTGGCGCTTGCAGGTCGCCGCGGCTGTCAGCTATGGGGGGCACATCGGCGAAAGAACTCACGCCTTCCATGGCGCGTGTGATTTCAGAAATTAAGCGCTGTAACTCCGCCTGGCTGATTTCGAGCTGCTCCATTTCTGCGCTGCGATCCTCAATGGAACTCCGTAGCGCGGCCAGGGCTTGCTCGCGAGCCAGCTTTGAGGCTTCCAGTTGAGCAGTGCGCTCAGCCAGCAGACTCTGCTGTTCGTTAAGGTCGGCAAGATTAGCAGTCAGCGACAGATTCACGCTTTCAAGCTCTGACAAGGTGAGTTGGAAGCGCTCAATCTGCGCCAGCTGATAGCGGGTGAAGCGCTGTGCGTAGTGGAGCTGTCGGGCGGTGTCGCCACTCTTTTCCCGGTTAAGCAAAGTTTTCAGGAAATTGCTGTCTGCACCCATGTGAGCAGCGCGTAACAGTGTTTGCAGCAGCTGCTGCTCCTCTGCCTTGCGGGCTTCCAAAATCGAAAGCTGTTGTTGGTGCTCAACTAATTCTGACTGGGTGTTTTCTACTGTGGTGGTAAGAGAAGCAAAGGCCTGCTGTGCATTGGATAATTCCAGCTCAGTGTCTCTGAGCCTTGCTTCCTCCTCGGTCTGCCTTGAGGAAGCTTGTGCCAGCCAGCTTTGGATTGACTCGATAGCGGCAGAAACTGAGGTGAGTTCCTGTTCCGCCTGTTCACGATCCTGCGCCCAAGCCTGGACCACCATCCCTGACAGGATAGTGGCGAGCATTATGCTGCGCGCAAAATTATTTAATGTGACATCTGTCACCTGATGCGACCTATGCGCTCGCTTGTGAAAGCTCCGCGCCCATAAGTATCTTGCCAGTCATCTCTTCCGGTATCGGCATAGACATCAGGTGAAGCAGTGTCGGTGCAATATCGCAAAGGCTGCCTTCACCGAGAAAGACCTGTTCACTGGCGCCAACATAGACTAAGGGTACAGGGCCACTGGTGTGAGAGGTGAGGGGTTGGTTCGTCGCCGGATCAAGCATCTGTTCGACATTGCCGTGATCGGCAGTAACAAGAAGATGACCATTGATTGACTCAATCGCGGCAACGATGCGTGCGAGGCACTGATCTACCACTTCTACGGCTTTCACCGACGCCTCGAAATCACCGGTGTGCCCTACCATGTCGCCGTTAGCGTAGTTGCAGATTATGGCATCGTATTCCCCGGACTCGATGGCCTCGACCAAAGCGTCGGTCACTTCGAAGGCCGACATCTCCGGCTTCAAATCATAGGTTTTAACCTGGGGTGAAGGAATGAGGGTGCGGTCTTCGCCGGCAAAGGGTTCTTCTCTACCGCCGTTAAAGAAGAAGGTCACATGGGCATATTTTTCAGTTTCTGAAATACGCAGCTGCGTTCTATTGTTGTCGGCAAGATATTGACCCAGCACATTATCCAGTGCCTGTGGCGGGTAGGCGCAGTCAGTTTCGATGTCCGCCGCGTACTCGGTCAACATGATGAAATCCCCCAGCAGTGGTCTTGCGGCGCGCTCGAATCCATCGAAGTCATCATCAACAAACGTGCGGGTAAGTTCGCGGGCGCGATCGGCGCGAAAATTCATGAACAGGACTACATCACCATCTTCGATGGCCGCCTGCTCTTGCTGATCTTCACAAATGACTGTTGCCTGCACGAACTCATCATCTTCATCGCGCTGGTAGGCTGCGTCCAGTCCACTGGCGACATCAGGATAGCTAAACTCGGCCTGCGCCTCGCTCAGCAGCTTGTAAGCACTCTGAACCCGGTCCCAGCGGTTGTCTCTATCCATGGCATAGAAGCGGCCACAGAGTGAGGCAACGCGACCGAGGTCATTGTCCAGTAGGTAGTTTTCAGCGCGCTGCAACGAGGGCAGGGCGCTTCTTGGTGGCGTGTCGCGACCATCCAGAAAGGCATGTAGATAGACTCGTTGCGCGCCACGTTGACTGGCCAGTTCCAGCGCCGCCATGATCTGGTCTTCATGACTATGGATACCCCCTGGCGACATCAGGCCCATGACATGTACCGCGGTTTCATTGCTCACGGCCTTATCGATTGCGGCGCACAGCACCGCATTCTGATAAAAGGAACCCTCTTCAATTGCCTTATCGATGCGGGTGAGGCTCTGATAAACCACGCGGCCCGCGCCGAGATTCATATGCCCCACTTCTGAATTGCCCATTTGGCCGGCCGGCAAGCCGACGGATTTGCCAGAGGTGTCGATCAAGGTGGTGGGTTGCTCGCGCCAGAGCTTGTCCCAGGTTGGCGTGTCAGCGGCGGCGATGGCATTGCTGTCGGTTTCTTCCCGATGGCCCCAGCCGTCGAGAATCAGAAGGAGTGCGGTTGCTTTACTGCTCATGGGTTGGCGATTTTCCTGTGGCAAGATTGTGCTGTTGCGAGCAAATCAAAATTTTGGGAGCCGTCATTATCCAAGAAAGCCACTGACGTGGCGAGTATCCAAGAAAGCCGTTCGCCTGGCGGGCGAATCAGGGTTAGCAGCTTCTTTCGCCGGGTTTACAGGTGTATACTTGCTGCCTTTTTTCCCGGCGGGGATTTGAACTCATCGTTGTTCATTCCCAAGCTGCTGAAAATTCTAGAAAATAGTCAGAAATAGTCAGAAATAGATAGAAAGGTCCCTTGGAACAATTCATCGAATTTATTGGTAATCACCTGGTGCTATCCGCGGCGTGGCTGGCGACCGTGGCTGCTATTATTTTTTACCATCAGCGCACAGCAGCTGCTGCGGTAGGCCCTCAGCAAGCCGTCATGTTGATCAACCGCAAAGACGCTGTGGTAGTCGATGTACGGGACAAGAAAGAATTTGATGCTGGGCATATCGTTGACTCGATCAACATCCCCCTGGCTAAACTGAAGCAGCGAGTCACTGAGTTAAAGAAGCACAAGGATAAACCTGTGCTCGTCGTTTGTAAGCTGGGTCAGCACTCCGGTGATGCAGCAAAGACGCTGGAAGAAGCTGGGCACAGCGAAGTAATCAGATTATCCGGTGGCGTCACCGAGTGGAAGTCGCAGTCCTACCCTCTGGTACAGAAATAACCAGGTGCAGGGCTTTCCGGCGGCAAAACGATCAAAAATTTCAGCACTACTTATAGATAGGAATCACTATGGCAGAAGAAGATAACAACTCACAGGAAGCGGCAGCCACAGGCGAAGACACCCAGCCGCAGGGTCCACAATTTGCGTTGCAGCGCCTGTATCTGAAGGATAGCTCTTTCGAATCGCCCAAGAGCCCAACTATCTTTCAAGCGCAGTGGACACCGAAGATTAACTTCGACATCAAGACCCGCAACACCAAGATCGGGGATGATGTCTACGAGGTGGTGCTGGTGCTTACCGCGGAAGCACAGATCGAAGAAGAAACTGCCTTTGTTGCCGAGGTGCACAATGCAGGTATCTTCACAGTGAAGGAATTCGACGACACTAACCTTGAGCACATCCTGGCTACGGTATGCCCAAGCATCCTGTTCCCCTACTCCCGCGAGACGATCGACTCGCTGGTGGTACGTGGCAGTTTCCCTCCACTGAACCTGTCCCCGATTAATTTCGAAGCGCTCTATGCCCAGCAGAAGCAGGCCGCGGAGCAGCAGGCGGCTGGTGGCGAAGCACCGGCCCCGGAAAGCGTGCAGTAAGCGCGCCTAGCTTCCGGCGGCGAAATTCAATTGCCGCCAGGCTTCATAGACGATGATAGCCGCAGCGTTGGAGAGATTCAGGCTGCGGCTTTCTGCCATCATGGGGATGCGTAAAACCTGTTCACTGCCGATTTCTTGCCTGATTGATCCCGGCAATCCCCGGGTTTCTGGCCCGAAAACCAGGAAATCGTCCTTGGCGAAGGCGACTTTGGCGTAGCAACGGCTGCCTTTCGTACTAAGTCCAAAGAGGCGCGCCCCTTCCTGTTTCGCCCGGAATTCCTCCCAGCCCTCATAAATCGAAATGCCAGCAAATTCGTGATAGTCCAGCCCGGCTCTGCGCATTTTCTTGTCATCAAGTTCGAAACCGAAGGGCTTGATCAGGTGCAGCTGTGAACCTGTGTTTGCAGCTAAACGGATAATATTTCCCGTATTTGGGGGTATTTCGGGCTGAAAAAGTACGATATTGATCAAAATTCGACCATTTTTGAGTGAGTTTATATTAACAGTGTATATATCCGGGCACTTTCTAGTGGTCCAGATTAATTTACCCAAAGCCCGTAAATTTTGTCCCAGACCGCATTTTGCCCCTGTGACCCACACCGCACTATCACTAATTACGTTCTTATGCTTACCCTAGTTTATCCCTCGGCTGGAAGTTTTTTGTTTTAGAATTTAGTGGCTTAAACGATACTCCTTAAGGGCGTTTCTTAAGTTGTGCCTGTCCTCGCTCGCGAGGCAGAAATACACTTATGACCTGGACATCCAAAAGGAGGGTGTGGGGAGTCGAGCTACTGCAACCACTACTCAGGCTAAGAGGACCACATGCAGTTACCGTTTTTCAAGAAAAAGGCGAAATCTACTGGCCGGGCGGGCGTGACTGTATTCCCCGACCTGCTAGCTGTTGTGCATCTGGAGATGCGCAATAGTCTGCCTTATCTGCTGCAATGTGAGACCGGTCCCCTGGCGTTAGAAAAAGAGGCTGGCGAGGTCCTCGAAGGGGATGTGGCATTGACGCCAGTCTCGCAACAGCTGGCCTTGACGACCATAGACGCGACTCCGCGTGGTGCGAAACGAATCAAGTCAGAAAACTCGCCAGAATCCGTGGCTGGCCCAAGCAAATCAGTTAAGGAAGCTGCCTGATGCAACAGCAGATTAATCTGTATCTTGATGAGTTTAAGGTCCAGAAAGATCCCATTACCGCGGAGTTTATGGGCAAGACGCTGATCGCAGCACTCATTGTGATGCTGACAATCACAGGTTGGGACCTTAATAAGCGAAGGCAATTGGGCAACGAGCTGGCGGCACTGCGTGTAACCCTGACTGAGGAGACTCGCAAAACCGATGAATTAGACGAACAGCTGGCGCGGCGATCTGAGAACACGGAACTGACGGAACGACTCCAGGCGGCGGAAGCAAGGTATGCGGCTGGTTTGCAGATTAGAGAATTTTTGAGTGAGTCGAAGCTGGGTAATGTGGAAGGTTTTTCAGAGTACTTCAAGGACCTTTCAAGGGCGTCTATCGACGGGCTGGCAATTACTGCGTTTCAGTTCACCGATGGCGGTGAGCGGGCCACGATGTCTGGGCAGGTGCGCGATTCAGCGATAGTGCCGCGCTATGTAAAGAATATTGAAAACGGGCAAAGTCCGCTACGATACAAGACGTTTAGTCCATCAATTAGCAGAGGAGAGGTGGAGTCGCAGCTTTTTTCATTTGTATTGAGTACCACCAGTGAATGAACAGTTAAAAGCACAACTTGATCGATTGGTCAAGAATCTGGAGAGCAGAAAGCAGTCCGAGAGGCTGATGATACTGGGCGTGGTGTTGGCAACTGCTGGGCTTGGGTATTTAACTTTTGGCTTTGACCCGCTGCGGGCAGAGATCGATATCTTGCGCAACCAGGTGAATGCGACCAGCAGCCAGATTGCGGCGCAGCAACGGACCTACAATGCCATGGTTGAAACCAGCCAGCAAGACCCGAATCGATTCGCCAATGATCGCCTGGCCGTGCTCGTGAGAGAACAGACCGTGCTGAATGAAGCTATCAATAATCTGGCAGGAAACCTGGTTAAGCCGGACGAAATGACTGCGATTTTGACCACCGTGCTGGAGCGCTTCACGGGACTGGAATTACTGAGCTTTCGCAATCAGCCTGCCGAGGCGCTGCGAGAAGGCTTTACCGCTGACAATGTATCCGCTGAGGAGGCATCCCTTGCCGGGGATTCAAGTCTATCAGGCCAGGTGTATGCCCATAATTTAACCATTGAGTTTCAGGGTGACTATTTCAGTACGCTGAAATACTTAAGATTTCTGGAAGAAATCTCCGGCAGCTTTTTCTGGGATTCCATCAGTTTTCAGCAGCTGGAGTGGCCGCGGGCCCAGGTGTCTCTTCAGATACACACGCTGAGCACAGACCAGGGGTTCATCGGTGTCTAGATCTTGCCTCACAGCGATACTACTCATGGGCGTTGCGCAGTTTGTCACGGCAGACGTCATTGATGGTGAGAATTTAATCGATCCGACGCGGCCGCTTTTTTTTAGCCTCAGCGAAACGGTACCCGCAGGCGTGGATGTGTCGGGCCTGATCAGCAATGTGAGTGCCTCAAGCTGGGACGTCAGTTTTATCCGAGCCAGCGGAGCGAGACCGATGGCCGTGGTCAATAGTGAGCGCGTGACGATTGGGGATTTGATCGGAGGTGCGGAAGTCATTGAGATCGATCGCAACAGTGTGACGTTGCTGGTTAATGATGAAGAAACGCGCATCAGCATTTTTGATACTGCCCTGAAGAGCCAGGTGCAGAACTAGGAATAAGCGGGAATCAATAGGAATAAACAGGAATGAGGGAGAAGCTGGTGAACAGTCAGACCGTACGAGACATCAAGCGCTGCAGCGCTATGTTGTTCGCCTCCCTGTGTCTGCTGCTGGCAACCTGCACCAGTCGACCAGCGACTATTCCTAACACCGATGTGCTTGAAGACATTCAGGGCACCCTGGATCAGGCTGTCGCGGTGCTGGAAGCGCCCGCTGAGGAATTGACGGAGGATGAAGTGGATCTGCTGGACGAGCTGATTCCCTCTCTCTCAATCGATGAGGCGCTGCTAACACCTATGGAAGAGCGCGTGTCCATCACCTCACCCAACCTGCCGGCTGATATTTTCTTCAATAGCCTGGTGGCTGAAACGGAATTCGGCGTGGCAATCAGCGCCGATGTGGATGTCAATATCAACCTGAGCCTGCCCAATGTCACCATCGAAGAGGCGATGGACACCGTCGCGGACATCTACAATCTGGACATCACCCGACGCGGCAATATTTTCTCGGTGCGGCCAGGTGGGTTGCGGACTCAACAGTTCACAATTAACTATTTGAATGTGCAGCGACAGGGAAGTTCAAGCACGGCTGTCACCGGAGCAGGTGGCGGTGGTGTTGGCGGTGGCGGCATCGGCGGCATCGGCGGCATCGGCGGCATCGGCGGTGGCGGCATCGGGGGTGGTTTGGGTTCTCAGAGAGCGTTCAATTCAGCAGGGCTGAATGGTGGCGGTCTTGGCGGTCTTGGCGGTCTTGGCGGACTTGGCGGACTTGGCGGAGTTAACGCGGGCAATTTCGGTGGTGGAATCGGTGGTGTTGGTGGCGGCAGCGGGATTCAGACCTCAACCAGCAGTGATTTCTGGTCTGACCTTGAATTCGCGGTTTCCAACCTCATCGGGGTTGAGAGCGGCGGCGCGAACTCAGGCAGTACAGCGCCTATTGGAGGCGGCTTTGGCGGCTTTGGCGGCTTTGGCGGTGGCGCCGGTGCTCGCAACCAGGCGAATCTTACCGAAGAAGGCAAGTCGGTGCTGGTGCAGCCCTTGACGGGCATCATTATTGTCACGGCTTATCCCAGAGACCTTGAG
>CALKNV010000067.1 GCA_938091935.1 uncultured Pseudomonadales bacterium
CAGCAAGCGAAATGCCGCACAATCAGCGCAGCAAAGCAGCAGGGAAGACAATGCAGCATGATTGCGCAGTTGCCCCAGCTTACCCAAACCCAGTTCACCGGGACACGCTGCAACATAATACGCAACTTCCCAGAGTCGATGAGCCTGCCCTACCCGACAGGTTAAAAACCCACGCCCTGATACCAGGCGACAAAAGTCAGATTCGATTGCTCTCTTATTTGACCCGCACCAGGTTACAACTCTCAGTCTCGGCGTCGAAAGTCAGGATAATCTCTCTGGTTTTAAGCTGCCTCATCACCGCCGCTATTTTGTCATCGAGGCTAAATTCCTGGTGCCCGTAGTCTGTACCTTCACGTGAGATAAACTCTTCAATCACGCCACGCAGGGCGTCGCCAGACAATTCAGTGTAAGGAATTTCCATAATAAATCTTCGCGATTAGCGTTTCTGGATCGAAAATTATGCCGGAACCAGCGGGTACTGCCCCAACATACCCGGCATTGGGTAGCTGAATTGTGCGGACAGGCGTGCGGGAAGCAGGTAAAGCGGGACAACAGAGACAGCGATTGCTACACCACTTCAATCAATTCCAGTTCGGCAGCACTGTCTCGCTGCCCTGCTTCAAGGCCGGTAAAGTCAAATAGATTCGAGTCAGCCAGCTGGCTCGGTGCCACGTTGCAAATAGACCGAAAAATTGTTTCTACCCGCCCCGGAAATTGCTTATTCCATTGCTGAAGCATCGATTTGATTGCCTGCCGCTGCAGGTTGTCCTGTGAGCCACACAGGTTGCAGGGAATAATCGGAAAATCCGCAAGTGCAGCGTAGCGTTCAATTTCCGCTTCCTTGCAGTAGGCCAGAGGTCGAATGACGATGTTGCGCTTGTCATCGCTGAGTAGCTTTGGCGGCATCGCTTTCAGTTTGCCGCCATAAAACATATTGAGGAACAGGGTCTCGATAATGTCATCACGATGATGCCCCAGAGCAATCTTGTTCGCCCCTATGGTTTCGGCATAGTTGTACAGGATGCCTCTGCGCAGGCGAGAACAGAGCCCGCAGTAAGTCTTCCCCTCTGCGACCTTGTCCGTCACGATTGAGTAGGTGTCCTGCTCCAGAATCTTGTAAGAGACCCCAAGGTTTTCCAGATAGTCGGGCAGCACACGTTCCGGAAAGCCTGGCTGCTTCTGGTCAAGATTGACGGCGTGCAATTCAAACTGAATAGGGGCATGGCGCTGCAGGTTTGTCAGAATGTCCAGTAAGGTGTATGAATCCTTGCCGCCGGACAGGCACACCATCACCAGGTCGCCGTCTGCAATCATATTGAAATCAGCAATCGCACGACCGACATCGCGCCGCAAGTTCTTGCGGCTGCGATTCAATTGAAAGTGCCCCTTATCAGCCGTGCTCAAAACTAGCCTCCCGTTGGGCGTTAAACCCGCTCCAGCACCGTTGCGATACCCTGCCCCAAACCAATACACATGGTCGCCAGACCCAGAGTCACGTCATGGTTTTCCATGTTGTTCAACAGGGTTGTGGTGATCCGGGTGCCTGAACATCCCAGGGGATGGCCAAGTGCGATAGCGCCGCCGCGCAGGTTCACTTTATCATCAGCAACATCCAGAAGATTAAGATCTTTCATGACTGGCAGTGACTGCGCCGCAAAAGCCTCATTCAACTCCACGCATTCGATATCATCAATTTTCAGGCCTGCTTTCTTCAGGGCTTTCTGTGAGGCTGGCACCGGGCCATATCCCATAATAGAGGGATCAACTCCGGCATACGCCATAGACCGAACCTTGGCTCGGATATTCAAGTTCATAGCCTGGGCCTTTTCTGCTGACATCAGCAGCATGGCCGAGGCGCCGTCAGAAAGCTGCGACGATGTACCTGCGGTAACAGTGCCATTGGCAGGATCGAATACTGGCCGTAGCTGAGCCAGGCCCTCCATGCTGGTATCAGGACGGATCGTCTCATCTTCCTCAATTAGCACTTTGAAGCCGTCAGCATTGTGACCTTCAATGGGAACTATCTCGTTAGCGAAACCGCCGTTAAGGCGCGCCTGCTCGGCGAGCTGGTGTGAGCGTACAGCGAACGCATCTTGCTGCTCCCTGCCGATACCGTGCATCTTGGACAACACTTCAGCGGTCACTCCCATCATCCACGCCGCCTTGGCGATATGTTTTGATGCCTTCGGATTGGGATCGATTCCGTAAGTCATGCCGACGTGACCCATGTGTTCTACCCCACCAACGATGAACTGGTCACCATTATCAGATTGAATCGCGGTTGCGGCGGTGTGCAGCGCGGACATGGATGAACCACACAGCCTGTTGACCGTCTGGGCACAAGTTGAGTGTGGTAATACCGACATCAGTGCGGCATTGCGCGCCACGTTCCAGCCCTGCTCCAGGGTCTGGTTTACGCACCCCCAAATGACGTCTTCGACTTCAGATGGGTCAAGGTCGGGGTTGCGCGCAAACAGCGCATTAATCAAGGCAGCAGACAACTCTTCTGCCCGAACGTTTCTGAAAGCCCCGGCTTTGGAGCGTGCCATGGGGGTTCTAATTCCATCAACGATTACCGCATCTCTGGCTTGCAAGCTCATGGTGATCTCCTCAGGTTACGGGTAAAAACGGGTGCCCGCCTTGGCGCGCTCCCGCAGTTGTTCAGTGGGTTGGTACATTTCGCCAAGCTCAGCATAGCGGTCAGCCAGTTCGCAGAACTTGTCTACACCCATACTGTCGATATAGCGCAGCGCGCCACCACGGAAAGCTGGATAGCCGATGCCAAGCACCAGCCCCATATCCGCTTCTATGGCAGAACCGACGATATTGTCTTCCAGGCAGCGCACTGTTTCCATGCACATCGCAACCATCATGCGGTCCACAATTTCCTGGTTTTCAAAATCACGTTGCTGACTCTGCACCGAGCTGATCAAGGCGTCGATTTCCGGATTAGGCAGCTTCTTCGGTTTGCCCTTCCTGTCAGGCTGATAGAGATAGAAGCCCTTGCCGCTCTTCTGGCCGATGTCGCCCTTCTCGTAAAGCTTCTCAATTACACTATCGAAATTCTGTTGCATTCGCTCGAATCCCGCCGCCATCACTGCCTGTGCGTGGACGCCGGTATCGATGCCGACCACATCCATCAGGTAGGCGGGTCCCATAGGCCAGCCAAATCGTTCCATAGCTTTGTCAATCTGACGAAAATCAGCGCCATCACGTATTAATTGTGCGAACGCCCCGAAGTAGGGAAACAGCACGCGATTCACCAGAAATCCGGGGCAGTTATTGACCACGATTGGTGTCTTGCCAAGTTTCTTGGCATAAGCCACGGTCGTGGCGATAGTGGCTTCACTACTGTGTTCGCCGCGAATCACCTCTACCAGAGGCATCACCGGTACCGGGTTAAAAAAGTGCATACCGCAGAAGTTCTCGGGGCGCTTCAGCACGGAGGCCAACTCGTCGACAGAAATCGTTGAAGTATTAGTGGCAATGATCGTGTCTTCGCCAACCAGCCCTTCAAGCTCCTGCAGTACAGATTTTTTAACTTCCGGGTTTTCTACCACCGCTTCCACGACAAAATCCACGTCGCCGAAATCGTTGTAATCCAGGGTCGGAGAAATTTTGGACAGCGCCGTTATCATGCCGTTGGTGTCCAGCCTGCCACGACTAACTCGCTTCTCCAGCAATTTGCGGGATTCGGACATACCCAGGTCGATGCCTTCCTGGCGCACATCTTTCATGATGATGGGCGTGCCTCTCAAGGCAGATTGATAGGCGATTCCGCCACCCATGATGCCAGCGCCAAGCACTGCGGCAGTATTGATTTCTCGGGCGGCCTTGGCAGCTTTCTTGGCCATGCCACCCAAAAGCTGATCATTGAGGAACATTTGAACAAGGTTGGCGGCAACTTCACCCTTTGCCAGCTTCGCAAATGCCGCATGTTCAACTTGAAGTGCCGCGCTTCGATTCATTGTTGCCGCTTCTTGCATCACGGATACAGCTGCCACTGGAGCCGGATAGTTGCGGCCAGCTTTCGCCATCACCATACCTTTCGCGGTTTCGAAGGCCACGTTGAGCTCAATTGGCTCCAGGGTAAGTGGCGAGTCCTTTTGTTTTCGCACAGCTTTAAAGTCAAGCTTGCCATCAGCGCACTGCAATACTAGGTCTTCAGCTGCCGCCACCAATTTATCGGGCGCCACAACCGCATCTACCGCACCTTCCTTGAAGGCCTGATCGGCTTTAATGTGCGACCCGCTACTAATCCAGGTGTTGGCATTGTCAGCACCGATAATTCGGGGGAGTCTCACAGTGCCGCCGAAACCAGGTACGATGCCGAGCTTCACTTCCGGGAAGCCGACAACCGCATCGGCTGTAGCAACCCGATAGTCTGTCGCAACGGCAAGTTCAAAGCCTCCACCCAGTGCAACACCGTTGATCGCGCACACTGTTGGAAACGGAAGATCCTCGATAGCATTGAATACTTCGTTGGCGCTCACCAGCCATCCAACAATCTCCTGTTCGCTTTCAGCGAAAATGCCGGTGAACTCGGTGATATCTGCACCAACAATAAAACCACTCTTACCGCTGGTGAAAATCAGCCCTTTCATGTCTGCACCGACCAACTGAGCAACGGCTTCGCGCAACTCTTCCAGGGTTTGACGATTAAATTTGTTGACTGAGGAGTCTTCCAGGTCGAACTTTAGATTAGCAACACCTGAAGGCAATACCTCGACGCTGAGCGCCTTGCCTGTGAATAACATATAGGATCTCCTGCTTACGAGTGTGGGTACTGTTGTTCAGTCCACTTTCTCTAGGGGGCCGCATTATACCCAGAAGGAAGGATGCAGGACAGGTCAACTTTACTGCGTTCATTTCAAGTTATTCTCTATAATTTTCAGCATCTTGCAATCAAATGCGCTATCATTGCCTGATGCAGAAGACCTCACGAATAATCCAGATTAGCTGCGGCCTGTTAACATTGGCGGCCGCTGCCCACGTACCGCTGAGCTTCGCCGCCGAGAGTGGCGTCATCGCACTTTATCACCACGTGGACACCAACACCCCACCCTCAACGAGCATCTCTCCTGAGGACTTTCGCAGGCATCTGGAATACTTGCGCGACAACGATTACGAAGTGATGGCACTGGATGAAATGATCGACCACCTGCAGAACCTGACCCCACTGCCAGAACGAGCGGTAGCCATAACCTTCGATGACGGCTACTCATCGATCTATGAGACCGCCTTCCCCATGCTGCAGCAGTTCAATATGCCATTCGCACTGTTTCTTAGCACTGACCCAATTAACCAGGGCCAAAACAATTACATGACTTGGGACCAGGTGCGGGAGCTTTCGGATGCTGGAGCCGTAATTGCCAATCACATGGTCTATCACCCTTACATGCTTGAGCGCGAGGGCGCGGAAACTGACGCCCAGTGGTTAGCACGCCAGCGCGAAGAGCTGCTCGACGCAGAAGCAACTATTGGGGCCGAAACCGGCCAAGACCACCGCTTCCTTGCCTATCCCTATGGTGAATTTAACGCTGAACTAAAAACAATGCTGGCGGAAGAAGGGTTTGTAGGTTTTGCACAGAACTCCGGCGCCGCGGGATTTCAATCCGATTTCCTGGCACTGCCCCGCTACCCCCTGGCCAGCATCTACGCGAACCTGGAAACAGCGCGCACAAAGTTTGCGTCACTGGCATTCAATGTCGAGTTACTTGATCCGCTTACTCCAGTAACAAACACCCGCTCACCTGGCGCACTGCTGAAATTCAATCAGGGAGAATACAACCTTGATCAGATCGGCTGCTTCGCAGACGGCGAACCCCTGGCGCTGGACTGGGAAGATAAGTCGGCTGGTCTACTGCGACTCCGCGCCGAGGAAGAATATGGCGGGAGGCGCTGGCGCTACATCTGCACGGCGCCCTTTGCCGACAGCGGTCGCTACTTCTGGTACTCGCTGCAGTGGATAAAACCAGACTAACCTTTATCGCGCTCGGTTAATTGGTTCTGCACGATCAGATTTTGTACTTCATCCACGTAGTTGTCTCCACGCTGAGAGTAGGACCCAAGACCCATCGCCAGGCGCAACGGGTCTAGGGGTCTGTTTCGATCACGCATACGCGCACGCAATTCCCGCAAATAACTATAGGATGGGTGGGTGTTGATATTGTTGATGTAAGCATTGACCGATTCCTGAATCGAATCGAATTTCTTTACCTCGTGCGTGGCGCCGCTGCGCCGTCTCCGCGGCACAAGCCCACAACCTTCCTCATAGCACCATTGCCCGAATATATTGTTGCCCTGGCGAGCAAATCGGGAAGTACCCCAGGCCGACTCGTTGGCGGCTTGAGCCAGGGCCAGAGAAACCGGCACCTTGTCCACGCGCATGTACAGCTCATTGGCAATTTCGCGATCGCTTAGTGCCGAGGTGTCCAGCTCATAATGTTCGGCAAGCCGCAGAACCCACCTGCGTTCACGCTGACTGAAAGCAACGCCACTGTTGGCAATATCTACGTAGGAACGCAGTTCTCTTCTGGTCTCGGCGATGTTTTCGTTTTCCGCCATGATATAGTCTTCAAGAAAATCGAAAAACTGCTGTTTCTTGACAGTAACGCTATCGATAGAGGCGAAGTCTGGAAAAACTGAGATGGGCTCTACTTCAGAAAAATCCGCGTCAGCGGCTGTCATGTCAGGTGTGGCAGGCGCTGTTGTGAGAGAGACATAGGTGACGAGAGCAGCGAGCAAACAGCCTAGTGCGCCTGCAGCCATTTGTTGCTCAAACCGCCGCAACTCATAGGCTCTGTCTAGACCATTCTTTATGTTCGCCATCTTAAGTCCCTTGAAATCAAGGGTTTAGTTTTGATTTCGCAACAATCAGTGTGAACAGTCGGCCCCATCTATCTGATATTACTCTGGTATTACCAATCTGGCTGCTATCAAAAATCACTTGATAAACAGAGGCTTACGCAGATTTAAGCACTAACTGTACGGATCTTGCAAGTGCATTAATCCAGGCTTTTAACGCTTTAAACTGCAGTTTGGATCATCAGAAGTTACACCAATCACGAGAGCATGAAAAAGATATTAAAGACCTTTCGATCAATAAGTGTGCGCCTGTCTAAGCCGCCTTCAGTCAAACTTACTACCACCGCGACAATCTGGCGAATCTGGGCGACCCGACTCGTCTTGGCGCCATTCTTCTGGTGAATAAAGATGCAGTGCCAGCGCATGCACTGCACCCTCAAGCTCCTCTGACAGCAGCGCATAGACTCGTTGGTGGCGCTTTACCCTGGATAAGTCAGTGAATTGATCCGACACCACAGTTAGTTTGAAATGAGATTCTGTCGCTGGGCCACCATGGCGATGACTCTCGTTTTCAACGGTGAGAAGTTGCGGGCTGAGATTCCGTTCAATTTTGTGTTCAATTTCAGTTTGTATCGCCATAGTTATTATTACTGCTCTCTGTGTAAGACCCCAAACGAATGTGGGTAATAAAATCGCTTACTCCGATTGCCGCCAGGGGCCGCGAATGCATCGCCTTGACCTGCCAATGAGGTGAATTATACAGGGCAGTTCAATAAATTCAGGTTTTGCCTATTATACGCAAACTCGATTTAGCCGATAATTCATTTATGGCTATTTCCTGGTATCCCGGTCACATGCACAAGACCGGCAAAGAACTCCGAAAACTCATGTCCGCAACGGATGCGGTGATTGAAGTCCTGGACGCGCGTATGCCAGCGGCCAGCACCAATCCCCTGTTAGCCGAAATTGCTGCAGGCAAACCCGCACTGAAGCTGCTCAACAAGAGCGATCTCGCTGACCCCGGCGCAACGGCTAACTGGCATAAACATCTCAACACCTTGCCCCACTGCAGCTGTCTGGTACTAGGTCTGGACAAGCAGGACGTTCTTGAATCAGTGCTGCGGCTGCTGAACCAGCTAACCGCCGAGACTCAGCCTGCGGTTGGGGTCCGTAAGCAGTGTGTCATTTTCGGGATCCCTAATGTCGGTAAGTCCACAGTCATGAATGCCCTGGCTGGGCGGAAGCTGGCGCAAACAGGCAACGAACCGGCAGTTACCAAGGGTCAGCAGCGCATCAGGCTCAACGAGAGTTGGACCCTTATCGACACGCCCGGCATGCTGTGGCCAAAATTGGCAGATCAGGATGCCGCCCTGCGCCTGGCCATGACGGGCTCGATCCGACAAACCGCAATTGATATCGAAGAGATTGGCTGGCTGGCAGCTGAGTATCTGCTGTCTGCCTTTCCTGAGGTACTGAGACAACGCTACGAACTCGAGGAATTGCCTGGTGATACAGAAGCATTGCTGTCCATGATCGCGCGACAGACCGGAGGCATTAACAGACGAGGCGCCACAGATTACACCAAGGTCGCACAAACATTACTAAACGACTATCGCTCAGGTAAACTAGGCGACCATACTTTGGAGTTACTGCCCTCAGGCTCTGACTGAATAAAAATTGCCGCCGGGTCACACTCCAAACATTTTCCAAGTAGTTTAAAGGACATTCCAACCACACCCTATGAGCCAATTATCCAGTGCAGCCGATGCGACTGCAGTTGACACCCAGCAGTCCGCAGTTCATCCGGCATTTATCTGCCATCGACGCGAAGCAATCCCTTCTCTAAACATTACGATTGAGGAGTATGAGCACAGGGAAACCGGGGCTATGCACTACCATCTGGCCAGCGACAATCCGGAAAATGTGTTCCTGGTAGCCTTCCGCACCGTGCCTATGGATTCAACCGGCGTGGCCCATATCCTTGAGCACACTGCCCTATGTGGCAGTGAAAAGTTTCCCGTGCGCGATCCGTTTTTCATGATGATCCGACGCTCACTGAATACCTTCATGAACGCATTCACCAGTAGCGACTGGACCGCATACCCGTTTTCCAGCAAAAACCGCAAAGACTTTCAAAACCTGCTGCAGGTTTACCTGGACGCGGCTTTCTTCTCTCGCCTGCATGCATTGGACTTTGCCCAGGAGGGACATCGACTGGAATTCGCCGAAGCCGATAATGCTGACAGTGAATTGCTCTATAAAGGTGTGGTCTACAACGAGATGAAGGGGGCCATGAGTTCGCCTAATGCCACTCTCTGGCAGATGATGACTAAGCATCTCTTTCCTACTACAACCTATCACTACAACAGTGGAGGCGAGCCCACAGATATCCCAGATCTCGCTTATCAGCAGCTGCTGGATTTCTATAAAAGCCACTATCACCCCAGCAATGCCGTATTTATGACCTTCGGTGACATTTCAGCCTTTGAACATCACCAGGAGTTCGAGTCACTGGCACTGGCAAGATTTAAGAATCTCGACGTGAATATTCACGTCGACGATGAAAAAAGATACCCGACCCCGATAAAAGTCGAAGAAAAGTACGCTGTTGCAGAAACGGCCGAAAGCAAAACCCATGTGGTCGTAGGCTGGCTGTTAGGAAAAAGCACAGAAATCGTTGAGCTCTTTGAGGCTCAACTGCTGACCAGCGTATTGATGGAAAACAGCGCCTCACCGCTGCTGAACATCCTGGAAACCAGCGAGCTCGGTCAATCTCCCTCCCCTATGTGTGGCCTGGAAGATTCCAACAGGGAAATGGCTTTTATGGCTGGGCTCGAGGGCTGTAGTGCTGACACCACGGAAGCCGTAGAAGCCCTCATCCTCAACTGCCTGGAATCACTCTGCAAAGATGGCGTTGCGCAGGAACAGGTAGACGCAGCCTTACACCAGCTGGAACTGAATCAGCGGGAGATATCGGGGGATAGCTATCCCTATGGCCTGCAGTTGATCCTGTCGGGACTGTCCACCGCGCTCCATCGCGGCGACCCTATCAAGCTGATGGATATTGATCCCGTGCTTGAGTTGCTACGGGAGCGAGTTGCTGACCCTGATTATATCCCGGGTCTGATCAAACGCCTGTTAATCGACAATCCCCACAGAGTGACCCTAACCCTGAAACCAGATCTGCAGCTAGCAGATGCCGAGCAGAAAGCAGAGCAAACGAAACTGGCTGTCATCAAGGAATCGCTCAGTGAAGACGATAGCAACGCGATCGTTGAACAAGCGCTAGCACTGGCGGATCGACAGTCACAGGAAGACGACCCCAATCTCCTGCCCAAAGTTGGACTGGAAGATGTACCGGCCGAAATCACTGAACCCCCGCGAGAGGACAGCTATCTTGGTGGCGCCGGCCCGCAGCTGAGTTTTTATGAACAGGGAACTAACGGCCTTTCTTACCAACAGATCGTATTTCCCCTACCCGCATTGAGCAGCGCGGAACTCGAAGTTCTCCCCCTCTATACCAGTTGTCTGGCGGAGTTTGGGCTAGGACAGAAGAGCTATACCGAGGTTCAGACCTGGCAGTCCCAGATCAGCGGCGGTGTTAACGTGTTTAACAGCATTCGCAGCGCGCAGGATGATGAGCAGCAGCTCAACGGGTTTCTAACTTTTTCATCCAAATCCCTTGCCGTGAACCATGGCGCGCTTACAGAGTTGCTCCACGCCACGATAGAAAGTGTGCGTTTCGATGAGAGCCAGCGCCTGACGGAGTTGGTAGAGCAGATCTGCGCGCGTAAGGAGGCCAGCATCACCGGCCAGGGCCATAGTCTGGCCATGAATCTTGCTTGCAGCAGGATGAGTCCTGGCGCCCTGCTCACGCATCAGTTCGGTGGCCTGGAGGGCATCCGCCGACTCAAGGCGCAGCGCGAAGCACTGGCCGAGGAATCGGTCAGAACCGACTTGCTGGAGCGGATGCAAAAGCTGCATGGCATCCTACTAGCCAACCCCAAGCGATTCCTGCTAATTGGAGAAGCCGAGCGGCGTGATGCCATGCTCAATGACCTGGCTGAATGCTGGGGCGAATCGAGTGCATCAGCGGCCGCAAGCCCTTTTAGCCTGGATTCGGTGAGAGAGCAGGTAGTGGAAGGCTGGAGCACCGCAACACAGGTACACTTCTGCGCCAAGGCCTACCAAACAGTATGCTCCGATCACCCCGATAATGCAGTGCTGCAAGTGCTGGCGGGGTTCCTGCGCAATGGATTCCTGCATACGGCCATTCGCGAGAAAGGCGGTGCATATGGTGGTGGCGCGAGTCAGGACGCTAACTCGGCCAGTTTTCGCTTTTTCTCCTATCGCGATCCGCGCTTGACTGAAACGCTCTCTGATTTCGACCGCTCTATCGACTGGTTGCTCAATGGCAAGCATCAGGATAATCAGCTGGAAGAAGCGATCCTCGGCGTTATAGCGGCCATGGATAAGTCCTCCTCGCCCGCAGGTGAAGCCAAGCAGGCGTTTTACAACCACCTGTTTGGGCGCAGTATTGAGCAGCGCATGGCGTTTCGCCAGAGAGTGCTGGCAACAACTATGGCTGATTTACAGCGAGTGGCCTCAACCTACTTCCAGCATGGGCAGGAATCCATCGGCATCGTCAGTAATCGCCAGGCTCTGGAAGAGGCACAAATCGAAGGGCTGAAAATAGTAAATATTTAATAATTACAGCAGATTAAGCCATTTTGTTAATTCTTTTTCCAATCTGCTGCCAGGATT
This sequence comes from uncultured Pseudomonadales bacterium, assembly GCA_938091935.1. Classification (GTDB taxonomy): domain Bacteria; phylum Pseudomonadota; class Gammaproteobacteria; order Pseudomonadales; family Pseudohongiellaceae; genus UBA9145. The sequence continues at coordinate 11,572 of CALKNV010000067.1, forward strand.
TAAAAAAATATTTTCAAGCCATGGGAACTAATAGCCAAAGCCCCAGTCTTAATAGGTGTAGGTAGATGGCATGCAAAATTGTGGGTTTTGTTTCATTTATCTCTCCCTTGATAGTATGTTAAGCCCAACAACCAGCGTTGTTGGGCTTTTTTTCTGCCCCAAAATTTCCCAGTAACTCCTTACCAAACACTGCAGAGTAAAACTCGCTGATCAGCATTCATATGCCGAAGCATGACTCATATGAAAAGTAGTACGAGCCAGTCGCAAGCGGTAAATGTCACTCTCGTCGGCATGGCCCTGGACTTGTTTCTCGCTGGATTAAAAATCATTGGCGGTACTCTCACCCAGTCTTTTGCTCTGGTCACCGATGGCATTCACTCTCTCACTGACGCCATAACCGATATTTTCGTCTTGCTGGTGGCGCGTTTCGCACACGCAGCACCCGACGAAGAGCACCCCTATGGTCATGGCCGCTTTGAAACCCTTGGCACAATCGGCATGGGTGTCGTGTTCTTCAGTACCGCCGCCGTCCTGCTCTATGACAGCTATCAGCGCCTTCAAAATACTGCGGATCTTCCGGTACCAGCGGCTGCAGGTCTCGGCATCGCCGTGCTTTCCATCGCCGGCAAGGAATGGATCTACCACTACACCATGCGGGTGGCACAACGCCTGAATTCCAACCTCCTGAAAGCCAACGCCTGGCATAGCCGGTCAGACGCGATTTCCTCTGTTGCGGTACTCATTGGATTAATCGGCGCCCAGCAGGGCTATCTTTGGATGGATACACTGGCCGCGATTTTCGTTGCCTGCATCATCGCCACCATTGGCTGGGAGTTGTGTATGGACAGCCTGAAAGAGCTGGTTGACACCTCCATCCCAAAAGAACGCAGACAACAGATTCAGCGCTGCATAATGGCGGTTGACGGCATCTTGGGGATTACCCGGCTCCGCAGTCGCGCCTCCGGCGGCAAAATAATCCTCGAGGTACAGTTACTGGTTAATCCGCGAATATCCGTTTCAGAGGGGCATCAGCTGGGCGAATTCGTCAGCCGCAGCCTGACTGGAAACTTCAGCGATGTGGGCGACGTCATCGTTCACATTGACCCCGAAACCCATAACCACAGCGACCCGATACAGGACATGGAACTCCCCAGCCGGGAAAGCGTCCTCGATAGCATTAAGGCATGCTGGCAAGACCTGTTAACAGATGAGCAGATTGAGGAAGTGTCATTACATTACCTCGAGCGTGGTATCGAGGTGGATCTTACCCTCAGGCAGGCACAGATTTCCGATGCCTTGGCCCAGCAGCTTTCAGCTGCACTCGAGCCGTTGCAAGCGATCGCTAGCTTGCGAATCTATAACAAACTTCACGAGGCCAGCATCAAGCAACCGCTATCCTGAAAAGCCCCACAAACTGCTTACAAAGCGAGGTGATTTCCCTATACTAGATTCGATCTCCGCGTTTCTCACGGCCTCTGCCCGTTCGATTCAGAGCGCAGTGAGTGCAGGAGTTTGAGCTAACAATGCGATACCAGACTGCTGACTGAGATGCATGTCATCCAGCCGGCGAACAAGAATTAAAACTAAACAAGAACAATAAAAGGCGATTTATGAAGCCTACGGATATCTCCAACCCCGACTATTTCCACAAGGTGGTGGATTGCCAGTGGGCTTGCCCTGCCCACACGCCCGTGCCCGAATACATTCGACTCATTGCAGCCAAGCGTTACTCGGATGCCTATATGATCAATTGGCATTCAAACGTTTTCCCAGGCATCCTGGGTCGCACCTGTGACCGCCCCTGCGAGCCTGCCTGTCGCCGCGTGCGAGTCGAAGAGCAGCCGGTTGCCATATGTCGCCTGAAAAGAGTCGCAGCCGACTTTAAGTCCGACATCAAGGACCGCCTGCCCGCAGTGCCAGAGAAGAAGAACGGCAAGCACATCGCCCTCATCGGTGCTGGCCCCGCCTCTTTGACAGTGGCCCGTGATCTATTGCCCTTGGGCTATGAAATAACCCTGTTTGAACGCGATGCCGTAAGTGGCGGCGCCATGCGCACGCAAATACCCCGATTCCGACTGCCCATTGAGGTGCTTGAGGAAGAGCTGAACTACATCCTCGACATGGGGGTCAATTGCCGTTTCGGAGAGGAAATCACCAGCATGAAGGCCATGCTGCAGGAACAGTACGATGCCATCTTTGTTGGCACTGGCGCCCCACTCGGCAAACGCCTCGAACTGCCCGGTCACGAGGAAGCCGCCGCCAATATTCACACCGGCATTGAATGGCTCGCGAATGTGGCCTTTGAGCACATCGATGCAATCGGTAAGCGGGTTATCGTGCTGGGTGGTGGCAACACGGCCATGGACTGCTGCCGTACCTCAAAACGCCTGGGGGGCGAAGAGGTCACAGTTGCTGTGCGCAGCGGCTTTGATGAAATGAAAGCTTCGCCCTGGGAAATAGAAGACGCTATCGCAGAAGATATTCCTATTCTTAATTTCCATGTACCCAAAAAATACGTGCTAGAAAATGGCAAGCTAGTCGGAATGGAGTTTGAGAAGGTTTGCAAGGAGTTAGATGCCAACGGGCGGCGTCTGCTGATCCCAACGGGCGAGGACCCGGTCATCATTCCCTGCGATGATGTGATCTGTGCAATTGGTCAGGAAAACAGCTTCCCCTGGATCGAGCGCGACATCGGCATCGAGTTTGATCGCTGGGAAGTGCCTGTGCTGGACAAGAAAACCTTTCAGTCAACTCACGAGCGAGTGTTTTTTGGCGGCGATGCTGCACTTGGGCCTGACAACATTATCACTGCCGTGGCCCATGGGCACGATGCCGCGCTGTCTATCCATTTACACTGCAATGATCAAGAGCTAAATGAGCGACCTGATCCCCTGACTTCACTAGAGAGTCAGAAGATGGGTATCCATCAGTGGTCTTACGATAATGACATCAGTAATGATGTACGTTATGCCGTCCCCCACGCCGCCAAGGAGCAGACGCTTAACGATATCAATATGGAGGTCGAATTGGGCTTCGGCCCAGAGCTTGCTCTCAATGAGACCATGCGCTGTCTCAATTGCGACGTGCAGACCGTATTTACCGACCAACTCTGTATCGAATGTGACGCCTGCGTCGATATCTGCCCTACTGACTGCATCACCTTTACCAGCAATGGCGAAGAGCAGGATTTGAGGCAGCGCATGCTGGCACCGGCGGAAAACCTGACGCAGGATCTATACGTGTCCGGGACGCTACCGACCGAGCGCATCATGGCCAAGAACGAGGATCTTTGCCTCCACTGCGGCCTCTGTGCCGAGCGCTGCCCTACCAGCGCCTGGGACATGCGCAAATATCTCTACAACACAGCCAAGGCGGTGAACGTATGAATAATCCCGCCAGCGCCAAGGTCGAAGCGATCACTCGAATCAACGATTTTGTAGTCAAGTTTGCCAACGTCAACGGCTCCGGTTCAGCCAGCGCCAACAACATGTTTGCCAAGGCCGTTTTTCGCATGGGCATACCGGTCAGCCCACACAACATATTCCCCTCCAACATTCAGGGCCTGCCTACCTGGTATGAAGTGCGTATCAATGAGCAGGGCTATCTTGGCCGACGGGAAGGCGTAGATCTGATGGTAGCAATGAATGAACAAACCATTGCCAAGGACATTGCTGCCGTGCTGCCCGGCGGCTATGTGCTGTACGATTCTTCCAAGCCTCTGCCAGAACATCTGTTCCGTGACGACATCCAGTATTTACCGATACCCTTAAAAGACATTTGCATTCGTGAGTTCGACAAACCACCCCAGCGTCAGCTGTTCAAAAATATTATTTATGTTGGCGCTCTGGCGGCACTGCTGAATATTGATTTCGAAGTGCTGACCGGCCTGGTTAGCGACCAGTTTCGCGGTAAGGAAAAACTCATCCTGCCGAACATCCATGCTTTGGAGCTTGGCCATCAATTTTCCATGGATAACTTCGATTGCCCACTAAATCTGCAGCTGAAGTCGTCTGACAAGAACGACAATAAGATTCTTATGGACGGCAACACTGCAGTCGGCTTGGGTTGCGTGTATGGCGGCGCTACCGTGGCTTCTTGGTATCCATTGACCCCCTCCACTTCCGTGGTCGATGCTTTTGGCAAATACTGCAAACGCCTACGTATAGACCCAGGCAGTGGCAAGCAGAAATTCAGTGTAGTTCAGGCTGAGGACGAACTTGCAGCTATCGGCATTGCCATTGGCGCCGGCTGGAATGGCGCTCGGGCCTTTACCGCTAGCAGCGGCCCAGGTATTTCGCTCATGCAGGAATTCCTTGGTCTCGCTTATTTTTCTGAGGTACCGGTTGTCCTTTTCAATATCCAGCGGGTCGGCCCTTCCACAGGTATGCCAACCCGCACCCAGCAGGGCGACCTGCTAAGCTGCGCCTATGCCTCCCATGGAGACACTAAACACATCCTGCTATTTCCAGCGACACCCAAAGAGTGCTTCGAATACGCAATCGATGCCTTTGATCTGGCTGACCGCTTGCAAACGCCTGTGATTGTAATGAGCGATCTCGAACTGGGCATGAATGAGCAGATCTGTGATCCGCTGCGATGGGACGAAAACAGAAACTATGACCGCGGCAAGGTGCTGGATGCAGAACAGCTTGAGGAAATTGGGAAATTTGGGCGTTACCAGGATATCGACGATGACGGCATCCCCTATCGCACTTATCCCGGCACCCATCCCGATAAAGGCAGCTACTTCACCCGCGGCAGCTCACACGATGCCTATGCCGCCTATACCGAAGACGGCGATGTTTATGCCGAGGTTATGGACCGCATTGCCAAGAAGTTCCGAACCGCGTTGAATTATTTGCCGGAACCAGAAATTGACGACAGCGGTAACAAGCTTGGTTTGCTCTATACCGGCACCACCACCAGCGCCATTCAGGAAGCCCGCGACTTGCTGGCCCGCCAGGGCGTCGCAGTGGATACACTGCGAGTTCGCGCCTTTCCCCTGCACGACTCAATCAAGGCATTTATCGACGGACATGACCGGGTTTTTGTGATTGACCAGAATCGCGACGCGCAACTCAAGAGCCTGCTGAAGATTGAGCTCAATGTAAATGAAGAGCAGGTAGAGTCAATCCTAAGCTACAACGGGGTATTGGTAACCGCGCAACATATCGAACGCGCAATTCTGACTTCAATCGAATCCCAAACAGCTGCAGACAAGGTTAAAACTTAGGCGACAGGAGAATTTAATGACGTATATCAGCAAGCCAAAGTTTCAGCACCCTCAGCTGCAGGCGAATAACATCGGTCTGACCCGCCGCGACTATGAGGGAACGCTCACGACACTTTGTGGCGGCTGTGGGCATGATTCCATTAGCGCAGCAATAATCCAGGCGGCAGCAGACATGTCACTGGAACCCCATCGGGTTGCCAAGCTTTCAGGCATAGGCTGCTCATCCAAGATTCCCTCCTATTTCCTCGGCAAGGCCCATGCATTCAACGCAGTACATGGTCGCATGCCCTCGGTTGCCACCGGCGCCAACCTTGCCAACAAGGAACTCTATTATCTGGGCATTTCAGGCGACGGCGACAGCGCCTCTATCGGGCTGGGCCAGTTCTGTCATATCGTGCGCCGCCGCATCAACATGCTTTACATCGTTGCAAACAATGGCACCTATGGCCTGACCAAAGGCCAGCTGTCTGCGACTGCCGATCTTGGTTCAAAAACCAAATCCGGAGAAGAGAGCCTGTACGACAACATCGACATGGCCACACTGGCGATCGAGTTAGGCGCCAGCTTTGTCGCAAGAAGTTTTTCCGGGGACAAACAACAGCTCGTGCCGCTGATTCAGGCAGGACTTAGCCACAAGGGCTTTGCGTTTATCGACGTGGTATCACCCTGCGTAACCTTCAACAACACCGACGCTTCTACCCACGGCTACAAGAATACCTGGGAAAACAATGTGGCTTTGAGTCAGGTTGATTTCGTGCCAATGCGAAAAGAAATTACCACCAGTTATGATGCTGGCAAGGAAAAGGAAATTACGCTTCACGATGGCTCGGTGATCCATCTCCACAAGACCGGCAGCAACTATGACCCCTATGACCAGGAAAATGCCCTGCACCATATCAACCAACACAAGAAACAAGGCAGAATTGCCACTGGTCTGCTTTACATCAACCAGTCTACCTCAGACCTGCATGAATTGACTGATACGGTCGACAAGCCTTTTAATGCATTGACGGAGCACGACCTCTGCCCGGGGGATGAAGTCTTGATGGATATTAACGAGACGTTTCGTTAACAGCTTAGAGCCAGAACCCTGGCAACGGGCTTAGGCTGCAGAAACAATGCGATCCCAAACTAATTCAGGCGCGGTGGGATTTAATCAGCTCGTAGGCTGCTTTTATGTCCTGGGTCTTTTGTGTCGCGATATCGATCATTTCCTCGGGTAAGCCTTTGGCCACCAGCTTGTCAGGGTGATGCTGATTCATCAGGCGTCGATAGGCTTTCTTGAGCGCCTGGTCATTAACCGATGCGTCAATCCCCAGCAACTCATAGGCTGCGGCTAGCTTCTCCTGCGCCGACTGCTGCTCACCAAAATGCGCCTGCCCTGACACCATGTTAAGCAGATGCTGGAAATCGGCTGAACTCCAACCCAGATCGCTGGCAAGGGACTCCAGAATATCTTGTTCGCGCACGTTCAGCTCACCGTCTGCCAGGGCGGTAGCAATCACGATTTCCAGGAACATCTGCACCAGGTTGCGGCGTCGGTGACTCTCTTGCTTGAATTGGGCAAGGATTTCATGAACTGGAAAGTCATCTTTTTTGCCCTCGTTAAACAGCCTGATGGCAAGCTTGCGCTGCTCAGCATTGAGCTGCATTTGCTGCATGACCTGCTCAGCAAGGGCAATCTCATCACGGGTGACCTGGCCGTCTGATTTGGCGACATAACCCATGACAGCAAAGGTGGTGGTAAAGAATACAGACTGCACCCGCTCTGTTGCCCCAATGCCAAGCGTCTCGTCCATGGAGATGCTGTTCAGACCTCCATCAAAGTAGTTGCCTAGTGCAGCACCTAACAAAGCCCCTATGGGACCACCCATCATGAATCCGAATGTTCCCCCAACTAATTTGCCCCACCAACTCACTGAGTAGCTCCTCTCCTCAAAATTCGATTATTGATTTGACCCGAACGTGATCGACTGACTGGCTTAGCTAAGCAAGCGTTGAAACCAGTTTTTGTCCAGGTCCGACCGGCAACTGGCGAGTTGACTGTCAAACCGAACGGCATTGGATTGTACCCGATCTGCGGCTTGTAAAAGCCACTCCTTGCTGCGATAGCTACCGCGTTGAAAACCACCGTTGCCCTCGTGGTAGGCATAGTAGAGATTGCGCGCATCCGTATTGGCAATACCACTTAGACGCTGGGAATTGGCGTTATACCAGGCGACGAAGTCAATGGCGTCGGCGAAATCGGCACGGGATGCGCGATAGTTGCCGGAACGGTTCTCATAGTCTTCCCAGGTAGAATCAAGCGCCTGCGCGTAGCCATAGGCGCTGGATGGTCTGCGGCCAGGCAGGATCCAAAGAAGGCGGTTACGTTCCGGGCGCGCCCGGGCCCGGAAGCTGGACTCCTGATAAATAAACGCCATGTTGACTGCAATCGGCACCTGCCAGCGGGCTTCTGCCGCTTTTGCTGCCCGATACCAGCTGCGTCGCTCTTCAAATATGGAGCAGACATTCGCCACGTTGCGCGGCGCGGAGCTGGCGCAGGCACTCAATAATAGCAGCCCGACAACAAGCCATGCCGGCCTTATCCATTGCGAGGGGCCCCACACGCCAGGCATCGCCGTCTGCACTACTTTTGCCTTCATGATCACTTGCTCATCATTAAGATACGTCCGTCTTGTAAGCACTCCGATTAAGCACCAAGACCAGGCACTATTCGAGTTTATAGTCCTTACCAAGCGACCCCGGATACAGGAGACCGGGCGGGACCAGTCAGCTCGCTGCCTACTTGTCTACTTGTCTACTTGTCTACTTGTCTACTTGTTTAGACTATCGAGGAAGAACAAAAATTCCCCTTCATCGATGATTTTTATCCCTAGCTCTTCCGCCTTGGCACGTTTAGAGCCCGCCCCCGGCCCAGCCACCACCACGTCGGTGTTTTTCGATACGCTCCCGGCGACTTTTGCGCCCAGGGCCTGCAGCTGATTCTTGGCCTCTGAGCGCGACATTTGCTCAAGGGTGCCGGTAAGCACAAACGTCTGTCCGGCAAGGGCATCAGTATTATCGGCTTTTTCAATAGCCTCCCACTTCATCCCCTGGGCCAACAGCTCTTCAATTAGCGCCAGGTTTTCCTTATTAGAGAAGAAAACCGCAATATGCTGCGCGACGATCGGACCAATATCAGCTATCAGCTCATGATCTTCTGCACTGGCGTCGATGATTGGCTGCAGATCGCCATAGTGCTGCGCCAGGGCCTGTGCTGTCGCTTCCCCCACTTCCCTGATACCCAAGCCATAGAGAAAACGCGCCAGGGTAGTTTTTCGACTCCCGGCTATAGCCGCTATCAGGTTTTCAGATGACTTGGGGCCCATACGCTCCAGCGCACTTACTTGCTCCACCGTCAGCTTGAACACATCAGCAACATTGTTGATGAGGCCTGCATCTACCATCAATTCAACCAGCTTGTCACCGAGGCCCTCGATGTCCATGGCGGAGCGGGAAGCAAAATGCTTGATTGACTCCTTGCGCTGCGCGGGGCAAATAATGCCGCCGCTGCATTTATAGAGAACCTCACCCTCTTTTTCGACTGGCGAGCCACAGGCGGGACAGGCAGAGGGCACCTCGATGATGGCGGGTTTTTTGTTCTTCTCCGGTGTAATTACCCTGACTACTTTGGGGATCACATCTCCGGCCCGACGTACGATTACCGTGTCCCCTATTCTTAACCCCAGACGCTCCACCTCATCCATATTGTGCAGCGTCGTATTGCTCACAGTAACGCCACCTACAAATACGGGGTCAAGTCTAGCCACGGGAGTAATGGTGCCGGTTCTCCCAACCTGGAATTCAACGTCCAGCACGCGGGTGGATTTTTCTTCTGCCGGAAATTTGTAGGCCATGGCCCAGCGCGGAGTGCGAGCGTTTTGCCCTAACTCTGATTGGATCTCCAGATCGTTCACCTTAAGCACTGCGCCATCGATCTCGTAATCCAGGGCGTTACGCTTGTCTAGCAAATCGAGACAGTATTTCAGACAGCTCTGCATACCCTGCTCGGTGCTGCGGTCGGGATTCACCGGCAGCCCCCAGCTGTCGAGCAGCGCGAACACTTCACTGAGACGAGCCGGCATCGCAATGTCGTCGGTGATACCGATGCTGTAGCAGTACATTTGCAGCGGCACCCGCGCAGTATTGCGGGAATCCAGCTGTCTCACGGCACCGGCTGCAGTATTGCGTGGATTCACAAAGACCTTACTGCCCTGCGCTTCGGCCCGGGCATTCAATCTCGCGAAGCCGGCTTTCCCCAAATAAATTTCGCCACGCACTTCCAGCCGACCACGCATGTCTGACACATCCAGTTTCAATGGAATACTCTGAATGGTGCGAACGTTGTGGGTAATGTCTTCGCCGGTAATACCATCACCACGGGTTGCAGCACGCTCCAGCAGCCCATCGCGATACAGCAAACTGACGGCCACACCATCCACCTTGGGCTCACAGCTATATTCGATCCCCGCGTCTGATCCCAGGCGCTTCTTGATGCGTGCCTCAAAGTCCTCCAACTCCTGCTCGTTGAAGACCTTGTCCAGGGACAGCATGGCCTGTTCATGGGTAATCTGGGAAAACTGGGTCAGGGGTTCCGAACCCACCCGTTGAGTCGGTGAATCTGGCGTCACCAGATCATAGCTTTGCTCAAGTTCCTGCAGACGCACAAACAGAGCATCGTAATCTGCATCAGGAATCTCCGGGCTATCGAAGGTGTAGTAGAGACGGTTGTGGTGATTGATTTCGCGGCGCAGGTCGTTAACTTCCTGCTTAATCTGGTCAGGAACTTTCATAGCTAGTCTGTGTTAGAGAGGTTTTTATGAGGCGCTTGCTGGCGGACTTAAGCGCGGCCCCCGGCCGCCTTCAATTGTCGTAGCTCAAAATCTCTGATGCGTTGACGGTAATGCTCAATAGTTTGAGCAGTCATGACGTTACGATGATCGTCTTTCAGTTCGCCGTCAAGCTCTTCTCGGATGCGTTGCGCGACAGCAAGCATTTGATCGAACGCTTCGAGGTTATTGATGGGTGAAGGCAATGCCAGAAACAAGCTGACACCAACGGTGCTGAATTCATGAATCGAGTTAAGATCGAAGGTCCCAGGGTTGAGGATATTGGCCACACTGAAAATAACCGGGCCGTTGTTGGTGCCGCGAAAGCGTTGATGAAAAATATTCATCTCACCGAACTTCAAGCCACTGGTGATCAAGACTTCGAGCAGGTCATCACCCCTGAACTCTCGACCGCCTCGGGCAACCACGTTAAGCACGATAACTTCAGCGGGCTGCGCTGCGGGCGTCTGCTGCTTGATTTCCGAAGGCTGGCTCACTGGCGACTGCTGCCGCGGCTCCGACTTGGCAGTGCCCGCCCAGTCAATCTGGCGACCATCATGACTGGCTCGAGTCGCTTCAGCCTCACTACTTTCGGATATATTGTCAGCTTGAGTAACAGCTGTTTCCTCATTCTCACTGTCCCAACTCATTGCTGGCTCGCTGTCTTCAGCTTCACTCCACTCTGCGGCCTCCTGCTCATTAAATTGGGATTGAGCGTCAACCGCGGGCGATTCTGAAACACGCTGTATGCCATCAGCAGGTTCGGCAGCAAGTGCAGGCGCTGTTGCGTATTCATCTGCATCCCCTGCAACACTCTCTGTAATACTCCCTGCGAGAAGATCTTCCGCGGGATCAACGAGATCGAGCTCAGCACTTTGTGCCGACGCGGCGTTAGGCTGCCGCGGGCCGGATGCCGACAATTCTTCGATGTCAGCATTCGTTGCAGTAAACCGACGCTTAAGCGCAGCAAACAGCGAAGGTTTTTTCTGCACCTTGCCCCGTTCTGCCAATGCGGCATGCTCGGGCTCGTCAAATTGATCAAACAGGCCGGCCTGCTTTTCGGTGCTCGGGTTACCGCCAATGCGCTCGCCCGCCGTCATGGAAAATTCGGCAAATTCGTCCTCAGGCGCCTGGGACTGATCGCCTATCTCCTGGGCGTCGTCTTCATCGTATTCGTCGATGTAATCGTCTGCATCGTCGATATTATCATTCGGTTGTTCGTGCGCTTTTTCGTAGGTCTTTTTGTAGGTGTCGTCGTAGGTTTCTTCGTGGACGTCTTGGTAAGAGTCTTCACCATCTTGTTCGTAGGATTCTTCACCAGTTCCGGCCCGCGCGCTCTCGGGGAAGACTTCAGCCCTCGCAGTCTCATGCGGTTCGCCGTCTGAGTCAGCCCGTGGTACCTGTCCACTGTGATCATGTTCGGAGAGAAACACAGAGCCGTCTTCTGTCTCTTCGTCATCCTCGTAGGCGTTATCTGAGTAGGCGTCATCTGCGTGGGCTTCGCCTGGTTCGTTCTCATCAACTTCTTCGCTGTCATAGTCGAACAGCACGTCATCCGGATGTTCAGCAGCCATGGTGTCTGTTATTGCGTCTGTCTCAGCCAGGCTCCGCGCGGATGAGGGTCTATCGACGCCAATATCGTCATGGGATTGAGCCGGGGCTGCTTCGCCATCGTCGTCGTATTCGTCGTAGGCATGGTATCCGTTGGCTGATTCGTCATGCGTGTCTGCTGAGGCTGATTCATAAGACTGCAAATCACCAATTCGCGGTTCCTGTTTCTCGCCGGCCTCGTCGTCAAACAGGTCCTGGGGCATTGCGGCTGCCGGGGATTCCCAGCGCTGGCCCACTGAATCACGCTCTCCAGCTACGCGGCCTGCCTCGGGTACATTCTCAGGAGTGGCCGAGTCTGTATTGTCAAAACCGGCTTCATCATCTTCCCATCTATTGTCCCGCTCATCTTCCCAACCGTCGCCCCGCTCACCTTCTTCGGCACGCAAACCATCATGGCCAGTGCTGGAAGCGGTCGTGTCAATTCGAGTCACCTGGCCCACTTCAACAGAATCCATCAACACCGGGACAGCCTCATCCTCAACGCCAAGACTGAATGACTCAGCCCGCTGATTGGCCGCATCCAGGGATGCTGAGACGGGAGATTCATCATCTGCCGATTCTCGACTCACCACGCGCGCACCCCCGCCCGGGAGCTCCGCCAGTTCCAGGGCTTCCAGATCGATATCAGTTGGGATGTTTTTGTCGATGGCAATGCGCAGCTGGCCACGCCTGGCCTGAAGGGCCACATACAAGCCTCGCAGGATAATACCCACGATGGCGAGGCCAAGAAGGAGAATAATCAGTTCGCGTAAACTCATGGGTAGGATAGAGTTTGGTCAGGAACCTAAAGTCACAAAATTATTAGTATTATCTTACTGTTAAGGCAATTTCTTTAGCATCCATGCCGGGCTTTTTAGGCCTGCGACGGGAAATGCTCCGCTTACCCGGCAATGTGAGCAGTGTTTGACCACAACTACATGGCGGCCAGCTCTGCCGCCTCATCAATATCCACCGCCACAATGCGCGACACACCCGGCTCATGCATGGTGACACCCAGCAGCTGATTCGCCATTTCCATGGTGATCTTGTTGTGGGTAATGAAAATGAATTGCACCGTAGCCGACATCTCTTTCACCAGGTTCGCATAACGCCCTACATTAGCGTCATCCAGCGGTGCATCTACCTCATCCAGCATACAGAATGGGGAAGGATTGAGATGGAAAATTGAGAACACGAGGGCGATCGCAGTCATGGCCTTCTCGCCACCCGATAAAAGATGGATCGTGCTGTTACGCTTGCCCGGCGGTCGCGCCATGATAGCCACACCCGTATCCAGCAGATCCTCACCGGTCATATCCAGATAGGCATGGCCACCGCCAAATATTCGCGGAAACAAGCTCTGCAGGCCGCCATTAATCTTGTCGAAGGTCTCTTTGAAGCGGGTGCGCGTCTCTTTATCGATCTTCCTGATCGCATTCTGCAGCGTCGCCAGTGCTCTTTCCAAATCGTCGTTCTGCTTATCGAGATAAACCTTGCGCTCGGACTGGGTCTGGTACTCATCGATAGCCGCCAGATTAATCGGGCCGAGGCGCTGAATTCGATTACCGAGTTTTTCGAGCGCAGTTTCACACTCTTGCTCTGTCAATTCCTCAGGCAGCTGTTTAATTACTTCTTCCAATTCGAAGTTTGCTTCCTTGAGCTGTTCAATCAGACCATCGCGCTTGACCGTGGCACCCTCGGATTTGAGTCGGTTTTGCATCAGGGTCTCACGCAGCGTGTTCTGATGTTCCTGTTTCTCGTTACGCTCCTGCTCCAGTTTGCGCATGGCATGCTCGTTCTCATCCACTCGCGCCTTGGCCTCACCTAATTCTTTTTCCACCTCCAGTCGCCGCTGCAGCAGGTTTTCCAGATCTTTGCGCATGGTTTCAAGCGGCTCATCAGATTCTTGAATCTGGGCGGTCAGGCTCTCCATGCGTTCCTTGGAGCGCTGCACCTGGCTCGCCATGCGGTCCATGGTCTCTTTGGTTGACTGTAGTTGGGCCGCAAGCGATTGCTGTTTCAGGGCAAGCTCGTGGGCCAGGTCCTTGTCCTTGCGGGACTTCTCCCGGGCTGTCGCCAGCTTGTTGCGCACTTCATCGCGCTGGGCTTGAAGGCGCTCTCTGCCTCCCTCGTCCTGCGCCATGCTGTCCACAGCCTGCTGCAGCCGTGCGCGGGCCTCACCAACCTGGTTATCTTCCTGGTCAATCAGGTGGCCCAGCTCCTCCAGTTCGCGCTGCAGCTGCTCCTTGCGCGCCGCCGATTCCTCGACCTTGGCCTGATGGGCACTGATGCGTGACTTCACCTCACCCAGCTGGCGGGTTTTGTCGGCGAGCTCTGACTGGCCCGAGTCACGCTGGTTTTCGGCCTGCTTTAAGGCTTCCTGCAGTTGAACCCTTTGTTGTTGCAAAGCTTCAACTTTCTCATTTAATGATTTGATTTTTATGAATAAATTAGCAATAAGCCCGCGCCTTTCAACAATCGAATCCTGGGCGCTGATATTACGTACCTGAATCCAATTGGCACCAAGCCACACGCCATCTCTGGTAGCAATGGATTCCCCGGGTGACAGGCTGCTGCGATGCTGAAGCGCCTCTTCCAATGTGTCTGCGGCATAGATGCCCTGCAGCAAGCTACCGAGCTGCCAATCACTGCCTACCTTGCTGCCAAGCGCGGCTAAGCCGAGATTACCTGGCACCGCGTTCGCCGACGTATTCACATCCACGAATGACAGATTGCCCTGGGGCAAGTCCGCCAATACCTGGGCCACGTTTTCCAGGCCCTCGACGCAAATCGCCTGTAGCGATTCACCCAGCACCGACTCAACCGCGAGCTCCCAGCCACTGTCGATGCGCAGGCCTTCGGCCAGTCGCAGCTGATTATTAAAGCCGCGCGCCTGCAGCCACTCATTGAGTTTCGGATTATCCTGCCCCAGCGCCGCCTGCTGCAGCGCTTCGAGGGAGGTGAGCTTGCCCTGGGCGGTCTGTAACTCGCCGCGGGCTTCATCCAGCTGCGACTGTGTCTCATTGATCGCCTGGCGTTTGTTATCTATGCCGGCGCGGGCTTCCACCAGCTTTGCCTTTATCTCTTCAAGCCCGGCATCGAGTGTTTCCCGCGCCGCCTCGGCCTGACTGGCCTCACTACTGGTCGGCATTTCCAGCAAACGCTGCTGCTCAGTGCGCAGGCGCTTGCGCCGCTCCAGCGCGCGCTCGATACTCTGATCGAGTTGCTGAATGCGGGACTGCTCAACCTCTGCGGTCTGGCGCGGCGCTTCCGCACGCTGGTTGAACTCATCCCACTCCTGCTGCCACTGCTGCAGGCCCGCTTCCGCCTGGGCTAGCTCTGCCGCCGAGCTCTCCTCGTCATTGCGGGCAGTTTCAAGCTGTGGTTCAACCGATTTCAGATCAGCATCCAGCTGAGTGATCTTGCGAAGATCTATATCCAGCTCTTCCCGGGTCTGCTCCCAGCCCTCTTCCGTTTCTGACAAGTCCAATTTGAGCTGCTCCACCCGTTCAAGGTTGTGCTCAATGGATTGTTCGATGCGGGCGATATCGTTCCCCAGACTGTAGAAACGCGCCTGCACTTCGCCGAGGGCGTCAGTGAGCTCCGCGTTGTCCGACAGGTGCTGCTCGACACTGGCGTCCAGTGATCGCTGTTCAGCGATAGTCGCCTCGATCTGGATTTCAAGCTGGCTGATGGTTTCCTGGTTGGCCTTGAGTTCGGCATCCAGGGCCTGCCAACGCAGGGCACTGAGATTGGCGCTGGTCTGGCGTTCCTCGGCCTTTAATTCACCATATTTTTCCGCCGCGACAGATTGCCGTTTTAAGTGCTGTAACTGTCGCTCCAGCTCTTCCCTGATATCTTCCAGGCGCTCGAGATTTTCTTTCGTACGCTTGATACGACTCTCGGTTTCCTTGCGGCGCTCCTTGTATTTGGAAATACCGGCTGCTTCTTCTATGTAGACTCGCAATTCTTCCGGCTTGGACTCAATCAGCCGGGACACCATGCCCTGTTCGATGATGGAATAGCTCCGCGCGCCGAGGCCAGTGCCGAGGAAGATGTCGGTAATATCCCGGCGGCGACATTTGGTGCCGTTGAGAAAATAACTAGACTGCGCCTCACGATCTACCCGTCGCTTGATGGACACCTCGGTGAAATTCGCATATTCCCCGGTCAGTTTATGGTCGTGATTGTCGAACACCAGCTCAACGCTGGCCTGTCCAACTGGCTTGCGTGCGCCAGAGCCGTTGAAAATCACGTCAGTCATGTGCTCGCCACGCAGATTCTTGGCAGAACTCTCTCCCATCACCCAGCGCACTGCATCGATGACATTGGATTTTCCACAGCCGTTAGGACCAACCACCGAACAGAGATTGGAGGGAAAGTTGATCGTGGTGGGATCCACGAAAGACTTGAAGCCGGCTAACTTAATACACTTGAGGCGCATCAGTTGCCCATCCAGAGGTTAAAAAGTGACACGAGAGGACTAATTTCTAATTATTCCGCGCACTTGGCGCTTTTAGCTTTTTAAAATGCCGCACTGAAATACAAAGTCCGCGAGAGGTCACCGCTGTGTCAGTGCTATTACGGGCAAATTCTAGCGCATGTGTTGGCCGAAAAATACTATATATTGGGTTTTTGGTATAAATCGGCCAATAGATTGATCAAATTCGGATACCTCTTATAATTCCCTCAGGGGCAAATTACTTTATTGCGAATTGCTTGAGTAAAACTCATGCAGCGCCTCACCCCCAGGTAATAATTCCCTTTGACCTTGACCGACTACCGTCGTTTGCCGAGATACACAGTTTGCCTTTGTTGAGTTCGCCACGGCGTTTTTCTCGCGAATCATCAACCTTTAAAGTTTGCAGAATCAGGGTAAACATCAAAATCTCGGAAATCACTCTAACTCAGCTCAGGAATGCCCTGTGCAGTCGAAGAGCGATACGTTACAGTTCGCCTTCAACAACAATCTGCAGGATAAATTGACTCGAATTTTTTATGAAAATCTCGACTGCTACTCCTCGAGCTGACTCCTATGCAGCGCTAATTAATCGTTATTTAATACGCTCCCATTGCTCGCAGACCCACAAGACTATGCAGATTCAGCACGAGACATGAACCAAATCACTGCTCCATACCTCATAGCTTGCTTCACCCTCACATTGGCAGTCCTCAATGGACTGCGACCTCTAGCGACAAAAGTAAGTTTGCTTGATTTTCCGGGAGGTCGTAAGACTCATGATTCTGCAACACCCCTGGTGGGCGGTATAGGCATATTCATCGGAGTCTTGCTGATAAGCCTCGCACTGCCATCACTGCTGGCCGAATTTGCGCCACTACTCTTGCTCTCAGCATTGGTCCTATTTATTGGCACTGTCGACGATATCAAAGATCTACAACCAGCTGTCCGTATGGGCGGCCATTCACTCGTAGCTCTTTCCATGGCCGTGGTGGCGGAAAATCAAATCGCTTCATTTGGAAACATACTTTACATAGGCAACATTGAAACGTCAGTTCTAGCAATTCCAATCACAGTATTTGCGACTATTGGCGTAATAAATGCTATCAACATGTCCGATGGTGTAGATGGGCTATCTGGTGGTTTTATGGTAATCGCCCTTGGCAGTGTGGGCGTGACGGCACTCGCCGGCAGCAATTTTGGAATGGCCAGTTTTATTTCATTACTAATCTGCAGCATTCTTGCGTTTCTCGCCATGAATTTTCGCCGCCCGTGGAAACGCAAAGCATTAGTCTATCTTGGTGATGCCGGCAGCACTATGCTGGGCTTCATACTGGCCTGGCTGCTGATTGAAGGCTCCCAAGGAGATGAGCGTCTGTTTGCACCAGTTTATGCCTTATGGTTTATTGCAATACCGCTGTTCGACACAGTGAATCTGTTGTTTAAGCGTCCGTTGCGTGGCTTATCGCCATTCAAACCAGGCACCGACCATGTGCATCATGCCCTCGTCAGTCGAGGCTTCAGCACAGGTGAAATTGTCTTTATTTTGCTGGCCCTGTCTTTTCTGTTTGCTATGGCAGGCATGATGGGCATCTATTACGAAGCCAGCGAAGGATTTATGTTCCAGCTATTCATTAGTATATTTGTTGTATATTTGTTGACAATTGACAGCTTGGCCGCAAGGCCGAAGTCTCCGAGCATAAACTAACCACTTCATGCCCTCAATCCGAGGCCTTCGCTCCACCCATCCCCTTACTCAAACGGTTTAAGTGCGATTCAGCTTTCATCTTGTACTCTCTGTAGAAAATAAAATTTACCGGTCAACCCTGCGGCCGTCATTGCGTTATCTAATTTCAGAGGCACTTAATTATGTTTAATCGCAAACCCGTCGTTGTTGCACTGTTGGCTTTCGGCCTTTTCAGTTGTCGCTCGGTTGAAAAACTGACTGGCAGCAATCCCATCATCGACACCCAGGGCGTCAATATGGCGCGCTATGAAGCTGATCTTGCTGATTGTCAAAACGTCGCCGATCAGGTGCAATTAGGTCGACAGGCTACGGTAGGTGCTGTAGCTGGCGCTGCGATCGGAGGCGTATTTGGCGCAGTTATCGGGGATAGTGACACAGCCCAGCGCGGTGCCGGAGTCGGGGCAGTCGGCGGGGGTGCCCGCGGCGCCGGACGCGGTTTGCAGGAGCGCGAACGCGTCATTAAGCGATGTCTGATGGGCCGCGGTTACCGCGTACTGAACTAGTTGCTGCCTGCGGTTTTGTCTTTGATTGTGTCTTCTATTTAGTCTTCTATTTGGTCCTTTGTATTCCGTTTGGTTCTTACCTTGAAAGTCACGGAGCAACCCGCTGTCACATCTGGGTGACAGCCAGCGCGACGGTGTCAGCAAACTGACACGACAAATGCAAACCCTACCCTCCTATAGTAACTCTCAGCAAGGACGCACCTTAGAATACAGGGACGTATTCAACTCAGATCTATCCATGGAAGTGCGCCCTCCAATGCACGACTAAAACCTGCGATTACAGGGCAATCGATAACACTCATGGAGGAGTGGCTATGTTGAATCTGGATTTACCCGAAGACGTCTACAACCGCCTGGAATTATTGTCCCTGACTACCGGAAGGACCATGCAATTCTATGCTTTGGAGGCAATCCTCGAATACCTGGATGAAATTGAGGACCGGTATTCACCGTTAGCGCATGGCGGGGGTCAATTTGATTTAGGGGATCGTCCGGAGGTCTATTGAAGGAACTCCACTAAGCAACGAGCTCTATCAAGACGCTTAGGCAACTCCCTTAGGCAACGGGCGCGATACTGACGCTTAGACAGCCCAGGTGTTCAAGAGGTGCTCTTGCTGGATTTGATCGAAGGAAAAATTGGTCGGGACGACAGGATTTGATCCGACTCCATTAAGCAACGAGCACTATCTAAGCGCGTAGGCAGCTGTGTCGCCCAAGAGATGCTGTTGCTGAATTTGAATTAAATGAAATTGGTCGGGACGACAGGATTTGATCCGACTCCATTAAGCAACGAGCACTATCTAAGCGCGTAGGCAGC
>CALKNV010000068.1 GCA_938091935.1 uncultured Pseudomonadales bacterium
GCGTGCAGGCTTGCTGCTGAGCGAGCCAATGACCAAGACTGCTGCAAACTGCGCGATCTGCTGGCCGCCCATGAAGCCCAGATTCAATCCGAAGATGGTCGCCTCTACTATCAGAAAGCGGGTGACCTGGATTTTCACTACCAGATCGTGCGCCTTTCCGGGAACCAACGCCTGTTTGACATACTTTGTGGAGAGCTCTACCACCTGCTCCGGCTGTGCCGGGTCAAGACTAGCAGCGAACCATCGCGCCCGGAACGTGCATTCAGAGAACACCACCACATCGTCGACGCGATGGAACAGCGCGATGGCGAACTGGCCGAAATGCTCATGCGGCGTCACATCACCAACGCAAAAAAATACATTAATTTATAATTTAGATCAAATAGATAGAGAATAATTTTAAGGTAATAATTTATGACAAAACTCAGCGCCGGAAAACGATTCCGTGAAGCCCTTGATGCCAATCACCCACTGCAGATCGTGGGCACCATAAATGCCTATTGCGCCATGCTCGCAGCCGATGCTGGGCACAAGGCGATCTACCTCTCTGGCGGCGGCGTGGCCAATGCGTCTTACGGACTGCCGGATTTGGGGATTACCAGCCTCAATGACGTCATCGCCGATGTTGAGCGCATCACCAACGCCAGCGACCTGCCCCTGTTGGTGGATATCGACACTGGCTGGGGAGGCGCTTTCAACATCGTGCGCACTATTCAGGCGATGGAGAAAGCTGGCGCTGCCGCGGTACATATAGAGGATCAGGTCGCTCAGAAGCGATGCGGCCATCGTCCTAACAAGGCAATCGTCCCGGAAAGCGAGATGACTGACCGCATCAAGGCCGCTGCTGACGCCAAGCGCGACGATGACTTTGTCATCATGGCGCGGACTGACGCCCTGGCGGTTGAGGGAATGGACGCGGCAATCGCCCGGGCCGTGGCCTGCGTTGAAGCCGGTGCCGACGCCATCTTCCCCGAGGCCATGCTGGAACTAGAGCAATATCAACAGTTTGTAGCAGCCGTGAATGTCCCGGTCCTGGCCAATATAACCGAGTTTGGCCAAACCCCGCTATTCAACTGTGGGGAACTCGGCGAGGCCGGTGTCGCCATGGTGCTCTACCCTCTCAGCGCCTTCCGCGCCATGAGCAAAGCGGCGCTGGAAGTCTACGAAACCATCGCAATCAACGGTGACCAGACGGCCGTGGTTCCCAAAATGCAGACCCGGGACCAGCTCTACGAGGTGCTTGGATACCACAGCTATGAGCAGAAGCTGGATAAGCTTTTCACCGAATAAATCATTTATTTCAGATGGTTAAGAAGAATACTTAATTCATTTAGATTCCATAGACTACGGAGAGATCCATGGCAGAGAAAAAATTAGGGGGCGCAGGCCTCAGGGGCCAGGTCGCGGGCGAAACGGCTTTGTGCACCGTCGGCAAGACCGGCACCGGGCTGACTTACCGCGGCTACGATATCAGCGTGCTGGCGGAAAAAGCGAGTTTTGAGGAGGTTGCCCACCTTCTGCTGCGGGGGCATTTACCTACGCAGGCAGAGCTAGAAGCTTATGTCAGTAAAATTAAGGGCTTACGGGACCTTCCCCAGGCATTAAAGGACGTATTGGAGCGCATTCCCGCCAGCGCCCATCCGATGGACGTGATGCGCACCGGTTGCTCAATGCTGGGCAACCTGGAGACTGAAACTGACTTCAGTCAGCAAGATGACGCCATCGACAGGTTGCTTGCAGTTCTGCCTTCAATTATCTGTTATTGGTACGTTTTTTCCCATGAAGGCAAACGCATAGATACCGCGCTTGATGATGATTCCATCGGCGCACACTTCCTCCATATGCTGTCTGGAGAAACCCCATCTGAGCTGTTTAGCCAGGTCATGAATGTATCCCTGATTCTCTATGCGGAGCACGAGTTCAATGCCTCGACTTTCACAGCCCGCGTGTGTGCTTCCACCCTGTCAGACATGCACAGCTGCGTCACCGGCGCCATTGGCAGCCTGAGAGGCCCTCTCCACGGCGGTGCCAACGAGGCTGCTATGGACATGATTGAGCGCTGGCAATCCCCCGACGAGGCCGAGCAGGCGCTGATGGGAATGCTGGAGCGCAAGGAGAAGATCATGGGCTTTGGTCACGCCATCTACAGCGAATCTGACCCGCGCAATGTCATCATCAAACAGTGGGCGGAGAAGCTTGCGGATCACGTCGGCGATACCGTGCTGTACCCGGTATCCGTGCGCTGTGAGGAGATCATGTGGCGCGAGAAGAAGCTGTTCTGCAATGCGGACTTCTTTCATGCCTCCGCCTACCACTTCATGGGCATCCCGACCAAGCTGTTCACCCCGATTTTCGTGATGTCGCGGCTTACTGGCTGGGCGGCGCATGTGAAGGAGCAGCGAGGGAATAACCGGATTATTCGGCCTAGTGCGGATTATACGGGGCCTGAGACCTCGGAATGGGTGGACATTAGGGAGAGGTGATTCGCCCTTGAACAGCGGTTTCGCTGGCAGTTTAGGATTCTTCGAGTTAAGGGGTCTGTTTATGACCGCTTCCCCGCTATGCGGGGACCCCCTCATAAACAAACCATCACCAGCAAACGGCTGGACTGCCTTTGCTGTGCTTGGCAGCTATCCTTTCAAAGCCCAAAAAATAGTTTAATAAAGAGTTTTATCTATCTGTTTTTATTTGATTTTATCCGGTTTCGAATATTGACTTGAATGACCGCAGCGCCGAATCAGGTGTTAGTGGATATCGTAGACAATGTCGGTGGTTTTGAGATTGATTCTGGCGAGGCTTACGAGACGGCCCGCCATTATTTTGTTGGATACGCCGAGCTCAGGGTTTCTGGCCCCGAGCCCCCTCGAGTGCACAAAGTTGCCTGGACTTTTGGTTGAAGGCACCGTGGCTACTAACGGCGCGCGGGTGCCGGGCACTCAATTTCAGATGGATCCGATGAAAGCGGCCTGGGCAATTGGATGGATTACAGCGACACCTTGCTGGTGGCGCGAGGAAGGTATTCCGCTGCTGGAGTAATAGTTAGTCTAACCTGGCCACCCGCTTCCCAGTAGCGCGCTGTGAGGAGATCTCCAGCCTGCGTAAGGATCAGAGCCGCCTCGAACAAGCGCCGGTGCATGAATTCGTGAATAGGCTGGTGATCTGACAACCACCCTTCAGATCAATCTCGCAGCGCGCCCGCGCTGCGAGATTTCTGAGCAAAACAATACCCATTTTGCCGCTCTTTTTAGTTAGGCCGATGGCTTCGGGTGCTTGTTTCTTCTTATTTCGATCCTTACTCGATCTTATTCAACCTAGCCTGCGACTCGATGCTCGGCCAACCTGTGGGAATTGAAACCCTACTATTTCAAAGGCTTTGCAAATACCTAATAAGCGGACTTAGCGCCGTAGTGTTTGCAAACATCCTCGTACACAAGATTATGACCTTTTCTCAGGTGCTTGTTCACTTTTGCAGTACAGGCCTCTGACATAGCTACAAAAATTCTGACAAGCTCCTAGAAATCACTTTAAGAATTCCTGTGATCTCGATCACAAGCGTTCCCACGTTCCCACGAATTTTTGGGCATCAGACAAGCGATTTCATGCAGCGGATTGGGACTTTCCACGCCCAAATCTGGACATTGTTAACTACCGGGGGTTTCCTCAGGGTTTCCGAGGCTGGCAAAATTCGTTGCTCGACAGTTGAAATCCTCTTTCCACACCCCACTTATAACTCTGCAAGCGATGCTCCTGTGAGGTCGTTTGAATCGTCCGACCGAATCGGTGGACTCCTTCATATTGCTTAACAGGCCCAAACCGGCCAAACCATGAGGATATGTCATGAGAAAGTTAGATTTTGCACCCCTTTACCGCTCTACCGTGGGCTTCGACCATCTCTCTTCCCTGCTTGATGCAGTGAATCGCAGCGACAACAACGCCCAATCCTACCCGCCCTACAACATTGAGTTGCTGGAGCAGGACAAATACCGAATTACCATGGCTGTAGCCGGCTTCACCACCGAAGAACTGGACCTGCAGACTGAGAAAGGCACCCTGACCGTGAAGGGTCGACACAATGACGATGGTGCCCAGCACAACTATCTCCACCACGGCATTGCCGCCCGGAACTTCGAACGCCGCTTCCAGTTGGCGGACCATATCGAGGTGACCGGTGCTCGCGTGGAGAATGGCCTACTGCATGTGGACCTGGTGCGTGAGATTCCGGAAGCGATGAAGCCTAAACAGATCCCCATCGGGAACGGCAATGGCAAACTGATCGACCTCAATAAGGATGATCGCAACGCCGCTTAAGTACTCCCTTACTGGCTTGCCTGACGGCAATCCTGAAGTGTGGGACGGCTAGCCAGACCTTGAAGATCGATGATTAGGTGCGGGTTCCAGGAAGGAGCCCGCGCTCTTTCATTCAGGCTGATGTTTATCCGCTCAGAGAACGAACCAGCCACCAGTCTGCCCCCGATTGACACAAATGGTTTCAATATTCTCAGCTGAGACTGTCAACCAAATACACGCGGGCGGCGTTTAATGAGCAAACCCACAGTGTTTACACGACGAGCAACCCAACCATGAATTTTTTAACAGACACAAAGTCGAGCCTGAAAGAGTCCCTGATGAACTATATGTGTATGCGCATGAGGTTCAGGGGCACTGTGTTGGGCGGTGAGTACCAGCATCCTGCTTCACCCGCTGATACAGCGCCGTGTGTCTTTGAGACCAAGATCAAGCACTGATCTTTTCTGGCTCGCTGCTTTTGATCGCGCTTTTGATCCAACCCCCGTCACACCTTTGATCGCAATTTTGATAGCACTCTTAATCGTACTTGATCGCACTCGATCAAGTGTTTAGCTGGCAACTCAAGATCACTGCTCCTGCTAATCCTGTCGGCCCCGTCCCCTATATCAAAGCTGGCTCAAAACGGAATCACATCCTCGACTCAGAACCGGGGAAAAGGTGAGCAAATACCGCAGCTGATTCAATTTCAACTACTGTGTCAAATTCAGTTTCAAACCCATAGCCAGCGCAAGCCGCAGCTTCAATCCAGCACGTGAACAACCAGACCACTCTTCAACTTGGGTTCAAACCACGTTGATTTCGGTGGCATTACCTCACCGGCATCCGCAATGGCCATGAGGCTTTCGATGGAAGTAGGATAGAGCGCAATCGCCGCCTGCCATTCACCGGAATCGACCCTTTTTTCCAGCTCAGTCAGCCCTCGAATTCCACCCACGAAATCTACTCGCTTATCTGTGCGCTGATCCTGAATGTCCAGCAGCGGCCCGAGTATGGTGTTTTGCATGATGCTGACATCCAGCGAATTAACCGGATCGTCAGCATCTATTGCAGCCGCCGCGGCTGTATTGAGTTGCAACCGGTACCATTGCTTGTCCAGATAGAGCCCAAACTGCTGCGCGCCAGTGGGTTTTGCGGCGGCCGCATCACTCACTGTGTTTACTTCAAATTTCTCTGACAGTGCGCCAATAAATTCTGCACTGGACTGGCCACCCAAATCTTTAATGATGCGGTTGTAGTCCAGAATTTGCATTTGGTCGTGGGGGAACAAGACCACCAGAAAATAGTTATAGGATTCGTCTCCGCGATGGTTTGGATTTCTATCCTTATGCAGGGCACGTACGCGGGAAGCAGCCGCTGAGCGGTGATGGCCATCGGCAACATAGATGCAGTCAAGTCCATTGATGGCCGCTTCCAGTTCCTCGGTTAAAGCCTCGTCGGCAATCGTCCAGAATGTATGATGAGTACCATCTTCGGCAGCGAAGTCATATTCAGGTTCACCGCGGGTCACCTGCTCTATTAACGCGTTAACTTTGGCCTGCGCTGCGTAAGTGACAAATACCGGACCAACCTGCGCACCCAGCGCATCCATATGGTTGACCCGGTCATCTTCTTTGTCAGGACGGGTAAACTCATGCTTCTTGATCAGGTCAGCTTCATAGGCATCCACTGACGCAATTGCCACCAGGCCCGTCTGGGTATGCCCGCCCATGACCTGTCGATAGACATACAGTGTGTCCTTCTCATCCCTGCGCAGCGTACCTGCAGCGATGAATCGATCCAGGTTTTCTCGACCCTTGGCGTAAACACTGGGGTCATATACGCTTACGGCAGGATCAATGTCGACTTCAGGCTTGTTGATATGCAGAAAACTGTGTGGATTGTCTTTCGCAAGGGCGAACGCCTCATCACGATTTAATACATCATAGGGATGGGACGCTACCTTTTCAGCGAGCTCGCGTGTCGGGCGCAGCCCGCGGAAGGATTTGATTAACTGCATAATTGTTCCATGTTGTTTTTGACGGTTTTGATTTTGACGATGTTGATTTTTACGACGGTGTATTGATTAAGACGTTAAGGCTGAGCGCTACCTGTAATTGACAGTTGTTTATTGAATATCCGCTGTCGGGATACTCCTATTGGAGTACTGCTAATGGGGTACTGCTAATGGGGTACTGCAATAGTAGTACCAAAATTTCAGTACCAAAATTTCAGTACCGAAATTGAAGCCCCGCTATTGAAGCTTAGCTATTCAAGGCAACCTTTAAGGAAGCGTTGTGGCAGAACTCTATTTCTTGTCGAACGTATACACACCTTGCCAATCAGGCCCAGGCGAATTGTCTTCATAGTGTTTGATGCGTTGCAGAAATACTTGATGCAATTCTCTATTGTCGCATGTCTCAAGAAGCTGGGTAAATTGTTCCCGTGCGCGTGCCCAATCCTGCTGGCGATAGGCAGCCAGGGCCGCGGCAAATAGGGCCAATTCCGCTTGCTTTTCAGGGGTCACGGAGTCGACAGTTCCTACCAATTCATAAATACTGACCGACCTGCTCTTGCCCACCACCTGCACTTCATCCAGCTCTCGGTATACAAAGTCTGGGGCCGCCGCCTTGCTTGCGGCGCTTACAATATTAGCGACATTGTAGAGTCGGGTTAGGCTCTCCAGGCGCGCCGCCAGATTTACCGCGTCCCCAATCACAGAATAGTTAAGCCTATTGGCCGAGCCGAGATTACCCGCAACCACCAGACCCGTATTGATGCCGACGCAGGCGCTGAGCGGATTCTCTGCACTGCCCACTTCCGCGATAATTTTCAGACCAGCGGCCATTGCATTTACGGCATCGTCTCGGCTCGAAACCGGCGCCCCAAACAACGCCATGACCGCATCTCCCTGAAACTTGTCCACGACACCATTGTGCGCCTCAACAATATCGCTGATGCAACTCAGTACCTTATTGAGTTCCTCCAGTACTTCCTGTGGCGGCAGATCTTCACAGAAGCTGGTAAAACCTCGAATATCAGAGAACAGGATTGTGGCCGTACGTTCTTCACCGCCCAACTCAACTGGATTGCTCAACAATTCTTCCGCGATCTGATGGGAGACCACCTTGCCCAGCAGATCTCGGACCTTTTCTTTCTCGGCCAGTCCGCTAGCCATTGAGTTGACGGAATCAGCCAATTCGCCCAGTTCATCCTTGGAGCGGACGGCCACCTGCTTGGCATAGTCCCCCGCCTCAATCCGTTTCACCGCGTTGGCAAGATGACTCAGCGGGTTAGTGATGGAGCGGGCCAAATAGATTACCGCGATTAAACTCAACACGATGACGAGGGAATAAAACTGAATCAGTAGGTTGCGAAACTGCAGCACATTTTCATTATTCTCATCGTAGGAGCGCTGGATCGCGGCAAGGATTTGGCCACCGGATAGCGGGTCCTGGTATAAGCTTCGTAGCAGCGTTGTATATTCCTCATCGCCGAAATCAATGCGCTGCAGATTATCAAAATAATCTGCCTCAGTTTGCAGCTGCCCTAACAAGATGGGTTGGCGCGCTGTTATCAGCGTAGAAGCAACAATCTCACTGGGCTGACCGGGCTGCAGGCGAAGAATACTGACATCAGAGACGATGGTGTCACTGACCTGCTGAACAAATCCATCGTCGAGGGCAAAGCCGCCAATGATCCAGGCGACCTGTCTTGGCAAGTAGAGAGGCAAGGCAATAAGCTGATAGGGGTCTTCACCAATAGTCACGATTTTTTCGGCTATCCCCTCTTCACTGGCATCCGCTTCTTGCACCAATTCCAGCCAGGTGCCGATAAGCATCTCTCCACCCTGCAATTCCGTATCGATTATGATCTGATTGTCGAGATCCGCGATCATCAGCATGTCGGCGATACCCAGAGACCTTTCAAGCACATTCAAGGCTGCATCGAAAAGGGTTGCAGGATCATTAGTAGCATAGGCTGCGCGGAAACCAAAGTCCCAGGTGAGACTCCCAGTTATTGCCTCAAGAGTATAAGCCTGCTGCTGACGGGTAAAATCAAAAACGTTGGCACCGAGTTCCAAATAAGTATTGATAGTCTCTTCCGTGTATTCCTCGTTGTTCTGATTGACGTAGTAAAAAATACCGCCCAATACTGGCAACAAAAGACAGAGAAGAAACACCACCAGGCGAGAACGGAAACTCTTGAATGTAAATAGAGAAGCAAAGCTTGCTGCCGGAGCTTCGGGACCGGACGGCGGTGACTGCTTTTCGATACTGGTCAAGGGGACTGTTACCGGTATCGTCTCCTATTTGCGCCAGGTGCTCGGCGCACCCTGCGATCACGCTGCAGTTCCAGGCTCAAGGAGAAAGAAGTCATGTTATCTGAGGACAGGGAAACCGTCTGGGTAAGGTCTTCAAGACTGGCCGCCGCACGGGGGTGCCAGACACGCAGTGAAAATTCACCGGCTGGGAGATCAAATAACACTGCGACGCCATCTTCACCGCTCAGGGCATACAGAGAAGACTCCGCCACGTAGATATAGGCGAGCATCCAATCGTGGATATTACAGCCAATTTCAACAATGCCAGGCTCAGGAAAAGTCTCGACAAAACTGTCGTTCTCTCCCTGGCCGTAGAGTGGGATGTTAAAATTTTTGGCAGGTGAAAAAGAGTAAACATGGTGCAGTATGTCGTCGCTGTTGGGGAAATTGATTTCGCTTCCCGAGGGTACCACTGTCACAGCAGGCACAAACTCTTTGTCCCGCTGGTCAATCGCCTCAGCAAGCACGCTCTGGTACGACGACTTCAATTCTGTAGGTAAGACCAACTCTATAACCGCATTTTCGAGCGCGTTGCCGTCAGCATCGGTGAGCTCTATTCGAAGGTCCTGACCCAATGCTGATTGGCAGAAAAAAAGAAAAAGAATAAGCACAAACCCAATTAAGCCCGACAACATGGAACTGCGCGTATGAGTAGCAAACATTTGAGTCATCATCAGAAATTGTGCACCAGGCCAAATGTAATAATAGTATTGGTGTAACTGCGTGCAGCCGGCACAGCAGAGTCATTCCAGGTGACATCGAGATTAAGAGATGAATCTATGCCCAGCGCCCAGGAACCACTCAAGGACCACTCGTCGGTATTGGCATCCAACTGATAGGCAAACCAGTCTCGAGATCCGAATGCCGGGTCTGAATAGAATGCGTCAGAAAACTTATACCATTTCTGCGTCGGCACGGGAGTGCTCGCCAATGTTGCGCCAAGAATGCGGCGATAGCCCAAACCCAAAAGGAAACCATTCTCAAACCCGTACTCACCGTTTACGAACAGGCTCTTTGCATCATAGTTGAAAAGCTCATAGGGAAGTCTTATCTCAGGATCATAACCAAGGGCTGTTACCCGAGGATCTTCAGGTAAGTCACCGGTTCGACTCCAACTAAAATCCACTCCTCCAGCTAACATGAGACCAGCACTGAGTCGGCGGCTGTAGGAAAGCTCAATGCCATAGAGATCGCTGTCTCTCGCTTCGCCTTGAAAGAATTGGCGACTGGCAGACAAGTTGATACCCAATCGTGGCGCATAGGCGCCAAAACCGAGCTTGTGTCCATAATCGGCCGAGAAGCCAATACTGTGATTATCGAAGCCTTTCAGCTGGTCGTAGCGAGTACCTTCAAGATTTGCTGAGACAGTCAATGAATTATTTAATCCCAGCTGGTAAAATTTCCCTGCACTTAGGCTGGCTTGCAAAAAATTAGCATCCAGCTGGTGTTTGGAATCAAAGCCTCTGGGCAAGTTGTCTTCGTTCCCGACATTCAATCCGAGTTGATAGAACTCATTGGCCATGGTTGTACTGCCAACCAGGCAAATGCAGACACAGCTAATATGAAGAGCATACTTCAACGCACTGCACCTACTGTGAAATTATTGGGCTTAGGCAGAGTAACAGTTTGGCGGGTAGCTAGCCAGATCGGATTAGCGGGTATTTCTATCCAGCGCACAGTATTTGGCCATCAATGAAGCACTTCTTCCAAGGCCTGGCGGATTTCGCGATGCCCAAACCCCCTGGACTCCAGAAATTTCAAGAGTTTCCGGTGGGGCTTGCTACCGAACTCAATTATTTCAGTATTCAAGGATCGAAGTTTCTTTGCCACTAGATCTCTCGCGCTATCCAACCATACATCGTCGTCATCAAAAAGATATCGGTCAATTATCGTGTTTGACAGCCCGCGAGCACATAGGTCACTTCGAATATGGTGATATCCGAAACCCCTGCCCTGGCGGTAGCGCACCCAGGACTCTGTGAATCGGTCATCGGATTGCAGACCTTCATTCGCCAGGCACTGCAACACATCATCCAGCTGCGCAGCGGGACTGTCTGGGAATTTTCGGTGAAGTTTGTGCTGAAGTTCGTGGAAGGAGTGTTCCCGGCGGGCCAAGAAATCCATGGCGGCCCGCCGGAGAACGGGGACATCACTGGTAGCGTGATTTACTTTATCTATTTTGTATTCTTCTTCTTTTTCGTCTTCTTTATCTTTCAATGTAATCAGCCAATGTAATCGGTCGAAATAAGCAATCAATGCTAACTACAAACTTTATCTTTCTGTCTATTAATATAACTTTCTAGCTTTCTATCTATATAACTTTCTGACTTTCTGACTTTCTGACTTTCTGACTGTTTAGCATGATTCGTCTTAGTTCGTGTTGACCGTTCATGATTAGCCTTGTCCGATCCAGATCAACAACGCTGAATTTCAGCTGTTACTAGTCAGATATCAAACTTTCCTCTGAATTTTGCACAACCTGCCGCTCCAATTTGGCGACTTAACTGCTGCTTATCGCTATTGCGCGACAGAGTCATGCAAGATCCAGGCACAAATCAGGAGGCTGATTTGCTCTTCGCGTCTGCCAGGACAACTACGTCCTCACTGGCTTCAATCGCTTCAGCTTCGGCCTTGGCGTCGTCCTCCAGCAATTCGGCGCGAATTGCTGTTTCAATCTCAACTGCGATTTCCGGGTTCTCTTCCAGATATGCAGCAACGTTCTTCTTGCCTTGACCGATTTTTTCACCCTTGTGGGCATACCAGGCACCAGACTTGTCGATCAGGTTAAGTTTCACGCCCAGATCAATAACCTCTCCCAAGTGGTGAATACCCTTACCATACATAATCTGGAATTCAGTCTGCCGGAAGGGTGGCGCCACTTTATTCTTGACGACCTTAACCCGGGTCTCATTACCCACGACCTCATCCCCTTCCTTGATCGATCCTATACGGCGGATATCAAGGCGGACAGAGGAATAGAACTTCAGGGCGTTGCCGCCTGTAGTGGTTTCTGGGGATCCGAACATCACACCAATCTTCATACGAATCTGGTTGATGAAAATCACCAGGGTGTTGGAATTCTTGATGTTCGCGGTCATTTTGCGCAGGGCCTGTGACATCAGTCGTGCCTGGAGTCCCATGTGGCTATCACCCATGTCACCCTCGATCTCAGCCTTGGGTGTCAGAGCAGCGACGGAGTCAATCACCACCACATCAACAGCACCGGAACGGACCACCATGTCGCAGATTTCCAGGGCCTGCTCACCAGTGTCCGGTTGACTGACCAATAGATCGTCAACATCGACGCCCAGGTTGCCGGCATAAATTGGATCCAGTGCGTGCTCAGCATCGATGAAAGCGCAGGTGCCACCAGCCTTCTGGGCCTCTGCGATAACCTGAAGTGTCAGCGTGGTTTTACCGGATGATTCAGGACCATAAATCTCAACAATACGGCCCCTTGGTAAGCCGCCTATGCCGAGGGCGATATCCAGTCCGAGGGAACCGGTTGATATCGCCGGAATGGCTTCGCGCTCGGTATCGCCGAGTCGCATCATGGAACCCTTGCCGAATTGCCGTTCGATTTGCGCCAGCGCAGCGGTAAGTGCTTTTTCTTTGTTGCCGTTATCTTCAATCATAGTTGTTTCCTTGTATTTAACTTACAACTGATGCCTGGTTCCGTGAGTAATCCAGTTGTCCCCAACTTCGAGGCCTGCTTTAACTGTGTTCCGGGTTGATCCAGCTTTTTCATAGCTTTGATCTAATTTAGATCTATCTTTGACCTGACTTTGATCTAGCTTTGATCTAGAACTGCCCTGAATTCAGTCAGCCAGCGAAGCTTTCTATCTGCCCAGTTGCCCGAGCTCCAAATGGTAGTCTGTCCCCAACTACCTGCTAAATTTTTGCCGATTTTCACCGTAGTCTTGGTAATTTTTACCAGCTATAGCTGGTGAACTCACTGGGTAATCCCAGCCTCTCAAGACCCACAGTGCAAACCTTCGCTC
>CALKNV010000069.1 GCA_938091935.1 uncultured Pseudomonadales bacterium
GACGATTCCATAGTTCGCGGCACCACCTGCAAGCAAATTATTCAAATGGCGAGGGATGCCGGCGCCAAGAAGGTCTACTTTGCTTCGGCAGCACCTGCAATTCGCTACCCCAATGTCTATGGGATTGATATGCCTGCAGCAACAGAGCTAATCGCAGCCGGCAAGACCGATGATGAAGTTGAAGAGTTGATAGGGGCAGACTGGTTAATTTACCAGGACCTGGAAGATTTAATCGCGGCTGCCGCCGAGGGGAATCCGAAGATCAGTCGCTACGAGTGCTCAGTATTTGATGGTGAGTACATTACCGGCGATGTCGATGAGGTCTACCTCAAGCGCCTGGAAACGATTCGAAGCGATGCGGCCAAGGCGGCAAGAAAGAAGAAAAAGAGCATGGCTCGGCAACAAAACCTGGTGGCTGATTTACAGAGTGACGGCTGAGTTTTCCAACTAATCTATGTCCATGCGCTCTATTAACCTGAGTGAAAAATCAGCAGCGGCAGCACCGATTGTTGGAAATCGCCATTCCCAACAGGTTGCGCGTGCGGTTTCCGAAATCAGTAAGGCCTTGCTGGGTAAAGAACACCAGATCAAGCTTTCCCTCTGTTGCCTCTTCTCTGGAGGGCACCTGTTAATCGAAGATTTGCCGGGCATGGGGAAGACGACACTTTCCTACGCACTAGCCAGGGCGCTTGGCCTGGAATTCAATCGCATCCAATTTACCAGTGATCTATTGCCCGCCGACATCCTGGGCATTTCAATCTTTGATCAGAATACCGCGCAATTCACTTTTCATCCTGGTCCTATTTTTAGCCAGCTTATCCTCGCCGATGAGATCAACAGGACAACGCCGAAGACCCAATCTGCCTTGCTTGAAGCGATGGAAGAGCGCCAGGTTACGATTGAAGGTGAAACCCGAGCTCTGCCCGAGCCATTCTTCGTCATCGCTACTCAGAACCCAGTGACCCTGGCTGGTACCTATCCTCTTCCAGAATCTCAACTGGACCGTTTTTTGATGCGTTTGCGTCTTGGTTATCCTGATCAGCGAGCTGAAAGGGAATTGCTGGAGATGAATACGGAGCGTGATAAGCTGATGGAGGTTCAGCAGTGTCTGACCATTGCTGAAATCTCTGAATTCCGACAACAATCTGCTGAAGTCACGGCGAGTTCATCACTGCTGGATTATGTGCAGCGACTGGTGAATTACACCAGAAGCGGCGAGGGGTTCCACTATGGGCTCTCTCCCAGAGGCAGTCTGGCGCTGATGCGGGCTTCTAAAACCTGGGCCTTGATGTGTGGGCGTACTCACGTAGTGCCCGAAGACGTGCAAACCATTTTACCTTTTGTAGTAGAGCACCGGCTTCGTGCAGTAGCTGACGAAGACGGTCACACAAGCGCATCTCTAGTGCAGCGTTTACTTAATGAGGTGGATGTACTCACCTGAGTGCTGGAACTCAGGGCGGTAATCCACGACCTTGCGTTGGTAGCGGAATATTGATGCGATCGAATGCAACAAGTCTGGCTGGCCGATGGCGCCACCGTGCTGCAAAGTGGATGGCCCGTCGTATGCCGCCTCGGCGGAAGGTTACCCTGAAACAGCGAACTATCTACGTCCTGCCATCACGGCATGGCCTGTTGTTTCTGACCGCCAACGCGCTGGTTTTCATTGCTGCCATCAACTATGCCGTATCTCTCGCGTTTGGTCTTGCCTTCATGATGGCGAGCCTGTTTATTCTCGCCATCTTTCATACCTTCAATAACCTCAATCACCTAACCGTGACTGCTATGCCCACGGATTCAGTCTATTGCGGCGAGCAAATCGCTTTCAATATCCGCATCTCACGCAGCGCAGAGCACAGTTATGAGTCGCTCGAGCTTCAGTTTCAGGATGGAATCTTTGATGGTGGAGGTGCGTCGAAGAGGAAAAATGCTATCGTCAGGGCCGAATTGGTGGAGAATGATCAGCTTGAGGTTAGAGTATTTACGAGGGCGGTGAAGAGGGGAGAGTGCAAGGCCCCCTATCTCAGGGTTACTACCTATTTCCCGCTGGGCTTGGTGCGGGCCTGGAGCATAGTTGACCTCGAGCTCTACTGTCTGGTTTATCCCAAGCCGATCCCATTTCAGATGGATCAGTTCACGGCGGGCCTTAGCGGCAATGATGATTCCGCTATTAGCATTCAGGGCAGCGAAGACTTCTACGGGCTGCGTGACTATGTGCCCGGAGACCCTCTACGTCAGGTTGCCTGGAAAAACGTAGCCAGAGGGCAGGGGCTTCAGGTGAAGCAGTTCGTTGACTATGTGGACAGTAAGGTTTGGCTAGACTGGGATATGTTTTTCGGTTTTTCAATTGAGGAGAGGCTTTCGCGTCTTTGCTACTGTGTGCTTCAGTTATCTCAGCGCAACACTCCATTTGGCATGAAGCTTCCCGGCATCGAAATTCCACCTGGAAGTGGTCCCGAGCATCGAAAGAAGCTGCTGCGCACTTTGGCGCTGTTTGGAGGAAAGTGATGGAGGCAGGCTACCAAATCCCTCGAGCAGCTCTGTTGTGGGTACTTTCCGCAGTCACCCTGGTTATTCTTCCCCAAATTATAAATTTACCGGCATGGCTGTTACTGATTGCGCTGACATGTGTGGTGTGGCGCCTTTTGATCTTTAGTGGTCGTTTAAGCTACCCAGGGAAATTAACCAGGATTGTCGCCGTATTGTTCACCTTGGGGGTTTCGGTCTATCAGATGCGTAGTCTCGGCATTGGATTGGAGAGTGCGGCGAGCCTGCTGACTCTGGGCTTCGTCTTCAAACTTATCGAGATGCGATACCAGCGGGACATTTACGTGGTACTGAGTCTGTGCTTTGTGATGTCCATGGTGGCATTCCTGTATTCTCAGAGTGCGGTAATGACTATTTATGTCTCCCTGTGCGTGACCGTAATAGTTGGTGCGATGATTGCGGTAAATCGCTCAGGACAGGAAGCCAGTCGTAAGCCGACGCTGCGAATTGCGACTAAGATTGCGCTGCAGGCCTTGCCCCTGACTATCGTGCTGTTTTTGCTGTTCCCACGGATAGCGCCCTTGTGGGCGGTTCCGGTACCAACCAGTGGAGGCACTACCGGAGTCACCGACGAAATGTCTCCCGGTGATCTCAGCCAACTTGGGCGTTCCAATGAGCTTGCTTTTCGGGTGCAGTTCGAGGATTCACCGCCGCCTCTGCATGCAGAGCTGTATTGGCGCGGGCTGGTGTTAGAAGAATTCGATGGGGAAACCTGGAGCCGTTCCCGCTCACGTTCATCCTATGGCATCGCGTCGCAGCTGGCAGATTTTCAGTGGCAATGGCAGGACCGTATCACTGTTCAGGGAGAGCCACTCGTATACAACGTTATCCTGGAACCCACCCAACAACCCTGGCTCTACGGTTTACATCTTGCTGAGCCGGAAACTGATAACCTTTTTCAGAGTAGAAACTTTGAAGTTTTTAACAGTGGACTGGTAAGCACGCGCACCAGTTACGATATGCGCTCTTTTCCGAATAATCAGACCGATCTGATATTACTGGATAGTGCGCGGCGCAGGGCATTGCAGCTGCCTGAACAAGGTAATCAGCGGGCTAAGACCTTCGCCACCGAGTTGAGGGCTGCCGAGAACAGTGAACGCGAGTATGTCTACGCCGTATTGGCTTTTTTTCAGCAGAATCCGTTTTTCTATACCTTGAACCCGGCTTTGCTGAGTCAGGACCGTGTCGATGATTTCTTGTTTAATACCCAAGAAGGGTTCTGCGAACACTATGCAAGTGCCTTCACTTTTCTGATGCGAGCCGCGGATATCCCTGCTCGAGTCGTAGTGGGTTATCACGGTGCGAAGTATAATCGCTACGAAGACTTCATGATGGTGTACCAATACAATGCTCACGCCTGGAGCGAAGTCTGGCTGGACGGGGAGGGCTGGGTTCGGGTTGATCCAACCGGCGCCGTCTCGCCAGAACGCATAGAGCAGGGTGTCGAAGCGGCTCTCGCTGATGATCCGGCGTTTATGGAAGAATCACTGTTGGCTGCGGTTGGCCTGGGTGGGTTCAACTGGATTAATACCCTGCGTCTGCGCCTGGAAGCCGTTGAATACGAATGGAATAGAAGGGTCGTTAACTATAATGAAGAGCAGCAATTTGAGCTCTTCGACGAGTTGTTTGGCGAAATAGACGATGAAAAGCTGATTTCACTGCTGGTATTGCTTGCCGGGGCGGTGGTGATCGGCATCGGACTTACCGTAATACGCAGGGATGGCATTCAGTCACGTGATTCAATCACACAAGTCTACCTCAAGATAAGTGGTGAGCTCGCTAGAATCGGTTTGCCAAGATTGCCGGGTGAAGGCCCGTTGGTTTATCGAGACAGGGTGGTTAGCTTGAGGCCAGACCTCGATTCCGCTATGAACGAACTCACGAAACTCTATGTGCACCTGAACTACGCACAGCCCCGAATCACCGCGCAGACTGAAAAAGCGTATCTCAAGACTATGCGGGCCAGGTTAAGAGAACTTCGTGCTGCGTTGAGACGAAACGATTCCTACTTGAGCGAATAGCTCAGACGCCAGACACCTTGGCAGTGATTCCTCTGGACTTGAGTGCGCTCTTGATTGCATTAATCCGGTTTCCCTGCAGCTCCAGCTGTTGCTGTTTTAGTGTGCCGCCGCAACCCAGGGAGGACTTCAGTTCCTGCAGCAGTGTCAGCATCTCCATGCCATTAAGTGTTAGACCAGTCACTACAGTGACTTCTTTGCCACCCCGTCCTTTGCGTTGCAACTGGATCAACGCATGATCCGAGCCTTGTCCCGTTGCAGGCTCAAGCTGTTTTTCGCAACGACACTTATGCAGAGGCTTGCCGCATGTTGCGCAGCTGTTATCTCCGGATGTTGAATAAACGAGTTTTGAGTCTTTCACGCTAAACTGGTATTGAGAGCTCACACCCTGAAATAGGGTGTGAGGAACATTATGATTAGGCTTTGTAGAGTGGTGGCAACGCGTACCGGTCTTCCTTGGCCTGCTGCTTTGTTTGCTTGGCGCGTTCTGCTCGCAGTCCAGCAAGACACTGTGTTAAAGCTTGGGCATCGAAGCCTTTAGATTGAGGTGAGGAGTCGCTGTTAAATAAATCAGCTTGCAGCGCAGTGGCAAACTCATGTAACTGTGGTGCTTCATGCTGCTGCAGAATGTCTTCCATGCTGGTTACCCGGCGTTCACCAATAAAATGGTCGCACCACACAATCCAGCGGCTGCGGATTTCGTTGAGGTCCCGTTGGCTTAGAGCGCTTTTGCCAAGGGCATCGCGTAACTGTTTGTAGGCTACGTTTTCATTGTTTGCCGGAGCGTAGTGCTCATCAATGCGTCGTTTTTGAGTGCGAACGAATGCTGCAATCTGAGCATGATTTGGCATTACCACCAACCGATAGATGCTGGCTAGTACGATCAAGAAAGCGCCAACAATGACGTAGTTAAGCCAGTCAGCATCAACCTCGATAAACTCTGCTTCCGCCTGTGCATCGATCATGTCTTGGTCTACTGTAGGGGGCATCTCCAGTAATTCTTCCAGGTTTCCTGTGCTCGCGACAGCCTGCTCGGCTGGGGCTGCACCCTCTACAGAAACGATATCGATGAAGGTGGCGGGAATCACAGTGGCTTCTAATTGGCCAGTATCCACGTTCCACCAGGGTATGGAAATTTCGGGAATCTCCAAAGCACCTGACTCTGTCGGTACGATAGTCATAGTCTCGACTCTGGTACCTACGATAGCACCATCAACAAAGGTGCGATCGATTTCTGAGGGGTCAGGATAAACATTTGCGCCAATCAGTTCAGTGCCACCGAATGGCGGGAGTACGGCACCATCAAGGCCTTCAGCGACCATAGTTATTGTACGAATCAGGGAATCGCCTATCTGAACATCGGTGAGCTCATCGCTCCACGTTTCTTCGAGAGTCAGGCTGCTTACGGGTAGCCAGAATCCACTGCTAGCTGCGCTGGCCGGTCGCTCTAATACATCAATTGTAATCCCATCGATAAATGCGGTTACCCTTCGAGTGTTCAGGTTTCTGAATACGAAATTACTGGACCCGTCAGTCACTTCACCCCGGAACAGGATGTCTGGTATTTCCAGCGGCCCACTGCGTTGTGGAAAGATGACGTAGCGCTTTTCGTACACGCCATAACGAACCCCATCGATTAGCTTTTCATATTGATTGGGGGAGCCTATAAGTTGGATTACAGTATCTGCCATTTCCAACTCGGTAAATTGGGGATTACGAATACCGTTGATGGTGTAGTAGAGGCGTACGGTAAACAAGAGCTGCTCCTGTACGTACACGCTTTCCTTATTGACCTCTATTTCCAAGAACAGCTCTTCTGAGGACTGATTGGAGCGAGGCCCCTGATTAACCACGCTCACAGTAATGGGTTCGGTTGTTGCGTTATTGATTTCCAGCGAGGGGATTTCCAGGTCGCCCTCTGTAAGAGGAAACAAGGTCACAATATAGTCGGTCCAGGACTCGACGGTGCCGTTGATGGAGCGTATCTGGCTGGATGTGCGCGTTCCCAGCACATCAAAATTTTCTGTAAGGGGTGTCAGGTCTAACTGCATGCCCTGACGTTGATCAAATACCCGGATCGTATAGGTGAGAGTTTCTCCGCGCGCCAGTTCAGAACGATCAACTGAGACTTCTATTTCCTGTGCCATTGCGGCTGGACTGATACTCAGCACCGAAGCGATTGCCAACAGGCATATCAAGAAGCGCTTTACCATATCTGGCCTCCACTCCCGCTGTTCGCGGTACCATTCAACTGACGTTGGCGATACTGATAGCGAAACTTGCGTCGCAATAATTCACCAGGGTCGTCTTCAATGCGGCGGAGCCACTGTTCCAGGGATTGTTGTTCTTCGAACTCTTCGTTGGTTGATTCTGATGGAGTATTCTGCTCGCTGTTGGACTCAGACCCTTCCTGTTCTTCAGGTGGCTGGTTCTGCTGTTGTTGCTCCTGCTGCTCCTCATTGCCTTCCTGGCTTTGCTGGTCTTGTTGCTCGCTGTTTTCTTCCTGTTCAGATTGATTCTGTGAATCCTGCTCTGACTGATTTTCCTGACTATCGCCTTCCTGCTGCTCGCCTTCTTCTGACTCCTGCTGCTCCAGCAGTTGCTCAATTATTTCTTTATTGTGAATAGCATCTTCATGCTCTGGATCCAGCCCAAGGGCCGAGTCGTAGGCGGCAATGGCTTCGGGGTAGTTGCCTGCGAGAGCCAGAGCGTTCCCCCGATTATAGTGACCATCCGGCGTATTGATCGCGCTGAAAGCGGCTACTGCTGATTCATAGTTCTCAGCGCGATAGTTGGCTGCGCCGGACCAGCCTGGCTCCTCGAACAGGGCCGCTGCAACTTCATGATCTTCATTTGCGAAAGCCTCTGCAGCCTGCTGGTCTTTAGTCTTCCAGAGATCCCGCCAATCCAGGGCATGGGCCTGCTC
This sequence comes from uncultured Pseudomonadales bacterium, assembly GCA_938091935.1. GTDB lineage: Bacteria > Pseudomonadota > Gammaproteobacteria > Pseudomonadales > Pseudohongiellaceae > UBA9145. The sequence continues at coordinate 7,489 of CALKNV010000069.1, forward strand.
AGTGGGAATAAACACCCCGGAAGTGGTAATCAGCACCAGAGAGAACAGCCATCCGCGTCGAAAGGTCATAGCGGCGAGGGGTAATACCAACAGCAAGAGCCATGGCCCAGATTCGTACCAGACATCGAATTCTTCTTCGACTTCTGTGAGTTCTTCATTATCCAGCAGGTCAAAATTTGAGAGCAGGAAGGCCAGGTCGGAATCAGCTAACTGAATATCGTGGTAGCGGCCTCCGGTGCGATTAGCCAATGACTGGAGAACAGGTCGATTCAGCGTAGGGGTGACGATGGCGCCAGTTTCATCGGTGAGAAAACTCCCGTCGCTAGTACGGATTGGGGCGCCTTCTTCGGTGCCGATCCCCATAATCAGGAGTTCGTAATCTGTTTCCTGAATGGTGTTCGCAAGCAATTGTTCTTCGGAAAAGCCGTTGATACCGTCCGTCATGAGCAGAATACGGCCTCTGGTGGCTTCGACATCGTCCAACAAGCCGATAGCTATATCGATAGCAGCCACCGGATTGGAGCCAAACAAGGGCATGATATTGGGGCTAAGGGAAGGCACCAATGATTCAATGGTCACCACGTCGTCGGTCAGCGGTGTCACGGTATGGGCATCGCCAGCATAGACAACCAGTGCCGTCTGTCCCTCTTCGCGCAGGGCCAAAATATCTCTCAGCTTGCGCTTGGCCAGATCTACACGAGTTGGCTGGTGGTCCGGCGCGAACATGGACAGGGACAAGTCCAGCACGATCACCATGGCGTCTTCCCGCTTTTGAACGGGCTGGGGCAGTTGTTCCCAAACTGGGCCGGCCATGGCAGCTACACTCAAAGTCCAGGCGGTTAGCAGCAGCAATAGAGGAGTGCGCTGTGATGCATTCTTGCTGCGATCCAGCAGGAAAGGCAGCAGGCTCTTGTCGATTGCTTTGTCCCAGGCGGTTACCACGGTATTTACTCGCCACAGGGCAATCACAAAGATCAAGGCAGGGATCAGTGCGAGCAGCCAAATTGGCCTTAGAAAATGAAAGTTTTCCAGTAAAGTGGTGGGGATGAGGATTTCCATTAGGCGCGACTCACCTCCGAATCAGCTAATTCGTCAGCTTCGTCAGGCTCTATGCGGGCTTTTCCTGCCATAGATAACCAGGGTATTGAGAACAGCGCCAGGATAAAACTTATTATCAATGCTGCGCCCAAAGGCCAGTAAAATAAAACGCGGGTAGGGCGATAGGTTTGCTCATCCTGCTCGATCGTTTCCAATCGATCCAGTTCCTCGTAAATCTCCACCAGATCGTTGACATCACGGGCGCGGAAGTAACGCCCTCCAGTAGATTCTGCGATTTGAGTCAGCACCGCTTCGTCCAGTTCAGCTGATGGATTGATAGCCCGAGCCCCGAAGAAGGTGCGCTGTACGACCTGGTCGGCGCCGATGCCAATGGTGTAGATTTTGATGTTTTCCTGCTGCGCCAATTGCCCAGCCTGCTCCGGCGATACGGCACCGGCGTTATTCACCCCATCCGTAAGTAAGACCAGCACACGGCTATTCTCAGGACGGGTGCGGAGATGTAAAACCCCGAGCCCGATAGCGTCACCGATTGCCGTGGCTGATTCTTCAATAATGCCGATTTCGGCCTCTTCTAACAATGTGCCTACGGTAGCGCGGTCGAATGTCAGAGGCGCCTGGATATAGGCATGGGCCGCAAACAGGATTAATCCCAGTCGATCGCCCTCACGCCGTTCGACGAAATCGCCCACAACCGCTTTTACCACATCGATACGAGATGCCTGACGGTTCCCAACTACCATGTCCTGGGCTTCCATAGAGCCTGAAATATCCACGGACAGCATGAGATCGCGACCGGTAGAAGGGAGTTGCACCGGATCGCCGAGCCATTGAGGGCGGCTCGCAGCCAGAATCATTAATAGCCAGATAAGCGTGCAGCAGATCAGATTTAACAGACGACCACTACTAAGGTTTTCGTTGTCTGACTGCAGACGGCTCAGAACACTGAAGAATGGTACGTACAGGGCAGCATCCTGCCGTGGTGCGCGCGCCATCAGACGGTATATAAGAAGTGGCAAGGGAAGTGCCAGGAAGACCCAGGGCCAGGTAAATTCAAGCATTACTTGGTAGAACCCTCCAGCGGTACGGCCTCATGAGTCGTTCTATGATTATGCTGATACAGACTGTTAATCCAGGATCGGCCCAGTTCATACAGCGCCTGGCTGTCGACTTCGACGCGGGTCTGGAATCGACCGTGGCTGAGGGCCGCTGCGATCTGCTCGTTGAGCAGGGAAGAGTCACCTTTTTGTCGAATAAAATCAACCCAGGCCTGGCCGCCCAAGCCAGCCACATCGGTATTAGGGAAATGCACCAGGGCCACCCGTCGCAAGACAGAATTGACTTCATTCACGTAGCTCAGGAGATTCGCATCGGGGTTTGAACTATCCGCCGCTGCGAATTCTTCCATGCAGCGATCAAGCTCGGCCAGCGCATACTGACAAATCTTTCGGTGCTGAGCCTGGATTCGTAGCTTATAAGCCAGATAAACCAGGCCGATTAGCACTAAAATGGCCAGCACCCACCATCCCGGCGCCGGTGGCCAGTAGCTCACCTCCCCAGGTAGATGAATATCTGCCAATTGGCTTAATAATTCTTCGCTATCCATTCTCGAATCTGTTCAACCACCAGTTGATTGGTGCGCATCTTGATTAGACGGATCTGGAGCTTATCCAGTTCGCCTTCAAGGTACTGCATGCGCTCTTTAAATTGCTCACGGTAGCGTGCTCTAGCCTTGCTGTTGTGGGTGTTGAGCGCCCCTTTTCGGTTCCCGTCGGTAATACTGTATATGCCTGGTACTGGCAGAGTTTCCTCCAGGGCATCATAGACAAGACAACAGACGACATTATTGTGACGCGCCAACTGGTTTAAGTATCGCAGCGCCTTTTCATCCAGGGTCATGAAGTCGGAAATGACGTAGAGCGTGCTGCCCGGTTTTGTGATGCGACGAATCTGTCCCAGTGCGGAGGCCAAGCCAGGCTTGAAATCAGGGGCGGTGGCTTGCTGGTGCTCCGGATCCTTGGTCTCTTGCAGCCTCTGGTTATAAAGGAAGACCTGATTCAGAAGATGCAGGGCAGAGCGGCGCGAGCGTTTCGGTCGAACGAGGGCAGAGCTATGGTCGGAGTAAACCAGGCCACCGACACGATCGCCGTTGTCGATGGCAAGCCAGCAGAATACTGCTGCCGCCTGGGCGGCAACCACGGATTTGAAGGCGACCTGACTGCCAAAATACATGTTTTGGGTCTGATCTACCGCTATTATGACGGGTCTTTCGCGCTCTTCCCGAAAGACTTTAGTAAATGGCCGACCTGTACGTGCAGTGACACGCCAGTCTATGAGGCGGATATCATCACCGGCCTGATAGGGTCTAAACTCTTCGAAATCGATGCCGCGGCCGCGCATTTTGGACAGATGGAGGCCTGATATCCCGGCAATTGATCGGGAGTGCATCAGGTATTCGAGGGTGCGTGCAGCATGACGCTGGATTAGCAGCTGCTGAAGCGTGATTACCGCCCCTTTGCTCTGGTAGCGGGCGTGCTGGGGGTCGATTGCTAGTCGAGACATGGTGACTGGCCGCTATGAATCAGGCTGATGGGACGCGCTCGCGAATAGTCTCAAGTACCCGGTCCGGGGTGACACCACTGGCTTCGGCCTCGAAGCTCAACAGAATGCGGTGGCGCAGTACATCGAATAGAATTTCCTGAACGTCATCGGGGCTGACGAAATCACGTCCCTGAATCCAGGAGTGAGCACGCGCACAGCGATCAAGGGAGATAGTACCACGAGGGCTGGCACCGTATTCCAGCCAGGCGGCGAGGTCGTCGCCGTACAGTTCCGGCTTGCGGGTCGCCATGATGAGTTGAATGATATATTCCTCAACTTCTGGCGCCATATGCATGGCGAGAATTTCCTGACGGGCCGCAAACAGGTCGCTTTGGGCGATCTGATTCGGTGTCTCAGCAGCCTTGTTGGCTGCCTCATTTCGCACCAGATTAAGAATTTCTCGCTCCGCCTCAGCGGCAGGATAATCGATTGTTACGTGCATTAGGAAACGGTCAAGTTGTGCCTCTGGCAGGGGATAGGTGCCTTCCTGCTCGATCGGGTTCTGGGTGGCCATTACCAGAAAAAGGTCTGGCAGAGTGAAAGATTCGCGGCCCACAGAGACCTGGTGCTCTGCCATGGCTTCTAGCAGAGCCGACTGCACTTTCGCGGGTGCACGATTGATTTCATC